>JAGNHN010000008.1:0-81639 GCA_018001695.1 Lentimicrobiaceae bacterium
TAAAGATCGTTTTTCAACCAAATCTGATCTTGCAATTTCCCAGAACGATTTATTTACCAGTTATTAATTTTTGTCACTCATAATAATAGCCCCTTTTTAGAGGGGACTCAACTTTCAACTTTCAACTGTCGCTTCGCCTTGGGAACTCAAATAGGTATCCGCCTTATGCGGAAAAGCCTTTTTCGTCAGGATAATAGGGGATTGGCGTTAAGAATTTCCGAAGCCTTGGAGGAAATTTAGCCAATCCCCTATGGTTTTCAGCCGGAGGCTGAAAAATCCCTTCGAAAAAGCGCCCTTTCTTTGGTTCCTTTCTTTGGGCGCGCAAAGAAAGGAACAAGAAGAATTTCATACGAGATCATTGGCAGGTAGACAGATACCAATGACAAAGAAGAAAAAGATAATGAAGGAGAGTATTCTTACGTAAACCCAGTGATTATCAAGTCCGTAGCGAGGACGCTACGGACAGCGGGGCTAAGTTTCGTGGTTCTGGACGTCACTTTGTCCGCTTACTTCAGCCAGGCTTATTGCTGTTGGACTCCCTGGCGGGAGTCCGGCTTTTCTGGAGGGCTCGTGGCTCCCGGGTTCAGTAAGCGGGGCTAAGTTTCGTGGTTCTGGAATACATTCTGTCCGCTAACTTCACCCGGGGTTATTGCTGTTGGACTCCCTTTCGGGAGTCCAGTGGGTATTGATGGGCATTCCCCTCTGTGCGTAGCTTCTGCCACCGCTGTCTGTAGCGTGGAGACTTCGGACAGCGAAGGTTTACAGCAATCAGTTTACAGCGATCATTTGTCAGCGATCAGGGATCATTCGTAATTCGTATTTGCTTGATTTCCAATTCCTAATCCCTAATTCCTAATTCCTAATTTTTTCCCCTCCCCCTTGCCCCGCTCCCAATCACCATCACCCAATTATCATCGCCGGTCATGGGAGGGGGATTGATGCTGTGGTTATTCCGCCGGGCTACCAATATACCACCCCTACGGGGTTGGGTGTGTCAGTTATCAGCGATCAGTTGACAGCGGTCTGCCATCACCATCAACTTTCAATTTTCAACTGTTATCAGCCATCAGCAATCATTCGTAATTCGTAATTACCTGATTATCAATTCGTAATTTGTAATTCGTAATTCGTAATTCGTAATTACCTGAATCCTAGTCCCTAAACCCTAGTTTCTAATTTTCAATTAACCAGCTGGCGGGTTGGAAAACTTTGTGCCGGCGTATCGAGATGTCAGCCATCATCCCATCAACAATAACCGGTTCGAAAACATCATGAATTCTTTAATAGGCCAATGAGGTTTTTAGGAATGTCAATCTAACCAAATGGAGCAAAAGGCATACAAGGTCAGGTAGAATTAAAGGCGGAATTTGTTCCTGAATTGGCAGATATTCTGGGATTTTCACATATAATACTAATCTGTACCTTGCGTAAATCAGCAGGGTTTGAATTGTTGACATGACCTTTTCTTGACAATACACTACGTGAATTATTAAACCAAAATGTTTATCGATGGTTATTAATATAAATTACAATAGTGGATAATAATTTTACATCTAAGGCCTTTCCTTAATTAGACAATAACAAAAACAATGGTAAATAAGATAAATAGGATTGACAAGCAGATTGCAAAATGGATGAATCAGCTGAGTATCCCTGCAATTCGAATTTCGTTTGGAATTATTTTCATATGGTTTGGGATATTGAAACCCTTTGACGTATCGTCGGCCGAAAATTTACTCAAAGCAACGGTCGTTTGGCTGCCATTTGGTACTCCAGGGTTTTGGTTAGCAGCTATTGGATGGTGGGAAGTCGCTATAGGCGTTACTTTTCTGTTTTCCCGTACCACCAGGATAGCAATAGCATTACTTTTCCTTCAGATGTTTGGCACATTCATGCCTTTGGTTTTCTTACCAGAAGTAACATTCCAGAATGGTAACATATTAACGCCATCACTCGAAGGACAATACATCATCAAAAACGTGATGATTATTTCAGCTGCTTTGGTACTCGGGGGTAGCTATTACAAGCGCAAGACTTAATATTACTCCGGCAGTAGAGCACGGTGGTAAGAGTATTGCAGAAAAAATTAGCATGGTATATTCAGATCAACCCGATTTTATAACCATCATAGAATGCCAGATAGGCAACAATAGCCTGTTCGACAATCCCGACCACGTTAAATAAGCATTATGCTGGCTCCCAACTGATGGCTGGGAGATAATCAGGAATTAGGAATTAGGGATTAGGAGTTAATAATCAGATAATTACGAATTACGAATTACGAATTACGAATTACGAATGATTGCTGATCGCTGATGGCTGTCAACTGACCGCTGTCAACTGATCGCTGGAAACTGATCGCTGATAACTGATGGCTGTCAACTGATTGCTGTCACTCTCCCTCAACCGGTTGCCGGTAGCTTATGCTAAGACGGTCCATCCGCTGCAGGTGGATTGGGATCCTCCGCATGAAACTGCTGTAGTCCTTCCTGTCCTTATTGGTCCATGCGATCTCAGATAACGCCAGCAGCCTTGGATTCACCATATACTCAACATGTTCAGGGGTTTTGATGTATTCAGTCCATACATTTGCCTGCACACCCAGAATATGTTGTTGTTCCTTTGGACTGAGCACGGCAGGAACAGGATCGTAAGCATATACTTTTTGGAGGGGTGTGTAGCAGCAGATGGCCAGAGGCTCTTTTTTCGGATCGCCCTGATAATGATCAAAGTACATCACAAATCCAGGGGTCATAATCACATCATGGCTCTGACGCGCGGCTGCAATACCACCGTCTTCGCCCCTCCACGACATGACGGTGGCGTCCGGGGCCAGACCGCCTTCCAAAATCTCATCCCAGCCAATGAGCTTCTTGTTTCTGGCAGTCAGGATCTTCTCAATGCGCCGTATAAAGTAACTTTGAAGGGCATGCTCATCTTCCAGGCCTTCTGCGCGCATGCGTCCCTGGCAAACCGGACAAGCTTTCCACCTGGTTTTAGGTGCTTCATCACCGCCGATATGAATATACCTGCCGGGGAATAGTGCGGTAACCTCATCCAGAACATGTTCCAGAAACACAAACGTCTCCTCTTTGGTACAATAGATATCATCGAAAACACCCCAGGTAGTGGCAACCTCGAAGGGACCACCAGTGCATGAAAGCTCAGGGTAAGCAGAAAGGGCGGCCAGACTGTGTCCGGGCATCTCGATTTCCGGGATCACTTCGATGTGGCGACGGGCCGCATATGCAATGATCTCACGGACTTCTTCCTGCGTGTAGTATCCGCCATGAGGCGTCCCATCCCCCCGATATGGATTGAAGTTCTTTTCTACCATGGTCTCCTTGCGCACAGATCCAACAGACGTGAGCTTAGGGTAGCGCTTGATCTCAATACGCCATCCCTGGTCTTCTGTCAGATGCCAATGGAAGGTATTGAGCTTGTACCTCGCCATCTGGTCCAGATATCTTTTGATGAAATCGACGCCAAAGAAATGCCGGCATACATCCAGATGCATTCCCCGGTATGTGAAGCGTGGCCTATCGGAAATATCCATGCAGGGAACATGCTTTTTTCCCTCGATTGGAACCAGCTGCAATAAGGTTTGAATGCCGTAGAAGATCCCAGCCGGAGCCGAAGCCTGAATCAGTGCTTCATTCCTTCTGATCTGCAGGCGATAGGCCTCCGGCCCGAGGCTGTCCATCGCAGGATCCAGGCTGAGATGCAGGGGTATCCTGTTTCCGGATCCTGTGCGGGCTATGCTAATTCCTTCTGCTTTCAGGGCCGTTATGAGGTAATCAACCTCCTCAGACAGGATGGTGTCATGACTGATGACGTAGATGCCTTTCTGCAGATTTAGATGGCCACCGAGCAGGACTATTTGTTGTGGAAAAGGAATCAGAGATGGATCCTCTGTTCTTTGCAAAGATGATGAACAAAGGAACGGAAGAAGCATCGCCAGCATCAGTGCAGGTTTACCGCTTGTAAACCAGCTTTTCAATGAATCTTTCGCTTGGATTGCTTTTTTTCCTGAGTTGCGCATGTTTAGATCATGATTTAGGTAATGAAGCCTGCCGTGACGATTTCAATAGGTGTCTCTAAGGGATTGAATCTGCAACGAGGGTTCTGTCAACCCCTTATAATGAATGGTTTTGCTCATTCCCGGTAGCAGATTAAAGAAGTTATCACTGAAATGCCCTGTATCTTCCTGCTCAAGCCGGAGGTAAACACCAAGTGCCAGTCTGTCGCTGGTTAGAATAATGTTATACCCCCCCTCAACAGGCATGGTGCTGTATTGAATGGATGCTCGTTCAAGGGTCAGATCCTTGGGTTCCTTGAAGAAGAGGAGATTTTCCCCAATTATATAACCTTTATTATCAGTCAAATAGATGTAGATGTAATCTTGATGGGCGCGCATACTGTCAATCGCAGGCAGAGGTGCATGTATTTGTTGGTTTTCCTGTGGGCGAAGGTCAAGCCTTTGGGATCCTTGCCACCATATTTTTCCCTGCATATCCATGCCTTTCCAGTGCATGGTGGCGGGTTGGACACTTACGTCATCGGCAATAATATGAACTACCAGTTTGTCATCTTCCAGGATGGGAGAGAGCAGAAGTGGACTGAATGATCGTTTTGCCTGATAATGAAGTGCTTTCCATTTGCCGTAATAATCTATGCCCGACCAGGATGCCGCCGGCCAGCAGTCGTTCAATTGCCAATACAGGCTTCCCATGCAATAGGGCCGGGCCCTTCGATGTGCTTCAATGGCGGTCTGCATCCCTTTCGCCTGTAGTAACTGACTGACATACAGGAGGTCGCTGAAAGAGGCCGGCACTTTATAATACTGTTCCATATACCGGATGATCGTGGCATTGCCGATGCTGGATCGCTGATGGGATTTCATCACATCTGAATAGATGTCATGATCAGCGGGATCTGTGAATTTCTGAACGGAGGCCAGTAGCGGAAATGACTGGAACCCATATTCTGACATAAATCTCCCTATCTCCTTTTCATAGCTCCCGAAAGGCCATCCTCCCCACCACACCATCCAGTAATGCTGATCTCCACGCTCCATGCTTTGCTTTTTTCCCCATGCTGCGCCTGGAGAGGAGGGCCAGTAAGGCATTCCTGGATGATAAGCTTGGACACAGGCCGGAAGCAGCTTATGAAACAAGGTATCATAAGCCTGCCAGATCGCATCGGCAACCGGCTGTCCGAAGTCCTTTATGGTCTGTTTCTTCCATCCCCAGGACTCCCAGGCGATCAGGTTTTCATTATTACCGCACCACAGGGCGATGCAGGGATGATGCCGCAATCGCTTGATATTGTCGATGGCTTCCAGCCTGACATTATCAAGGAATGAAGAATCCCCGGGGTACATGGAACAGGAGAACATAAAGTCCTGCCACACCATAAGTCCCAGGGAATCGCAGAGGTCATAGAAGTAATCATCTTCATAATACCCGCCGCCCCATACGCGGATCATATTCATATTTGCTTCCGCGGCATCTCTCAGTAGCCGGGTGTACTTATCCCTGCTCACCCGGTCAGGAAACATATCTTGCGGGATGTAGTTGGCTCCTTTGGCAAAAACAGGGACATCGTTTATTTCGAAATAGAAAGAAGTTCCAAGGCTATCATCTTCCTGCACGAGTGCAATTTTCCGGAAACCCGTTTTAACCGTCTTTCTGTTCAGGACCCTGTTGCCTTTATATAGTTCAATGTCAAATGTATATAATGCAGGTTCACCCAGTCCTCTCGGCCACCATAAACGGTAGTTGTCCAGGTTGAAACGAATGGGCACGCGGTTTTCACCATCCTGGAGTGACATAGTTGTATCGACCAGGATCGATGTTTCATTCGAAATACGGACTGATAATACCTGGGAGTGGGTAGCATTGATTTCGAGAAAAGCGGTGGCATAAGCAGTACCGTCAGTCAGGCTGTCCTGTTGTATCCATGTGTCTGTCAGACAGGCATCATCCCAGGCTGTAAGGTAGACCGGTCGCCATATGCCAGACGTAACAAAACGGGGGCCCCAGTCCCATCCAAAGTGGTAAGGTGCTTTCCGGATGAAGGGGCTGATCCTCTGCTGGCCCAGTCCACCCAACTCCGACTGGTCATTTTCTGAGACCGGGATGAGGTAGTTTAATTGGTTGAATGCGGCGAGTCCTTGTTGGACAGTAGAACGGAAGTGCACGATCAGTTTGTTGGCACCAGGCTGGAGTAGATGACGAATCTCAATTTCCCAGGTGCGGAACATATTGTTGGCGCTGAGAATATGCTGCTCATTGAGGTAGACATCCGCATAAGTGTCCAGGCCTTCAAAGCAGATCCCGACATGCTGCCGGTTCAACAGTGAGGTATCGGCCATGAAAACAGACTGATATACCCAGTCTTTCTTATCAATCCATTGGAGATCTCTTTCATTCATCCCATAGAATGGATCCGGAATCAGGTTGTTGGACAGGAGGTCTGTATGAATGCAGCCCGGAACACGGGCCGGGTAAGACAGGGTATCACTTGCTTCCCGGAAGGACCACCCGGCATGGAGGTATTGTTTATCCTGGACAATCTCCTGGGGGAATAAAATCAGGAATGAACTACACATGCTTAGAATGAACAGGAATGCCCTGCTACAGATCTTTACTGCGAAATCCTTCATGGGTGAAAGGTAATGAGTTACCGGCTTTCTGTTTTCATTTTTAAGCAATCATCAGGATGTTTTTTTTTCAATGCTTTTATGAGTTCAGTGATGTGTCTATAGTATAGCTTGATTATCTGGCACTTTATACACCGTTGCTTGCAACAGCCCGGATTATTACGTATATTTATTACTTGAATTTTAATTCATTGCCTGTCTTCTGCCTGTATCTAAGTATTAAGTCAAACATATTGTGATGGTTGATCTTTTCGAAATCAGCTTTTCCTTCTCAAGTTTCGGTCTCATTATCATTTAAACGCTCATATTATGAATACTTTAACTTCTAAGAAAACTGCGCCTGCAGTCGTGATGATGTATGTGTTTCTTATAGTTATGTCATCTCTGCTCAATGCCAGGACCATTGATGTAAATACGGCTAGGACGGTTGCCAGGCATTTTTATTGGGATAACTGCATGGATGGGAAGTCTTTTTCATTTGACGACATCATTCCTGTTCTTGCCCATATGGAAGTTATGATTGGTGATACGCTGTATTATATATTTAATTACCAGGCTAATAACGGATTTATTATAGTTGCAGCCCAGGAGGCAAGCTATCCTGTCATCGGATATGCAGATCAGGGCTTTCTGGATCCGAATGACCCTGATCCATCTCCGGAATTTACCTGGTGGATGGAGCGCTGTGCCGCGCAGATCCAGTTTGCGATAGATCATCAGGTTCAGCCATCGCAGGAGATTTCCCAGTTTTGGACCTACCTTCAGACAAAGCCTGCACAGCCGGTATCCAAATCCGTTGTAAATCCCATGTTGACGACAACCTGGGCGCAGGGATGCAATTATAATAATTCCTGTCCGGCCATGACAGGTGGCCCCTGCGGGCGTGGTCTGGTCGGATGTGTGGCGGTGGCCATGGGGCAGGCTTTGAAATACTATGACCGGCCAATAAGGGGCACCGGTTCAGGTAGTTATACCCATACGACCCTGGGGACTATCTCTGCCACCTTCAATCTGGATTATGACTGGGACAATATGCCCAATACCCTTACTACCACGACTACGGATGTTGACGAGTTGCTTTTTCATTGTGGGGTGTCGGTGAATATGAATTACGGTACGGGGTCTTCAGGTGCATGGCCCTACAATAACAGTGTGGTAGCCGATGCTTTTAAAGATCATTTCTATATCAAAAGCGGTTGCATCAATAAGTTGAGGACTTCCTATACCAGTTCTGCCTGGAGCGACCTGATCCGGACAGAGATTCTGGCCTACCGGCCTGTTATATACGGTGGTGGTTCAGGTAGTGCACATGCCTGGGTTATTGATGGCGTCAACGATAATTACAACAGCACCGGTAACCGTTATTTCCATTGTAACTGGGGTTGGAGCGGAAGTTCGGATGGTTGGTTTCTGATTACCGACCTTACACCAGGAGGGTACGATTTCAATGCCCTGGAAGAAATCGTCATCGGTATTGAACCTAAAACGAGCAACCTGACCTATTGGAGTCCGGATAACAATATGACTTTCACGAACAACAACCTCTATATTAATTGCCGTGTGTGGAACAATGGCGATGCCCCTTCTGCTCCCCATTCAGTGGCCTACTATTTATCTACCAATACCATCATTTCCAACAGCGATATACTGTTTGGGACTGACCCTGTTGGTGTATTGACACCCAGTTTCTCATCGACAGAGAATATCTCCAAGAGTATTTACCTTTCCAATGAGGCTGTGTATCCGGGGGTTTATTATGTGGGTTACTTCGTCGATTATCTCTACGAGGAATCCAATGAAAGCAGTGAATCGGACAATACCTATTATTTCCCTTCAACTATCACTGTGAATTGCCAGGAACCTGGCCTGGTAACAGCCTCGGATGCTGGGTACATCGACCGTGTTTATGTTAGCTGGAGTTCGGTTCTGGGTGCCTCCTATTATCGTGTGTACCGCAATACGACGAATTCCACCAGCGGGGCCAGCGCCTTGTCGGGTTGGCAAACAGGTACATATTACAGTGATTATACAGCACTTCCCGGGATCACTTACTACTATTTTATTAAAGCCGCCACGAATTCTTCAGGCGGCTATGCAAGTGATTATTCCGTTGGGGATGCAGGTACCATTTTGATTGAATTACTGTCAGATGATTCGTATCAGAATGTGAGTGTAAATCCCAATTATTTTTATATCAACAATAGCAGTTCATACTGGTATGCCGTTGGGATCAGGCCCAGCCTGAGTTCGGATGACTGGGATATCAATATGTTCAGCGATGCCACCATGACCACCCAACTGGCATATTCTTATCAGGGGATGGGCAAGGTGGATGTCATTGTTGTTGATGGCAACCATACCCCTGTTGCAAACAAGTACGTTAAGGCTTCCAGGTACAGTGGAACTTCAAGTGCGATCATTGAATACGAAAATGCGGAGGATGTAATCCCGGTCGGAGCGAAATACAGTGATACCTGGAGTTCCAACGATGTTGTGGAGATTTGGGATATCTATCTTCCTGTAGGAACATATGTTTTTGATCTTGATATTGTCAGTGGTAGTGCTGACCTGGATTTTGCCTTGTATAAATCCAATGGATCAGCTTATCATGTAGGACGGTACGGTGCGGTTGCATCCTCAGCGACCTTTACCAATGGAGTTGATGAACAGTTCACCTATACCGTTACGACAGCGGATTATTATGGCTTGTGTGTATGGTCAAACAATGGTGTCTCCACTGGGTTTGACATTTCAGTCAATGCCGCCGGGCAATGGCTGGGGCTGGTGTCCCATGACTGGCACACACCTGGCAACTGGAACGGTGGTCTTGTACCGGATGCCAGTATTGATGTAACCATATCGACTGGATATGTTTATTATCCGAAGTTAAGTACTGCTAATGGTGCATGTGATGATCTGACATTGAATACCGGTGCACGTCTGGATATCGAAGGCTATGACCTTGTAGTTTCCGGAAATACGAGGATTTATGGAGATTTGCGCCTGACACATTCGAATGCGGACCTGGATGTGACCGGCTTTTTCTATTTTGAAAGTGGAAGCACAGCCTCTATGGTCACCAGCTCTCAGGTCAGGGTTGATGGGCTGTTTTGGTTTAAGAATGGCGCGAACGTGCAGTTGACTGCTGGTGAGTTTATCTTTCAGGGGACCACACCAAGCTCGGTTTATGGTGATGACAGGGATTGCAACCTATACCATGTAAGGTTTAATAAGACCAATGCCACAGTCACCAATTATTCTCTTGATACCTTATTTATCCACGGAAACATATACTTCGCCAATGCCTGCACTTTGAACATACATAGCTCCTCCGATCCTTTTGTGGTCCACGGCAGCATTCAAAATACAGGAGGAGGCGTAATGCAACTGGATTATGGGGATTTTATCATGACTGGCAGTTCCAATACAAGTACGTTACAGACAGGAGATTATTTCAATAACCTGATTCTTGGTTTATCCGGCAGCAAAGTGTCGTATCACACAAAGTCGTTTAATTCATCCGTAACGGTAAATGGCAACCTGACCATACAATCCTGCATACTGAATCCAAACGACAACCCACTGTATGTCGGTGGCAACTGGGCTAATAACATCGGTACACTTGGTTTTACAGAAGGTGCCGGAACCGTTCATTTTTTTGGAAGCGGCCTTTCTGATATACTCACTGATGAAACATTCTTTAACCTGGTGGTTGCCAAATCTGCCATCGGGTTTGAAGATGTCGAAATGAGCGGTACAATTGATGTCTTAGGTAGTCTCAACTGTATTTCTGGCACTCTTGAATTGAATTCACCTTCTATTCTGAATGTTGTTGATAATGTCACAATTTTGAGTAGCGCAGGATTGAATGCCAACGATCCCGGAACAATACAGCTAAACGTGGGTGGTGACTGGGTTGATTATAATTCAACCAGCTCCTCATACATAGGGTTTGATGCTGGCATTTACTCCAAGGTGACATTCACAGGTGCTTCAAAGGCTAAAGGCTCCCAACTCATATTTTCACAGAATCCCTTCAACCATGTTCATATTGCGAATCCTTCCTCCTATGTATACCTGAGCATCTATGATCTCCGTTGCTCCGACCTTTATGTTGAAAGCGGAGAATTGAGGAACAGCGGATCTAATGTCATTGTCACCGACTCTGCCAATATTCATGGTAATCTCAGGATGGTGAATCCGCAAGATACCATGTTTGTCAACCACATTATCTGGCACCCCGGTTCGGGTGGCACCATCACTGATGGTGCTTTTGTGGTGGACTTTAAATGGCAATTTCTGGATGGAACAGATGCCTCTCTCGGTGTTGGCAACGATGTTATTATGCGGGGTACTTCAGGGTCTCCCTCGGTGATTGTTAATTACGATGATGATGCCACATTCGGGAACCTGATTTTGGATAAACCGGCTCCAGCCGCAAATTATGCCTTTTTATCTGCGACCGATACAGTCAGGGTTGCGGGCGACTTCATATTAAATGCCAATAACAAGTTCAAGACATATGGTTGCGATATGCGAGTCAAGGGTACTGTTGACATGGACGCTACTTCCAAAATCTATGATATATGGTCAACAGGAACCCTGGAAATCGATGGTAACTTCTACCAGAAAGGGGAAATCGCCATGAGTGCCGGGAAAGTCCTGGTGCATGGTAACTATGGCCTGAGTCTGACTGGGGTGCTGCGAATAGATGGGGGTAGTTTTGTTTGCGACCAGCCATACGCAGCTTCCAAAGCATGGCAGTATCTGAGCGGAAAAATGGTCATGGCCGCCGGGGTTTTCGAATTGTCCAACAACAGTATGCATGTTAACTCTACTTTTGTGGACAGCATTTCCGGCGGAGATATCAGGATCGGATATACGTTTTACGCACCAAGTGCGGGGACCTTTAATCCGACAGGTGGAACGGTGGAGATGATTAGCGGAGATAAGATGGTGGATGCTTACGTCCAACTTGGCTCCGCGAATTGGTTTCACGACTTCACTTACAATAGTCCGGGGGTAAGCCGGGTCTTGTTTTCAGATATTAACATCAATCATGATTTCCTCTTGCAGGCAGGTGTCCTGAATACTGGAACACCCTTCAGTTTAACTGGTTACGATATATTTGTGAAAGGAGACTGGACCAACCTGGTCGGAGATACCGGTTTCGTTGAAAATACCGCAAGTGTCCATTTTGTAGGTTCGGAACCCTCATTTATCAATACCCCGGAGACCTTTTACAATCTGGTATTGAATAAAACCTATGCTGGATTCGAGGGTCTTCAATACATGGACGGTGACAGCATCAGCGTTCTGAATGATCTTACCCTGACAGATGGAACCTTTGAATTGAATGACCACACCAAAATGTACGTTGGTGGAGACATAACCCTTGCCAGTGGGGCCGGGTTGAATGCAAATGATGAAAGTCCACGTATCTATTCTGATGGCAGCTGGACCAATAACAATGCCACCTTCAACAATCTTTGGGGTTTTAATCCAGGACTCTCATCGCATGTCATTTTCAATCTGCCGGATACCGCCTATCTGACCTCTGCCGCCGCTGAAGAGGTGTTTTGCAATCTCAGCTTTACTGGTAACTATGTAGGTCCAGGTCATTACTTTTTTTTCCTGAACAATGGGATGCAGGTTATCGGTGATTATCATTCAAACAGAGCAGTGGTAAGGGCACAGGGAGACCTTGTTTTCTATGGTGATTACAGGGATGAATTTTACTCACAGCTCGTAACCCCTGGAAATGCCTGGTTTACCGGGAACCGCAACCAATACCTCGATATTAAGACATGGCCCAACCTGGATGCCGATTCCGTATTTGTAGATAAATCCCCTTCTAAAACCCTTACGGGGAACCCCCTGCAATTGGACGATTTCGGACAGGTATTGAATTTGCCAAAATCCTGGGAAACAGGGGATACGGTATTTATTGATGATTATTTTAATTTCCATTCCTATGGGGGAGGCGGTCTTGTGATCAGGGATGGCGTGGTGGAAGTGGGTGAGGAGGCGATTAGTATTGTTGGGGATTGTGAAATCCATGATGGTGCAGTACTACGTGTTGGAGTAGGAGGCAGAGTATTCGCGCAGGCTGGAAGTGGTAAAGTGCTTAGCGGTGGAAGGTTTCAATCAATTGGAAGTGCAGATTCCACTGCAACTGTCCAATTTGTTAACGACTTTGATCTGAATATTAAACCGGGAGGGATCATATCCACATCCTTTACGGATTACAGTTTATGCTGTGACAGTGGGATCTATATTTCCAGCGGTGGGATTATTGATCCCATTCATCCATTTACAAACTGCACCTTTACACCTGATACCATTATTATGGGTGGAAGTGCTCTGAATAGGCTGCTGACCATCAATAACAATCAGTCCTTAATCATTGAGAATGCACAATTCCATGATAATCCAAACTATCCTTCGTCAGTATTCAATGTTGCCAAGACTGTCAATGCCGGCATGGTATACTTCAAGAACGCTGCCGGTAGCCTGGCCGGTGAGAGCTATGATATTGATATATTTAACCGCATTATATGGACAGACTCTCTCAGTCTGACTATGATGCCTGCCTTGACCATCTGTGCAGGAGACACGGCCAGGTTATGGGGAAAGCCGGCAGGCGGCTTAACACCATATGCCTATACCTGGTCTGGTGGGGCCGGAATTCTGAATCCTGGTGATAGCCTTGCTCTGGCTGTCCCTGCAACCACTACGACCTATACGTTGAAAGTTGGAGATCAATTCGGTGATTATGTAACCGGAAGCGTATTGGTTACCGTGAACCCTTTACCTGCGGTGAGTGCTTCAGCCACACCACCTGTAATATGTGCAGGACAATCCAGCATATTGACCGCCTCCGGCGCAAGTACGTATGCCTGGAGCCATGGATTGGGGACAGGTGCGAGTAAAACCGTCGCGCCTTCCACCACCACAACCTATACTGTTACAGGCACTGCCGCCAATGGTTGTACCAATACCGCGACAGTCACGGTGACCGTGAATGCCCTGCCTTCTGTCTCCGCGTCTGCGGCACCCTCGACAATTTGTGCAGGTGAATCCAGCGTATTGACGGCCTCCGGCGCATCTACATATGCCTGGAGTCATGGATTGGGAAATGGTACGAGTATAACCGTGATGCCTGCCACCACCACGACATACAGTGTCACAGGCACCGCCGCCAATGGCTGCACGAATACCGCCACAGTCACGGTGACGGTGCATGCTTTGCCCATGGTGTCTGCAGTTGCTGTGCCTGTCATGATCTGTGAGGGTGAATCCAGCGTATTGACCGCCTCCGGCGCAAGCACGTATGCCTGGAGCCATGGATTGGGAACAGGTGCAAGCAAAACCGTGATGCCTCCCATCACCACGGCATACACTGTTACTGGCACCGCCGTCAATGGCTGTACGAATACCGCGACAGTCAAGGTGACTGTGAATGCCTTACCCACGGTGACGGCAGTTGCTGTACCTGTCACGATCTGTGCGGGTGAATCCAGTGTTTTGACCGCCTCCGGCGCGAGTACCTATGCCTGGAGCCATGGATTGGGAACGGGTACGAGTAAAACCGTCACGCCTGCCACAACCACGACCTACACCGTTACAGGCACAGCTGCCAATGGCTGTACGAATACCGCGACAGTCACGGTGACTGTGAATGCTTTGCCCACGGTCTCCGCATCTGCGGCGCCCTCAACAATCTGTGCGGGTGAATCCAGTGTTTTGACGGCCTCCGGTGCCATTACTTATGCCTGGAGCCATGGATTGGGAGCAGGCGCCAGCAAGACAGTCACGCCAGCCGCCACCACAACCTACACTGTGACAGGCACCGCCACCAATGGCTGCACGAATACCGCGACAGTCACGGTGACTGTGAATGCTTTGCCCACGGTCTCCGCATCTGCGGCGCCTTCTACGATCTGCGCAGGTGAATCCAGCGGTCTAACCGCCTCTGGCGCAAGTACCTACACCTGGAGTCATGGATTGGGTGCAGGTGCAAGCAAGACAGTCACACCTGCCGCCACCACAACCTATACTGTGACAGGCACAGCCGCCAATGGCTGCACGAATACCGCGACAGTCACAGTAACCGTGAACGCTTTGCCCACCGTGAGCGCATCTGCGGCACCCTCGACAATTTGCGTAGGCGAATCCAGCATATTGTCGGCCTCCGGAGCGAGTACCTATGCCTGGAGCCATGGATTGGGGACAGGAGCAAGCAAGACAGTCACACCTGCCGCCACCACAACCTACACTGTGACAGGCACAGCCGCCAATGGCTGCACGAATACCGCGACCGTCACGGTGACGGTCAATGCTCTGCCCACCGTTGGCGCATCTGCGGTGCCCTCGACAATTTGCGTAGGCGAATCCAGCATATTGTCGGCCTCCGGTGCGAGTACCTATGCCTGGAGCCTTGGATTGGGGACAGGATCAAGCAAGACAGTAACGCCTGCCGCCACCACAACCTACACTGTGACAGGCACCGCCGCCAATGGCTGCACGAATACCGCGACAGTCACGGTAACCGTGATCGCCTTGCCCACGGTGAGCGCGTCTGCCGCACCCTCGACCATTTGTGCGGGTGAATCCAGCGTCTTGACGGCCTCAGGTGCGAATACCTACACCTGGAGCCATGGATTGGGGACAGGTGCAAGTAAGACAGTCATGCCAGCCGCTACCACAACCTACACTGTGACCGGCACAGCCGTCAATGGCTGTACGAATACCGCGACAGTCACGGTAACCGTGAACGCCTTGCCCACCGTGAGCGCGTCTGCGGCACCCTCGACCATTTGTGCGGGTGAATCCAGCGTCTTGACGGCCTCAGGTGCGATTACATACACCTGGAGCCATGGATTGGGGACAGGTGCAAGTAAGACAGTCATGCCAGCCGCTACCACAACCTACACTGTGACAGGCACCGCCGTCAATGGCTGTACGAATACCGCGACCGTCACGGTGACGGTCAATGCTCTGCCCACGGTTGGCGCATCTGCCGCACCCTCGACCATTTGTGCGGGTGAATCCAGTGTTTTGACCGCCTCCGGCGCGAGTACCTACGCCTGGAGCCATGGATTGGGAACGGGTACGAGTAAAACCGTCACACCTGCCGCCACCACAACCTACACTGTGACAGGCACAGCCGCCAATGGCTGTACGAATACCGCGACAGTCACGGTGACGGTCAATGCTCTGCCCACGGTGAGCGCGTCTGCCGCACCCTCGACCATTTGTGCGGGTGAATCCAGTGTTTTGACCGCCTCCGGCGCGAGTACCTACACCTGGAGCCATGGATTGGGGACAGGTGCAAGTAAGACAGTCATGCCAGCCGCTACCACAACCTACACTGTGACCGGCTCAGCCGCCAATGGCTGCACGAATACTGTGACAGTCACAGTGACCGTGAATGCCTTGCCAGTTGTGATTGCCACAGCTACGCCGGATAGCATTTTACCCGGACAATCATCCACCCTCCAAGCCAGCGGTGCTGCAAGCTATTCCTGGAACATGGGTCTGGGTGCAGGTGCAACCCACATTGTAAACCCGCTCATTACTACTACCTACACCGTGACAGGCACCAGTGCTGCAGGGTGTAACTCCACTGCCTCAGTGACGGTCTTCATTACTGTTCCAACTGCCATGGTAAGCGGATGGGTGAAGTATGCCAATACTGCGTTTTCTCCGATGCATTCAACAGATGTGATGCTGAAATTGCCGGCCGGTCCGGTGGTTGCGCAGGATCAGACAGATGGCGCAGGTTATTATGAGATGCCTTACGTGCCTGCCGGTTTGTATCATTTGGATATGGCGACCGCCATACCCTGGGGTGGGGGTAATGCGCTAGATGCACTCCTGATCATGCGGCACTTTGTGTCGCTGGATACACTGACAGGCATGCAGTTACAGGCCAGCGATGTCAATGTCGATGGCGCTACGAATGCCAGCGATGCCATGCTGGTGGCCATGCGTTTTGTCGACAGCATTGCCGGATTCACCGCCGGGGATTTCCTGTTTGACCACCCGGATACGTTGATAACCGATGGCGTGACGGATATTCAGCATACCTCTCTCGGACTGTGTTTCGGGGATGTGAATGCCAGCTATATGCCAGGCTCGAAAACATCGCATACCATACCGGTTCTTAGGGAGGGACAGTTCTTTGTATGTCATAGAAAAGTTGAAGTTCCATTGTATCTGGATGCAGACAGACACCTTGGTGCCGTTTCCATGATCATTGAAAGGCCTTACAGGAAAGTTGATATATCCAGCATCCGGCTAAACACGGTTGAAGGGACTCAGGTTGCGACCCTGAACCAGGATGAACTGCGTATGGCCTGGTTTGCAGTTGATGGATGGAGGGTATCAACCCATACACCCTTTGCCTTCGTGACCCTCGACCTGACAAATGAGACACAGCGTACTCTTAGTCAGGAACCCTACCTTAGTGAGATTCAGCTAGAAGTGGCCAGCCCTCAGGGAAATCTCCTGCCTGTCAAGAATTTACGTATGCCTGAGTTAATTTTCTCCAGTCAGCGTGAATCCGGACTTGGGGTTTACCCAAATCCCTTCAGCGAGGAGCTCATGCTTTGGATTAGCAAACCCGAGGCAGGTCAGCTCAACATCCGTATTCATGATGTCAACGGACGGGAACTGGAATCCCGCCTGCCACTCACTTTGGAGGCAGGCTACCAGAATATAAAACTGAGCACGGAGCAATACCCTGCCGGCGTCTATTTTCTCCACCTCCACTGGGAAGGAAGAAATACAAGCACCAGGGATGTATTGCGGATCATTAAGCAATAACAGGGAACACAGATATTGATGGTCAAATAATGTAACCTCATTTACCGCTACATTCAGTGAGATTACTTCCAGCCCATGTCTCGCTTTTAACATGGGGATTGTACTTTGGTTGTTTATCCAATCAGGTATGCAGTACTTCAATATAGTTATCATGTTTTAACCTTGATCTTGACTCAACCAAATTTCACGATGTGATAAGATATTATCTTTGGAAGGGTTTTGAGAGAGTGATTATGTAAATTTGCATGGCTTTTGTTTACAAAGAAGACTTGTATCCCAGGTGTATTGAATGATAAGCCCTGTAATGGCGATCACTGCAGAAATTCAGCATGAGCGCCGTATTCTTTTCGAAAAGAAGATAACCTTTTCCTTATCAATGCGTAGTAAGGTTATTGATGTAGAAGGTAATAACGAGAACCAACCTATATTAACTATGAAGAAGCTTGTATTATTAATCTTGGCAGTGTTTGTGCTGGTATCACAACTCTCGGCGCAGACCCTTCCCCCGGTGGGTAACCTGATCGTACAACTTAAAGCTGATGACCTGTCCACTGCAGGTCCAATCAATACATGGGCAGACGCTTCAGGTAATGGTCATGATGCCACCCAGGACAGCTCTGGGTTACAGCCCACTGTCGTCCTCAATGCCCTCAACGGAAAACCAGTAGTAAGATTTGATGGCGTCAATGAGTTTATGTCGACCGGCACTGGTGCTTTTATTTCAAGTCAGCCGAATACGGTCTTTATCATTGGTAAGACGAATAATTTGGGTTCAGGTGATGAACCCTTCATTGCTGGTACCAACACCAGTAACAGACATAATGTGTTGGTAAGGAATGGATTATACAGGATTTTTGCAGGAACAGGACAGAACGGAGGTGCTGCAACAACGAATTTTGCCCTGATAACAGCAGTGTTCAATGCTCCTACTGGTTCGTCATTGTGGATAAATCAATCCCAGCGCCTCAACAATGTCAATGCAGGAAGTGAAAGTCTGAACGGTCTGAATATTGGTTCCAACGAGCACAAAACTCAATTTCTTGATGGAGACATCGCTGAGATTCTTGTATTTGACACTGTATTGTCGGAATCTGACAGAAAGGACGTAGAATGTTACCTGTTACAGAAATGGTTGACAGGAGTATTGGAACTTGCCAGCGTTGATCTGCAATATTCTGAAGACGGCAACCAATGGTTTGATGCCAACGGTGATCTGACAGCTGGGTTTGATATTTGCATAGATCCTGATTTGCCTGCAAGTTATCAGCTTGGTGTCGATAATTTGACTCTCAATCCGACAGGAAACCTGATGCAGGGTGTTCTCAACCCGTTCTACCTTACCCATATTGATGATACCACTTCATTTTTTGCATACTGGGCCAATAAAGGTGTCGATTCCGTTGCCTCTGGTTGGCAAGGACAGATGTGGGATATCATCAGTGGAAATCAACCCTTTTTCTATGTAAAGGATAACGGTAATGATATCATCCTTGTTGATGGTTTGCACTACCTCTTATATGGTGGAGAACCCATTCTTACGGTACCTGGTGATTATCCGCAAGCCACCTATACTTATTCCGGAACCCTTGTGGGGGAGAATGGCTGCAGTTCGGATTTGTTTGACATAATTGTAACCTTCAATACCATTCCTTCTCTATATGATGTTACACTCGAATATTACGATGGTTCCACATGGGATGATGCAGGTGGCGATCTTGCGGGTGGCTTTGAGTTATGCCTAGATTCATCATTGCCTGTTAGTTATGAGCTTGGTGTTCATAGTCTTTCACTTAACCTGACAGGTTCCCTTATGCAGGATAGCCTTAATCCCTTCTATCTGTCCGAAATCAGTGATTCATCTTCTTTCTACGCTTATTGGTCAGGTAAGGGCGTTGATTCTGTAGCCTCAGGTTGGCAAGGGTATATGTGGGAAATCATTAATGGAGATAAGCCCTTTTTCTATTTGAAAGATAATGGCACAGATACGATTCTGGTAGATGGATTACATCATTTTTTATACGGTGGTGAACCTATCCTTACTTTACCGGGTGACTACCCTCAGGCCACATATACCTATACTGGTAGTATATTGGACGAGAACGGATGTGAATCCAATTCCATCGACATAGAGGTGACTTTTAATACGATGCCGGCAGCTCCCACTGCAAACAGTCAGTCCTATTGTTATGACGGAACAGAGAAAACTGCTGGTGCGACTCCTCCCGCCGGATCTAGTGTCGTATGGTATACATCAGAAACCGGGTTTGTTACTGTGTTGACAGGCCCAACTGGCACTAATCCAGGTACCTATGAGTTGTGGGCATCCTCTCAGGATAATCTCCATGGTTGTATGAGTATGAACCGCACCAAGGTTACCCTTACCATACATCCCATACCATTACCTGTATTCGCGCTCAATGGCAGTACCTTTGGTAGTGGCCACACACAGGAATTCTGCAACGGGGATACGGTCATCCTGGCCTTCGACAAGTTCCTTGGGGGTGCCGGTACGCTGCCACTCACCATTGACTACGATGTCTATATCGATGGCTCCCTTACACCAGATGCCACATTGAGCCAGGCTGGTGTCAGCATCGCAGCGATAGGACAGGAGCTTTTCAACAGCCCTGCCCTTGCTCCCGGAGAATACTTCATCGAAGTGACAAGCATCGTGGATAGCAATGGTTGTTCTGTGACGAATCCCGAAAGCGTTTATTATCTAACGATCACAATCCACCCAACACCGGCACCCATCTTCGCATTGAATGGTAATACTTTCGGAAGTGGTTATGGGGAAGAATTCTGTTACGGTGAAAATATCACCCTCACCTTTGACCAGTTACTGGGAGGTGCCGGTACACTTCCGCTGACCATCGACTATGACGTCTATATCGATGGCTCCGCTACCCCGGATGCCACATTGAGTCAGACGGGTGTCAGCATTACCGCTGTTGATCAGGAATTATTTAATAGCAGCAGCCTTGCTGCAGGGGAGTACTTCATCGAAGTGACGAGCATCGTCGACAGCAATGGCTGTTCTGTCACCGATCCAGAGAATGTGTATTTCCTCACCATCACGGTCAATCCGATTCCAGCACCCCTCTTCGCATTGAATGGCAGCGCCTTTGGAAGTGGCCATTCACAGGAATTCTGCGACGGAGATACCATCACCCTGGCCTTCGAGCAGTTTCTGGGAGGTGCTGGAACGCTACCATTGACCATCGACTACAGTGTATACATCGACGGCTCCCTCACACCAGATGCTACGTTGAGCCAAAGCGCTGTCAGCATCACTGCTGCGGGCCAGGTACTCTTCAGCAGCAATGCACTTGCACCCGGAGAATATTTCGTTGAAGTAACCAGTATTGAGGATGATAATGGCTGTGTTGTGACCAACCCGGAAAGTATCTACTATCTTACTATTATCGTACATGATCTCCCGGTTGTGGGTTTGAATATTCCCTGGACACGGATATGCAACAATGAGACAGGCGTTAAGCTGAGCGGTGGTACCCCTGCAGGTGGCTTGTACAGTGGCAACGGTGTATTTAATGGTAATTTCTATCCGGCACTTGTGGTTCCTGGTGCCATCACCATCACATATACTTACACGGATACCAACCAGTGTTCCAAACCAGCCACGGATCAGGTCATCGTTGATTCTGTTCCTGTCGTGACCCTGGCTGCCATTGCGGACCTGTGCGCCGATGCGCCTAGCCTGACACTGAGCGGGGGATATCCTGCCGGTGGCACTTTCAGTGGTCCGCATGTGAGTGCAGGTGTCTTCAATACTGCGGCTGCCGGTCCTGGCAGTTATACGATCACTTATAGGTGGGAGGATGGAATGGGTTGTGTCGGTACGGCTATTCGTACGCTTATAGTTCATCCCCTGCCACTGGTGGATATCGCTGCTCCCTATGAAATTTGCATGGATGCACCGCCCCTCACCCTAGCCGGCGCAACACCCGTTGGCGGAACCTGGACCGGAACAGGGATCTCAGGAAATGCTTTCGACCCGGCTACACTGGCTGCAGGGAATTATCTCCTGACCTATACCTATACAGATACCAATGGTTGTACAAGCTTAGATACAGCCACCATGACGATTCATTCGCTACCTGTTGCAGATGCGGGGCAGGATGACGAGATATGCCTCGGCCAGTGCTTCCAACTGAGCGCAAGCGGAGGCTTGCAATATGCCTGGAGTAACGGTGTCAATACAAGCAGCCAGCAGGTTTGTCCAGTCGTCACTACCACCTATATTGTGACTGTCACCGATCAGCATGGTTGCCAGGACACAGACGATATCACGATCACGGTTTATCCGGTGCCGGCTGTTGTCAATGAGCAGCATGTGGTTTGTTCCGGAGATTGTATTGATCTCGTTGCACCCCTGGGAACCAGCTTCATCTGGTCAACCGGTGAAACAACAAAAACCAACGAGGTCTGCCCGATCAGCAATAGCGCCTACATCGTTACGGTTACCAATGAATTCGGATGTGCCACAGTGAGCACCTATCAGGTCAGTGTTAAGCCTTTGCCGGAGGTATTTGCCGGTTCAGATAAGACCATCTGTGCCGGACAGCCGGCGATTCTGCTTGCGACGGGAGCCACAACCTATGAATGGAGCACAGGGGCGACAACAGCCCAGATTACCGTCACACCTGTTACTCAGACTACCTATACGGTTACGGGAACAGCCTTAAATGGCTGTACTGCAACAGATCAGGTTGTCGTGAATGTAAATCCCCTGCCGGTAATCGGTTTCAGCCCGGCAAGTCCGGAGGTATGCGCCGGCTCGTGTATTACGTTGACGGCCAGTGGAGGTATCCTGTATAATTGGGCACATGGGCCTTCCGGCGCGCAGGTCAGCGTATGCCCGACGCTTACTCAGACTTATACTGTCAGCGTTACGGATAACAAGGGATGTACCGGTACAGGTCAGATTCAGGTGAATGTCAATCCATTGCCAGTGGTTTATGCCGGAAAAGATACCAGCGTCTTTGCTGGTGGATCTTATGTTCTTGACCTAGCCACGGCCAGTGGCACAGGAGCTTTGCAATATGCCTGGAGTCCTGCAGTCACGCTGGATAATCCGGCATTGCTGCATCCGGCTGCCAGTCCTTACGCCAGCACAAACTATACCTTGCTCGTTACGGATAGCAAGGGATGTAAAGGATCCGATCAGGTGCTCATCGATGTATTACCTGTAGGTAATACAGTGGCAGGGCAGGTCGTATATGATAATTCCAGCCAGACCCCCATGCCAGGCTTCAAAATCATTGTAACCTCCTTGTCGAGCAAGGCCGCAGACACCATCGTGGCCGGTTCCAAGGGAATGTTCTATCTGAATAATATCCCCGATGGGAATTATGTGATCAGTGGGACCACTGATCAGAACTGGGGCTGGGGAGGCGTGAATGCCACTGATGCCCTGTTCTCCATGCGGCATTTTGTGGAGCTGGATACGTTGATGTTGGTACGCCTGCTGGCCGGGGATGTCAATTCAAGTCAGCAGGTAAACTCCAGCGATGCACTGCTGATTGCACAACGTTTCAGTGGGATTATACAGTCGTTTATCCGTGGCAACTGGGTCATGGCACCGGATACCATCGTCCTGAGCGGTGGGACCCTGTTCAGTAAGCAGTTTAGTGTCTTATGCGTTGGAGATGTCAACGGAAGTTATAATCCGTTCCTCAAAGCAGCACCTGTCAATGGCCTCCTTAGTTCGACGGAAGTGAGTCTGAATGCTGGTAGTGAGATCCGCGTTCCGCTCAGCCTAAACTCGGATGGCTTTATTGGTGCAATATCCTTGGAATTGATCGTGCCAACCGGCATCGACATTCAGGGTGCTGAACTGGCCCCGGGTGTCGGTGGATATCTGTCATCTGGGATGAAGGATGGTAAGTTTGTGCTTGCCTGGTTTAATCCTTCGGGTCACTATGTTACCGAGCAGGAACCTGTCATCTATCTAGACCTCAGGACACATTCACAGCCGGGCATGCTCCGTTTTGGGCTGGGTAATGAGGCTGAAATCACTGACCAGGAAGGTAGGGTAATGCAGCAGGCTGTAGTGGATATTCCAGCTCTGAAGTTGCTGAATATGAAGGATGTATTGAACGTACAGGTATATCCCAATCCCATGCGAGATCTTTCAAATCTCTCATTCTATTTGCCTTATGATGGTCAGTTGCGGGTTGATTTGCTCAATTTGCTTGGGGAAGCCGTAATCAACATCACCGATGGCTTCAGAACGGCAGGTGAGCATAACCATGTTGTGGATATGTCGGCCCTTCCGGCAGGCACTTATCTTATTCGTTGGCAGTATGATAGCCCGTCAGATCCATTGACACAATATGTCAAAGTGGTCCGGCTAAAATAGATTTCACTTACTGATTTAAGCATGACAACAGGGCGACCTTCAGCAGGTCGCCCTGTTTAGTTATTGATGCCACCTGCTCCCTGTTGGTTTTTTATAAGTGTTAACAGATTGTTAATATAAGATATTAATAATACTTGTAAATTTGGCGATGATATTGGTATAAAGACTGTTAAGTTAACAGTTCGGAATTTGTTGCCATAGAACGAAACGAGGGGAAGGAGCCCCCTGGAGAATATGAAAGCATTAAAACAATTCACGATCAGTTCAAGCCGTGAGTATCGACGTATTTATATGATTGTAGCGGCGTTCTCTTGTGTCATACTGGCTGCAGCGCAAACTTCGGTACAGAATTTTGGAACCTCCACGGGTTCGCACACCAGTCAGACAGGTACGACAGCATTTATTCCAAATCCCACTTCCGGAACGACCTGGGCCAGGGCCGGCGCCGTAGCTCCTGCAGCACCGGTAAACCTTGCTACAGCCACAAATCCGCTTGGAACAGCCGGCGCCTATGTCCGTGCCGTTGCATCATCTACAGGCTCAGTTACCAAGTTCTCGCCAATGGTGGGTTATTCAGGGAATACCCAGTTTTACACATCTTTTAAAGTCCTTTTTGGTGATGCTGCTGCCGGGAGCACAGCAAATAGTGGAAGCTGGTCTTATTACCAGGGCGCCGGTGCCATATATTCGGATGCCAACGATTTCGCTGGAGCCCAGGTTTTTACGGGAATTAGGTTTACGTTTAATGGATCCGGAAATGTTACCCTGCAGAACCGGGCCGGGGGTAGTTGGAATACAACGGGATTGACGCTGACAACTTTAAGCCAGGCTACCATCTATACCATGGAGATCGTTGGTAACAACCAGGCTTCCGGGACAATCAATTACACCTATAATGGCAATCCGATGTCGGTGGCCATCAATACCTTCGATTTCTATGTCAATGGTGTCCTGATAGGCGATGACCTTTCGAAGGCACTTATTGCCAATAATACATCCATCACAAGTAATACCTTTATTGGGATAAGCAGTACCCTGAATATTGCCAATGTTTTTGTCGATGATGTGGTGGTTTACAATACCGTACCTGCAGCGATTGGGAGTGGTCCCAATATCAGTGTCAATCCGAATACCCTGACAGGCTTCACATATCCGGAAGGTTCCGGTCCTTCATTATCGCAGTCCTATCAGATCAGTGGGGGTGGACTGATCCCTGCCAGTGGGAATCTGACCGTAACAGGATCCGCCAGTTTTGAGGTATCTGCTGATAATAGCACTTTTGGCCCCTCTACACTCATACCTTATGCTTCCGGCAGCCTCAGCAATACACCTGTTTATGTGCGGCTGAAGGCGGGTTATACAGAGGGCTACAGCGCGAGCGAGATCATTAATAATGCAGGTGGAGGGGCTCCGGCAGTCACGGTCACATGCAGCGGCGATGTTACCACGCTTCCAGCCCCGGTAGCGACCAGCCCGACTGTGGCCAATTCGACATCCTTCACGGCCAATTGGAGCAGCGTACCCGGAGCCTCATCCTACCGGCTGGACGTCAGTGATTCTCCGACTTTCGGGAGCAGCTCGCCCTTGTCTTTGACGGAGGGCTTCGATGGAGGAACAACACCACCGCCGGGATGGACATTCATAGGCATTAACAGTACATATAATTCACTCACGAATTATGGACAAAACCCACCCTCTCTGAGTCTGGACAATTCCGGAGAAAGTGTTGAAACCCCCAGCCTTTCCGGACCTGCCACATCTCTCAGCTTCTGGATCAAGGGCCAGGGGACGAATGCGACAAGTGCACTATTGGTGGAAGGCTATGATGGCTCAAACTGGGTGACGGTACATACCATTACCAATAGTTTACCGACAACCGGAACGGTTATTACATATAACGCTGCATCTACGCCTGCTTTGCCCGGAAACCTCATCCGTTTCCGCTTTACCTATACAAAGAGCGTTGGGAATCTGGCTCTTGATGATATTTCTATTGACTATGGCGTTCTTTCGCCCTCTTATCTTCCTGGTTATCAAGACTTAATTGTTAACGGGCTCTCGCAGATCGTGACCGGTGTGACGCCATGCAGTACCGCATATTACTACAGGGTGAGGGCAGTCAGCCCGACAAGCACCAGTGGGAATTCCAATGTCATTACGCAACATCCTGCTTTGCAACAATTCAGAAGTGCCGGCAGTGGCCCCTGGAATGCTACTGCTACCTGGGAGCAATACAATGGAACCGCATGGATCCCAGCTACATCCTATCCCGGGCAGGGTATGAATGACTGCGCCAGTCCCAATGTAACCATACGCACAGGACATGTGGTGGTATTTCCTGCTACCCTGACGTATGAAGGGGATGTGGTGGTCGAAAGCGGCAGCACCCTGGATCTTGCTGATGGACAGGCGCTCACACTGACGGCAGGCTCATCCCTGCTGGTGCAGGGAACCCTCTCCATGGCCCCTGCCGCAGTCATCGATGGCGCCGGTTCCTTTACCCTGGCAGGGGGTGCTGAAATGCGCATCGGCTCACCAAATGGTATCGCTGTTGCCGGAGCATCTGGCCATATTCAGGTCACCGGTACCAGAACATTCGCTTCAGGGGCAAATTATTTGTATAATGGTACAGCTAATCAATTGACAGGTACAGGGCTCAGCCAGAACATCCCTGGCAACCTGACTATCAATAACCCGGGAAATACAGTCAGCCTGACCGCTTCCACCGTGATCAGCGGTAATCTGTTTATTCAACAAGGTAGCCTTGATGCCAACAACCAGGACCTGACACTGGGGGGGAGCTGGACCAACAACGGGACCTTCGTGCCGGGCACTGCAACAGTGACCTTTAATGGCAGCAATCCTGTGACCTTTGGTCCGGAGGTATTTCATCATCTCAATATTCAGGGAAGTGGCATAAAGACGGCCACAGGTGCATTGCTGATAGGTGGAAGCCTGACCATCAGCGGGCATTTCCAGGCGGGCTCGTTCGAGCATACAATCAATGGTGACTGGATTAACAATGGGACATTCACACCCGGAACGTCGAATATTGTCTTTGCGAATAATGCAGCGGATCAGATCATCGGGGGAAGCGCCACCTCTGGTTTTTATGGGCTAGAAGTGATGAAAGGAAGCATCGACAGGGTGCTGGAAGTAACAGGACCCATCAGCATCAATGCAACAGTTGCCAATTCTCTCATTATAACGAGCGGAACTTTTAAGCTGACCCACCCTTCCGTTATAGCTCCCTTCTGGAGCGGGCCTCAGGCAACCATTCCAGTGAATGGATGCTTCTGGAACAATGGAGGTACAGTACTGGGGGATAATTTCTCATGGTTTATATATGGTTTATTCAGACATACCTCCGGAGTCTTAAACATTGGCAACAGTCCTGGTAACTCCTTGCGCTATTTCACCGGTTCAAGCATCCTCATCGAAGGGGGTATTATGAATATTGCAGCACGTATCAGCAGGGAGGAATTGTTACCAGTGGGATCGACAACTACCTATGTACAGAGCGGAGGCGTCGTGAATCTTGTCACGGTTGCATCAGAAAGTGCAAGCGTCGCAGGTTTCGATATTGGGGAGACAGGTTCCAGCTTCACCATGAGCGGGGGTGAGATCATTCTGCAACGTCCTACTTCCAATGCTGTGGATTTTCTGAACCGGGCTGCCACCCATCTTGTGACCGGAGGTGTGGTGAGGTTTGGGAATGCCCTCACACCGGCTTCCCAGGTTTTTCGCATCGATGCCACCGCGCCTGTATATGATCTCGTTGTCAATGCATTCAATAATCCGGTCCTGCGATTGGAAAACAATGCCCTGCAGGTCAACCATGATGTCCTGATCGGAGGAACGCTTGAATCCAATAACCTTAACATCCTTGTTGGTAGAAACTGGGTCAACAATGGAACCTTTCTTCCCGGAACGGCGACGGTTGAATTCTTCGGATCAGAGAATGGCCAGGTTCAGGGTGGGAATTTTCATAACCTGCTATTTAGTGGATCCGGCACCAAAACAGCGATGATGGCTATGACAGTGGCTGGCAACCTGAGCATTACAGATAACTTCAATGGTGGAAGCTATCTGCATAGCCTTTATGGTAACTGGATAAATGACGGAACTTACATCCCATCAACGGCAAGCTGGCGGTTGGGCGGGGTGCTCTCTCAGACACTTGGCGGGATCAACCCAACAACTTTCTATCGTCTCGACATTGACAATGCCAATGGGATCATTCTGAACAATAGCATTTTTGTTCAACAGTTGCTGGCCTTAACAGACGGACTGGTCACGACAGGTGGCAACACGCTGACCATGCTAAGCACAGGAACTATCAACGGCGGATCGGTGAATTCGCATATAAACGGCAGGTTGGCCTGGGAATACATCACCACAGGTCTACGAACATTTCCTATTGGGAAAGGCGGCGTTTACAGACCATTGATATTCAACTATTCCTTCATCGATCAGCCTTCTGTTGTTACAGCTGAGCAATTTGAATCCATGCTTGCGGGTAACCTTCCTCCTTATACGACGCTTTATGTGGACCGCTACTGGGAGGTCAGTCAGGCAGGAGCAGGCTATTTTGTGTATGACATCACGCTGGATGGAACAGGGTATGTTCCGGACCCTGCTGCTGAGCCTGTTATTCTGAAAGATGGCAGCGATCCGCTGAGTCTGTTACCTGCTATTGTCAATGGCACTCTTTATACTGCCTTCACACAATCGAGCCTGAGTGGCTTCGGGTTAGGATCCTATTGTCCTCCTCCCGTCATTACCCTGGACCCGCAGCCTGCAGAGGTTTGTGAGGGCGAAATAGCACGTTTTACTGTTGAGGCAACAGGATCAGGAAGTCAGTTATGGCAGTATGAGTGGCAGGAGAGTGTGTCTGGTCCGGGTGGTCCCTTTGTGAGCCTCACTGACGGCGGCAGCTATTTAGGGGTTTCCTTGCCACAATTGTCCATTTATGCTTCTTCTGTTTCACTGGATGGTTATGCATACAGGGTTGTCCTGACGCGCGATTGTGGTACGTCGATTACCACAACACCGGTTGTGCTGACGGTTTATGAAACACCCACTGCTACGTATTCAGCTACGCAGATCCCATGCTATAGTGCTGCCAATGGGACCATTCAGATCAATGTGACTGGCGGATTGGCTCCGTATTCTTATTCCATCGATAATGGACTTACCTATCCCTATACAGGCGCCTCACCCTTTACTGTGCAAAACCTGACTCCCGGATTGTATCAGGTCAGGGTCAGGGATGGAAATGGGTGTGAATCAAGTGTATGCAGATAGTTCCTGCCGACGTTGAGCCCTGGATGTCAGATCTATTCCCGCTGGTGAAAGCCCGGAAATAATCAGCCTGGCGTGAATACCCATAGGTTGATATTCCCTTTTTGTGTTCAGAACGATTTTAAATTAAGATTAAGTTGCACGCCATATTGGTTAGTGTTAACGCCCTGCGTTATATTTACACGGGAGCTGATAGTTGAAAATAATAATCTTTCTGAAGAAAATATAATGCCTTTTATATTAAAGGCAGAGGAGCTGTTGATTATTGCTTGTAATTAGTATGCTGATGATGAATGGGTTGTGAGTAACATTTTCTTGTTAAGGATGGTTGTTATAATGTTTGATAGACTAATATGTTGACTTAATACAGTTTAATATGAGAAGGTTGGGACACAAAAGAACATGGAGCATCCTGCTTTTATGCGGTATGGCGGTGTTGACACTCAAAGGGCAGTCTTCGATCGCGAGCCTTGGAACAGAAATCACGCAGGATTTCAATACCCTTAGCAGTGGCACCTGGACAAACAACAGCACACTGACAGGCTGGTATGCCAGGACGACAAGTACAGCATCCATCACATCCTATGGTGCGAACACAGGATCTACGACCACTGCAGGCCTCTATGCATTCGGTGTAGCCGGAACCAATCCATTGACAGACCGGGCTTTGGGGTTCACTGCTACTAACAGTTACACCGGTAATCCCGGTAGCGGTTTTGTTGGCTGGAGGCTTTTGAATAATACCGGAGGGACCATCGATACCCTGACCGTGACGTGGAGTGGTGAGCAATGGCGGAGAAATAACAATCCTACAGCGCAGAGTATGACCTTATCCTACCAAACGGGTAGCACGGTGACAGATCTGATTTCAGGGACATGGACCACCACCACTTCATTATTCACGAGTCCCATTACCGGGAATGGTACGGCAGTGTTGGATGGGAATGCACCTGCCAACCGAACCGGGGGTATTACCATCAAATTGGTGGTATCCCTTCCTGCCGGGCATGAGATAATGCTGCGCTGGGTCGATCCGAATGATTCGGGAGAGGATCACCACATGGCCATCGATGATGTGCGTGTCGTGGCCACAGCAGCTGGCGCTTCTCCTGTGATTACAGTTGATACAAGTTTTAACTTCGGAAACCAGACTGTTAATACCACATCGGCTATTCGACAATACCCTGTCTCGGGCAGCAACCTGGTCCAGGGCATTGGCGTGAAGGCACCTGATGGCTTCCAGGTGGCCCTGAGTGCCGGAGGTGCATACTCCGATTCGATTACATTACCTGCTGGCGGGGGTACGGTTTACCTTCGTTTTGCGCCGGTTGCGGTGGCTGCTTATTCAGGACAAATCATCCATAGCAGTTCTGGGGCCTCCGACAAGCTGGTGGCCGTGAGTGGCACCGGAACCGCGCCTGATAATCCTGTTACCTTCACTACCACTGCGAACGGCAGTTACCAGATCGATCTCACGGCCAGTGCCAATACGAATGGAAACGATATTCTGGTTGCCTTTAACAGCACGAATTCATTTGGTACCCCGTCCGGGAATTACACGGCAGGTAATGCGATTTCCGGTGGTGGTACGGTGCATTACGCTGGAAATGCAGCTGGGTTAACACCACATTCAGGTCTTTCTCCCTCGCAAACAGTTTATTATAAGGCCTGGTCGGTCGATGCCTCCGGCTTCTATTCATCCGGAACCGAGGCCAATGCCAGTACGGATGCCTTACCGCCAAGCGGGCCACTGCCTGTCATGCTGGCCGGATGGGATTTCAATGGCCTCACTTCTTACGGTCCATCTCCTTTTAATCCAACCTTTTTGCATTCAGACGTAGCGGCGATCGGACTTACCAGGGGCAGTGGTGTCGGAACAACAGGCTCAGCCGCCTTAAACGCATGGGGGGGAGTGGCCTGGAATGTTGCGGATGCAGCGGCCGCGATCTCCGGTGGTAAGTTCACCACTTTCAGCCTTTCCGCGAAGCCAGGATATCGGATATCACTTTCATCCATCGATCCTTATAACATCAGACGCTCATCGACAGGTGCCTCGACAGGCCAATGGCAATACAGCCTTGACGGGATCCAATACACGGACCTTGGCAGCGAGATTACGTGGGGAAGTGTCACATCGGCCACTGGAAATCCGCAAACGGCGATAGACCTGACCAGTCTGTCAACAATGCAACGGGTTGAAAATGGGACCAGTATTCATTTTCGCCTGCTTAGCTATGGTGCTTCGGCATCAACAGGAACCTGGTATCTGAATCAGTTTCAGGCTGATGAAGACCTGGTCCTGATGGGACATGCCGAACCCATTCCAGATACCAGTATCTTCACGGGGACGGGAAGCTGGAGTGACACGGCCCATTGGAGCAATGGCATTCCCGGGTCGGTCACCCATGTCATCATGGAGGGATCAGCAACCCTGGATCATCGTGCCTGGATTCGAAGCATAGCGTTCGCAACGGGAGGCGTCCTGACTATTAACGCAGGAGATACCTTATTTGTTAGTGGTGACTGGCATACTGCCGATTTTACTTTTGGTTCTTTGGTAGTCGGACCAGGCAAGGTATGCTTTTCGGGCAATGCCGTCCAGAATGTCGGTGGCGTTGGACCCGCAATATTCGATAATCTGGTCGTAGATAATATGATGGGTGTTCAATTGGGTACGCATGCCATCGTTTACGAAACCCTTGATCTCCGTGCAGGAAAGATCATCACCAATACCTACGAAGTGACGCTCGGAATACAGGCTGATCTGGTAAACTGCAGCAGCGCCACCTACGTACAGGGCACCCTTAACAGGGCTGTGCCCTTAGGGAACCCTACGTTAAATTACTGCATCGGGGATAGCAGTGCATATGCGCCTGTTTCTTTATCCTTTACAGGCGTAACCGTTAGTGGTACAGTGGCGGTTAGCACCATCGGTATGGATCATCCCAATATTGGTGGTTCAGGTTTGGATACCCAAAAAACAGCCAATCGCTACTGGCAGATGAATGACCACTATGGGATTGGGTTTGCTTCTTATAATGCTACCTTTTTCTATGGCAGCAACGACCTTGATGCAGGTGCCCAACCCCTGCATTTCCAGTTGAAAAAATGGAATGGTGCAAGCTGGAATGCTACAACCTTGGGTACCAGGACCGCAACATCAATAGAAATAACAAATGAAACCAGTTTCAGTGATTTCCAGGCCGGAGAAGCCTGTGTGAATCCGGAGGTACCTGTACTTAATGCCCCTCAAACCAGTTTGTGCACAGGCGGAAGCGTCCTTATTCAGGTTCAGTCGGGTCAGTTAAACAGCGCTGCACAGTGGGTGTGGTATGCCGATAGTTGTGGCGGCACGCCCCTGGGTACAGGAACCTCGCTCAGTATAACACCTGGCGCCACGACAACCTATTTTGTCAGAGGAGAGGGTGGGTGTGCAGCGAATGGAGTCTGCGGCCAGCTCACCATCCAGGTTTTCGCCCAACCCGCTGGCCCTTCATTGTTAAGTAAGACGCCTGATCTTCCAGGTATATGTCAGGGTCAACAGGTCAGTGCCCTCTTCAATGCCGGGACAGGTGGCGTTGGCTGCAGCGATGCCTACAGATTTAGTGTGAACAATGGCGTAAGTTGGGCTGACTACGCACCGGGCAACCTCATCAACACCTCCAATGCGACGATCATTCTGATACAGGGCAGGAGAGCAGGATGCACAAATGGTTCTGGTTGCACAGGTACAACCTATGCAACTCTGGCAACATGGACGGCTTATAATCAGCCTTCAGCGCCTTCTGTGGTCAGTAAGTCCCCCAATCTGACCGCCGTCTGCGAAGGTCAGGACGTTAGTGCAACCCTAAGTGCCGGAACTGGTGGGATTGGTTGCACGGATACCTTCAGGGTCACGATAAATAATGGGCTGAACTGGGCAACTTACACCTCAGGCAGCACAATTAACACGAACGGCGGAACCATGGTCATCATCCAGGGTATGCGGCATCAATGCGATGCCCAGACCGGTTGTACCGGGACCGCCTGGGTTAACCTGGCGCAATGGAGCATCAATGCTCACCCAACCCGTCCTGCATTATCAGTGAAAAGTCCTGATCTTATGGATGTGTGTGAGGGGCAAGGCGTGAGTGCAACATTTTTACCCGGATCCGGTGGTGTAGGCTGTTCGGATAGCTTCCGTTATAGTGTCGACAGCGGTGCTTCATGGAATCCCTACACACCGGGACAGGCGCTTCCTACATTGGGGATTCCCAGCCTGATGATACAGGGAGGAAGAATGGGTTGCACGACTGATGCTGGATGTACCCCTGCGTCCTACACCGAATTAGCTTTCTGGCGTGTTCATCCTCAGCCGGTTGGTCCAGTCTTACTCTTAAAGGATCCAGATCTGCTGGTCGCCAGCGAAGGGGTGGATGTCAAGGCCACTTTCAATCCGGGTTCGGGTGGGATTGGTTGTGCCGATACCTTCCGATACAGCATTAACAATGGGAATGCATGGTTTGGTTATATGCCCGGTGTGGAAATCAACACAACGGGATCAACAGTAGTACTGATACAAGGGGCGAGGGCAGGTTGTGATGCAGGGACCGGATGCCAAGGCACACAGTTTACTACGCTTGCCAGTTGGGTCGTCAATGCACCCCCTGTTGCCCCAACGTTATCGACCAAAATCCCTGATGTTGCCGATGTGTGTGAATTTGACGACCTAAGTGCTACATTCCTGCCAGGTGATGGGGGTGTTGGCTGTTCAGATACTTTCCGTTTCAGCATCGATACTGGTCAGACATGGCAGCCATATACACCCGGTCAGATTATTTCTGTCGCAGGCCCTGCTGTGGTGATCATTGAAGGGATGCGTGGAAATTGCATCAGTGGTATTCCGACGGCATATCAGACATTGGCTACATGGAATGTATACCCTTACACCAATGTTGGTCTGACCCTGCCGTTCAGTGAGATTTGTCAAAACGCAGCCGGTGTCAAACTCACCGGAGGATGGCCTGTGGGTGGAACCTACAGTGGACCGGGGGTGAACAATAATAATTTCTACCCGGCTTTGCTGGCACCTGGCCCCTATCAGATCACATATTCATATAGAAATGCAAATAACTGTTTGTCAAGTGCTTCGGATCAAATACAGGTTAATCCCGTGCCAGCAGTTAGCCTGCCTCCCATGGTGTTTTGTATCAATGCAGGACTGGTTAACCTTTTCTCGGGAAGTCCGGCAGGCGGCACTTATAGCGGCATTTATGTGAGCATGGGTAAGTTTGATGTCAGCGCTGCAGGTTTAGGACAGCATCCCGTATCATACAGCTATAAGGATGGTAATGGATGTCAGGTTACCCTAAATGGCATGGTTACCGTGGTTCCGCTTCCCCAGGTGAGCATTGCATCGGCATTTGAAATATGTGCGGATGCACCTCCGATGCTATTAAGCGGCGGCAGTCCTGCCGGGGGCACCTGGAGCGGACAGGGTGTGAGTGCCGGGCAGTTTGATCCTTCCGGTTTAATACCGGGTGTTTATCAGCTTACATACACCTATACCGATGGCAATGGTTGCACCGATGCAGCCACAACGTCGATGACGGTTCATGCCTTACCGGTGGCGGATGCCGGCCCCGACCGGGTGATCTGCCGCGATGAATGCGTTCAGCTAATGGCCACCGGCGGGGTTCAATACCTCTGGAGCACGCTGGTGCCGACCCAGGGACTGCTGGTATGTCCGCCCGTTACGATGATCTTCGCAGTTACGGTGACGGATGCTCATGGCTGCCAGGATACGGATGATGTACTCGTGACAGTAAAGCCTGTTCCGGATGTGATCCAGGGCAGTCAGGAGCTATGCCCGGGAAGTTGTGTGAGTCTGACAGCCCCGGTAGGCGTAAGTTATGCCTGGTCACATGGACTGGGTAGCGGGTCCACAGTACAGGTATGCCCGCAGCAGACCACGACCTATACCGTGACGGTGACCAATGCAGTGCAGTGTAGCAAGACGAGCAGCTTCCAGGTGGTGACACTGCCCGTTCCACTGGTGAATGCCGGGCCTGATGTGTCCATCTGCGCCGGGAGTTCGGTAACATTAACGGCTACTGGCGGGATATCCTATCAGTGGAGTGGGGGCAGTCCTTCCAATACCGCCGCGATCACGGTGAGTCCGGTAGTAACGACGACCTATACGGTGACGGCCACTGGCGGAAATGGCTGCACAGCCCAGGATCAGGTGGTGGTAAATACAAAACCCCTGCCTGTAGTAACAGTCAGCCCGGCGACCGCCCAGGTATGTGCCGGATCCTGCGTGACACTGACAGCTGGGGGCGGGGTAGCCTTCCAGTGGAGTACAGGTGCAGTCGGATCTCAGATACAGGTATGTCCTCAAGCCACGACGACATATGTAGTGACGGTGACCGGCAGCAACGGATGTACGACAACCGGCAGTCGTGAGGTTACGGTACATGCCCTTCCCTTGGTGAATGCGGGACCGGATGGCCAGGTGGTGATAGGAGGGAGCCATACCTTCAGCCAGGCGACAGCCACGGGATACGGAACACTGCAATACCTGTGGGCGCCGGCCCTGACATTGAACAACAAATTGTTGTTGCGGCCCACGGCCACTCCCGTTGCCACTACCACCTACACCCTGCATGTGACCGATAGCCGGGGTTGTGTTGCGACGGACCAGGCTGAGGTGGTGGTACTACCGCTAGGCAATACGCTGAGCGGTCAGGTGGTTTACGACAATGCCCAGCAAACGCCGCTTCCGGGTTTCCAGGTGATCCTGACCTCGCTTGATAGCAAATACAGTGATACGATCCAGACGGGCGCACAGGGTTTGTTCTTCCTGGCGAATATCCCGGCCGGGACGTATGTGATCAGTGGTACCTCCAGCCAGCAATGGGGCTGGGGCGGTGTGAATGCGACAGATGCATTGCTCGCCCTGCGCCACTTTGTGCAGCTTGATCAATTAACTGGTATAAAGCTGCAGGCGGGTGATGTCAACATGGATCATGCAGTCAACAGTACGGACGGATTGTTGATCGGCCAGCGATTTAGCGGATTGATACAAGGATTCCCTGCAGGCAACTGGATCCTGGAAGCCGATACCTTCGTTCTTGCTGGTAACCAGCTTCATAGTGGTACCTATAAAGTGCTGTGCGCCGGCGATATGAATGGTAGTTTTACTCCCTTATCCAAAAATGCCGGCGTTACCTTCCTTGGCGTTGAAGGTGAGCTGGAAGTGGCAACATCAGGATCATTTGAAATACCCCTGGTAATCAATCAGCCAGTACTGACAGGTGCCATCTCCCTGGTGCTGGATCTTCCTGCTGGCATCGTGCCGGAGGATGTCCGTTTGGGAGTTGATATGAATGGTCACTTGCATTATGCGATACTTGGAAGTCAGGTGCGTATTGCGTGGTTTGATGTAGACGGAGCACAAGTTTTGCAAGGACAACCATTGTTCTGGCTTAGAATCAGAATGAAGGAGAGTTTCGAATCGACAGGTCCTTACCAGGCATCGCATCAGGAAATCGTGGATGAATCTGGCCATATTCTACCTGGAGCAAAGCTATTGCTGCCAGCATTGGTTAACAGGGCAGGGGATTTCCGCATGGAGGTGTTTCCCAATCCTTTTCAGGATCAAGCCGTATTACATTTCTATTTACCAAAAGCGGGATATATAGATATGGATGTCATGGACGTCCTGGGAGCGCGGGTCTTACAAACCTCTTCCGGATATCTTGCTGAGGGCCGGCATCAGATCCAGCTCGATGGTAAAGACTGGCCTTCAGGCATGTACTATGTCCGCATACGTTACAAGTTGGAAGATCAATTATGGCATAAAACGATCCGGTTGCAACGAATCAGGTAATCTGGATGGCAACGGACTCGGGCATGACCATGAGTCTGCCCGTGTTCTTTTTTTTTTATAAATCAGGTATCAAAACTCCGAATTATCCCTACATTTGTCTGAAGGAAGCCCCTTTAGTTTTATAGCCACCGTAGGAAGGTATTGAAATAGAATACTGATAATTAACTAACTAATTAATTTACTAATCCAAAGATATCTGAAGAAGAAACCGGTATACTGTTGACAATCCATTACAGCGCCTGGTTGCGCTATTCTGTACAACCAAACTGACCGGCTTTTATTGTAAACGATGATTCACCCGTTTTTCTTTAGGTATCTCAAGCCAAACCTTGAGAGCTATGCATGACAATCATTATCAGATGACCCGCATAGGGGTTTTTTATGATGGGAATTTCTTTTTGCATGTCAGCAATTATTATAACTATTCCCATCCACGGCGTACACGAATCAGCATACAGGGATTACATGAGTTTATCAGGGCTTATCTGGCCAATGACATTGGCACCACACCGCCTTTTTGTCCAATCGTCGATGCGCATTATTTCAGGGGCAGGTTGAGTGCCGGTGAGGCCAACCAGCGCGGGGATCTGCTTTACTATGAGCGGGCTTTCGATGATATTCTGATGTCACAAGGCGTCACAACGCATTATCTTCCGGTGCGGTCGACCAGCAGCAAATGGCAGGACAGGGATATTGATCTCTGGCTTGCGCTGGAGGCATTTGAACAGGCCTTTTACAAGCGGTTTGATGTGATGGTGCTTATTGCATCCGACAGCGATTTTGTTCCCCTCGTCAGGAAACTCAATACGCTCGGAACCAGGGTAATGGTGCTGGGATGGGATTTCGAATACACCGATCAGGAGGGGAGTAAGTACACCACAAAGACATCACATGAATTACTGTCGGAGGTGACCTATCCGGTACCCATGCATGAATTGATCAATGATCCTGATTCCAAGAACAATCCCATCATCAACAAACTCTTTGTTCCGAGGACCAAGGAAAAGGTCTTCTCCAAGCAAGCGGTGGATATGCCGGACTCCTTTGATGCATTTGAAGAAGGTTCTTCCGATGAAGATTTCAACGTGGAGCGGATAGAGAGCACGATCAAGACGTTGAAGGAGGGGTATGGTTTCATCAATTTCCCGCCGAACAACGTTTTCTTTCACTATACCAGCCTCGTCGATTATGATTTCAATGACCTGATGGTAGGGGACAAGGTTCGCTTTCGTATCGAAGCCAAAGAGGATGGACGCCTGGTTGGGCGTGATGTCGTAGTGCTGGAATAACTTTTCCGGAACCCTACCTGCAAAGTCAGCAGGGCCAGAAAATATTCATTTCAGTCTGTCGAAGCGTATTTTTTCAAATCTGACTTCCGGATCAGAGGTGTTCCAGAAGTACATCCTCAGGGAATCTGCGCCCTTGGGGATTCTTCTAAGGTCAATGATGACCACAGCTGGCGCCATCGTATCATTGCCCATGATTAAATGTTTCAATGGCTCGCGCTGCCAGTGCTGAAGCACTCCCCCTTTTTCTGTTTGCACGACCAGCCCGGGATCTGCGCCTGGTGATGCCTGAATATTAAAGGATATCTGCAGCTTTTCAGCTGATAATCCTTTCAAATGTTTTGTCCCCCATGCCAGACTGGGACTGTAAGGACTTGAAGCGGTCAGCACTGTTGATGGAAGGCTTCCCAGGCTGTCCAGGATATTGTGATGGTTCTTCCGCAGGATGACAGGCCAGGAGGATGTGGGATTGTCTTCGTGTTTCCCGGCATAGAAATACCAGGCATTACCTGCCTGCTTATCAAGGAAAACAAATGGAAATGATTGCTGTAATATTGCCCTGACCTGCGGAAGGATAGGAACATGATGTTGACGGTACAATACATAATCGGCTTCCTGGTATTTCATCAACACTCGGATCAGGTGCAACACATCATTAGGATGATGTATTCGAAGCATATGAACAGGAGGGTTCAAGCTTTCCGGTTCCTGCGCAGCGGCGAGATCTGTATTCTCAATAATCAATGATCCTTTGTAAAGGGTTGAATCCTCTCTGATATGCTGTTTGATAATCTGATAGGTGTCTTCCGCGTGTTTCGTCCGGGATCTTTGTTGTAACTGAAACATAATCAACGCGGTAAGTAATGTCAAGGACAGGCCGGCGCCGCATATCTTCCATCGTATTTCTGTTTTGGAAAGCTCCTTGAAATGCAGGTAGATCAGGATAAAGACCAGGGTCACCAGGATTATGAAGGCAACCAGGAATGCCAGGTTAATATCCCCTGCATGATAATCCAGATTAATTTTGTGGTTCCCGGCTGGAATATTGACAGCCATCAATGCACCGTAGGCTGTGCCTGTTTCAGTAACCTGGTCATCGATACTTACTTTCCACCTGGGGTGTTTCGTCTGAAGGCAGACTAATTGTCCTGCGCTCTCCAATTGAGCCTCAAATACGATGTGATGTGGTGAAAATGAAACAATCGATAGCATTGAAGATGAGTCAAGCGTATCAATTGCTGCTGTACTTTGTTCGACAAAGGCAAATGGCCATTGCATGGCCGCCTCGAATGCACCCGACTGCCGGGCATTTCTGATTGCTTTCAGCTCATATGGATTATATCCTTCAGGGGAGGGCATCTTAAAGAAAAGAGGTGTATTCCGAAATGAGCCAGGAATGAGCGGATGGTAGGCGGCATCGGAAACTTCCTGCATGGGTTGGGTGAGAGAAGGGATTGGGAAGCCTGAAGGCATGGTTCTTAAGGCCTTATTGCCGGGTTTGATGGGAAGGGGATCAGCAACGGTAGCATAGAAATTCAGTCGTACAGAGAGCCCCATATCAATAACCAACAGCAATCCCAGCATCCACAGCCGGCTTCCGCGCTGGCGTTTGTCCAGCATAGTGAATATCGCCAATCCCAGCAAGATGAGAAGCAGGATTCCCTGAACCCAGATTTTGTCCACTATCTTCCCCTGGCTGAGGAAGCCAGGTAATCCTTCCGGGATCATGCTGATGGTAGGAAAACTCACATGGGGAAGAAGCAAAACCAACGTGATGAGCAACAGGACTGTAAACACCATGAGCACTGTGACAAAGCGCTTGCGGATTGTCTGATCCTTAAAGATCTGATCGGCCATAACGCCTGCGGCCATCAGAAAAAACAACAAGGTGAAGATACGCGCTGTGGCCGGAAACCTGAAAAGGCTTAGACCGGGTAACAGGTTGTTTGCCCATTCCCTTAACGGAAAGGAAGTGGCCATGCTAAGAAGAAGGAAGAACAACCCGGCCAGTAAATAGCCTCCGTTTTTTCGCAAAGCCTCAGGGTGGCTAAGGCTGGCGATCACCAGAACCAGTGGAAGAATCCCAAAATACGTGTTCAGGACCGTCGTGTCCTCTTGCCAGAAGTGCAGGTTCTCACTTGTCAGGGCAAAGGGGAACAGCATACTGAGCAACCCGGCCGGCGACAGTGACCCAAACAACTGAGTGAGTGTCCCTTCTGTTCCCAATCCCTCTGTCCGGACCAGCATGGGTATCAGTTCAAGCGCAGAAAGCAGCATCGGCAGGCTGATCAGACACAGGCTGAGCGGCACCAGCAGGATGATGGCCAGTGCGGAAAGCTGTTTTCTCCATGGCTGCCTGTTGTTTTTGATCCATGTGATCAGAAACACAATGGGCAAAGTATACGCCAAAAGCAGGGAAATTCCGGGGTAACCCCCTGAAATCATCAGGAATAGGACCAATGATAGGGAAAGGGACTTGCCCAGGTCAGGTGTTCGGGCAAAACGGAGGGTGAAGGAGAAAGTCCAGGGTAACCAGGCTGCACTGATGATCCATCCGATATGTTGTGCCTGGCTGATAAAAAACCCTGAAAACATATATGCAACCGACATCATCAAAGCGCCGGACCGCGTTAGCCTGATTGTTCTCCCAAGGTGGAGAAATCCTGCACCGGCCATAAATACATGTAAGACATATTCGAGGTTCAGGGCTGAGAAGTCGTAGAATCGGAAGAGCATGCCGATGATCCAACTGACCGGATACCAGGTCCCCGGATCTCCCATTTGTGGGAATCCTGCTTCCATGTATGGATTCCACAATGGTAACTGCCCGTTCTTCAGGCATTCTGTGATGTAAAACTTCCAGGGAAGATAAATATTGGTTGCATCCCAGCGCATGGATACCAGCATACCTGACAGGGGCCAGAGAGTCACCCCTGCAATGATCGCCAGGATGAGCAGATCAGCATAGACCTGGGGGATTTTTCTGATGCTCTGAATGGTATGATGAAGAACTTTCATTTCATGCGTAAAAAAGTTCCATTCAAAGGTCAGAAAAAAGATGGACCCCGCAGCGCGCGCAAGCCATGCAGGGGTCCATCGCCTCACTATGGTTCAGGTAGAGGTAGCTATTCAAAGGTGATTTCCACCCGGCGATTTTTCTGTTTGTTTTCCTGTGTGTCGTTGGGCGCCACTGGTTTATCAGGTCCTTCGCTCCGGATGATAACCCTGGATGTATCGATGCCATACATAGCGAAGTACCCGGCAAGGGACTCCGCCCTCATTTTCCCAAGCAGATGGTTCCCATTATAATCTGTATGCCCGGTCAGTACCATTTTGACCTGTGGTTGTTCCTGCATATATTTCTGAACAGCAGGGATATAATCTTTCAATTCCGCATCATAGGTCATGAGCTTTTCCGCAGCCCAAAAATACACGGTGCGGTCAAAAGCGCCGGCTTGTTTGATTTCCTGTTTGCGGAATACAAGGCGGTAACCATCTTGCAGCCTATCTTCAGTGTCGAAGCTGAGGTCCTGCATCACACCCTGGGTACTGATGCGTCCAGGGTCTACGCCTCTTTCCTGTAGCAAGCCGGCCAGGAAAGTAGCCCTCGCGATGCCCAGGTTTTCAAACCCCTGGATGGTATCTTCCTGTGCACTGTAATATCCTGAAATATGCAGCATCTCCCCGGGATTTCCAGACAGGTAGGCAACGACAGAATCGAGAATGCTCAGCTCAGATTCGGGAATATTTACACTGTCTTCATTCTTCTGAATGCTGGGTAACTCACTGAACTGAAAGCGTATGACATCACCGGTGGTGATATATCCTGGCTGATCCAGGTTGACAACCGTTTGTTCCTCTTTCATTTCCTGCTTGCAGGATACAACCCACATAAGTGAGAGGCCCAGCATCAGGAAGAGGATGTAGCGTACACCTTTCATGACAATTATTTTTTGGGTTGCTATTGAGGATCTGTGCACTTCAGGCGCCAATACAGCGTACCGTTGTGCGACACAGCGGCAGGTCGATCCGGGCAACAAACCCTGAATAATCTTATACGCTCGTTGATGAAAAAGGTTGCTTGTCAAATCCTTGAGGTGCCTTTTTGCCGATCGCAGGCATCAGGCATACGAGGGTGAAAGCGGATTACTTTCGTTCATGGTTTCCGAGGCAGGCCACAACTGCCTGCAGGATTTCAAGGTCTGAGGCGGCATCTAACCTGGGCCAGGATGGTTCGCAGTACTCCAGCAACTCTATGGCCTCCATGATATGCTGACAACCGCTGATAGCCAGGATCGTATTGTCCCCCAGGCGGCTTCTGACAAAGCGGATCGTCTGGTCACGCATGGTCAGGGCTTCATATTTCCTCCGGTTTTTAGCTTCTTTGCTGAATGCTTCATACAGAATACTCACCGGACCTGGTATAAAAATGCCTCCCTTAGGGCTGGCTTCCCGGATGGCCCTGGTCAGGGATTCGGGAGGTATGCTGAGATCTGGCAAGGCCTCTGCTAGAGGAAGCTGCACGAAAGCCTGCCTGAATTCCGCCCAGGTTTCTGGCCAGGGTGTGATGGTAACCCCGGATAGGGTGATGGTATCTGGTAGCAGGGTGATCAGGACGGGGTGATTGCCAGGTTTTACTTCAACCGGAACTGTAAAGGTTGCCGGGTGCATACTAATGGCTGTGACGAGGATGGAATCTCCGGGGATGGCCATACAGGAAAAGCGTCCGGATGGATCAGCGGCCATGGCCGCATTTGTTTTCAGAGAGATAATATGGGCATACCCAATGCCCTCCCCTTGCAGGTTCACGACTTTTCCCGTGATGATGACGCGTTCCTGGCCATGCAGTTGGACGGGGGTCAGGGTCATCAACACCAAGATGAAGGCAAGCGCAAACTGCCTTCCCTGATGGATACCGGACAACTTTTGGGCATACCTGACCATTTGCTCCTGAATAAGCCGCTCTCTCTTCTTTAACCTGTGACGGTTGAGGCGGGATAATGTTACAGATTACTAACGCACTGCCCTGCGATTTGATTTGGTGAAGCCCGTTTTTTAACTATTTTTGTCTCCTTCGCATTAAAAGGATACGCAATTATCATTCACTAACTAAAACCATTACGTCTATGATGAAGGGACACCCAAGAGGATTATTAGCCGCTGCACTTGCCAATATGGGCGAGCGCTTCGGCTTCTACACCATGATGGCCATTCTGGTGTTGTTTTTACAGGCGAAGTACGGGCTTTCCGGGACCAATGCCGGGATTATCTACTCCATCTTTTATTTCTCCATCTACATCCTGGCTTTTGTCGGGGGGTTGATCGCTGACAAGACACGGAACTACAAGGGCACTATCCTGGTAGGACTTGTTGTTATGGCAGTTGGGTATTTCCTTATTGCGTTTCCGACACCAACGCCATCCCCGAATAAGATGCTCTTCCTTATTCTGTCCTGCATTGGTCTGTTTACAATTGCCTTCGGTAATGGCCTTTTCAAAGGTAACCTGCAGGCGCTCGTAGGGCAGATGTATGATAATTCAACCTATGGTGGTAAAAGGGATGCTGGTTTTTCGCTGTTCTACATGTTTATCAATGTTGGTGCTTTGTTTGCACCGATTGCAGCTGTCGCCATGCGTAATGGTTTCCTGATGCGTCATGGATATTCCTATAATGCCAGCCTCCCTGAACTGTGCCATGCATACCTTGACGGAACCATCAGTCCAGAGGCACAGGAAAGACTCACCCTCTTTGCACAGCAGGCCAGCAACAATGTACCTGTCGCAGACCTGACGGCCTTTGCCAATGATTATCTGAATGTGTTTGCCACCGGATTCCATTATGCTTTTGCCCTCTCGATCATTGCCATGGCCATTTCGCTTACCATCTATCTGGTGAACAAGAAGATTTTCCCCACACCAGCCAAGAAGGACAAGACAATGGCGGCCGGTGATATCGTGATGGAAGCCAAGGAAGTGAAACAGAGACTGTATGCCCTTTTTGCCGTATTCGGTATCGTGATCTTCTTCTGGTTCTCTTTCCATCAGAATGGACTCACGCTCACCTACTTTGCAAAGGATTATACCGACCTTAGCGGGATCAAGATCAACCTTGGATTTATGACCATCCAGGGTGCCGAGATCTTCCAGTCGATCAACCCCTTGTTCATCGTCCTGCTGACACCGATCATCATGGGTATTTTTGGATGGCTTGAGGCCCGTGGTAAACAGCCTTCCACGCCCAAGAAAATCGCCATTGGTATGTTTATCGCCGCAACAGCCTATTTCGTGATGACACTGGGTTCCATCGGTCTGCCGCTGAAATCTGAAGTGGATGCCATGGGTGGTCTGACTGATGCAGAGCGTGTTACGCCATGGTTGCTGATCGGTACATATTTCATTCTGACGGTTGCTGAACTCTTTATCAGTCCATTGGGAATCTCCTTCGTCTCTAAGGTTGCGCCTCCGCAATATCAGGGCGTGATGCAGGGAGGCTGGCTCGGAGCCACTGCCATCGGTAACCAGTTACTCTTTATCGGTGCCATCTTCTATGATACCGTTCCTCTCTGGCTCACATGGACGGTGTTCGTGGTAGCCTGTCTGCTCTCCATGTTTACCATGCTCTTCATGCTGAAATGGCTGGAGCGGGTAGCTAAGTAAAAAGCTATAATGATCATAAGAAGCCTGCAGGAGTTTTTTCTGCAGGCTTTTTATTTGGCGTCTGAAAGCAGCAGCTTGAATCCTTCCCAGCTATCTCCGGCATGGATCTTTAGGAAATACATCCCCGCACGGTGTTCATCCATTCTGATCCTGAACAATCCTTCGCGTCCTGCAGATCCGAACAAAAACTTCACCTGCCTGCCCATGGCATCGTAGAGGTATAATTCCAGTCCACTGATATCCCGCTTACCGAAATCAATATAGAAGGATGTTTCTCCGCTGTTTTTTAAAACAGGGTTGGGATAGATATTGGGAATGACACGGATATATGCCAGTTTAACATTCTCGTTGCTCGTTTCTCCATTGCTGGCGGTTAGTGTTACTGTAAACGTACCGGTGTGTTCATAACGGATCCCGCTGGGGTTTTGGACCTCAGCAGTCGCCGGGTTGCCTCCCTCAAACTCCCACTTCCAGGATGTGGGATCGCCGAAGCTTAAATCAGTAAATGAGATGGCGCTGTTCACCGGGATAACGGTTGTATCCGCTCGAAAATCGGCGATAACGTAAATCGTTCCACCATAAGTGCCAGGAAGGCTGCTTGCCCCGGATCCAAGCGGATCCAGCCAGTCTTTGAGTCGCTTATCCGGTGTGGTGCCCTGCTGATCCCAGGCATGCAACATTTTTCCATAGAGGTCCGGAGATGTCAGATTGCTGCAGGAAGCCTCACCGCCCGACAAGATGCCAATGATGCGTTTCTGTTGGTCGAAGAGGGGGCTGCCAGAGGATCCCTGCTCGGTAACGCCGTGATTGGTCGTGGTTTGCGCCCACCTTACACCCCAATGTGTTCCAGGAATGCTACCCCATTGTGTTGAAAACAGAGGTTGTATATAAGTAGATATCTTCTTCATATCCCCGGCTGGGTGGTGGATTCCCACACCCTGTTGACTGGGTGCTGTGTTCAGGCTCCATCCATTGTAATAAGGATTATAGTTGGCCGGCACATTTTGGTTTAAGCGCACGAGGAAAAAATCTGCGCCAGTAATACTGCCAGCACTACCCCCTGCACCCGCCAGGCGCTGGCATCCTGTCATGGTTTTGGATGCGGGTTCGGTTGAAGGATCCTGACAGCCAGGCGCTTCATAATTGAAATGGAAGATCCATTGGTTGAGTTCAGTCGTGCTGGCATCCTGACCGCAGTGGTCTGCCGTCAGGAAGTAGGGACTCAGGTCCTGGGTTGTATTGTTAACGAGCGAACCCGTACACCAGAATGTGCCACCTCCGGCTTTCAGCAGTATCCGGGCAATACCCCGTTTCTCATTTTTCCAGTTATCACCCTCTGGGCAGTTGATGTTCACTTCACACCAGTCAGAATGGCCAAAACCTTTGCTGTTGTTTATAAAACCTTCTGTTCTGTATATGAAGGAGAGGTCACTGATGCGGATGTCTGGCAATGCTGTAGCATCCTGTAGATCCGGATGATAGTATTCGAGACATAGGGTATCTCCAGGGATAAAAGGAGTGGCGAACGGGCCCCCTGATGGATTGGATATCTCAGTGTAGGCGCCAAGAACTGTATGCCGGTCAGATGAATAGATGTACAGCTTGCCTTCTTTCGGGATCTTAAAAGCATCGTAATAAAGCACGGTTCCGACGGCTTTTTTCGTCACGATTCGTATGCTTAAAATATGCCCTCCGTCAGATAAGGTCTGCAGGAAGCTTTCTTCGGCGAGGTTTATCTGAAGCGGAATACAAGTTCCCACACGGAAGGGGAGTCCTGCTTTTCCTTGCTCATCATCGGCTTTTCTCAGCAGAGAAACATCAGGAGAAGGGATAATGACCGTCTTGTTATGTTGAAAATCCTTCTCCTGAAAGGAAGGTGGTACACCTGGTTCTGTGTATTGCGCATGGAGGCCTGCAGTCGCAAACAGGAGTATGATGATGAGAACGTATGTCCTTTTCAAGGTTGCTGGTTTATAAGATGCTTGATACTTACTCCAAAAGTAGGAAAATCCCTCTATGCGTCATGACACGGAAAAAACACAAAATATGCTCTGATAACGATCATAATCTTAAATTATTTATTATTTTTAAAAACATATATCAGCGACACTGCCGGTCGATTTGCATATCAGATCTGAATCTCCATCCATTAAACATAAGGCCATGAAAAGACTATTATTAACTATTCTGGGATTATCCTTTGGTATTATTATTCTTCATTCACAAGGTGTTCAGTTTCAGTTGAAGGTTTTTCTGCAAGGACCCTTTCAGCCATCAGGAAGTATGAGTCAGGCATTGGGTGCTTCAGGTTACCTTCCGCTTGCACAGCCTTACCACACCGGAATTTGGAACTATACAGGAACAGAATCATTGACGGCCATCCCTTCCGGAATGGTTGACTGGGTGCTGGTGGATCTTAGGATCAGTCCAGATACAGCCGTAGCGCGCATGGCAGCAATATTATATGCTGACGGAACGGTGAAGGACATCAACGGGAATGCAAACCTGTATTTCAATATTCCATCTGGTACCTACTATGTTGCAGTCATGCATCGCTCACATCTTTCATCCATGAGTGGTTCCAGGTTGGTTTTTCCGGTCAGTGGTACACTTGATTTTACAGACACTACTGCATTTGCTGTGTATGGCCGTTGCCTGATCAGCATGAGCGGAGGTGTGACGGGCATGATCTCAGGAGATTTAAATAATGATAAGGTGCTGAAGTATAGTGGCTCCGGCAATGACCGCAGCCTGATCCTCCAGAAAATCATCGCTGAAGTGGGTGGAACTGCCCTGAATTCCACCACTTCAGGGTATCACCGGGAAGATTTGCGGATGGATGGAGTCGTAAAATACAGCGGCGCTGGTAACGACCAGTCGCTAATCATTCAGAATATCGTAAATCTCACCGGATCCACGGCCATCAATGCCACTTTCACCGGGTCTGTGCCGCATGCTGTGCTTTATCCTGCAGCCTTACAAACGTTTCGTTCCTGTGGTGATCTCCTGACGGATATCCGGGATTTTCAGCAATACCCAACCCTTCTCATCGGAGATCAGTGCTGGATGGGTAAGAATCTCAATATAGGCGTCATGGTGAGCAGCACAAACACTGGGGCTGACCATAGCAATGCAAGTAACAATGGTGTTATTGAGAAGTACTGTTATAATAATGATATCAACAACTGCGATACTTTTGGAGGCTTATATGACTGGGATGAAGCCATGCAATATTCCACCATCCCCGGTGCAATGGGAATTTGTCCGGAGGGCTGGCATATTCCTAATATTGAAGAGTGGAATGCAATGGAGGATTCTCTTGGTGGCATCAGCCTGGCTGGAGGTAAGCTGAAAGAAGCTGGCCTGTTGCATTGGAGCAGTCCCAATACCGGTGCCACCAATGAAAGCGGGTTTACTGCCCTGCCTGCTGGCTTTCGCAGCCCGACAGGCTATTTCAATACCCTCGGTACCCATGCTTGTTTCTGGAGCTCGACATTGCAACAGCATCCCTATATATGGAACCGTACCTTGTTGCACAATAATGAGAGCATCTTCCATTATAGTGATTTCAGGACGCGCGGACATTCCATCCGTTGTATCATGGACAGCATTCCTCCCTGCACACCCCAGCCGGATCAGGCCAATGCCGGCCCTGACAGGCTGAACGTCCAGGGAGTGAGTGTGACCTTACAGGCTAATGAGCCATCAAATGGAAGTGGCTCATGGAGCATTGCAGCCGGCCAGGGTGGAAGCTTTGGTAATCCTATGGCTTATAACTCCAGCTTTTCCGGACATCCGGGTGCGGTCTATACCCTGGTGTGGACGATATCAACGGTTTGTGGCAGCACATCTGATTCTGTCCTGATCGGATTCGCCTGTGACCCACAGTATGTTCCTGCTACGGCCGGACCGGATCAGGAAACCTGCCCCGGCGACTGCGTGACGCTTACAGCCGGGGGCGGGGTCTCCTATCAATGGAGTACCCAGGAGGTGACAACAGTCATCCAGGTTTGTCCCACCCAGACCACAACCTATGTTGTGACAGTCACCGATCATTATGGTTGCACGGCAGCAGCCAGTGCAGTAGTGACAGTCCATCCTCTTCCTGTTCCTAATATAGGTCAGGATGCCTACATCTGTCCGGGTCAATGCGCAACGCTCCAGGCTTCAGGAGGTGTGTCGTATTTATGGAGTACACAGGAAACAACATCCTCCATCACAGTATGCCCGGGCGCCAATACAGTCTACGCTGTTACGGTTACGGACATGCATGGCTGCCAGGGGACCGATGAAGTAAGTATATTTCTCCACACGCCTCCACAAGCGGATGCCGGTGCCGATACAGCGATCTGTATGGGAGATTGTGCCATACTTCATGCCACCGGAGGGGTGTCGTATATCTGGAGCAATCAAGAGGTTGCGCCAGATATTGTTGTCTGCCCTACACAAAATACAACCTATCAGGTTACCGTTACCGGAGCAAATGGGTGTACGGCGTCCAGCGATGTGGTAGTGACTATACTTACCCTGCCTACAGCCCATGCTGTTACCGATACCAGCATCTGCCCGTCCGGATGTGCACCGCTCCTTGCCTCAGGAGGTATCAGCTATCTCTGGTCGACGCAGGAAACCACCGCCGGTATCGTTGTTTGTCCGCCTCAGACGACAACATATCATGTAACAGTAGCAGATACAAATGGCTGTCAGGATACCGCTTCCGTAACGGTCACCTTACTGGAGCTTCCATTCGCCAGTGCCGGGCCTGATACCCTGAATGTGCCTGATACGATCATCATCCTGCAGGGAAGCCAGCTCAGCAATGCCACAGGCTTATGGAGTGTTATCTCAGGTGGCGGGGGCGCATTTTCTGATCCAACACTTCCCAATGCAAGCTTCAGTGGTCTGCCCGATACCTTGTATGTCCTGATGTGGACTGTTACCAACGTTTGTGGCAGTGCTACGGATACGGTCAATGTCGGATTCTCTCCGGTTGCATCCTATCCTTGTGAAGGACTCATCCTGGATGACAGGGATGAACAAACGTATCCCGTACTCCAAATTGGTTCGCAATGCTGGATGGGCAGCAACCTGAATATTGGCAGCCTGATCACCAGCAGTTGGATGGGGGGAGCCATATACTCCAATGCCAGCGATAATGGCATCATTGAGAAATACTGTTATGATAACAATACCGCGAATTGCGATATCTATGGCGGTCTGTATGACTGGAACGAAATGATGGATTATGTCCTCACGCCTGGAGCACGGGGCATTTGTCCGGATGGTTGGCATATCCCCACGGATGCGGAATGGAAGATGCTGGAAGGCACTGTGGATAGTCAGTTCGGAGTGGGTGACCAGGAGTGGAACTACTTTGGATGGCGCGGACAGGATGTTGGAGGGAAGCTGAAGCATGCTGGAACGGATTATTGGCTGACTCCCAATGTGGGTGCCAATAATGAAACCGGCTTTACTGCCCTGCCTGCGGGATTGCGGTTTGGTGTGGGTTGGTATGGAAACAAAGGAAGCAATACCTACTTCTGGACATCCACGCCCCATGGAACTGAAAATGCCTATTACCGTTGGCTTGGGTATACTCAGCCTGGTATGTGGAGGGATATCGATCGTAAAAGGGCGTATGGTTTTTCTGTACGTTGCCTGAGAGATACAGATTGTGATGTCATTCCGGATCAGGCCAATGCAGGGCCTGATACGTTCAATATTCCGGATATCTATATTCAGCTCCAGGCCAATCAACCGACGCAAGGAACTGGGGTATGGAGCATCGCTTCCGGATCGGGAGGGCAGTTCATCAATACAACCCAAAATAACACGCTTTTCCTTGGGCAATCAGGTGAGGCTTATCAACTTGTGTGGACCATCATGACCAACTGCCTGGGGTATTCTGATACTGTCGATATCAGCTTTGCCATGGTAAATGTGCCGGAATGTGACAGTGTGTTGTTGGATACGAGAGACAGTACGGTCTATCCTGTGGTGCGGATCGGTAACCAGTGTTGGATGGCTAAGAACCTGAATGTCGGGACTTTTGCAACCAGTGTCTTCACACATTGGCATAATGTGCATTCTGATGTGAGCAACAATGGGATCATCGAAAAGTACTGCTATAACAATGACACTGCCAATTGTGGCATCTGGGGCGGGCTGTACGACTGGGATGAGATGATGAATTATGTTTATGTAGAAGGTACGCAAGGTATTTGCCCTCCCGCGAACGGCTGGCATATTCCTTCGGATAACGAATGGAAGATCATGGAGGGTAATATCGATAGCTACCATGGTGTGGGTGATCCAGTATGGGACCTGGATGGTGTCATAAGAGGGTCCGATGCTGGTGGCAACTTGAAAGAAGAAGGATATACCCATTGGGATGAACCCAACTTTGGAGCTACCAACAGCAGTGGCTTCACTGCAATTCCCAGTGGTCTTCGCTATTTTGCCGGCGTATTTCAGAATCTGAATGATTATACAATGTTCTGGACTTCAACGCAATATCCAACCGTTCCAGAGTATGCATACTACCGTGGTGTGTCCAGTTCCACCAGCAATTTGGCGAGGTCAGGTCTCTACAAACCATATGGTTTTTCAGTTCGTTGCGTCAAGGAACTGCCACCTTGCGTTCCAGCAGCAGATCAGGCAAATGCCGGCCCAGATAGTCTGGAAATTGCAGGTAGCATTGTCCAAATGCAAGCGACCCAGCCCGCTGTTGGTATTGGGAAATGGACCATCAAGACAGGATATGGTGGACAGGTTCATGATCCGATGGCGCATAATTCCATCTTCCATGGATTGCCGGGAGAGGAATACGTGCTCAGGTGGACTGTCAGCAATGTCTGCGGCAGTAGCCATGACGAGGTGGTCATCAGCTTTGCCGATACCCTGGGTTTCCAATGCGGCGACAGTCTCGTGGATGTCCGCGATGGTAAAAAATACCCGACCGTCCAGATAGGGATATACTGCTGGATGGCAAGCAACCTCAACGTGGGCGATTTTGTTCAGAGTGTCTATGATGGTATCGATCATACTGAGTTGACCAATAACGGCATCATTGAGAAGTTCTGCCTGGATAATAATCCTGCACTCTGCGATGTATATGGTGGTTTGTATAGCTGGGATGAAATGATGGCCTATTCCACTGTGGAGAAGAACGATGGAATTTGTCCTCCCAATGGTGGCTGGCGACTTCCTACAGACGAGGATTGGAAAGTCACCGAGGGAAGCGTAGATATCCTTTATGGGATAGGTGATGCTGAGTGGGACAACGACTACAGCTACCGGGGATGGGATGCCGGTGCAAAACTGATGGATGGTACACCCTCGCGGTGGAACAGCTTATACGGTAGTAGTCTGGTTGGTACTGATGATTTTGGATTCAGGGTGATTCCAGGTGAAAGTCGGACCTATGATGGTTGGATGAATCAGGATGTTAAGTACAATGCCTATTTCTGGACTTCCACACATTCAGGATGGCATAAAGCCTGGATGAGAATGTTTTCTGGTGATAATGAAGGCATTTACAGAGTGGGACATCACTGGACCAACAATGGCTTTAGTGTCAGATGCCTCAAGGATATGCCGCAGTCCTGTGCTCCCCAACCCGATCAGGCGCAGGCCGGACCGGATTCTACTGATATTCAAGGTGCTTCATTCGTTTTGCAGGCAAATCAGCCCAGTGCTGGCGCAGGATTATGGACGATCCTCTCAGGCTCGGCCGGCAGCTTTTCAGACCCTTCAATGCACAATGACACTTTCACAGGAGTCGCTGGCCAAACCTACGTGTTGGAATGGAGGATTACTACGATCTGTGGAACATCAGCCGATACCATCATCCTCAGTTTTGCTGCTCCCGTGATACAGACATGTGGTGTGCTGGTAGATACCAGGGATGGCCAGCAATATCCTACCGTTATTATCGGAACGAAGTGCTGGATGGCGAAAAACCTGAATATTGGCACGATGGTTAACAGTTTACCTGGAGGCACTCATAGTGATGTATCCAATAACGGAATCATCGAGAAGTATTGCTTTGCCAATGATACAAATAACTGCCTTGAGTATGGTGGTTTGTATGATTGGAATGAGATGGTTCAGTATCAGATCAATAAAACCATACAGGGTATTTGCCCCGATGGATGGCGCCTCCCATTCGATTCAGATTGGACATCCCTTGTCAATTCTCTGGGCGGAGCCTCGACGGCAGGCGGCAGTATGAAAGAGGCCGGATTATCCCACTGGAGCAGCCCGAATACAGATGCTACGAATGTGAGCGGTTTTACAGCTCTTGGCGGGGGATGGCGGACCTATAACGGTTTCTTCAGCTATTTAAAGAGCGCTGCTCAGTTTTGGTCCGTTTCTTCAGTCAATAGTTCCTATGCCTGGGGACGAAATCTGGGAGCGTATTCAGGTGAGGTGAGCCGGTACGATAGTCATAAATTCACTGGTGCATCAGTACGTTGTGTGAAGGATGTGCCGTGAAAAGCTTCTTTTACTGCAGAGGGTGTGAGGTATTCAGTCTTTCACGCCTGCGCTGAGTCTTGGTTGAATACGGTATGTTGTGCGATGTGAATAACACATCTTGCACGCGAAGTTTTTCATCTCTAAGGAAATACGTGGGTGAGCGTGGCTGTTTTTTGTACCTTTATCAAAACCCTTCTGCGATGCGCGCTATCTTTCTTACTGGATGTCTGTTGGTTTGTTTATGTCAGTGGAGCTCAGGACAAAGCCCTGTCATTCAATGGTGGTACGATGTCGACGATGCCGCTTTTGGAAATGCAGCCCTGGCCGACCTGGACCAGGACGGCCAGCTGGAAGTTGTCTTCAGTACATACCGTAACGATGGGTACCTCTATGCGCTTAATACGGAGGATGGCTCTCTCCTTTGGAAATACAACGTCGGTGGATGCAGCGACGCAGCACCACTGATCATCGATGCTGATGGTGATGGGGACCTGGATGTTATTCTGGCTTCCTCCTGTGTCCCCAAAACATTCTGTTTCGTTGGCGATTCAGGCTACGTTCACTGGGTTACCAATATGCGGGGCAGCGACAGCCCTCCTTCTGCTGCAGACCTGGACAGGGATGGGAAACTGGAGATATTACACGGGCAATTCGGGGGTTATGTGCTATGCCTGAATGCAGAAGATGGGTCAGTGAAGTGGGAGCTGGCGGCTGATATTAACTCCTGGATCCAGACTGCCCCAGCTATTCTTGATATCAATGGAGATGGCTGGCTGGATTTTATCATCGCCAACTGGAGTTTTGGAACCTACCACAGGATCTGGGCTCACCGGGGCTACGACCACCAACTGCTTTGGGAAAACAGCCTTCCAACAGATGTTATGTATCACGGTGTCTCTTTTGCTGATCTTGATAAAGATGGGAAATACGACCTGACCATCGGTTCCTACGATGGTTATGTATATTGTCTGGATGCTGACAGTGGTACCCAGCGCTGGAATCATGCTTTTCCATCTCCCTTCTACGTTGGTGCCCCGACAAGTATTGGTGATCTGAACAAGGATGGATGGGATGATGTGGTGTATATTGACGGATGGAAGGTAGGAGCCCTTGACAGGCATGGTGCCTTGTTGTGGAGTTATACGGTCCCGGGTTATGGCCAGTCGTTTCGTGGTGCAGCCCTGGCCGATATGAATGCGGATGATACGCTGGATGTGGTCTTTGGTACCAGCACCGGGCATCTAATGGTGCTGCATGGCGCATCTGGTGCGGTCCTCCATGATGTCGACCTGGCTACACATTATGGCTCAACAGACTTTGAAATTGACCATGGTCCGGTGGTCGCGGACATGAATGGAGACGGCAAGCTGGAGGTTTTTGTCGTAGGTGGCCACGCTGAATACCCTGCCATTGGTAACAATTACGGCCGGGCCTATGCCGTTCATTTCCCAGGTTCCGCAGCTTCAGAGAACCCGGCGCCCTGGCCCATGTTCAGGCATGATATCCGCCGTAGTGGTCATTATGCCAACCCGCTTGCCGGATTGCCGGAGGAAAAAGACAAGGGCAGACAGCTGAGCGTTTATCCGAATCCTACAACGCTTGGATCCTGGGTGGAATGGGGAAACACGAATGAAAATGTAACCATTTCATTATTAGATGCCTCGGGCAGGCTGATCAAAAGGGAAAGCGCCAGTGAAAAACACCGCCACTGGATTAACCTCCCGTCACCGGGGGCCTATGTGGTTAGGATCGAGACACCAGGAGGGGCATTGGCCGCACCACTGGTGTGCCTGCCGCATTAGTTCACACGGACAAGCTTGGGTGTGCTAAGGATGTTCACTGCTTCGAATAAGTGGCGGTCTTTCCGCAATTGCTCATGCCACTTTTCCATGGTTGCGCGCTTGACTGTATCGGCTTCCAGAAGTATCTGATCTGCTTTTGGGTAGGAAGCCATAATATCCAGGGCGTTTTTACCCAATGATTCAAACCTCTTGTTTTCTGCTTTCCTTAGGGCCTCAAAGTCAAGGTATGCCTGCCATTCCAATGGGTAATATGTAGCGTCGCGCTGGGATTTGAGCTGTCTGGCCTGATCCTGCAACAGTTGGAATGTGGTGTCAGAGGTCATCCTGCGGTTTTGATACTGGCGTATCGCTTTCATGTCAAGTGTGGAGGATGTCCATGGCTGGTAAGTTGCCGGATCGATGATATTCCAGGGCATGGGATAATCCCGTTCTTTTTCACCAATGTCGACATAGGCAAAACGGTCCGGTAAAATGATATCGGGTGTGAGTCCTTGAAGCTGTGTTGTGTTACCATTGATACGATAGAACTTCTGGGTTGTCAGCTTGATGGAGCCCAGGGGTTTGATGTCTTCATTTTCCTGGGGGACCATTCGGTCCAGCTCAAAAAACCGTTGTACGGTTCCTTTCCCAAATGTGGTAGCACTGCCGATGATAAGTGCCCTGCCATAGTCCTGCATGGCAGCGGCGAAGATCTCGGATGCCGAAGCACTGAAGGAGTTCACCATGACGACCAGTGGGCCGGCATACTGGACCTTGGCATCTTTATCGTCGAACACTGAAGGGGCGCCCATACGTGATTTAACCTGGACAACCGGTCCTTTCTCAATGAAATAGCCTGCAATAGCTACGGCGTCCATCAGGGAGCCACCCCCATTATCACGAAGGTCAAAAACAAGCCCGTCTATCCCTTCTTCCTGTAGTTTGTTGAGTTCTGCCAGTACGTCTTTGGCGCTGGAGCGTCCTTGGCTGTCGTTGAAATCCATGTAGAAAGAAGGCAGCTTGATATAACCAATCCGGCGTTTGCTACCCTCTTCCTGGAGAATGGCTGACTTGGCAAAGGTCTCCTCTAGCACCACCACTTCCCGGACAATGGAAATTATGGTCAGACTTCCGTCTATCTTGCGCACGGTAAGATGCACGGTGGTTCCTTTAGGACCCCGGATAAGGCGCACCGCGTCATCCAGTCGCATATCGACCACATCAACCGGCTCTTCGCCATCCTGGGCTACTTTCACGATCAGATCTCCGACCTCTAGCTCACCCTGGCGGGCTGAGGCGCTGCCGGGGACGATGCGGTTGACCTTGATGTAGCCGTCTTCCTGCTCGAGGGTTGCGCCGATACCTTCCAATTGCCCGCTGAAACGGATGTCAAAATCCTCCTTGGCTTTGGGTGGATAATAGCCCGAATGTGGATCAAAAACGTTGATAAACGCATTCAGGAACATGTCAAACCGTTCTTTGCGTTCCGTTTTTTGAAGCCGGGTCAGCCAGTCTTTATTACGTTTTGCTACATTTTCCCTTGCCCAAACTTCCCATTCAGCAAAGGTCTTCTGGGTGAATGTTGTATCTCCTTTTTCTATGGCCTTCTCCTGCTCTTCCATTTTTCCGGACAGGCGGCTCAGGGTCTGAAACTTCAGATTCAGCTGCCATCGTTCTTTAAGCTCATCCGGCGTGGCAGCATAATCCAGTTTGTCAGCATCTGTTTCAATAAAGGCTTCTTTGGAAAAGTCAAAAGGTTGTGCCAGTATTTCGTTGGCGTATTGCTGGGCTTCATCGATGCGGCGGGTAATGATCTCGTTGGACAACTCAAAGAAAGTCATGGACCCATCCTGGAAGGCGTCGTCGATGCTATAGCGGAAGGCTGATAGCGCATTGGCATCTTCCTGCAACAGAAAGCGTTTGCTAATATCAAGGCGCTTCAGATATAGATCAAAGACCTGGGCTGAGAGGCTGTCATTGAGCTCCTTGGGATTATAGTGAAGGTTGTTAAGACTATTGGTAACCAGGTTCATAAGGACCCTGTCGCGTGTCACAGGATCGGTGGGTTTCCAGGCTGCCAGCAGCAGGATCCCTGCCATGGACAGTATTACATATATCGCGTAGCGTCTCATAGGAATATCATCTTCAAGCCCGGGACGGTTGTCCCTGCCAGGAATAAACGCCTGTAAAGTTAAAAAGTTGCAGCCAGGCTATACGTCGATATTGGCGTATTTGGCATTCTTTTCAATGAATTCACGCCGTGGCGGCACCTCGTCACCCATCAGCATGGAGAAAATACGGTCTGCTTCGGTGGCATTCTCGATGGTTACCTGACGCAATGTCCGCGTAGCGGGATCCATGGTGGTCATCCAAAGTTGTTCCGCATTCATTTCTCCAAGACCTTTATAACGTTGGATATGCAATCCTTTTTCTGATCCGTTGGATGAGAACTCATTGGTCACAGCGATGCGTTCTTCCTCCGACCAGCAGTAGCGCTCCTGATTACCTTTGCGGATGAGGTAGAGCGGAGGCGTGGCGATATAGACATAACCATTTTCAATCAGCTCACGCATATACCTGAAGAAGAAGGTCAGGATGAGTGTGGCGATATGACTTCCGTCCACATCGGCATCGGTCATGATGATGACTTTGTGGTAGCGCAGCCGCTCGAGGTTGAGGGCCTTGCTGTCATCTTCGGTGCCGATGGAGAGCCCGAGGGCCGTAAACATGTTTTTGATCTCTTCGTTTTCGTAAATCTTATGCTGCATGGCTTTCTCCACGTTGAGGATCTTTCCCCTAAGCGGGAGTATCGCCTGGAATCTCCTGTCGCGGCCTTGTTTGGCAGTACCACCTGCGGAATCACCCTCCACGAGGTAGATCTCACATTGACCGGGATCCCTTTCTGAGCAATCGGCAAGCTTGCCGGGCAAGCCCGATCCGGAGAGCACGTTCTTGCGTTGCACCAGTTCTCTGGCTTTGCGGGCGGCATGACGTGCGGTGGCGGCGAGGATGACCTTATTAACGATGGTACGTGCTTCGCGTGGATGCTCTTCAAGATAATAGGAGAGGAGCTCTGAGACCAGGGTATCGACAGGCCCCAAGACTTCTGAGTTTCCAAGTTTTGTCTTGGTCTGGCCTTCAAACTGGGGTTCCATCACTTTCACCGAAATGATGGCCGTAAGTCCTTCACGGAAGTCATCACCGCTGACATCAAACTTCAGTTTTGACAGCATGCCTGATTGTTCGGCGTAAGATTTGAGTGTTCGTGTCAGGGCCCTCCGGAAACCGGCCAGGTGTGTGCCCCCCTCATGTGTGTTGATATTGTTTACATAAGAGTGCACATTTTCTGCAAAGGAGGTGTTGTATTGCAGCGCCACCTCAATCGGAATATTGTTCTTTTCCCCCTCGATATAGATGGGTTCGGGCATCAGGCTTTCCCTGTTGGCATCGAGGTACCGCAGGAAATCCACCAGGCCATTCTCTGAGAAGAAGGACTCTGTGTAGGGAACGGGGTGGCCATTGCGTGGTCTTTCGTCGCTCAGACTCAATCGGATGCCTTTGTTCAGGAAAGCCAGTTCGCGCAGGCGGGTCGACAGGATGTCGGCATCATAAATCAGTTCCGTGAAGATGCCTGGATCCGGCCTGAAGTGGATAATGGTACCTGTATCATTGGCAGTGCCGATGGCCTTGACATCCGCCACAGGTTTGCCGTACTGGTATTCCTGGACAAATACTTTGCCTTCACGGCGCACTTCAGCCCTAAGGTATTCACTGAGCGCATTGACGCAGGAAACCCCGACCCCATGCAAGCCACCGGACACCTTGTAGGATCCTTTGTCAAACTTGCCACCGGCATGGAGTACCGTCATAACCACTTCCAGTGCCGACCGCTGCTCCTTCTCGTGAAGATCAACCGGTATACCACGGCCGTCATCCTTAACAGTTACGCTGTTGTCTGTATGAATGATCACTTCGATGTTCCTGCAATGACCCGCCAGGGCTTCATCGATCGAATTATCTACTACTTCGTTGACCAGATGGTGCAAGCCCCTGCTGCTGGTATCGCCGATATACATGGAGGGACGCTTGCGCACTGCTTCCAACCCTTCCAATACCTGGATGTTATTCGCCGTATAGTTGTTGCTCTCCAGGTTTCCCTTCGCTAAGTCGCTCATTATCAATAATGTAAATAAATGTTTAGATGGTATACAAAAATACAAATAATAGTTGTAAAAATGAGATGATCAATTCAGAATAAATTGACAATTTATCAACTCATAAATAATTGTAAATTAATCTGATATACTTAATCCCGATGCTTCAGAAAATCATTGACGGGAACTCAGAATGCATAGGTAAATCCGGCCATGACACGCAATCCCTGGACCGGATAACCATTCCAAACATAATAGTGCCGGTTGAGCATATTATTTACTTCAACGAAACCGGACAAAATCTTGCTGTACCTGTATTCCACCCCCGCATTCAGGTCAAGATAACCCGGCAGTGTCACGGTCAGCTCTTTCCCCTGCAGCTCATAATCCCTGGCAAGCCTTTCTGTCGCGCCAAAAAGCTCGGTCCTGACCAGGAACTTCTCGCCAAGCCTGTAAGATAGGAGAAAAGCGGTTGTGAATTCCGGAATATGCCAGGGGGTAGCATTCCCCAGCGAAAAGTGCTGGTACTTCATCCGTAGCCGGCTCTGCCATTTCTGATGCCAGTCAAAGGTGAACGCTGCATTGGCTTCAAAGAGGTTTACGTTATCCAATACCAGGGTAAATGGACGCCAGGGTTGCAACAATGTGTCGTTGACAAAGAAACCGGCATTGTCCAGTTTACTGACAACAATTCCGGTGTGAAAACCAATCTTCCTGCCAAGACGTCCATCCAGGTTGCCGTAAATTTGCAATTTGTTTTTCTGAAAATAGAGTGGAATTCGATCTCCAATATAGGGATTATCACCCATTAATCTTTTGATATTCATGCGGGTGACATCTCCTTTCATTCCAAACGAAATACTGAGTGCCTGATCAATGACGTCAATTTTGACGCCAATTATAGGGCTCAACATCAATTCAGAAGCAGTATCTGTCATGACATCGGCCCTTAATCCGGCATGTAATTCAAATTCTCCCATCCGTGCTTTGAATACAGGCTGGATAGTGATCAATGATACCACGCCCTGGTTAGAGTCTGCCAGAACAGTCTGGTCCAACTCCGCTGCTGCCGTGACGGCAATTTCCTGTCTGTCTGAGAACTCCAAAAAATCCAGTTGCTTCCCGACCAGTGCAGAAATGCCGGCTGTCAGTGCACGGCTCTCACTCAGGTTATTCAGATGATGGATGTTCAGGCGCGTGTCATAATGGATTTTCCGCTTGTCGATATCATGACGGAATGCCCCTAACTCGAGCCCGAGCTGCTGATAACGCTGCCGGTAGTCTTCCGGTTCAGGCATGGAATCCATGACCGGAAATCCATAAAAATGATAAACATCCCGGTTGTAGGCAAAGCCGGCCCACTTTGTATGGCCTTTCTTTCCTATCTGCCTGATATTGAATCCCAAATGATTGTTGCTGGTTCCAGGAAACCCTACTTCCGGCAATTCACCACGACTCGAGAAATGTTTTATTCTGATGGCGTAGTTCAGGTCTTTGGCGCGCTGGCTGTTATAGTAATAGTCGACGAAAGGACTGGTGTAGGTTCCCATTCCGGCCCGCAGGTAATTGCTGTAGAGCTTTGTCAGCGGTTCTCCCGCCAGTCTGGCCGGCTTAAGCGGGGTGACAGTGAAGGGCGTGGGCAGCAGTGTAGACAGAATTTCATACGTAAAGTCCTTTTTCAGGGATGCTGTGTCACTGGTGACAGGATTCATGCCGATCTTCATGGCATCAGCGATGGTCGGCTCAAATGGCGCAACCACCGTGATCTCTTCCTGGTGTGGTTGTCCCTGTCCCATGACCAGGGCCCCGGTGGGATTGAGGATAAGCGCGCATATTGCGAAAATAACGGTCACCATCTCTCTATGTAATCTCATATATGTTGATTTCATGGTCATTGCCGTTCTTATGGTTTAGAATAACTCATCAAAATCACCACGCTCCTCCTCCGTAGGTGCGGTAGGTGCCGGCTGCGTCTTCTGATCAATGGCGCGCAACTTATCCTGTGCTTCCCGCACCAGATCAAGTCCATCGTGGTTGTCAATAATACTCTGCAGGGTTTGCCTTGCCTGGAATGTATTCCCCTGAGCCAGGTAGATATCTGCCAGTAGCAGGAAAGCCCTGGCCATCCAGTGGTCCTGTGACTGGTATTTTTCTATCAGGTCAAACACGGTCTTTTCCGCCTTGCTGACCTGGTTTTGGTTGAAGAGGATCATCGCATCGTAATACATAGCTTCTGCTCCCATGGCACCGCTGCTCAGCCTGTAGGTGATGCGGAACGATTTCTGAGCTGCAAGGCTGTCTCCCATATTCAGGTATGATTTCGCTGTGATAAGATGGGCCTCGGTCAGTAGTTTTTCCGGAGCCCTTTCATTGCGCAGTATTTCTGCTCCGGCCTCCAGGGCATCCTGGTGCATGCCCAGCAGGTGCCGGCAGCGCATGAGGCCCGTCCAGGCAGTAAGGATGTTGGCGGGTAGCTGCGCTCTTCGCACCAGACCATCATAATATGTGAGGGCGCGCTGACAATCTTTACGTTCGTAGTTGATCTCTGCGGCCCGCAGCAGCGCTTTTTCTGCGAAACTGGTGTTGGAAAGGGCTACTTCTTCGTAACCGCTGAGGGCTTCATCATGTCGCTTCTCGGCGGTTAAAGACTCCGACCGGTAAAAAAGGGCAGGTATCCGGTAGCGTCCCTGAGGGAACCTGTCCAGGTATTGATTGAATCCCTCCAGCGCTTTAAGTCGATTACCGCCCAGGTATTGATTTTCAGCAGCAAGAAAGAGCAGGGAGTCCTGCTCCCGGTCGCTTACCCTGGCGAACGGTATGTTCTCTGAATAGCTGAAGAACTCCTCCGGACGATTGATTTCAACATAGATATTGCGGATCAGGGTGAGTGCTTCCATGGATTCCGGTGTGCCGGGATAATCGTTGACCACTTTCTTGAGTGTCACCAGTGCCTGATCATCCAGGCCAGCATTGAACTGCAGCAGCCCGATCTTCATGAGTGATTTTTTATCAAAACCGCTGCCCTGGTATTCCTGGGTGACCTGCCTGAAGGTCCGCATGGCCAGTTCGTTCTGGTTTACCTGCAAATAGGTGCTGCCCAGCTCATACATGGCGTCATCGCGATATGGAGAGCGTGGGAATCGGCTGAGTATAAGTTGCAGACTCTCAATCTTTTCCTGTGTGCGATCCAAGACTCCCAGAGCCAGGGATTTTTGATAATAGGCGTAGTCCTGATCCATGGCATTGAATTGGATCCCCTGGTCGTAGAAAGTGATGGCCTGGTCGTACATCTTCCGGATAAAGAAACAGTCGCCCGTCCGGATGGCCGCATCTGCCTTCATTTTGGAATCCGCCTGACCCGGGTCTCTCAGAAACTTACGGAATTCAATACTGGCTTTTTCGTAATCCTTCTGCTGGAAGTGGGCATAGCCTGCATTGTAGGGGGTGGTCTTAAAGAGCCCTGAGCGGAAGGCCCCGGGCATGGTAGCGAAAAGATTGTAATAGCGCAGCGCCTTATCGTATTGCTTTAGGTTATACCAGGATTCCCCGATCCAGTAATGAGCTTCTGCTTTCAATGCTGTCTCACCTTCATATTCCGTGCTCTTAGTGAACATCTGGATGGCGTCCTCGTATTTGCGCTCATTGAATAGTTCTGTGGCACGATAATAGGCCACTTTCTGATAGGCGGCATAGAGTGCCGGGGTCTTTTTCTGGATATTGTCCAGTGCTTCAATGGCGCCGGCGTAGTTTCTGGTCGACAGGAAGAGGTCAACCAGGTATCCATTCGCCTCGTCCAGCCTGGGTGACCTGGGATATTCCCTGATATAGGTCTTCAAGGCATCAATAGCTTCATTGTAAGGATTATAGGATAATTCATAGCTAAGCTTGGCGTAATTGAAGAGCGCGTCTTCCTGAATCAGGTTGTCTTTGCCAATACGATAGGATTCCCTGAAGGCATTCCATGCAAACTTCTTTTTATCAGTGAGGATATACACATGTCCGAGGTGATACAGGGCATTCTGAGAGAGGCTGTCCAGTGCATTGACAGAGGCCTTCTGAAGATTGCTTTCTGCGCAGGCCATATCACCTGACTTATAGCATGCAATTCCTAATTGGTAGAAATCGGTCCGGGACGGTCTTTGCCCGGGGGTTTCTATGTAGGATTTCAGGTAAGGTACGGCAGCTATATATTGTCCGGAATAATAGTATGCGTCACCGGTCATGCGTGCTATCTCAGCTTTGCGACTTCCTGTAGCATCCTGCATCAGCTCAGGTCCGTTAAGGATGACCTTCTCCCAGTCGGCTGTGGCATAATCGATCTGTATCAGGTAGTGAGGTACGATCTTTTTAAAGTGCGCATCCTGGGCAATACGGACAAAGCCTTCGCGTGCTGTGTTGTAATCTCCGCGGATATAGGCAAGGTGGGCATAGTAATAGTTGACCGGTCCGGCATAACGGGTCCGGCTGTCCTTGACTTTCGCAAACTCTTTGGTGGCGGCATCAAACTCTTCTTCAGACAGATGGGCATAGCCTTTTTTAAAGTGGTACTCGGCCTTGGCTTCGCCTTTCAGTTCTTTAGTATCAACAGCTTCAAAGTACCGGATTGCTGCCCTGTAGCTTTTCTTCTGGTATTCCGACCGGCCCAGGTTAAATTTCACCATATTGGTGTGGTTGTTATTGGCATGGTCGTCGATAAAGGCAAGCAGTCGGTCGCGGCTATCCTGGTTAAAGAGCTCAAGGGCACACAGCGCTTCATGATAGGCGGCTTCAGCGCGAAGGACAGGGATGGCAGCTACATCAGCGTCATGCATCAGTGCAAAGAACAGTTCCCGCGCAGCGGGGTACTTTTCTTTTTCAAACAAGTCCATGGCTTCCCTGAACCTGGCTTCGGGATTTTGATGAACAGCGGGTAGCTGGGCGTGGATGGGCCAGGGCAGGATGGCCATCAGCAAGATGATAAGGAATGGGGCGCTCGTTCTTTTCATATCTTCTATCTTCCTTGACCCTAAAGGTTTAGGGATGCTAAAGGTAAGGCTTTTTGCAGGGGGGCTGCGGGTTGTAAGCGGGAGTTTTCAACATGAAAACATGGAAAAAATTCGCTTGTAAAACGCAGCCTGGCTGATCTTAGTACATCTTGCAAGATGATAGGTTTGAAAAAGGCCCGGGAAGATGCTGTAAGCCGGATTCTGTCTCCCGGCATGCCGGGCTTCTATCATTTATCTAGCCCTGCCGTCGCCGGCAGGATCCATCGGCCTACCCCCCGGGATTGGACGAGCAGCCCTTAAGCCCCGGTATATTTGGCCTTTCAACCCATAAGGTTTACCCCTGCGTTATGTCACCATAACGAAGCGTGGGCGCTTACTCCACGTTTTCACCCTTGCCGGTCCCGGTTGCCAGGACTTAGGCGGTTGTTTTCTGTGGCACTTGCTGTTCCCGGTCGTTCCCGGGACCTTCCCGTTAGGAAGTATGGTGCTCTGTGTTGTCCGGACTTTCCTCTCCCCGCTGACGCGGGCAGCGATAGAATACATCTTCCCAAAGCCGGCTGCAAAGGTAAGAAGAAAATAAGGGGTTTAGGGTATTCTGACTGGTTTTCAAGGTCTTTTGTCAGACATTGAAACGAATGTGCAGAATATCACCGTCCTGGACGATATAGCTTTTCCCTTCGATATGAAGCTTACCGGCTTCCTTGCACGCTTGTTCCGATTCCAGCCTGATGAAATCATCATACTTCATCACTTCAGCCCGGATGAAGCCGCGCTCCAGGTCGCTGTGAATGACCCCGGCTGCCTGGGGAGCCGTAGCACCACGGCGGATGGTCCATGCCCTCACTTCCTTCGGGCCGGCGGTGAAGAATACCTGCAGATCAAGCAAGGCATAGGCCGCACGGATAAGTTTGTTGACACCTGGCTCCTGCAATCCTGCATCTTGCAGAAAGGCTTCACGATCGGATGGATCCTCCAACTCTGCAATCTCCGCCTCCATCGCGCCGGCAATGGTGAGCACATCGGCCTGGCGTGACTTCAGAGCCTCTTCAACTCTTTTCGAATGTGCATTTCCATGCAGGGCTGATGCATCATCGACATTACAGACAAACAAGACAGGCTTCATGGTCAACAGGAAGATATCAGCCACATACTGCTGATCCTCTTCACTCACCGGGGCTGTTCGTGCCGGCAGGAAATTCTCCAGGTGATCCTTGTACACCTGCAGTACCTCCAGTGCATGTTTGGCTTGCTTATCTCCGGATTTTGCCACTTTCTCCTGTCGTTGGATTTTCCTTGTCACTGATTCCAGATCGGCGATGCAAAGCTCAAGATCCACGATTTCAATGTCACGAACCGGATCCACGCTGCCTTCAATATGAGGCAGGGCCGGGTCATCAAAACACCTGAGAACATGGATGATGGCATCGGTGTTACGGATGTCGGCCAGAAACTTGTTTCCGATGCCCTCTCCCTGACTCGCACCTTTGGCCAATCCGGGTATGTCCACAATCTCAACCGTGGTCGGCATGATGCGGGCCGAATGTATCAGGGCGTCGATGGCCTGAAGCCGTGGGTCAGGTACAGAAACAATGCCGATATTGGATTTTGGGCTGCTGAATGCAAAGGCGGAGGACTCAGCTTTGGTATTGGAAATACAGTTGAACAGGGTGGTCTTTCCCGTATTGGTCAGACCGATGATCCCGCATCGTAAGGCCATGTCATGATGTTTTAAGGGGGCAAAGATACGGAAGAGCAGGACATGAGCGGATGCCGGCGCTAAAGAGGAACGGATATCAATCCCAGACGAATTTCCAGTTGCCGTCAGCCTGCCTCTTCCAGATGGTCTGAAAGGTACCTTGCCTGCGTTCCTGCTTTCCGAGACTATCTGTCAGGGTGATGGTGTACTTTCCATAGGTATAGCCCAGGGTACCGCATTGGGATACATCCACATATTCAGGCGCCCATTCCAGTGAAATACCGTCCCAGCGCCTTCCCTTCATGTATGCCATAATGGCCTCTTTCCCTTTGATCAGCTCGTTATTCCTGTCCATCACGGCATCCTCTGCTGCAAAATGGCTGAAAGCAGCTGTGATGCCATCACTTTCCGACATCCTTGCAAAGGCAGCCTCTGCCGCCATGATCTCCTGCTTGCCCTGGCTTACCCTGGATAGCTTACGCTGTGCCTTGCAGGAAATGATGATGGGCAGCGCGAAAAGGATGAACATCCATAAGGTTGCTCTTTTCATAGGGGTAACAATAGTTATGGGTAACAAGAACGGTGATTAATGCTTTAATAAATTGATTGTATGATGGATGAGGTTAATATTCCCTGCTGGTCCATGCCCTGGAACGACCCATTTTGCGCTGGAAAAACGCTGCAAAAGATGGTTCATCGTCAACGGCCACTGCTCCAGGTCTGCATCAGCGGTATTCCCAAGGTTGGAAGATGAAGCACTCTTAACCATACACCCGGCAAAGAGGAGCTGCTGATCCGGTAACCATACCACGATGTTGTCGCGGGTATGAGCGGCTCCCGGATACCAGCAAAGGAGGTGAAGGTCGCCCGCTTCCAGCCATAAGCTGTCTGTGAAAGTTCCATCAGGAAGCGGCAGTCCATGCTCAACACATAATTCATAAGTCCGCTGGTTGGCAAGGCTGTAAATGCCCTGGCTTTGAATATGATTTAATCCACCCAGGCAATCATCATGAAAGTGATTGATGATGAGTGTTTTAATAGATATGTGCAGGCTGTCATAGAGGTAGTCAAGAAGCCGCCTGGTCTGATCATCATTGATAGGTGTATCCAATAAAAATCCGCCTTCCGGATGGGCAATGACCAGGCCATTGGACGAAAACCGCCCATATCCCGGTGCTTCCGTCCACGTAATATGTTGCCAGACACCCTCCACGAGGGGTATCAGCATAATGTCATCAGCGACCTTCCTGTTCTTTTCCTGTGCATTCAGGGGAACAGAAATCAACAGAAGCATGACCAGCAGACTGAGGGAAGTTGTTTTCATCGCAGGGGAGGGTTGTATCCAAGATATTGATAATAAGCATTCTTAGCGCGATCATCAGCAGGTGGCAGGGATTGGGATTGGTGGAAGGGGTTGAAGAAGCGCGTTACAAAACGTGCCTGATCTGAGGATGGGTATCGCTGCAGACCCTGAAATACATCATGTCCATTGGTTCTGAATCCCAGGCTGTCGATCAGATCATCATGGCTTCCCTGTTTTCGCAGGTATACGGATGCCAGCAGATCCCCATAAACCAGGTCAAAGTCTGGCGTCGTCAGCAGATACCGGTGAAGCTGCTGGAAGACGGGTTCGTTTAATAGAACGATGTAGTCAAACCGCATGTCTGCATCGGCATAAGGCCACACCTTGTCCGGGAACTGGTACAACTTGAAATTGTTCTCAAAGAATATGGCGGGGAAGATGTCCAGGTCCCTCAGGTCGATATAGGTTTTAAAATGTGGCCGCAATTCCCATAGGAGGAAGGAGGAACAGAGGAAGTCGGTAAATGCTTTGCCTTCTATTTCATGCTGCTTCAGGAAATTTGCTGCGCCAATGGGGGTCTTTTCGGCATGTACTTCCAGTCCATACCTGTCGCGGGGATTGAAAACCCTGTAATAGAGGTTGCTAACGACGCTTACATATATGATCACCCCCACGAGGAGTATGGTGAGACCAACTGAACTTGGCCTCGTGGGATTCTCCTGTCGATGCAGTATTCTGTCAGCGGCCACTCCCAGCATGGGGACGAAGGCTACCACCAGAAATGGCAGGTTACGGTTGGCCGAAAGGGCCAGATACAACATGGCCAGAAAGAACAAGGTGTATCCTGTTCCTACCTTCATGATGACACGTTGCCATGGCTTGGGCGGCTTATGTTTCTGAGATGCAGGCGGGCTGGCTGATCCGGCCATGAACTTCAGACAAAACAAAGCTGCCAGGAGGGCCAGGACGGTTCTCAGGTTCCAGTATTCTCTGACAAAAAACGGGTATAACTCGATGGTATATTTGTTTTCACCCAATTGAGAGAAAATCTCAACCGGGTGTCCCAACATGATCCATCCCCGTGGGTTTGCGGCGATGGCAACAAAGGCCAGGATGCTTACAAGTGTTATGGTCCATGGTTTCCGCTGCGCTGATGTACTTCTTGCCCAGTCGCGCTTTTTAAGATAGAGGTACTCGAACCAGGCTCCTCCGGTGAATATGCCCGCCAGCACAACGCCCATGCCGTAGGCTTCATGGAGGTTGGTCCAGAGTGCCTGCAGTGGTATGAGCAGCCAGATCAGGCGCGTAGAAGTATGCCTGTGGAGTATAAATAACAGGGCAAAAGCAGCCGTCATTACATGGCTCACTGCTTCTGGCCTTCCTGTCATCCTGTTTTCTAACAGAACCAGCGCCAGGAAGAGTACCAGAACACCACCAAAGCCGGGACGGTAATCGGGTCCCTGTAGTTTCTTGCCCCATACCCTTATGCTGACAAAGAGGATGTACAACAGGAGCAGGGTAAGAAAAACCTGCAGCAGAGGTAGCATCTCTGGCCCCCCAAGTCGGGCTGTGAGTGCCTGAAGTACTTCATAGCCCCATTTGACATTGATCCAGGAAGTGCCTTCGTAGGAATACGAAAAAATATCTGTTTCCGGGATCTGCTGGTTTTCAAGAATATATGTTCCAGTCCGGAGTTGCCACCATAGGTCAGGTTCTCGTATGTTCTTCATGCTCAAGACAATACCACTTAGAACGAGCAAAATCACTCCTAAGCGGAAAGCGATGCGGTTATCCCTGAGCATGGGTTCAGCCCCTTGATTTACTCTGTGGAAGCACCGGCATTGCGGCTGCGTTCGATGGACTGCAGCGCCAGGTATTTATCACCAAACCGGCTGAGGTTTTCCAGTTCTACATCATACTGGTCAAAATGCCTTTCTTCATCCTCGACCAGCAATTCAAAGAGCTTCTTGGAAACCGAATCAGCATGCTTGGCACATTCGTTGGCCCAATGGTTGTAGTCATTGGCACTGGAGGTTTCCATCGCAGCGGCCAGTTCAAGCATCTCCTTGATATCGTGGATCTTCTTCACTTCTTCTGAAGTTACCATCTCCACCTCTCCTTTCAAAAAGAGAATACGTTCAGCCAGTTTTTCCACATGCATCATCTCCTCAATGGCGGTCCGGCGGAACAGGTTGGCGAGTAGGTCAAATCCCTGGTCATCACAATGGAAATGGAAATACATGTACTGATGAACCGCTGTCAGTTCATCGGCAACAGCCTTGTTCAGTAATTCAATGCTCTTTTCTTTCATGGGTTAAAACGTTTGTTTTATAAGTGATTACTTTGTGTTATCCTCAGGGTTTCGCGAGTTACCGGATGAATATTCATCTGCAAGCGGGAGAAAAAACAGTGCCAGGGTACCGGCCAGTCCCAATATCAGCAATAGTACCTGCAGCCATGCTTCATTGATTAAAAAGAATGAGGCCAGGATCATCCCCCACATCATGATCAGGGATATATTTCTTGCTCTCAGGGTGATGCCGCCATTTTCTTTGTATTGCCTGACGGGCATTCCCAGAATCCTATGGTTCACAAGGCCGTGATACAGACGGTCAGAGCTGCGCACATACAGTCCTGCAGTGAGGAGTAGAAAGGGTGTTGTTGGCAGAACCGGAAGGAAGATGCCTAAAATGCCCAGCCCTAACGAAAGGGTGCCCAGGATCATGAATAGCATCTTCAGTAGCATATAGACAGGTCTTTTTAGTTTTTGAATTGCGCCGTGAAGATAGCCAAGATCGGCAAGCCGGCCAAACCGTTCAGGGAGGTTTTTTCATTTCAACATAGCCCAAAACCTTGTTTCATTTATCCTATCTTATCAACAAGCCACCTTCCCGGCAGTCAAAATGGCTTACTTTTGGGCCGTAACCATTGATCTCTGGTCCTATGTCAGAAATAGCCGGTCTTCAAAGACTTGCCACCCAGGTTCGCCGGGATATCATTCGCATGGTGCATGCTGCGGAATCGGGACATCCGGGAGGTTCCCTGGGCTGTGCCGATTTCCTCACAGCGATGTACTTTAAACACATGCGTCATAATCCGCATGATTTTCAAATGAATGGAATTGGTGAGGATGTTTTCTTTCTTTCCAATGGACATATTTCTCCTGTTTTTTATAGTGTCCTGGCTCGTAGCGGGTATTTCCCGGTAGAGGAGCTTCGCACCTTTCGCCAGTTGAATTCCAGGCTCCAGGGACACCCTGCTACCCACGAAGGATTGCCCGGTGTGCGCATCGCCTCCGGGTCGCTCGGACAAGGCTTATCCGTCGCTATTGGTGCAGCCCAGAGCAAGAAACTGAATGATGATCCGTTTCTTGTTTATGTATTGATGGGTGATGGTGAGATAGAGGAAGGCCAGGTTTGGGAGGCCGCCATGTACGCAGGCGCAAGGGAGATCGACAACCTGATTGCCGTCATCGATATGAATGGCCAGCAGATTGACGGACCGGTTTCCGAGGTGCTGCCGCAGGGTGATGTGGCGGCCAAATGGAAGTCATTCGGTTGGGAGGTGCTGGAAATGAACGGGAATGATATGAAAGATATCCTTAGTGTTATGGAGTTTGCTAGATTAAAAGCCGGCCAGAAGAAACCGGTCATGATCCTCATGCAGACAGTGATGGGATATGGGGTGGATTTTATGTCTGGAACACATCACTGGCATGGCGTGGCGCCCAATGATGCACAGGCAGCCCAGGCCCTGGGCCAGCTTCCCGAAACCCACGGTGATTACTGATGATTCATTACCGGAGACATATTATTTTTAGTTTGCTGCTTGTGTTGTTTGTGATCCCGTTATCAGCCCAACCTGAAACGGAAAAGCAGCAGCCACCTCCCCTGACACGCATCCTCTTCGTGTTTGATGCGTCGCAGAGCATGTTCGGCCGGTGGCAGAGTGATATGAAGATCAATATCGCGCAGAGGCTGCTGTCCAGCCTACTGGATAGCCTCAGGGATGTGCGGAATATGGAACTGGCCCTCAGGGTTTATGGTCACCAGAAGACCTTCCCGCCACAGGATTGCGATGATTCCAGACTGGAAGTGCCTTTCGGACCGGATAACTTCAGAAAGATCCAGCATGCTTTGAAGGTGATCGTGCCCAAGGGGACAACTCCCATCGCTTACTCCCTCTCCCTGGCTGCCAATGATTTTCCGCCCTGTGACCGTTGCCGTAATATCATTATACTGATCACTGATGGCCTCGAAGAGTGCGGAGGAGATCCTTGCGCTGTGTCGAGGGATCTGCAAAAACGCGGCGTCGTTCTCAAACCCTTCATCATCGGTATCGGCAGGGATTTCAAACAGGAATTCGACTGCGTGGGAACATATTTCGACGCCTCCAGCGAGCAGGCCTTCAGCAAAGCCCTGAATGTGGCCATCTCGCAGGCTCTGAATTCCACGACAGCCCAGGTCAACCTGCTGGATGCGCATGGCAATGCCACCGAAACCAATGTCAACATGACCTTTTATGACCATTTGTCGGGACTGGTGAAATACAACTATGTGCATACCATGAACCCCAAAGGCTTGCCGGATACCCTGGTCATCGACCCCCTGGTTGTATATGATGTGGAAGTACAGACCATTCCTCCGGTTCGGAAGGACAGCGTTCATCTAACTGCAGGCCAGCATACCGTGATTCCGGTGATGACCCCAAGGGGGGACCTGATTATCAAGATGGAGAGTACGCAACGACAGAGTCGTGATCTCAGATGCCTGATCCGCAGAGCAGGGGATGGAACTACATTGCATGTCCAGCAGTTGAACAGGGCTGAACGGTATATCACCGGTGTATATGATATTGAAGTATTGACGCTTCCACGAACCATCATTCCTGGGGTTGAAATCACCCAAAGCCGCACCACTACGGTTGAAATCCCTGGCCCCGGCATCGCAGTTATCCAGAAATCAGCCCATGGCTATGGGAGCCTCTATGTGGAGCAGAATAATAAACTGGAGTGGATTTATAACCTGGGTGAGGACCCGGCACAGGAATCCCTCCTGTTGCAGCCCGGTCGCTACAGGGTGGTGTTCAGGGGAAAATACGCGAAGAGTTCTCTGAATACGATAGAGAAGCGGTTCACCATCACCTCGGGTACAACAACCAACGTAAAAATCTTTGAATAATCATCAGACTGGCATGGAATACATCAATACTGGCATGAAAGACACCCGCTCCGGATTTGGAGATGCATTGCTGGAGCTTGGAAAGCACAATCCCAAGGTGGTCGCGCTCTGTGCCGATCTCACCGGATCTCTTAAAATGGGTGATTTTGCGGCGGCCTTTCCCGAACGCTTTTTTCAGGTCGGCATCGCTGAGGCCAATATGATGGGCATCGCAGCCGGGCTGACGATAGGGGGCTGGATACCGTTCACCGGGACATTCGCCAATTTTTCAACCTGCCGCGTTTACGACCAGATACGTCAATCCATCGCCTATTCCGGAAAGAATGTGAAGATATGTGCCTCGCATGCCGGTTTGACCCTGGGCGAAGATGGTGCCACACACCAAACCCTGGAAGATATGGGTCTGATGAAGATGCTTCCCGGGATGACGGTCATCAATCCCTGCGACTATAACCAGACCTATGCAGCGACCTTGGCAGTAGCACAGCATCAGGGCCCTGTCTATCTCCGATTTGGCAGACCCAAAGTCCCCAATTTTATGCCCAGGGAGATACCGTTCGAAATCGGCAAGGCGATCACCCTTGTTCATGGATCTGATGTCAGCATTTTTGCCACCGGACATCTGGTCTGGAAAGCCCTCGAAGCAGCGCAGGTCCTGCTGAAGGACGGTATCCAGGCAGAAGTGATAAATGTGCATACGATTAAACCTTTGGACGAAGACGCTGTCTTATCATCTGTGGCGAGGACAGGCTGTGCGGTCAGCGCCGAGGAGCACCAACGGCATGGCGGATTGGGTGACAGCATTGCCCAGTTACTCGTCAGGAACAGGCCGGTGCCCATGGAGATGGTCGCAGTGCAGGATACCTTCGGCGAAAGTGGCAAACCGGAAGCATTGCTCAGCAAGTACGGCCTCGATACCGCAGATATCGTCCATGCCGCCAGGAGTGTCCTGACCAGGAAGTAAGCTTCCCAGTGTCCTTCTCCTGGCCAGTACCGAAAAAATGACCCATGTCTAGGAACCAGGATCAGGACATCATTGCGTTACTGCAGCACCCAGGCGGGCATAAGGAGGCTTTTGATCTGATTGTAAGCCAATACCATCGTAAGATCTATGAGCATGTGCGCCGCATGGTGATCGACCATGACGACGCAGCAGATGTTGTGCAGGAGGTGTTCATCAAGATATGGAAAAACTTGGCCGGCTACCGCAAAGATGCAGGCATCTACACCTGGATCTATCGCATCGCTTCCAACGAATCCCTCAATTTTATCAAAGCAAAAAAGAGAAGGAGGCTGCTGCCCGACCGCATGCAACCCTTTCAACCTACCGCGTCCTTTCAACAAACGCATGAGGGGGAGGAGATCATGAATAAACTGCTGAAAGCCGTCCACCGCCTCCCTGAAAAACAGCAACTGGTCTTTCACCTTCGGTATTTCGAAGAACTGCCCTATGAAGATATTTCGGCCATCACACATACATCAACGGGGGCCTTAAAAGCCTCCTATCATTTTGCCGTAAAAAAGATTGAAGAAATCATCAACCAGGTTTAAACCACCAATGCGCAGCATTGTCATACCAATTGTAAAGCACGGAATAACAGCATGCAACCCAACAGTAACCATAAAGATCCCCGCATAAGCCTTGAAACACTGAAAGGCAAGCTGCACCAGCATGTTCCGGAAGGATATTTCGAATGGCAGGAAAAGAAACTGCTGGAAATCCCGGCAAGGCATCCCCAGGGCCGCATCCGCAGCCTTATCCCGGTATATGCCTTAGGTGCGGTCGCCGCGACCATGGCTTTGTTGCTGATGTTCAATATGATATTGCCTGTTTTTCAAACACATAGCATAGAGATATCAGAACAGCAGGCACTGGAATATATGGATTTGCAGTACGATGCCATGGACCCCAGCCTGCAGATACTGATCATGGATGCCTATACCGATGCCCAACTGAGTATGGGTACCGGATGGCTACCGGATGAAACCAGCAATACAGCAGATGACAGTGAGGTCTCCGCCGAATCCGACGAGTACCTGATTGACTTTGCGGAAGAAGAGGAAATCATCACCTATCTATAAACACAACACCCTTCAACAATGAAAACAAAATCAATTTATCTGGGCGTGCATATTTTGGGCTTATTATTGCTGCTCCCCCTTTTTACCATGGCCCAGCCCGGCCCCATGGGGCAACAAAGACACGAACGCGTTGAAGCTGAAAGAATCGCATTCATTACGAGGCAGTTAAATCTCACGCCCGCGGAAGCCAAGGTGTTCTGGCCCCTCTATAATGAACATGATGCCAAAAGAGACGAGATTCTGAAAAAGCTGAGAACCCGCAACCGTGACCTGATGGAAGGTGAATTCGATGGTTTATCCGACGAGGAAGCTCTGAAAATGGCTGATGCACAGATTGTTGAGGAGCAGATGTTGCTGGATTTGCGCAAGGAATACCATGCCAAATACAAGACAGTCCTGCCTCCTGTGAAAATATTGAAGCTATACCAGGCCGAGCGGGAATTCAAGCGGGTTTTGATTCAGAAAATTCGCGGCCCCAAGCGGCCCTGACCTGGATACTTCAGCGTTCCATCGTAAAACCGGCAGGCCCCAGGGCTGAGCCGGTTTCTTTTTACCTTTGCGCGACCGGACGGCCAAACCATGCTGGCCGTAAGCGTAATGAACGATTTTTTCAAGCTCTTTGTTGATAACCTCCAGGCAACCACCTTACTGGAAGGCATAGCCGTGCTAACCGGACTGATGAGCGTATGGTATGCCCGTAAAGCCCATATACTGGTCTATCCTACCGGTATCATCAGCGTGCTGCTATATGTTTATATCTGCTTTGGGGCGAAGTTGTATGCCGATATGGGCATCAATGGCTTCTATTTTGCGATGAGTGTCTATGGATGGTATATGTGGACCCGTAAAGATGCCCATCGCAAGCTCAGGCCGGTGCAGTATTGCTCCCGGACCGGACATCTCATCAGCCTTGCCGGGGCTGTCGCCTTTTTCCTCCTGATCCGCTATGTGCTGATCCATTATACAGATAGCAATGTGCCCAACTGGGATGCCCTCACCACGGCCATCTTCATCATTGCCATGTGGCTGATGGCGCTTAAAAAAGTCGAACATTGGGCATGGTGGATTCTGGGCGACCTTATCTCAATTCCATTGTATTTTTCTAAAGCACTGGTTCTTACCAGTTTTCAATATACGGCCTTCTTGATCCTGGCCATTATGGGTTATGTGGAATGGGTGAAAATCGTAAGACGCAACAATCCGGCTGCCAGCGCATAGCCATCACAGGTCCGGAATCTACCGGAAAGTCAGAACTGGCAGAAGCTTTGGCAAAATACTACAAGACCTTATGGGTTCCTGAATATGCACGCAGATACCTTACCGGGCTTGACAGATCCTATCATTACGGGGATATCCTCCATATTGCGCGGCAGCAGCATGCCATGGAGATGAGTTTGGGTCGCGATACAAGGGGGTATCTGGTTTGCGATACGGATATGACCGTGCTGCAAATATGGTGTGAGGTGAAATATGGTCGATGCCATGATTTTATTCTCAGAACAGCCGCCGCCTTCCCCTATGATTTTACCTTACTTTGCGATATTGACCTGCCCTGGGAAGATGACCCCCTTCGTGAGCATCCGCATATGAGGCAGGAATTATTCAATCGTTATCTTTATACCTTGCAGCAACAGCACAGCCCCTTTGCCGTTATCAGGGGATTGGGCGAAGACAGGTTTGCTAATGCTATAAACGCAATTGATGCATTCTTTGGAAAACATGGATAGGAGCATTGAAGGGCGCATTGACCAGGGTAAGGGTGGGGTTTTGTATATCCCGCGTTGGTTTCCGAGTGAGTTGGACCCCCAACTGGGTGTTTTTGTAGCAAAACATGCCCAGGCAGTGGCTGCATCCATTCCTGTTGCTGTGTTGTATGCTGTGCCTGATCCGGGCGCTAAAAGCAAATACCGCATTCAGTCGCAACACACACAGGGCGTTTACACGCTTGTCAACTATTACCGGCCGGCCAGACAGGGCCATTTGTTACATCCCTTACTGGCTGCCTGGCGTTACTACAAGGCCGCTGTCATGGGCTGGCGGCAGATTGTCAGCGAATGGGGAACACCAGAGGTGCTGCATGCCCACGTCCTCCTGAGGCCGGTCGTGTTGGCTGCCCTGATATCGCTGCGATGGAAGATCCCTTATGTCGTGACCGAGCACTGGACCGGCTATGTATTTGGTTTTTTTCAACGTAAGCCTGCATGGTATCGCTTCCTGGCACGTTTCCTCGTCAGACGTGCCTCCTGCCTGACCGTTGTTTCGGAAAGCCTGCGCAAAGCCATGATTGACAATGGATTCCGTCACCCTTGCTTCCGTATCGTTCCGAATGTGGTGGAGGTTGATGGGAATTGTGAAGAACGCAGCCTGGGAAAGGAGCGCCCTTTGATGCTGACAGTGGCAGATCTGGTTGAACGCAACAAAGATGTATCAGGCGTGCTGAGGGCATTGCATGCCCTGGTTGGGAAAGGGCATGATATTGAATATCATATTATTGGAGGTGGAGAGGATCAGGATTTTCTGAGAACCCTGGCCCAGGATTTGTCCCTACTGAACCGCCATGTTTTCTTCCATGGCCGGCGTGACAATGCTTATGTCCTGCAGTTCATTCGCAAATGTGATTTCATGGTCACCAACAGCCGGGTAGAGACCTTCTCTGTTGCCACGGCAGAAGCGCTGGCCTGTGGGAAGCCCGTGATCGCCACCATTTGCGGAGGCCCCGAGTTTTTCGTGGACGAAAGCAATGGTATCCTCATCGAGCCTGGTAACCAGGCCCAACTCGAGGACGCCATGGTTTATATGTTATCACATTACCAGGATTACGACCGCAGGAAACTGCGCTCCTCCATCGAAGAACAGTTCAGTCCTGAGGCCGTATCCCGGCAGTTTGTTCAGGTATATCAGGAGGCTATGAAGCGCTAACCCAATGTTTAACAGGATCATTCATACGTTTATCACCAGGGTGCTGTCGGCGGCAGCCAGCCTGCTGATTGCCATCGTGATCTCACGTTACCTGGGTGCAGGTGGTAAGGGAGAACAAAGCCTGATCATCACGACGATCGCGATGATTATGCTGGCCTCCAACCTGATGGCAGGCGCTGCCCTGGTCTATCTTGGCCCGCGGATGCCCCTCCGCCGACTTGCCCTTCCTGCTGTGGTCTGGTCACTGGCCGTTTCGATAGTGGCGATGATATTGCTACATATTTTACCAGTTGTCAGCACGGACTTTATCCTGGATATCGGTGCACTCTCCTTTATCTCGGCGCTCGCCGGTATCATGGTCAACCTGCTGATAGGGCAGGAGCGCATCCGTCTTGCCAATTACCTGAATATGTTGCAACCTTTGGCGACATTGGTCTATCTGGCTCTTATCCTGAGTCTGGCAGGTAGCATCACACTGGCGGATTATGTTCATGCACTTTATGTTGCTTTTGGCATCCCGGCCCTGTCAGGTGCCTGGGCCTTGCGGCATTCCTTACTGAGACCTCAGACAGATGCAGCCGGTGGATGGAAGGACGTCATGGCAAAGATGTGGCATTATGGATTATTGAACCAGTTGTCGCATGTGTTCCAGTTGATGAGCTTCCGGCTGGGCTACTATTTCCTGGATGCCTTTACCGGGGCAGCCAGCCTGGGTAAGTATTCCAATGCTGTGGCCATTATGGAAAGTATATGGTTGATTAGCAAGAGTATCGCAATTGTTCATTATGCAAGGATTTCCAATAGCGATGATGAAGTCTATAAGCGGAAGTTAACCCTGGAACTGGCCAGGTTTACGTTGGTTATCAGTTTAATAGGCGCGCTGGTGCTGTGTTTTCTGCCGGAGGGGATCTACCTATGGTTATTCGGACCTGAGTTTACCGGTCTGCCGGGAATGATGTGGAGCCTTGCACCTGGCATTCTCGCCTTCAGCCTTGTATTGATCTTTGGGCATTATTTCAGCGGAAACGGGCAATATGGCATCAATACCCGTGCTTCGCTTGCCGGATTCCTGGTGATGCTATTGTTCAGCCTGTTGCTGATCCCTGTTATGGGGCCTTACGGCGCTGGTATTTCTGCATCCTTGTCGTATGTCGTTACCGCAGTGGTTACTATCGTCTGGTTTTACAAGGGACAGGTTTTCCGCTGGCAGGATCTCATTGCCGGCCGGGGCGATATCAGAAGATTTATGGAATTGATTAAGGGCATGTTACACCCTGTCGCTGGTAGCGTCAAAGGGGCTGACGGAGGATCTTCAGCCTGAAACTGGCATCAGGACTAACCGGAGGGGTCAGGTGGTTGGTTGATTTTCCTTCTTTGAAGAAGATGGCAGTCTTGGTATGCGATACATGGAACAGATGCGGGTAGGCTTCTTCAGGTAATCCATCCAGAATCCCGGCCAATACCTCATAACGTAAAGATTCAGGATGGTTGGCGTAATCATGCCAGGCGATGATGCTGTTTTCATGCCGGAGGTGCCGGTAGGCTTTCTCTGTATCGTTTTTTACCTGGGCATAATGATGATCCCCATCAATGAAAATCAGATCGAAGGGCTCTTTAAATTGTTGAAAATCAAAATGAAGGCTGTTGCCTTCCAGGTGGATAACGTTGGGATAAGGTTTTGAAAGCAACCCAACCTGACGGTAATTTCCTTCAGGGGCGCCTGCCTTCTTCATCTCTTCCCTGCCAAAATTGAGGGTATAACAGACTGCAGCAAGCTGTGCCACGTTGGCGACACTTTCTCCTCTCCATGTTCCGATCTCAAAATAACGGCAGGATGGGAAACGCTGCGCCAGGCTTCGCAGCAGGGCCAGGTCGGTGGGTAGACTTCCTCCGTCCAGAAAGAGGTAAGGGTTCACGGTGCAGGGAAATTCCGTGACCAGGGTATCTAATCCCAAAACCGGCAAGCCTCCTTCAAAGCCTTTGGCAGCTACTTTTTTCTTCCATATCTCCGGGGCTTCCAGCACCCGGTTGAGGGTGGAAGGGTGCCGGAGGATGGTTTTCAGGATGAGCCCAAGTTTTTGGAGTCGATTCATCATGGCTTTTCTGAAGACAAAAGTAATGAATCGGTCAAACAACAAGCTGGTTTCTTGCTGGGCATATAATAAGATTAAGCTGGGTTGTGATTTGCTTTCAATTTCTGATCTTTGGCATAGCTTAAACACCCCAACTGGAACATACCTTTAGCCTACCTAGGTTGTGATTTGCTTTCAATTTCTGATCTTTGGCATAGCTTAAACACCTACAACAAGCCCTGGCAGAAGCATTGGCCAGTTGTGATTTGCTTTCAATTTCTGATCTTTGGCATAGCTTAAACACCATAATTTATTTAAAGGGGATTCCTTTATTGTTGTGATTTGCTTTCAATTTCTGATCTTTGGCATAGCTTAAACACCCATACGCGCGAATATTGTGCGGAAGCGCTTGTTGTGATTTGCTTTCAATTTCTGATCTTTGGCATAGCTTAAACACCGTCTTTACCTTCCCATAATAATCCAAAGAAGTTGTGATTTGCTTTCAATTTCTGATCTTTGGCATAGCTTAAACACCCATGTCCGGGCGTTTGTTTCTTTGTTCAGCGTTGTGATTTGCTTTCAATTTCTGATCTTTGGCATAGCTTAAACACCAAGCCGGTCAAATTATTAGAGCAGCTTATGTTGTGATTTGCTTTCAATTTCTGATCTTTGGCATAGCTTAAACACCGGGAAATGCAATGGTGAGCGCACCCAGCACGTTGTGATTTGCTTTCAATTTCTGATCTTTGGCATAGCTTAAACACCAGAACGGAGATAAATGAAAACACCATTGGAGTTGTGATTTGCTTTCAATTTCTGATCTTTGGCATAGCTTAAACACCGAACTTTTGGGAGTATTAAGGAAACAAGTGAGTTGTGATTTGCTTTCAATTTCTGATCTTTGGCATAGCTTAAACACCAGGTTACGGCTGGTCTATATTCGGAAATATGTTGTGATTTGCTTTCAATTTCTGATCTTTGGCATAGCTTAAACACCCCGGTGGTTTATCAATTCCTCCAATCAACTGTTGTGATTTGCTTTCAATTTCTGATCTTTGGCATAGCTTAAACACCGTTGAACGGGATCATATCCCGATGAGATGAGTTGTGATTTGCTTTCAATTTCTGATCTTTGGCATAGCTTAAACACCCGTCGTAGATCATCGATTTTGCTTCTTCCAGTTGTGATTTGCTTTCAATTTCTGATCTTTGGCATAGCTTAAACACCTCGGTAAAGGAAAGTTGAATCTTTTAAGGAGTTGTGATTTGCTTTCAATTTCTGATCTTTGGCATAGCTTAAACACCGAGGAAGATCCAGTAATGCCAGACCCGAAGTTGTGATTTGCTTTCAATTTCTGATCTTTGGCATAGCTTAAACACCAGCAAGATCCGTCCTTCGGATCCTGACTCTGTTGTGATTTGCTTTCAATTTCTGATCTTTGGCATAGCTTAAACACCCTGATGAGCAGTTTACCGAACTGCTTTATCGTTGTGATTTGCTTTCAATTTCTGATCTTTGGCATAGCTTAAACACCACCAATGGGAATGAACTGGAGGGGATGGGGTTGTGATTTGCTTTCAATTTCTGATCTTTGGCATAGCTTAAACACCTCTCATCCGGCAATTAACCCGGATAGAGGGGTTGTGATTTGCTTTCAATTTCTGATCTTTGGCATAGCTTAAACACCAAAAACACCAAAGGGAAAGTATCTTAAAGAGTTGTGATTTGCTTTCAATTTCTGATCTTTGGCATAGCTTAAACACCTTAGTAATTTAAAAAGTTTACCTGATTCTGTTGTGATTTGCTTTCAATTTCTGATCTTTGGCATAGCTTAAACACCGGGGACTGGAAGCTTTGCAAGTGCAACACGTTGTGATTTGCTTTCAATTTCTGATCTTTGGCATAGCTTAAACACCCCAACTGGAACATACCTTTAGCCTACCTAGGTTGTGATTTGCTTTCAATTTCTGATCTTTGGCATAGCTTAAACACCTAC
>JAGNHN010000008.1:81739-88357 GCA_018001695.1 Lentimicrobiaceae bacterium
GGTTGTGATTTGCTTTCAATTTCTGATCTTTGGCATAGCTTAAACACCTACAACAAGCCCTGGCAGAAGCATTGGCCAGTTGTGATTTGCTTTCAATTTCTGATCTTTGGCATAGCTTAAACACCATTCATAATGGCATCCAAACCAAGCGAAGGTTGTGATTTGCTTTCAATTTCTGATCTTTGGCATAGCTTAAACACCCTATACAAGAAAAGTCAAGTAATCAGATCGTTGTGATTTGCTTTCAATTTCTGATCTTTGGCATAGCTTAAACACCGGCTAATTTATAACAATTCTTGTGCCTTATGTTGTGATTTGCTTTCAATTTCTGATCTTTGGCATAGCTTAAACACCATTGCCTTTGGGATATTAAAGGCGTGTCCGTTGTGATTTGCTTTCAATTTCTGATCTTTGGCATAGCTTAAACACCGAACACTCGTAAAGAGTGTTCGTCCCGCATGTTGTGATTTGCTTTCAATTTCTGATCTTTGGCATAGCTTAAACACCTGACTTCTCGGAAGTCCTTATAAAACAAGTGTTTTAGCGATTTTTACGAAAGAAAAAGCTGTGCATTATAGAAAAACCGGAGGTCTTAACTCCGGTTTTTCTATTTCTGATGCACGTGGTGGGACAACAATGTGATTAAAATAGCTCTAACTGTTGAGGGATTTCGCTTTTACTTTTTCTGGTATTGAAGAATATTTCCATTCGTTCGAACTGCTTATCGGTGATTGAGAGGATGTTTACATTGCCCTTGGGAGGTAGGGAAAGGATTACCCTTCTTCTGTGAACCTCCTGGTTTTCAGCGCTACTGCAATGTCGCGCATATACACTGAATTGTAGCATTGAAAAACCATCCTTAATAAGGTCTTTCCGAAACAATGCAGCGTTCCGCCTATCCCGTTTTGTTTCGGTGGGCAGATCAAAGAACACCAGTATCCACATTATCCGATAGGCGTTGAAACGATCTAGCATGGGAAAAATTAAACTCTCACATTCTGGGTAAAGAAACACGTTTCTGCAAACCCGAGAAGCATTTGGCCAAGGAAGCACTGGTTTCCGAAGCTGCAACCATCAGGGGACGAGTCTTCTTATTGATGCACACATTGATGACCGGGATAGATAGCAGATTCTTCTTCGTTTCAGTATCGAGAATATCAATGGATTCAACAGTGTTATCAACCATTCTGGCAACAAGAAGATCCACGTAGGGACGATATGGCTCCATCATATCATCAGCCAGGCAATAGTTGTTATAACGGTTATGGTGAAAAATGCCCAGGGTCGGCATAAGGCCACTGCCGGCAAGGCTGCGGGCAATAATTGCACGCAATATCGCATACCCATAATTCAAGAGGTTATTTGGATATCCAGCATCTCTTTCCCTTTGAAATCCGGGATAGGCAGCGAAAAGCCGGGGCCAATAGTGGGCTGATGCAACAGCTTCCCTGTTGTCCGAATCCCCACTTTTAACCATTTCACGGAGTTTTAATAGGTAACCTGCATCACCACCCATTGATTTCAATACCTGCGCCTGATTGTGGATTTTTGCAATGATAACCTGTTGCCATAACTGTTTTTTTAAAGGCTGGCTGGCCTCTGCCTGCTGCCGGAAACTCTCCGCCTGGGTTGTATTGCCGCATAAGTTCAGCATCATCCCGGTGGGCAAATGCTTTCCATCACAACTGATGAGGGCTACATTGTTTTCAAGCAGGGCTGCGATCAGGCCGAGGCTGATGGTGATCTGCGGATCTTCCAGGATGACGACCCCTAAATCCTCAATGGGTAGGCTTTTCTCAATTATCTCCCCGCCTTCATCTTTCTTCGACATCATGAGTTGAGCATTCCTGAGATACAAACGGGCAGGAGAACCAATTGAAAGTGTGCGCTTAATCATAGCCTACGATCCGCTTAATCTGTCCAAGCCTGTTGATTTCTATTTTCCAGCAATCATTCTTGATCATCAGTCCATTTAAATCCTTCTCCATTTTATTCGCACTAGAAAATTCAAACACATTTGAAGTGTTGATAGGATTAGCGACATTGTTTTGAATGAAAAAGCACTGATAAAGATTGGAACTAACCATCTTGTATATCCGTGAGGTTTGCTCTTTATTGAGATACCTGGTGTTGAAAAGCTTTGGATTTTCCTTTTCCTCCTCAGAAGGCATATAGACAAGATCATTGGGAGAAAGGGTAAACAAGAGGCGCCCTTTCTCCGGATTTGGTTGAATGGGGGTTCTCTCAGCCAAAGGAAGATGAGCCGTTTGTTTCTGGTGCTCTATTACTTCCTTCAAGGGAATGGTTTCATACTCTCTCTTCTGTTTCTCTTCATTCCAATAAACTGCGAAAAACAAATTGGTTCCCTTATCCGCCTCTACATATTTAGTTTTTTTATTTCCCTTGCTGCCAACGGGAAATTTGCTCCCTACTTCTGATAAACGCACACTTCTGATGGGCTGGTGAGGCTTTCCATCGTTCAGTTCCTGAATCCTTCTGTTCATTTCTTCAATGCCTTCGGGGCTAAATGCGAGGTCGAAGCGCTCTTTCTCGTTTTCATCCTTATAGTTTTTTAAATGATTCTCAAGGATTTTCTGGATGCCGGTATCGGTAATGCTTTCCAGTTGTTTACGGGTTAAGTTGCTCAACAGTTCTTCTCGCTTTGCGGTGGCTTCATACGTATGATATACTTCCACCATGTCTATTTGTTCACCTTTGAGGATTATGGGATTTTCCTTGAAATGCTTGCGCAATCGCTTAATGTCATTGGGATATTGTCTATGTCCTTCCACCACGATTTTCCGGACATCTCTATCCACGATGAGTTCAGGTATCTCGAGTGCTTTGCTCAAACTTATAGGCGTTTCTTTCTTTCTGCGGAGTGTGACTAATCCAGAGTAGCTGGCCTTATGCAGCGATTGCCGTATGGCCCATCGGTTACCTTTCCGCTGTGTGGTCAGCGCTTTCTTAGGATTCCCATCTTTGTCCAGCCGCAGTTTGCCGTCTTCATCATGATACGACCAATAATGATTGCTGTTTTTGCTGATGATTCTCTGGTTCTGCTTAAAGCTCACAATGATGCCTTCCAGCATCTCAGCCGCATCTGCAGGAAAACTTGCCCAGGGCAGCAGGAATTCTTCTGGGGTTCGGATTTTTCTGATTTCCCCAGTTTCCCTATTTACTACTTCCCTGTATTCAACTTTTCTAAGCTTACTCACCAATGCCTGATTGGTTCTTAGGGTATTCATTGAAGTGAGATAATTCACATGGTCTTTGGTTATGCAGGCCACTACAAGCGCATCCAGTGCGTGATGCCGGTGATCAATTCTTTTTTTACTGAAGCCGCGGGCTATTTCATCTGGCACCTGTATTCGGTAGGTATTAATTTTGCGATCATAGAGCGCATAATTCATTGTTCCGCTTAAGTCATTCAGGCGCTTAAAACGAGGCAGTATGAGGTCATTCCATTTATCATTTAATCCCCAATCCTGCTTCATCCGGGAAGTAATGGAACCTGTTACAGTAACTATATGCTTGGAGGTAGCTTCCTGCTCGCCCTGTTCCTTGACAATATTGCTGAGCAGACCCTTAATGAACTTACTAATATACCTTGTATCCGTCAGTTGTCGCTGTAAAAAGCCTTCCGGTACTTCTTCGGTCAGGAGATTCTTAAGTTTAACCCGGTTATTCCTAAAAAAGCGCGCGCAGTGTTCTTTGTATTCTTCCAGATTGTACACTTTAACGATACTGCCATTACCAAGATCAACGACCTGTCCGCCTTTCGACTTGATGAAATCATAGGCGATGTCGTTGTCTTTCAATTGATTGATTGCGCTTTCGCAAATTACCTTATTGCCAAGAGAATCATCAAAGTACCTGGACTGGGGGATAATGTGCTCAATTTCATACTCACGAGTGAATAGCCTGCTCAGGGGAATGATCTTACCTGTATAAGGTGAGTAGTACTTCTGATCCAACCATAATTTATATCTGACAATGTCGCTCTTTGATGGATTGGGATTTTTCCTGATTCTCTCTATATCGCCATCGATCTTCTCGATGCTCTGTATTACGCCTTCTTCGTATATTTTAAGTATCTCTTGTTGGCTGGGAGAATTGGGCCTCACCAAATCCTTATTTTGTGATTCTTGATGCAATTCTTCAAGAATCTTCCTGATTCGAAAATTGGTTGTCTGATTCTCAATGTTTTGCTTTGCAATTTGGGCTCTCTTATCTTTCGGGTTTTTCATTTCCCTTCCCAGTTCGATATGAATTTCATCGAAAAAGCTTTCCTCACCCTTTCCATATTCTATCCAAATGTCACGTACAACTCTCAGAGTTTCGGTAACAACTTGCTCCACAATGGGGTTTCTCAAACTGTGTTGGCGGAACGATTTGAGGTAACTTTCAATGGATTCTGGGGTTTTCCATGTCTCATTATCTACCCCTTCGGAATGTCTCCCATATATTACATAACAAGCCTGGTACGTATTTAAGCCACAAAGAGGGTTCTTGTCCTGAAAACCAAGGAAGCTTTTAAGAATTGGTCGCGCTACTTCAGCATCATTCCTATATTCTTCCAACCGCTCTTTATTAAAATTTAGGGCTTTCAGAATACCGATGGCCTGATTTACTTTTTTCGCCACTTCTGCAGGTATCGCTTTTTCTTCCCAATATTTTCCCTGCCGCATCAATGGAAGAATTCTCTTCAGGGCTTTGAGCGATAGGCTTCCATATTCATTCTCAAAAGGCCGCAACTTTTGAAAACTCCGAATAAACGAATCCTCATCGATGCCGTTTTTTCTGGCAAATGTGCCAAGGGCCTTCAGGTATTCATTTTTGTCTTTTACTGAATAGATTATATGCCACAACTGCAATTCCCTTTCGGCGGTTAAAAATGCATTCGGGTCAATTCCTTCTATTAACTGCAATTTTGTCAGAAGTTGTGCTCTCGTTTCCCCTGCCGGGTATGATTTGTCTTCCACATAGTTCCATCGATAACCGGATTTCCCTTTATTTGAAATCAGCTTATGATCGAGCAGGTAGCGGATCAGGTCTTTTTGCTCAATAGTGCCATTTCTTGCGATAAAATCATAAAGGTTCGTCCAGTCATCTTCTGTTATCAAAAGCGTATCTGTGACGTCTTTGAAGCCGAGTTGAATCCCTTGTCTCTCTTCCGCACACTGATAGATCCGGAGATTTCTAATAAACTGCCAGATCCGGAATTCCTGATAAAGTGGATGTGATTTCGGTGCGGCTTTCTTGTAATCATAACAGAAGTTTCCTTCCGCATCTCTGTATGTCCGATACTCAAACTGACACTGTCCAATTGTAGATTTCTTGCTTTTTAAGGGTCGCTGATAGAATAGGATGTCCTCCAGCAAAATATAGGGTATGTCCATTCTCATCAACTCTGCTCTTTTCGCCTCGTTGTTGCGGTATAGATCCTCAGCACACGCCTGAAGTTTTTCTTTGCTACTCAATTCAGGGTGAAATTCCTTTTGTTTTTGAAGGATATCTTTTAATTCATTCTTGTAAAACTTTCTTTCAATTGTTCTGATGAGCTTTCCTCTGATTTTGGTTTTGGGATTTTTAAGTAATTCATGGTAGATATATGTAGCAACACCGCTAGTGCCGTTTCTCCGATTGAAATCCTCAAGGAAGTGTTCTGTCTTCTTCTTCACTAATTTCCACTCTTCCTCTTTTGGCGCCCGAAAACTTCTCTTAATCTCACCATCTTCATTTGTTTTAGGACTCCCGCTTTCATCAAGAAATGTAGTTACGATAAATTCTTTTTGTGTTCCAACCCAGTTATCAAGGGTGTCTTTGCTTTGTCGTTTGTAAATCCAGCCGTTTTCAAGGTGTACATGGTACCATGTACCTTTACTATCACTTCTGTCTGATTTTTCAACCCTTACAACCTTAAGTTCGTGATACTCTTCAGCTTTGCTTCTGTCCTCCTCCTCTTCTTCTTCACCTCTCAACTGGTAATAGCCTCTTTTTTGGTTGAAATTCAAAATGATCCAGGCCAGTTCTTGCTTACTGACAGGTTCTGTCAGGGCTTTTTTTCGGAGATAGTATAGCGTCCAATCGTAGGGGATTTTTGCCAGATGGCCGTTTTGTTGAAAATCCGAGATCATTTCCTGAAATGATTCCATGAAGATGAACCTATGATTTCCTGCAGCATCAATAGGTTCGTAGTTAATCTTTGTTTCTTGCCCATCCTTGAATTGTCCAGGATGAACCTCAAAATCAATTGCTCTTGTGAAATGATCGGGGAGGAATCCGAGTATATGAAGAACCCTATGTAAGCGTTCACGCCTGAGTTTGTTTCTTTCGTACAATCTTCTGATCGATCTGAATTTTGTTCTATCCCCAGTCCTTGAGATAGATCCCCCTCCATCAAAATTCCCAATTACATCTTGCCCAATCGGAATAATCCGGCTTCCCATACCGATTATTTCTCCTTCTTTTTTTTCGAAATCTGATTTGATTAATGCCCATCCGATAGAATTGGTCCCGAGGTCAAGTCCCAAAATTTTTTTCATCTGCTTTTGGATTAAATATTTTATTACTTTTGCCTTGAAAGCAAATCACAATAAGGATTATTCCGTTGTG
>JAGNHN010000049.1 GCA_018001695.1 Lentimicrobiaceae bacterium
GCAATCGGGTTAAAAATCCCGCCGAAAATCCTGGAACAAGAGCAAATGTAGTGTCACAAACCCATCGTGCACTGCTTAATGTATTGCTCAACAACCTGTTGCAAAATTTAACTGTCAAACTCGGGATTTAATTGCAATTAAAAAAACGTATACCTTTAAAAATATAATCGAGAGACCTCCTTTCTTGTTAGATAATTTAAAATCAAGTGATTATGAAAAGAACACTACTAGTTTTGTCGATGTGTTTATTCCTGTTTGTTCTGACTTACGAACTGAGCGGGCAAACCTATTGTGCTGCCAGTGGGGGATGCGATGAACACATCAGCAATGTGGCGGTTGGCACCATTAATAATGGTTCCGGCTGTTCATCAGGCGGGTATCATGATTACACAACTATTTCCACTTTGATGTTGCCGGGGCAGACTTACCCCATCACGGTGACCAATGGAAATCCTTATTCCAGTGACCAATGCGGGATCTGGATCGACTGGAACAAGAACGGCAATTTCGCGGACGATGCGCTCATTACCGTTGTCGGAACCCCCGGCGGTGGTCCCTACACGGCCACCATCACAGTGCCTCCCACCGCTTTGCCGGGGAACACCCGGATGCGCGTCAGGATCATGTACACCGGAACCCTGGATCCATGTGGAACGACCACTTATGGCGAGGTAGAGGATTATACAATCACTGTGGGTGCCACAACATCACTGGATGCAGGTGTACTGGCCATCACGGAACCCATTACACCTACACCACCAACCACAAGTCCGGTAACCATCGTTCTGATGAACTATGGCACAACAACCCTGACCTCGGCTACATTGAATTACAGCATGAATGGGGTACCGGGTACACCCTTCCTTTGGACAGGAAGTCTGGCAAACCTGGCAAAGGATACGATCACCATCGGCAACCTTGTTTTACCGCAAGGAACTCATGTGATCAAAGCATGGAGCAGCCTGCCCAACGGCCAGGCGGATTCAGCAGCCTATAATGATACAGCAACAAAGACTGTTGTCGTGAGTTCCTTGCTGCAGTACCAGCTAGGCACCGGTGTGATAGTCAACACGACTACGGGTTATCCTTCACCCTATGGTCAGTATTATACCGGCGACAGGGTGCAATACCTGATCCTGGCCTCAGAAATGAATGCCATCGGAGCTTACGGCGGAAACATGATATCGCTGGGCTTCGATGTGGTCACGCCTGCCCCGCCCACTACTACCGGCGCCAACCTGAATGGTTATACTATCCGGATCGGGACAACGACTGCGACATCCCTGACAACCTGGTTGCCCACTTCAACGGTACTCTTCACCGTACCCAGTCTCGTGACCACCGTTGGCTGGAACACCCATACCTTCAACAGTCCCTATTTCTGGGATGGTGTAAGTAACCTGGTTGTTGAAACCTGCTTTGATAATTATGCAGGTACCTATGATTACTCCAACAATGCCATCGTGCGGCAAACCACCACGCCCTTTTCTTCCTGCATTGACTACCGCTCGGATGGGGGAGGTGTTTGCACGAATACGGGTATTTCAGGGACCTTTACACAGCGACCCAATATGCAACTGACTTTTGCGCCGAGTGTGCCCAATGACGCTGGTGTGACCGCAGTCGTTTCTCCACAGTCTCCGGCAATACCAGGTGTGCATAATGTAGCGGTCAATATGCGCAACTTTGGCACAGCCAACCTCACCTCGGCCACGATCGGGTGGTCGGTGAACGGTGTCTCACAGACGTCCTACGCATGGACAGGCAACCTGGCATCATCCGGTATGGCCAGCAATATCCTGCTGGGCACCTTCAATTTCCCCCTTGGGACACATACCATCAAGGCATGGACGAGCCTGCCGAATGGGGCTGTTGATTCAGCGAGCTACAATGATACAGCCACTTATACCCTGATAGTCTGTAACCTCTTATCAGGCGTTTATACCGTCGGTGATACCACAGCAGATTACCCAAGCATTCAGGCTGCTGTGGATGCCGTGTCGATTTGCGGTATCTCCGGGCCAGTAACCTTCAACATTCTTCCCGGGACTTACAACGAACAGGTCAACATCCCTCCGGTTCCCGGGACCAGTGCCGCCAGCCGCGTGACCTTCAAGTCCAGTACCAGCAATGCCTCGGATGTGATCATCGCCAATACAGCCTCCTCAACGGGTAATTATACCGTCAGGCTGAATGGTTCAGATTATATCGACCTGAAATACCTCACCATTCAGGCCAATCACCCGACCAATGCCAGGGTGGTTGAATTATCCATGGGTGCTGATCATAATCTAATATCCAGTTGTGTTATTTTCGGTAATCCATCTGCACGTGGAACATCCAGCTCAGCAGGCATTTATTCCGGAGGTACTAATGATACCGGGAATGTTTTTACCAACAATATCATCCAAAACGGATACTACGGCATTTATATGTATGGTGTTGGTTCAACCAACCTGGAGGCAGGTACAGTCATTGAGGGAAATACCCTGACCGGGTTCTTCTATTATGGTATCTACCTGTATTATCAGAAGTCAGCCAAGGTAAGGAGCAATACCCTTACCAATCACAGCAGTTCGGCTTATGTCTATGGTATCTATGGCTATTACGCCCAGGAGGAGTATGAGGTCAGCAGGAATCGTCTGAACCTCACAGCCAGCTCTTCAACCTATGGCATTTATTCCTCCTATTGCACGGCCCTGTCCGATTTCTATCCAGGTATGACGGTCAATAATTTCGTGACCACCAATGGTCCTGGTACGGCCTACGCTTTGTATATCTACTATAGCAACTACCAGTATATCTATCATAACAGCGTACTGGTCAATGGCGGTAGTACTTCCGGACGTGCCGGTTACTTCTACTACGGGGCCAATAACCGCCTGGTGAATAACCTGCTCGTTAATCTGGGAGGTGGATATGCCACATACGTGAGTAGTACACCTTTGATTGCTTCCAATTACAATAGCTTTTACACTACAGGCAGTACCTTAGGCTACTACGGATCCAATGTTACGGATCTTGCCGCTTTGCAGCTTGCCTCTGGCATGGATTTGAACAGTGTGAGTATGAATCCATCCTTCGCTACGGCAACCATGCTCTATCCAACGAACTACACCATGAATAACCTGGGAACACCGCTTGCCCTGGTCACACATGATATTGATGGTGTACTGCGTGACGCCCTCACCCCGGATATGGGTGCAGCAGAGTTCTCGCCGGCCCAGAACGATGCCGCGATATCTGCTATCAATACCCCTGGAACCGTAGCCGGTCCTGGTATGTCAAGTATATCAGCCACGATAAAGAATTTTGGCCTTGCTAACCTGACCCAGGCCTCCCTGAGTTTCTCCGTTGATGGAGGTACACCTGTGAGTGTGGCATGGACAGGCAATCTGGGCACTGGTCTGGAAGATGGTCCGGTTGTTATTGGCAGTCATAGTTTCACTTATGGAACACATGTGGTTAAAGTTTGGACTTCCGGACCCAATGGCCAGTCAGACCCCAATCCGTGGAACGATACGATGAGCCTGACGGTTTATGTGTGCGATGTATTCAACGGCACATATACCATTGGACCTACGGGTACAGGAGCTGATTACCCTACTATCGTCGCTGCACTGAATGATCTGAATAGCTGCGGAATTTCAGGACCGACCACTTTCAGCATCTATCCGGGTACCTATACCGGCCAGGTAAGTATCGGTCAGTTGCCAGGTGCTTCGGCTACCAATACGGTGACTTTCCAGAGTTCTACCGGCGTCGCATCAGATGTCATTCTAACCTATGCAGCCACCGGTACCGGCGACAACTATGTGATCCGTCTTGATGGCGCTGATTATATCACGATACAAAATATGACCATTAAAACGGCTACAACAGGTACATATGGTTATGGCATTGTGCTGACCAATGGGGCAGATTACAATATCATCGTCGGCAATACGATTGAGAGTGTACCTGGCACCACAAGCAGCTCTACCGCCGGCATTTATTCAGGATCCACCCTGGATGAATACAATGTTATATCCGGGAATACAATCCGATATGGCTACTATGGCGTTTATATGTATGGCCCCAGCAGCACATCTCCGGAGAATGGCAATATCATCGATGGCAATATCATCACGGATTGGTACTATTATGGGACTTACCCCTACTACCAGCGCAACTATGTAGTCAATGGCAATATTTTTACCAATGCCGGCAACTCAGGGGTGGTCTATCCTTTGATGGCCTACTACTGCTATGATGGTACCATCGTGACGAAGAACCGGGTGAATATGACGGGTACAGGCACTAACTACGGGCTGTATTTATATTATACCGTAGGAACAGCCACCGACCCCGCCCTGGTTGCCAATAACATGATCGCGCAAAGTGGCGCAACATCAGGTTCGCTGTACATGGCATATATGTATTATGCCAGCTACACACGTTTGTATCACAATAGCTTCAGTGCCCGTAGCACTGCAACGAACTATGGTATTTATATGTCTTCCGGAAACACCGGCAGTGAGTTTGTCAATAATATCGTGGCCAACCTGGGTGGTGGACAAGCCATCTATGCTACTTCTCTCCTTAACCTGCAGGCGCTGAGTGTTTGTGATTACAACAACCTGTATACCACGGGCAACAACCTTTGCTATGCCGGAACCAATTACAATAACCTCGCCGCCTGGCAGCTGGGTGTTGGTATGGACAGTAATTCAGTGAGTCTCAATCCGATGTATTATTCCTATTCCTCCTTATACCCGACGAACCTTGCACTTAATGACCTGGGAACACCCATCATCATCATTCCGGATGACATCGATGGCAACCTGCGTGATCCCCTGACACCGGATATGGGTGCTGTGGAATTTGAACCTCCTCAGAATGATGCTGGTATAAGTGTTATCAATACGCCTACATCTCCGCAACCTCCAGGAACGTATATCATCTCTGCAACCATTAAGAACTATGGGTATGCCAACCTGGTAACAACCCAGGTACATTGGAGCATCGACGGTGGCCCTGTAACAACCAGTCTCTGGACGGGTTTACTGATGCCTGGCCAGGAATCGACGCCTTACTCACTTGGTAATTATACGTTCCCTTATGGTATCTATACTTTGAAGGTATGGACATCCCTTCCCAATGCCCAGGTAGACCCGATGCACATTAATGACACCATGACAGCCATTATCAATATCTGCGATGTGATGGCAGGTACCTATACCATCGGCGGAGCCACGGCTGATTTCCCAACCATTGCAGCGGCGCTGACGGCATTAAACGGATGTGGTGTCAACGGTGCTGTTACCTTCAATATTCTGCCTGATACTTTCAATACTCAGGTTGTCATCAATCAGATTCCTGGTTCCAGTGCCACCAATACCATCACCTTCCAGAGCAGTACCGGTATTGCATCGGATGTTGTGGTCCAGTTTGCACCTACTTCCACGGATAACTTCGTGGTTCGTCTGAACGGTGCAGACTATGTTTCCTTGAAGAACATGACCATCCGAGTTGCAGGTACAGGCACCAATGGCCGCGTTATTGAACTCATCAATGGCGCAAACCACAACACCATCACTGGCAATGTGATCGAAAGTGTGCCCAATTCAACCAGCAGTACCACAGCATGCATCTATTCGGGTTCTACCCTGGATGAGTACAATGTGATTACCGACAACGTTTTACGTTATGGTTATTATGGTGTGTATCTGTATGGGGTCAGCTCCGGCTCATTGGAAAATGGCAATATCATCGATGGCAATACCCTTGAAAACTGGTATTACTACGGGATATACCCCTATTACCAGGGTGATATGATCATTAACAACAATATTATCACCAATGCGGTCAATTCCGGGATTGTCTACCCCCTGCGCTCCTACTACTGTTATGATGGTACCATCGTGACCAACAACCGGGTCACTTTGACCGGCACCAGCACCAACTATGGTATGTATGTATACTATACTGTTGGAACGTCTTCAGACTGGGCCCTGATTGCCAATAACATTATCAATCAACCTACTTCGGTGGGCGGTACGACGTATGGTGTGTACCTTGGCTATTCCAATTATGTCAGGTTCTATCATAACACCTTCCGTACCCAGACAACCTCTACGAGTTATGGGGTTTATACACTGAGTGGTCTGACCAATATCAACTTCGTCAATAACATGGTAACCAACTTCGGAGGTGGGTATACGATGTACGGGACGATTGCCAATCTGGCCAATTTTACGGTATGTAATTACAACAACTACTTCTCTACGGGAAGCAATCTGGCGTATGCCGGTGCAGGTGTTCCTGACCTGGCAGCATGGCAGTCGGCGACATTGCTCGACACCAATTCCATATCAGTGGATCCTGGCTTCCTTTCAGTGACCAATCCCACACCAGGTGCTGCTTCAGCCAATAACCTCGGCACACCTGCAACTTTAACCCTCGTGCCTAACGATATCAATGGTGTGGTGAGAAATCCCTTCACCCCCGATATGGGCGCCATCGAGTTTGATCCGATCGCTTTTGAGGCCGCCATCCTTGGTGTTGTTGAACCTGCAAGTGGATGTAACCTGGGCCTGGAAACCGTGAAGATCAGGATCAACAACAGGGGTGGACAGGCCATCCTTGGAGGACTGACAGCCAGTTACCGGAAGGTTGGCAGTGCAACCGTCGTTACGGAAACCGTCACGGCAAGCATTCCTTCCGGGGACACACTGCTTTATACCTTCAGCACGCCGGTTGACATGAGTACAACCCAGGACACCACCTATCATCTTGTTTCCTGGATTCATCTCCTGGGTGACCCGGTTCCGGAGAATGATACCGCATGGCACTCCCTCAATTCACTGGTCAGTCCGCCTGCCCCGCAGGTAGCCAATGTCTATGTTCCTTTTGGACAGTCCGCCATGGTGAGTGTCCTGAATCCGGATACCAACCAGATCTATTTCTGGTATGATAATCCAACCACCACGACCGCCGTTGACACCGGTGTCAGCCATGCCACGCCTCCGCTTTATGCCAATACGGTATATTATGTGGATGCCCTCTACGGGGATGGCTTCTCTGAGGTTACCATCGGAACCGGGACAGCTACCACTCCTTACCTGCCTGCTTATGGGTTCTATGATTATTCATGGACCAGTTGCATCTACAAGAAGAATGAGATCAATGCAGCCGGGTCTATCTACTATCTGTCCTATTATGTGGAGACGGCCATTAATTATCTTATGCTGGATCAGCGGATCTATATGGCGCACACAAATGACAGTGTCGTAACGAGTGCCTATCCCGGCACATCTGGTAAGACCTTGGTTTACCAGGGCCCGATCACCTGGGTAGGACCAGGCTGGCATACCATCGCCCTGACCACACCCTTTTTCTATAATGGCTTCAGTAATTTGAATATCTATTGGGAGAACTACGACGGCGATTATGTCAGTCCGTATCCTTACTACAGGTATACAACCACAACGGCATACCAGGCTGTCTATCAGTATGCAGACGTCACCTTCCCCGCAGGAACAGGAACGTTGTCATATAACCGCCCCAATATCAAGCTGGAGGGCGGTTCCAATGGCTGCTTCAGTCCACGGACCCCGGATACAGTGTTTGTATCGGCCCCAGTTGTGACGGTGAATTTAGGCGCAGACAAGAGCATTTGCCAGGGAGATACGACGCAGCTCAACGCTGTGATCAGCGGTGGCGTTGCGCCGTATACCTATGCCTGGAGTCCGGCCATCAGCCTGAGCAATGCTTCGATTCCGAACCCGCTGGCCTTCCCGATGATTAATACCACTTATTCTGTTACCGTGACTGATCAGAACAGCGACAGCGGCACGGATGACATCATTGTAACAGTTAAACCCGCACCCAATGTCACCTTCACGCCCGTACCCAGTGTCTATATCACCACGCCTTCATTCCAGCTCACAACAGGATTGCCGGCTGGTGGGACCTATTCAGGCCCAGGTGTTTCGGGCGGTATTTTCAACCCATCTGTTGCCGGGAGTGGTTATCATACCTTAACCTATACCTATACAGATCCAGTCTCAGGTTGTACCGGTTCGGCCACAGCCCAGCAGTTTGTGGATCCATCTATGGGTTTGGATGAAGCAGGCCAGGGCATAGGTTTTACCCTATACCCCAACCCAAGCCAGGGGAAGGTAGTACTGACAGTCAGGAGTGTAGACAAAGACATGCTGCTGGAGGTGCTCGACGTTCAGGGTAAGGCTATCCTGGAGCGCAACCTGATCAACGCCAACGGAAGGCATGAGCTGGATCTGAGCAACCTGCCTCCGGGGGTTTACCACCTCCGCCTGACAGGTGAGAAAGACAGCTACCTGCAGAAGCTGGTGTTGCATTGATGCCGATGCATAGCTGAACCTGTCAGAAAGCAGTGGGCGACCAGGCTCCGCTAGTTATAGAGCGAGTAATGAAGTGGGGTGATTCCGGACGGATTCACCCCACTTCATTTTATTGTGAAATTTAGCATATGTTGCTTGCATTTGTTCTAAGGTTTAGTTTATCTTTATAAGTTTATAAAATATATCCAACTCAGATGCAGCTTTATTCATTGTTAAGTCCATGCTCAAATGCCGGTCAAAATGAGTATCAGCTAATGTTTCATTATCCGGCAAAAGACAGGATGAAACGAGAATTATATCATATGATGCATTTTGGTAAAGTATTGCCCATATTCTTCTTCTGTGTAATAATGTTGATGTCAGGGATGGTGTATGGCGGGGGCTGCCCATTAACCAACTCAGGCAAGGGTTTGTCTGACCCGGATGCTGCAAGGCTTGAGGGGGTAACTGGCTTCATGTTGCCTTCATCCAAGCAGGGACTGCCTTTGACAGGTATTTATACTATAGGAGGAGTAAACGCAGATTTCTATAGCATTCAGCAGGCATTCGATACACTGGCGGTGCAAGGAGTTTCCGGCCCGGTCATATTAAAAGTTAATCCTGGTATTTATCTGGAGCAGATTATTATAAGTTTCATCCCTGGTACGAATGATACAAACCGGATAGTGTTGACTTCACTTAGCGGTGTGGCGACAGATGTGGTCATTTCACACGCAGCCTTGTCACAAAGCAATTTTACCCTCAGGGTAGGGGCGGGAAACTACCTTGAAATACGGGATATCAGTATAAGGGCAACAAGCCTGAGTAATGGCAAGGTGATTGAGTTGACAGGCGGAACAGGTTTCTTCTCCATCGAAGGATGCGAAATATACAGTCACCCCAGCGCAAGGTCCGCGACGCAGTCGATTGGCATACAGACCAGTCATAATCAGGGTTCCGGATTAAGGATTACCGGCAACCGGTTTTATAATGCGTATACAGCCATTCAGGCCTCTGGTTTGAGTACCATAGCTTTGGTGGAGGGTGTAGTCATTGAAAATAATGTGATAGAAGACTATTACAGAACCGGTATTGATATTTCGTTCGCACTGGCCCCTGTTGTTCGTGGAAACATCCTGCGTAACCATCCTTCTTCCCTGACAGCGGCAGGGATAAGTTTAAACCGGGCCAATGCAGGGTTACTGATCAGTCAGAACCGCGTGAAAATCTCCGGGACTTCCACAGTGACAGGCATGGCTTTCACCAATTGTGATGCGGGGTCGGATACTACCGCTGCCATGATATTTAATAATTTCATTTCTGTAAGCGGGAAAACAGCCAATACGATTGGATTGGACATCAAGTTTAGCAACCATCAGTATTTCTATCACAATAGTGTCGAAGTGTATAGTGTTTCATCGTTATGCAGTGTTGTCTCAATGAACACGGGGAACATGAACCGTATCTTTAATAATGTGTTTGCCAATTTTAGTGCTGGATACGTGGCTTCCATCTCAACCAGCTCATTTACTTTTGCCGATTATAACAATCTGTATACCAATGGCAATACTCCTTTTCTTATAGCCAATGCTCCGATCGCCAGTCTTACGCTGTGGCAATCCATAACTGGGAATGATTTTCATTCTGTATCCATAGATCCTGGTTTTGATCTTCCGGGCATACTATACCCGACAGCACCTGGTCTGAACAATCTGGGGATACGTATTCCTGAAGTGCCACATGATATTGACGGCCTTGTTCGTGACACCCTTACCCCCGATCTTGGTGCTGCTGAATTCAATATCGCATCCCATGATGCCGGAGTGATATCGGTTGAGTCTCCCGCTATGGTGGCAGCTACCGGATTGGATAGTCTGGTCATCATCTTCCGTAATTTTGGGGCAGATACGCTGACTGAACTCAGTTTTTTTTACCAATTCAATGATACTGTTTATCAGGGGTTGAGCTGGTCAGGTTCATTGCCACCCAAGGTCAGCTCTGCGCCACATATGCTTGCCTATATCAATCTAACCAGTGGTCAGGAGCATATTAAGGTATGGACTTCCAATCCCAATTACCAGCCTGACCCAAACCCATGGAATGATACACTCGTTAAGGCTTTTTTAGTGTGTAATGCACTATCCGGAACTTATACTATAGGTCCGGCAGGTAGTGGTGCAGATTTCAATAGTTTTGGTAATGCCCTGGATGCCCTGGGCCAGTGTGGCGTTTCAGGCGCTGTAGATTTTCTTGTAATGCCAGGAACTTATCAGGAGCAGCTATTAATCCAGGAATACCCCGGTGTTTCACCGGCGAATATCATCAGATTTTCCTCTTTGACGGGTAATGCAGAAGATGTTATCCTGTCGTATTCAGCAAGCAGTTCAACCAATAACTATGTGATCAGATTGAATGGTGCTGATTATATTACGATCCAGAACATGACGCTGAAGTCAGGTCCTTCCGGAAACTATGGTACTGTTGTCGATATCATAGGAGGGGCCGAGTTCAATTCAATACTTGGTAATATTATCATAGGCATAGAAGGCGCATCAACAAACTCAGGCAATTGCATCAATTCTGGTTCCTCCATTGATCAGTATAACATCATTGGCGGGAACAGGATCAGATATGGCTATAACGGGATTCTGATGTCAGGCACCTCAGCAACCTTTGAGAATGGAAATATTATTGCAGATAATGAGATAGAGGATTGCATACAGGCTGGGATTCATTATTCCTATGGTAAGAATATCATCATATCGGGTAACCGTTACCAGACTATTGGAGTGAATATTACTATGTATGGAATACGTGTGAACGGATGTGCTGAAGGGATTCAGATTATCCGGAACCAGGTGTACATGGAATCGTCTGCCAGTGGTTCTATCTACGGTATTATGGTTAATACCTGTAACGCCCTCCCATCGGAAAGAATAATGGTCACTAACAATGCCATCAGCCTGTCTGGAACGGCTACTATGGCCTATTTGATCTTTGTGGGTGCTTCGAAATATGTATTTGTGGCCAATAACTCTTTATATTGCCAGATTCCGGGTAATACCCATGGCATAAACCTGAATTCACTCACGCAGACGGCATCCATATGGATACTTAACAATTTGATCGCCAATGCAGGGGGCGGTTATGCGTTCTACTTCAATTTGCCTCCCTTCACTACTGTTATTGCTGCATGTGATTATAATAATCTTTTTACCAGCGGTGTCAATCTAGCAGACTATTATGGGTCATTTACGAACCTGGCAGCCTGGCAGGCATACACACAATGGGATTCAAATTCCATTAGCTTAAATCCTTTATATTATGCTGATAACAAATTATATCCACTAAACTTTAATTTGAATGATCTTGGGATACCTTTGCCCGAGGTGTATGATGATCTCTATGGATCCTTTCGCAATCTGACAACCCCGGATATCGGCGCCATAGAGTTTACCCCGGCCCTTAACGATGCCGGAATCAGTGAAATTATACAACCTCCGGCAATTATGGTACCCGGCTTAAACTCTATCTCCACTCGTATCCGAAATTATGGAATGGATAACCTGATGATTGCACAAGTGCACTGGCGGGTAGCTAATGGTCAGGTTTTTTCCATGCCATGGGCAGGGTCACTGGCTCCTTTACAGGAAACCGGAATTATCTTTCTGGGTACTCACCTTTTTCTGGAAGGGAAGCATCTTCTCGAGGTATGGACCAGCGCACCGAACAGTATGACAGATGGAAATTCATTCAATGATACAATGAGGTTGTGGATAACTGTCTGTGAATTAATATCAGGCGTCTATACCATTGGTGGCCCTTCCTCCGACTTTCCTGATATTGGGGAAGCCATAGAGGCCTTGAAGACATGTGGAATGGCTGGCCCGGTTACCTTCAGTATTGAACCGGGACTATATATAGGAAAGATACGTCTCCCTGAAATCTATGGCACGACAGGTACCAAAAGGCTAACAATTCAAGGCAGCACTGGAATACCTGATGACGTCGTTCTGGAGCATGCTTCGGCAGGCCCTTCTGATAACTACGTATTGCGGCTGGATGGAGCAGATTACGTCACCATCAAGGATATGACCCTTCGAAATACCAGCTCAGGTCCATATGGCCGGGTGATAGAGCTGATGAACGCTGCCAGCCATAATATCATCACCGGCAATGTCATTGAGAGTATTGCCGGGAGCAGTAGTACGACATCCGCCTGCATATATTCCGGAAACTCAGGAGATGATCATAATGCGATCATAAACAATACGCTACGGTATGGCTATTATGGGATTCACATGAGTGGAATTTCTCTCCAGTCAACTGAGTCAGGATTAAGGGTCATGTCTAATCACATTGAAGCGTTTTCAAATACCGCAATCTACCTGCTCTATCAAATTGCAGATACTATACATGGGAATGTTATCAGCGGCGCTGCTAATTCGACTACTGCCCTAAGGCTAGATTATTGTAATGCAGGAACCTGTATTACCAATAACCGTGTCATGATGACCAAGTCTTCAACATCCAAGGTCGGGGTTTCTGCAACAAGTTGCAATGGGACTTTATCAGAGCCTATTCTGATCGCGAATAATTTGATTTTGCAGGAGAGCGGAAGCAGTGGCAGCCTTGTTGCTGTTTCCATGGGAAATTCTTCCCTGGTGCGCTTTTGTCATAACACTTTGATATCCAGGAGCGGTTCTCCGAACAATATATCATTCCGGCTTCAGGGATCTTGTGCCAATATTGATGTTGTAAATAATATTATGGTGAATGAGGGGAATGGATATGTACTTCATGGAGGCAATCCAGGTGCCTTTGGAGCATTAAGCAATTCAGATCATAATTTATTTTATACAGCTTCCTCCAATATGGTATATGCCGGATCTCCCATCCAGAGTCTCGCTTCATGGCAGGGACTTCTTGGGCATGATTCCAGTTCGGCCTTCATGCACCCTGCGTTCCTGCCACAATATGATCCAGTACCGGGCAATAATGCAACCAATGACCTGGGCATTTTTCTGCCATTTGTACGGGAAGATATTCTGGGTGTTGCCCGTGACACCCTTCATCCGGATGTCGGTGCAATTGAATTTGACTCCCTGGCCATCGAACTTGCGCATCTAGGACTCGACTTTCCCTCTTTTGGTTGTGATATGGGCATTGAACCTGTCGTGATTCTGATATGCAATCAGGGAACTGATAGTGTATACGGTGGATTGGTGGCGGGATACGAGGTAGCGGGAGGCAGCATATCATACCGGGATTCCATATTTAGCCTTATCCCGCCGGGCGACACATTATATTATATGTTTGCGGATCTATTGGATTTTTCCGTTACGACGGATTCACTTTTCACTATCAAATCCTGGATCTGGCTGAACGGAGACCTGCTTCAGTTCAACGATACCATCGTGACACGGGTGGGATCCCTGCTCAGTCCACCCGCACCTTTTGTAAGTAATACAAGTGTTGCCCATGCTTACCCGGCTACGTTACAGGTGGTCAATCCTGATCCCAACCTGCTTTATTTCTGGTATGATCAACCAACATCTCTGCTTGCATTTGATACCGGAGGGATGATTCAGACGCCACCTTTGTTCGGTTCGGCTGTTTTTTATACCGATGCCATGTATGTTCCTGTGTTTGACACCATCAGCGTGGGGAGCGGATCAGGCACCTCCACATCACTGCCTGTATCAGCTACTTCTTCCTTTAGCTGGTCTCATTCGGTATACCGCGCCGGGGAAATCCAGTCAGGGGGGTTCATAGAGGCTATCGCTTACTATGTGACGTCTTCCGTGTTGAGTCTTTCTCAGAGCAATCAGCGATTGTATCTCACGCATACGGCCGATACAGTTGTCAATGCTATCTATCCGGGTACAGCAGGCCGGACCCTTGTTTATGATGGACCTGTCAACTGGCAGGGACCTGGATGGAATATTATCCGGTTTAGTCAGCCCTTCATGTATCGTGGCGAATATAACCTGAGTGTGCTCTATGAGAATCATCAGTCTATACCCCAGCTCGTACCTGCGCCTTACTTTGGTGTTACCAGCATGATGGCAGGTACATACTACTCTGCCTTTGCATACTCCAATAATTGGTTCCCTGGCCAGAGCGGTTCGCTGAGCATCTTACGGCCGAATATTCAACTCATTGGCGGCCCGAATGGTTGCAGAAGCGACAGGGTAGGAGACACCGTTTATGTAAGCCCGCAGGTTGTGTACCTTAGCAGCAGTCCGGATACAACGATATGCGAGGGTGATACCGTTCAGATCTCAGCATTTGCATCAGGAGGTTCACCCCCGATGGTGTACCACTGGAGTCCGGCCAATTACCTGAGTAATCCCTTTATTCAGATGCCGCTGGCCAATCCGCCGGTAACGATGATGTATACCGTCACGGCCACTGACCAGCAGGGGGAACGTGACATCGGAGATGTGATTCTTACTGTACATCCACTACCAGCAGTTAGTATTGTGGCTATACCGGAAGTTAAGATTACAACGCCACCGTTTTTGCTAACGAATGGTTTACCAGTTGGAGGGATCTATTCAGGGCCCGGGGTGAGCAACGGGATGTTTTATCCTGCATTAACCGGTGCAGGTTATTTTATGTTAACCTATACCTACGTTGATAGCGTGAGTGGCTGTCAGAATACAGCCCATGTCATTCAATATGTTGATCCTGCCACCTTTGTGACTTCTGAGCGGGATCAGAACTGGACGGTTTACCCAAATCCAGCCCGGGATTTTGTCACCATCCGCTTCAGTGCTGGCTATTACGATGTCGTTGAATTAACAAATACACTGGGAGAGGTGATTTGGAAAGGCCACATTAGCAGCGATATGGAATTTCTCGAGATGGATACCCGCAACCATGCGCGCGGTTTATACTTCCTCAGGATATCCGGAAAGCACGGGAATTCGACGGTCATGATAATGTATCAATAGATCTGTCATATCGTTCCATGTGGTTTTTTGATTTAGGACTTCATAGTCAGGCAGGTTTTTCAACCTATGGGAATTTTTTTATATCGACATTGTTGCTAATATATTGAAAGACAGTTTTATAAGTCGGTTTTATGAAAAACATCAGGTACTTTATCCTTGTTATTGATATACATTATGAATAAAATACCCTATTTTTGGAAAGTGGGGTAGGTAAACTTGACTCGTCCTTGTTCACTTCTGCGGAGGATGTATAGATAGTTTAATGATTCCCAGTGCTTATTAACCTAAATTACAATCATATGAAAAGAGTAGTTATGCTTTTTGCTGTACTGATGATCAGTACGTTGGGACTTATTGCCCAGACGACTATTACATTGGGTACAGGCACTTTGGTGAACACAACAACCGGATTCCCATCGGCTTATGGGCAGTATTACACAGGTCATAAGGTGCAATACTTAGTCCTGGCCTCTGAGTTAACGAATTTGGGCATCGCCCCGGGAAACATGCTTTCCCTGGCATTTGATGTGGTAACCCCTGCTCCACCAACCGCTAGTGGCACAGCCCCTGATGGCAGCAATCTTAAGAATTTCACCATTAAAGTGGGTTCAACGACTGCTACGTCCATTTCCGGATTTCTTCCGGTAACCACCACGGTTTATACTGTGCCACAGTTTATTACGACTGTTGGTTGGAATACCCATACATTTACCACCCCTTTCAACTGGGATGGTATCAGCAACCTGGTCATTGAGACTTGCTTTGACAACTACATCACGGCTTCCAATTATTCGACCAATGCTGTTGTGAATCAGACCGCCACTACCTTTAATTCTCTGGTGCATTACTATTTAGATGCAGGCAATGTGTGTGCTTCCTCCACCATTTCAGGCTCACCCTTCTTACAGCGCCCCAATATGCAGATGTCTTTTACTGCAGGTACGACCAACGATGCAGGTGTGACCGCTATCACTTCCCCAGTTGCTCCCGTTGCGCCCGGTCCCCATAATGTTGTGGCTACGGTCACCAACTTCGGATCAACTGCACTTACCGGTGCCACCATTGGCTGGTCGGTCAATGGCGTTGTTCAGACACCAGTAAACTGGACCGGCAACCTGGCTACAGCCCAATCTGCCACAGGTGTGGCTGTTGGCAGCTTTGTATTCCCCTCAGGCCCGGCTACCATCAAGGTATGGACTTCAGCGCCAAATGGTCAGACGGATGGCTTCAATGGCAATGATACCAGTACCGTGACCATTAATTTCTCCGCCCCGCTTTCGGGTACCTATACCATTGGCGGTGCAGGTGCGGACTATCCGGATATTGCAGCAGCCCTGGCCAGTATGAGCTCCGCAGGCATCGGTGGCCCAGTTATCTTCAACGTAACGCCTAACTCAGGACCCTACATCGGCGGGTACACCTTTGGTACCTACCCTGGTATTTCAGCCACCAATACCGTTACCTTCAACGGAAATGCCAATGTGATCAATGAGGGGACAGCCACCTTCTTCATGGATTTCAACGGCGCTTCTTATATCACCCTGAACAATTTCAAGCTGATCAATACTGTTCCGGCCACCGCCAAGTTCGGGATCATTGTACGCGGAGGCTCCCAATTCCTCAGCTTTACCAATAATTACATTGATATGGGTACGGTGGCTACTGGTACCGGACAGGCTTGTATTGCGCTTTCCAACTCCACAACCTCAGCTACCACCACCGGAAACAACGGACAGAATATCACCATTACCAATAATGAACTGGTGGGTGGATATTATGGCATCAGTATGTACGGACAATCATCGTATCTGAATAATTTCGGGCATGTGGTTTCCAATAATATCGTCCGTGATTTCTATTTGTATGGGATCCGTCTCGACAATATTGAAAATTCAATCTTCTCGGGTAATGATATCAATCGTGCCATTCGTGGTGGCGTTGGTTCCTTCTATGGTATTTATACAACCACTGGACGAAACCTGAAAATTATCGGTAACAAGATTCATTCCGGTGGTTCAGGGTCTTACCTGTCTTACCCCTTCTATCTGTCAACCTCAGTGAATGTCCCTGGCTCTGAAACGGAGTATATCAACAATGCAACCTATAATTTCCCCACCTCGGGAACGGTCTACGGTTTCTACTTCCTGGGAACCCGTGATTATGTCAACGTCTATCATAACACGGTTCACCTGGATGTACAATTAGCAGGAACCAAGTATGCATTCTATGCATCCACGGCACCGAATAACCACACTTTGAAGAATAATATTTTCAGTGTCCAGGGCCCGGGTACCGGTTCGAAGTATTGTATTTACATCAGTGCAACCTCTACCTCATTTGTCTCTGACTACAATGATTTCTACATGGGAGGTACCGGTGGAACAGTGAATAACGTTGGTTACTGGTCAGCCGCCAGAAATACATTGGCTGACTGGCAATTGGCTACAAGTCAGGATGCGAACTCCTTAAGTGTGAATCCGGATTTCTTTGCGGTTAATGATTTCAGGACGAATTCCATCGCTCTGTATCAGATGGGAACGCCCATTCCGGGTATCTCGACCGACATCTTTGGTACACCACGTAATGTAAACAACCCCTGTCTCGGTGCTTTCGAATACACCCTTTTCATGCGGGATGCCGGTATTGTGGCCATGACAGAGCCCGCGGCTGTTTGTCCCGGACTTGCCCCTGTGAAGGTTAAAATCAAGAACTGGGGCATTCAGCCCTTTACCGGTGCAACGATTCATTGGTCGGTGAATGGAATGGCTCAGGCTCCTTTCAGTTATATCAATACCCTCGCCATCGGTGCTGAGGAAGAAGTGACTCTGGGTTCATATACCTTCGCGGGCGGGGTTTCCTATAATTTTATTTTCCACAGTGAAAACCCTGGTGGCCAGGCTGACCAGAATCCCACCAATGATACTTTGATGGTAGATGGTTTCATGACTGCATTAAGCGGTGCTTACACTATTGGACCTGCTGTGGCCAATGACTTCAATACCTTGCAGGCTGCTGTCAATGCGCTTGTTTCGAGAGGTATTTGTGGTCCGGTTGTGTTCAACGTGGCTGCCGGTAGCGGACCTTATGAGGGTGGTATCCAGATTCCTGTTATTGATGGATCATCTGCAGTCAACACAATCACCTTCAATGGAAACGGCGCAGTTGTCAACGCTACTGCCCAGCCTTACATTCTGGGCTTTAGCGGAACTTCCTATGTCACGGTCAATAACTTCCAGCTCATTAATCCGGTTCCGGCCAATAGCCGTTTCGGGATACATGTGATGGGAGGTGCCCAGTACCTGAGCTTTACGAATAATGTGATTGATGTTGGGACAACCTCAACTTCATCAACATCAGGCGGTGTTATTGTTTCAGGCTCGCTGACCTCGGCCACCACTGCAGGGAATAATGGCAGCTACATTACCATTACCGGTAATCATTTCATTGGTGGTTATTATGGTATTACAATGCTGGGTAATGCTTCCTACCTGGATTGCGTGAACCACGTCATCACGGATAACGTGTTTGATGACTATTATTTCTATGGGATATACCTCAGCAATGTAGATGGTGCTGTTGTCGAAGGCAATGACCTTAACAGGGCCACCCGTTCCAGCCTTTCTACTTTCTATGGCCTCTATATGGGCACAGCCCGTAACGTGAAGTTCAGGAACAATGTCGTGCATAGCTCAGGAGTTGCATCCTATAGTTGCTATCCGGTGTATATCACCACTTCTGTGAACCTGCCGGGTGCCGAAACGGAGATCGTAAACAACCTGTTCTATGATTTCCCGACTACCAGCACCTTCTATGGCCTTTACATGTTGGGAACCCGCGAGAATATCAACATCTATCATAATACGATGCATGTTGAAACCAATGCTGCCAATACTGTACGTCCTGTATTTTTCAGCACGGCACCGACTACCCACAATATGAGGAACAATATCTTTAGCATCACGGGCAGTGGAACCGGAGCCAAGCATATCATCTATAATTCTGCGACCTCAACATCCTTCTATTCCGACAATAATGTGCTTCATCTTGGAACGACCGCCGGGACGAACTTTGTGGGATATACAGGAGCAAACCAGGCTACATTAGCTGACTGGCAGCTGGCAACCAATCAGGATTTGGGATCCGTAGAATCCAATCCGGTCTTCGCCGCTCCATCTATGGGCAACCTGATGCCGCTTTCTTCTGCTGTGGATAACATTGGTTTCCCTGTTGGTGTTGTTGAGGATATCTATGGCAATCCACGTTCTCCGGTGAATCCTGACCCAGGTGCCATTGAATTTGTGGGTATTGCGGCAGACATTGCCCTGAATTCAGCCAAAATGATGAATTCTTTATGTTTGAGCAATAGCGATACTGTTCAGGTGACCGTCACCAACACCATTGGTAATACCATTGACTTCTCTGTCAACCCACTTACCGCCACCTGGATGGTTACGGGTCCGGTGAATTCGAACGGAACCATAGTCGTCAATACGGGGACGCTTGCACCTGCTACCAGTATGACCGTGACTGGTTTGGGCGTCAACTTCTCCCAGCCGGGTAATTATTCGCTGAGCGCATATATTGGTGCAAGCAGTACCAACCTCTTCACAGGTAATGATACCCTGATGGAAACCTTTATGGTGGAGATCAAGGATCCATTTGAAGTGATGCCAGCTTATACTGTTATCACCAATACCACCGATACCCTTGTTATTAAAGCCAAGTCACCCTTCTTCCCGGCTGGTGCTTTCTTTATGACAGAGGTCTGTCATTTTAAAACGACCACCGGAGGTCCGGCGGCCGGCTGGACTACAGCCTACCCATGGCTGCTGGCCGATGACTATATTGAGATCACTGGTGTCCCAGGATCAGACCTGGCTGGTATTACCCTCGAGCAGTGGTCAGCCTCTGCCTTGTTGTCCACACACACTTTCCCGTCAGGCACCATCCTGAGCCCTGCCGGTATGGCGATTATTGCTTGCGGTGAAATGGGAAGCAGTGTGCCAAGTCCGGCCAATTACTATTATCATGGGAATGGCGGATATACCGGCTCGTTCGGATCTACAGTAGTTGCAGGCCGCATCCTGAAGGATCAGGGAGGTAATATCATTGATGCTGTCGGGTATGGTACCTATACCTTCCCAGCTGCAGCCAATGTGACGGCCAATGACTGGTCAGGTAACACACCGTCCGTTTCCGGCTCTGGCAACAGGCTGGTGGGTCCTTATACCAAGACCTCTGCCAACTGGATCCAGGCTGTCACCGCATCCCCCCAGGATCCGGGAACCGTGAATAACCTCGTAACCGTTCCGGTTCCGCAGAATCTGACCGGATTCGCCTGGAGTTTCCAGGGATTTGTCATCGACACCACCTCAACCGAAATCACGGTGGGTCCCTTTACTGCCAGCGGTATCTATGACTTCGTGGCCAGCTATGTAACTCCTTGTGGTGTATACACCGATACAGCCAGAATCGTTGTTCAGCTGGTAAGTGTGTTTGGTGATACCACTATTTGTGCTGGAGGCAGTGCCCAGATTGGCGCCTTCCTCCCGGGCCTGCCGCCCTTTACCATTGTTGTCTCCGATGGCACAGGCCAGGATACCCTCTCCGGTATTCCATTCAATACCTTTGCCTTCCCGGTGAGTCCGACTACTACCACAACCTACACCCTGGTCAGCTGGTGGGATGCCAACAATGTTCCCATCCCCGGTAACCAAAGCGTAACGGTAACCGTGATCCCCTTGCCGGTGGTTGCTTTGACAACCCCAGCACCTGTTTGTATCAGCGCATTGCCGGTGACCCTCAGTGGTGGCACGCCTGCGGGTGGTACCTACAGTGGAACTGGTGTAACAGCTGGGGTATTCGATCCTTCGGTCGCTGGCGTAGGAACCCATGTTATTACCTATTCATTTACCTCATTGTTAGGTTGTACAAATACAGCTACAGCCAATATGGTGGTTAATGCGCTCCCGGTAATCAACATCACACCTTTGCCTGCTGTTTGTATAAATGCGGCCGCATTTAACCTGACAGGTGCTACGCCGGCCGGTGGTACATGGAGTGGTCCGGGCGTATCTGGTGGTATGTTCAACCCATCCGTTGCAGGAGCAGGCTCACATACCCTGACGTACACCTATACTGATTTGAACACTTGTACCAATTCCGCAACAACAACCATCCAGGTCAATGCGCTACCCACCGTGACCCTGGCCCTGGCCGATACGGTTTGTATTAACTATGCGCCCATTACCCTGAGTAGTGGAACACCAGCCGGTGGTACTTATTCAGGTACTGGTGTAACCGCTGGTGTCTTCAATCCCGCAACTGCCGGACTGGGTGCACATACGATCACCTACACATACACAGATCCTGCAACAGGCTGCTCAGCCAGTGCAACCGGACAGATTTTTGTTGATGCCTGCACAGGACTAGATCCCTACAGTGGTTCGCTGGTGATGGATATCTTCCCCAACCCTGCCAAAAATGAGATGAACATCGATGTTCGTGGTATTACTGCGCCTGTCGAAATCCGGATCATGAACCTGGCCGGTCAGGAGATGTTTACATCCCGGATCGACGGACACAATGCCCAGGTGCGGCAGACAGTTGATGTGAGTGCATTCCCGGCTGGTCTCTACTATGTAAGAATGGAGAGCGGCTCCATGAGTAAAGTCATGAAGGTCGTGGTTCTCGAATAGATCCAAACCTAATAACCCTTTAAGGCCGGGGCCAGGATCCTGATTGCAGGATTTTGGTCCCGGTTTTTTTATTGCCAATAATAATAGTTAGGAATTGAGTGTATTTTCATATTAACATGAGATGGATTATTAAAAATTTCCCTTCTTTGATTATGCAGCATAATTATCAGTAAATCAATGAGTAACATGTTGTATTTTAAACTGAAATACGGAAGAATCAGATATATATATCAGATCATTCCAGGTTTGGCTGGGATATATTGTGTATCTTAGGCCCATTGTTTTAGATTGAACAAAACAGCGCAAAAATGAAAGAAATGATTACCAATGGAAAGCCTGAGGGTGATGTAATGACGTTACATCCAAAAAGGAGCCTGTGGGCAGGCTCACGTTTAATGCGGTATACCTGGCTATTGTTACTGCTCATGATGGGCATGACGCAACAGGCCAGATCACAGAGCTGGATCATCGGGGCGCCCGATCCCAGTATAGGCGCCTCGGCGAGTTTTTCGGCCCTCGTTCAATTTGTCCTCTTCGATGTGATGCACCCGGCCGGTGTTGTGATCGATAGTGTGGATGTGTATCCAACCTCGGGGCCAGGCCAACCCTTTACCATAGTTATCCAGAACAGCTCCCAAAATGTGATCGCTTCCTGGAGTGGTACAACAACGGTGGCCAGTGGACAACCACAACGTATTAAACTCGACCTGCATATCCCTCAGGGCACCGGCTACCGCTGGGGTTTCAGCGTGAATCCGGGCATGCTCAGGAACAGCACGGGGGGAGTATATCCATACACAGTTCCCGGGGTCATGTCTATTACGGGAAATACCTTTAACGTTGTCTATTATTATTTCTTCTATAATATTCGAATTCGCCTGCCATATCCACCTCAATCAAATGACGCTGGCATTTCTGCGATTACAGCGCCGAATAGCCCGATCAGTCCAGGATTGAATGATGTCATTGTCAGCATTGAAAACCACGGAACCGATACACTGACTTCAGCCCAGATCGGATGGTCGGTGAATGGTGTCAATCAGACCTCGTATGCATGGACGGGGACTCTGGCTCCCTCTGGAATCGCTCCGGGTATACTCCTGGGTAACTACAACTTCCCACTTGGAACAAGTAGTATTGCAGCATGGACAAGCTTGCCCAATGGTCAGCTCGACTCCATTTCCCAGAATGACACCGCAACAAAAAGTGTCATTGCATGTAACCTGTTGTCCGGGGTTTTTACGGTAGGTGATTCAACAGCCGATTACCTGACGATTTCGGACGCGGTGGGAGCGGTTGGTGCCTGCGGCGTGTCAGGCCCTGTGACATTCAATATCTTACCAGGTGTCTATAACGAACAGGTATCAATCCCGG
>JAGNHN010000050.1 GCA_018001695.1 Lentimicrobiaceae bacterium
TGCTACCCTGCAGTTCCAGAAACGGTGGAAAACCAAAATCCTTGGCTGGCCAACGATAGTAAACCAACTATTTATTTACTTTGAAAGCAGGATTAATGACAGTGACACAGTTTAGTGAGCACTCCCTCCTCTCCCTCTTCCTCTTCCTCTCCCTGTTCCTCTTCCTCCCCCTGTCCCTACCCCTATCCCTCATCCTCAGCGAGCCCATATATTCCGATGACTTAAGAAATATTTATTACCTCAACATTAACTTTTGGAAACGCCGGGCGTTTATTTTGTTTCCACCCATCCATTGTTATACATTTGCCGCGTCTGTTAACTGATAAACAATAAGGTATGACCGAGGAAGTCCTGCAAATTCTTCAGAAAACCCGGGAATTGAGTAACCAGCTCAGCATTAAAGCCACCAATATGCGTGAACTGGCCGCCAAAATTGGGGTTCCGTATGAAGTGCTAAAACAACATTTCCGCAGCAAGGCCGAACTGGTAGAGAAGGCCCTGGCCTATGAGCGTGAAGGATTTAAAAGCATCTTCGATCAGTATGATTTTGAAGGCATGAACGCCATCGACATCCTGATGATCGTCAGTCGTGAAGTCAGTAAGAAATACCGTCAGATCAGTCCATCGCTTACCATGGACCTCAAAAAGTACTTTCCTGACATCTATCAGCAGCACCTTCTGAAACGCATCGATTTCATCTTTGAAAAGATCAAAATCAATCTCACAAAGGGCATCACACAAGGTATGTACCGTGATGATCTGAGCATAGAGCTCGTGGCACGTTTATACATCAGCCGCCTGATTGACATCCATGATCCCGGGTTCTTCCCCCCTGACCGCTTTTCTTTTGCCACACTTTTTACGCATATGTTCGAAGACCTGATTCATAGCATTGCGACACAGGAAGGGTTGAACTATTATAAATCGCGCCGGAAAGCCCTTGATTTTCAAATCGCTTGACCCCGTCCCGTATGGAATCCCGTTTTGAGGTCTGGCTTCCGACCATCTGGCTTCAGTTTACGAAGTATGGCATACGCAGCCTATCTATGGATGAACTGTGTCAGCACCTCGGCATCTCCAAAAAACCTTGTATGCCAGTATCGAAAACAAAGCCGACCTGGTTCAAAAAGTCATTGACTGGCATTACCACCAGGAAGCGCTGCGGTACCTGAAAATCCTGGAGTCCGGCAGCAATGCCATTGACAACCTGATGGACCTGAGTCAGGCGATCTGTAAGGAAATCTACCAGGCCAACCCGGTGTTGTTGCACGACCTGCAGAAATACTATCCGGATATCTGGGCCAGCGTGATGGACCGTAAGCGCTTGTTTTATCAGCACCTTCTGGAACTCAACCTGGATCAGGGACTACAGCAAGGCCTTTACCGGCAGGACCTGGACAAGAAAGTGACCATTCTGCTTTACGTTCAAAGCTTCGAACAATTCATCGGGACAGGCATATTGCCCCCGCTTACCCCCCGCTGCCAGGATGTCTTTCATGTCTTGTTTGAAAACCATATCCGCGCCATCACCAGTGCAGATGGTCTCGCATATTTCGAAACTACCAAGAACAGCTATCCTTTCAATATCTGATAGAAATGCAAATGAAATTCAAGAAGATACGGCACCTTTTATGGTTAAGTCTCTTATTCCCCCTGCTTACATCCGGGCAGGAGCCCATGCAACTCTCACTGACGGAGGCCATCCGTTGGTCCCTGGAGAATAATCCTGAAGTGCGCAACGCCCGCACCGATGTCAGGATTGCCAAAAAGAAAGTGGCGGAAACCACAGCTACCGGATTGCCCCAGGTCAGCGCCGGGCTTAGCTATATGAATTACCCGGACATTCCAACCCAGCTAATCCCCGACTTCCTCAGCCCGGCTGTGTATGGGGTTTTATTGGACGAGGGCCTGGTATCTGAGATGCCCACGGGTACATCAGGCCGACTGTTTGAAGCCCAGTTTGGCACCACACACAATGCCACCGCAAAAGCTGAGCTTTCACAACTTATTTTCAGCGGCTCTTACCTGGTCGGCCTTCAGGCGAGCCAGGCCTATGCATCCTTATCGCAATCGATGCTTACGAAAATCCGAAGGGAAGTGAGGGAGAAAACCGCTAACGCTTACTATCAGGCCATGGTAGCCCAGAAAGGGATTGATATCCTGGATAGTACTGAAGCCACGCTTCGCCAGATGGCTTTGGAGGCACAGGCCATTTACGAGCAAGGATTTATTGAAGAAACCGATGCGGCCCAAATCGGGCTGCTGCTTGCCGAAGTGGAAGCTTCCCGTATTCAGGCGGCCCATCAGCGCGATCTGGCGATCCGCCTCCTCAAGCTTCACCTGGGGCTTCCTTCCTCGCAAGCCATCATGCTGACAGATGACCTGAACACAATGATCAGCGGTATTCAGACCGATATCCTGTTGAACCAGGGGTTTGATCCTGTGCATCACATCGATTATGCCCTCGTCAGAAACCAGGAAACCATGCAAAAATTAAATGTTAAACTTCAGCGTTCTGCTTACCTGCCAACAGTAGCAGGGTTTTACAGCTATCAGCAAATGGCTCAGCGACAGGATTTTGACCTGTTCGATCCGGATGGAAAGTGGTTCCCGACACAGGTATTCGGAGCGCAGATTGATATCCCCGTATTCAGCAGTGGATATAGAAGGTTTAAGGTACAACAGGCCCAACTGGAGCTTGAAAAAAGTCGCACTACCCTGAATCAGGTGGAGCAATCCCTTTCGCTGGCGGCTGAGAATTCCCGCAACACACTTCGAAATGCTGCCCTTATTCATGCCAATAAAGAAAAAGCCATGAACCTTGCATCCCGGATCTACGAAAAGACGAGGGTTCGATACAAGTCCGGCATGGCCTCCAGCATGGATTTGCAGCAGGCGCACAACCAATTCCTTCAGGCTGAGGGTGACTATATCACCGCTATACTTGAGCTTTTGCTCGCCAAATCAGCTTTTGACAGTCTTTTTTCAATGGAATAATACCTAAATCAATAAAAAATGAACGCCTTCATCTGGAAGCTCTTCTTCCTCCTTTCGATTACTGTATTTATAACAATGTCCTGTAGTAAACAGGAAGATCCGGAATCCCGGCGCAAGCAGATTGTCACGTATCAAAAACAGATAAGCGACCTGAATGCCAAGATCGCCCTGCTTCAGCGTGAATTGGAGGATGATTCCCTTCAGGCACTCGCGGACATCAACCTGGTTCCAGTCAAAGTCAAGGAAATGGTGCCTGAACGCTTTGAGCATTTCTTTGAGGCCGGAGGTACGCTGGAGGCTGTCAATGAGGCATTTATAAGCCCTGAAACAGGTGGAAGAATCAAGCAGATCCTGGTACGCGAAGGGCAATTTGTTACGAAGGGGACCGTGCTGGCCAGACTGAACACAGAGGCAAGTGATTATGGAATGGCTGAAGTGCGAACGCAGCTCGATCTGGCTACGACAGTGTTCAGAAAACAGGAAGAGCTCTGGAGGCAGAAAATCGGATCTGAGATAGAGTATCTGCAGGCAAAAAGTAACAAAGAAGCCCTGGAAAACCGCTTGAAAACCATGCAGGCACAGATTGACATGGCCACTATTAAGGCCCCGGTTAGTGGCATGATCGACAGGATCATGCAGAAAGAAGGAGAGCTGGCTGCCCCGGGCATGATGCTGATACGTCTGATCAACCTCCAGGAAATGTATGTCAATGCTGATGTGGCAGAAACCTATCTTCCAGTATTGCAGCGGGGTGATGATGTCAGCATTCGTTTTCCGACCTGGCCAGGGCTGCAAATAAATGCGCCCATAGACTTGATCGGCCATTCAATAGAACCTCAGAACCGTACTGTTAAGGTTCGCATCAAGGTGAAGAATACGCCTGACAGCAAGCTTAAACCGAACATGCTGGCCATGCTGAAATTTAAAGATTTTGAGCAGGAGGACGCTCTTCTGGTACCTGCAATTTGCATTAAGCTGGACACAAAAGGAGCCTATCTGTATCGCGTGAAAGAAGATGGCGCAAAACGCCTGGCTGAGAAAGTCTACGTCAAGACCGGAAAAGTCACTGAGGGGATAACGCTGATCAAAGAAGGTCTGGCAGCCGGTGATAAAGTCATCGTGGAAGGCTACAATATGGTGACCAACGGAAGCGAGATCCGCCTGTAAGAAGCTGCACAATCACAGAACAGGAACATCACATCATGCATCAACATCTCTATGGAAGAGCCTAAAGAAAAACATCAGGAAATTATAAGGGATTTCTGGTTAACGACCCTGGCCTTAAAGAATAAGAACACCGTATTTCTGCTCACCGTGGTATTGCTGGCGTTTGGATTTTACTCCTATCGCAGTATGCCCAAAGAGCTGTTTCCCGAGGTGGTGTTTCCCTATATCCTGGTTCAAACTGTTTACCCTGGAAATCCACCGGTTGACATCGAGAACCTGATCACGAGACCCATCGAAAAGGAGGTAGAAAACATCAAAGGGATTAAGAAGGTGACTTCCACGTCTTCTCAGGATGCCTCACTGGTTTTTATTGAATTCAATTTCGATGTTAAGCTGGACAAGGCCCTGACAGATGTGAAGGATGCGGTGGACAGGGCCAAGAGTGAGCTGCCCAATGATTTGCTCTCAGATCCCTCTGTAGCCGATATTGACTTCTCAGAATTTCCGGTGATCAACATCAACCTGTTCGGGGATTACAGCATCAACGAGCTCAAATCCTATGCAGAATACCTTGAGGAAGCCTTTGAGGGTATAGAGGAAGTCAGCAAAGTCGATATCAAAGGAATAGACGACCGGGAAATTCAGATCAATGTTGATCCCCAGAAGCTTGAAGCTATGGAATTGAGCTTCACCGATGTAGAAAATGCTGTCAGCATGGAAAACATGAGTATTTCGGGTGGGGAAGTGCTGATGGGTGATATCAGGATGTCGCTGCGCACCATCGGTGAGTTCACGGAGGTGAGAGAAATCGGAAATATCATCATCAAGAATGAAAACGGCAAGATCGTATATCTCAAAGATGTAGCTGAAATCAAGGATGGATTTGCCGAGCCATCCAGTTTTGCCAGGCTCAACAGTCAACCTGTCGTTTCGCTGCAGGTCATTAAGAAGAGTGGTGCCAACCTGTTATCTGCCACAGACCAGGTTTTTGCGATTCTGGACAGGGCAAGGGATATCAACGCCATCCCCGAAAACCTGAACATCTCGATCACCAACGATCAGAGCCAGATGATACGCATGCAGCTCAATAATCTGGAAAACAGCATGATTATGGGTATGCTGCTGGTTATTCTGGTGTTGTTTTACTTTCTGGGAACGCGGAATGCTTTGTTTGTCGGCCTCGCCATCCCCACTTCCATGTTCCTGAGTTTTGTTGTCATGAGCCTCACCGGAACGCGGATCAGCATGATCGTGCTGTTCAGTCTGATCCTTGCCCTGGGTATGCTGGTTGACAATGCGATTGTTGTTGTGGAGAATATATACCGCTTTGTTGACAAAGGATATCCGGTATCCAAAGCGGCCAGGCGTGCGGTGGGAGAGATCGCCGGGCCTATCATCTCTTCAACGGCAACAACGCTTGCGGCTTTCCTGCCGCTGGCATTCTGGCAAAGCATTGTGGGGGAATTCATGAAAGCCTTGCCCATAACCCTGATCATCGTTCTGACCTCCTCCCTGTTCGTAGCCCTGGTCATCATCCCGGTCTTTGCCTCTGTCTTCGTGCGGAAAGAAGACATGGAACGCAGACCCAATAAGCGTCGGATATTGCGGATCCTGGCAGTGCTGGCAGTGCTGGCCATTTTGTTCTATTTCATGAACTGGCTCGTACCCGCCAATATTCTCAGTATTGTCATCATTATCACCCTCCTGAATATTTACTTTTTCGGGCCATTGGGCAGGTGGTTCCAGGTGAAGGGCTTGTCTTATCTTGAAAACATCTACACGCGAACCCTGCGTTTTGCATTACATGGCAAAAACCCGTTTTATTTCATCGGTGGCACGGTTCTGCTTCTGTTCTTTACCATTGGTTTGATGTTTGCCCGTACCCCCAAGGTGCTCTTTTTCCCGGATAATGATCCAAAGTATATCAACATCCTGGCTACCCTGCCGGTCGGCAGCGACATCAGGGCCACGAATACCTTCATGCTGCAGTTTGAAAAGGATATCCAGACAGTCCTCGCACCCTATGACAGTATCGTGGAATCTGTATTGACCATTGTTGGTGAGGGAGCCGTGGGAGAGAACGACTTCGCCACAGGAGCCACCCCGCACCGGGGGCTCGCTACGGTGACTTTTGTGGATTTCGAATACCGTGGGGGAATCAATACTTCCGATATTGAAGAAGAGCTGGCAGCGGCATTGCTGGGAAGGTATCCGGGGGTTGCTGTCTCCCTGGAAAAGAATTCCATGGGGCCACCTGCCGGTAAGCCCATCAACATTGAGATCAGCGGAGAGGATTATAATAAACTGATCGAACTCACCGATGAAATGGAAGCCTTTATCAACAGTGCCGGAATTCCAGGTATTGAAGGCCTCAAAATGGACCTCGATGTCGGGAAACCTGAGCTTATTGTTGAGATTGACAGGGAGCAGGCCCGGCGGTATGGCTTGTCCACGGCCATGATTGCCAGTACACTCAGAACGGCGCTCTATGGTAAGGAGATTTCTGATTTCAAGGTTGGGGAAGAAGAATACCCTATTCAACTGCGACTTAAGGAAGAAAGTAAATATGACCTGCCCACCCTCTTAAACCTGAAGATGACTTTCAGGGATAACACCACAGGCAAGATCCGGCAGGTTCCTGTTTCGGCTGTTGCCAGGATAAGCTACAGCACCACCTATGATGCCGTAAAGCGCAAGAATATGGACAGGGTTATCACCCTGTATTCCAATGTCCTGGAAGGCTACAATGCGAATGAGATCAACGGACAGCTGAAGACCTTGCTGAAAGGATTTTCCTTACCCGATGGATATAAATATGAATTCACGGGCGAGCAGGAAGAACAAGCACAATCGATGGGCTTTTTGATGAGGGCCATGCTGATCGCATTATCCATCATTCTGCTCATCCTTGTCAGCCAGTTCAATTCTATTGTCAAACCCCTCATTATCTTGGCCAGTGTGCTCTTCAGCACTATCGGGGTGTTTGGTGGATTGGCCACGTTCCGCATGGACTTCGTTGTGATCATGACAGGCATTGGCATCGTTTCCCTGGCAGGTATCGTTGTCAACAATGCTATTGTTCTGATCGACTTCATCGACCTTCTGAAGCGCAGGAAGCGAAAAGAGTTGGGCTTAGAGGAGAATGCTATCCTTCAGGAAAGCGATTCAACGGATTGTATCGTGGAAGGAGGCAGGACGAGGCTGCGGCCTGTATTGCTTACTGCCATTACAACCATCCTTGGATTGATCACCCTGGCCGTCGGGATGAATATCCATTTCGAAGGATTGCTGGCCTCTTTTGACCCACAGATTTATTTCGGGGGCGATATGGTTGTATTCTGGGGCCCCATGGCATGGACCGTCATCTTCGGACTTACCTTCTCAACTTTTCTGACCCTGGTGGTGGTGCCTGCCATGTATCATGTCGTGTACCTGGGTAAAGTACGATTAACAGCCCTGCGGAGCAATGTACGATTCTAGTATTTATTAGATTTCAGGCACTTAGATGTCATGGGGCAAAGGCAGCCGCCTCGGCTGTCCTGCCCATGGTAAACAGCAAGGCATAGAGATTTTGCCTGAACCGTGGGTTGGCGGGATCAAGGGCATAGGCTTTGCGATAAGCCGTCAGTGCCTCTTCCATCCTGCCTTGCGAATAGTGAATAAAAGCCAGTGTCTCCCATGCAAGGGGATCCTGCAGGCCTTGGTCCACAGCTTTTTGCAACATAGGTAAGGCCGATTCAAAATCCTGCCTTGATGCCAGCAGTCTGCCCAGCTCTGCCAGGCTCTCAGCATGATCGGGATACATGCGCAGCATCATCTGCCGCATACGGATGCGGTCCTCAACTTCAGCACGTCCCTTTACCAGTCGGTTCAGGTTTTGCCATATGTTATTCTCCTGAGGCCAGCGCCTAAGTACCTGATCATAGCAATACAACAGGGAGTCCAGGTTTCCCCGGAAATCATACCATGCATTTCCGTAATGAAACCATGCATCGGTGTACCGGGGATGAATCTGGATGGCCCTTTGCAGGTGAAACAACGCCTTGTCCTGGTATTCCCTGCGCAATACAGTATCGCCTACCTGATTTGCTTCATAGGCAAAAAACTGTCCGGCAATGTTGTTTCCCTTGGCAGAGTGCGCGGATGTCACTACATCTGTGGTATAGAGTGTAAAATTGTCCTTCCAAACCTTGTTCCGCTGAATGGTCAATACGGCAAAGACCACCAATACCAGAATCAACAGCCCTTTCCATACTTTCTTCCCAGCCTCCGGCGTATGCTTCAGAACACCCGTATAGCCGGTGGCCAGTGCAAGACACAAACCCAGCGATGGCATAAACATGAACCGCTCAGCCATGAAGACCCCGGTTGTGACCAGCAGGTTGGAAACCATAAAAAAGCTGATAAAGAAGAACCAGAGGCCAAAAGCATACAACCTTCGCTGGCGGGTGCCCACCACGGCCAGCGTCAGGAGGCCCAGCGTAATAACCAGAGAAACAAGAGACTGCCAGGAGGACAAAGAAACCAGTGGGATGTGATACGGATAATAGTCCCATGTCAGCGGATGCGGGAATACCATGAGGCGGTAGTAATTACCGAACGTCAGCAGGATTGTTCCCAGCCGCTGGGAGAGGGAGGCTTCCAGAAAAGGATTGTCCATGAGTTCCTGAGACAAGCCCGGGTTGAGTGTTCCGAGGACGGCATAGCGTATCCAGACGAAGACGAGGAGTGGAATCAGCAGGAAGAAGAAAATCTGTCCATGTTGCCGGATGTTTTTCTTTCCGGCCCAAAATAATCCCAGTGGTATGATCAACAGGAAAGCTGCTGCATTTTCCTTGGACATCAGGGCCAGGAAGAAAGCGGTCATTATCCAGGCCATCGCCACCACTCCGGGTTTATTGGTGTACTTCCAGGCTGCCTGCATGGCCAGGAGGGCAAATCCAAGCGCCAGTATCTCGTCCCTGCCTTTGATATTGGCCACAACCTCAGTATGCAACGGATGAAGAGCATACAACGCCAAAGCTACCAATAGCGTATCATCCAGCCAGGGTTTACCCTCATCCGTCCGGAACATGTTGCGCAATACACGGTATGCCAGCAGCACCATCAAGGCATAAAGGAGCATATTCAGGAAGTGACTGAGGTGCGGATTCTCTCCGAAAAATGCGTACTCGATGGCGAAGGTAACCAAGGATAGTGGGCGATATCTGCCGCCGGTCAGGGCGACTTCCTTTTCCCCAAGAAAACCAGCAAAGAAGTGGGTTTTCAATATGTCGTCAATACCATCAAAACCCTGTTTTGTATATGTATTCCGTGTAATAGCATACACATCGTCGAGGGCATAATCATGCGGAATCGTATTGGCATACGCCAGTGCGGCCAGTGCGAACAGGATGATTCCCTTGCCCATCGTCCGGTGGCGTTGCTCTTTTGGTCTGGATTTTTGCATCATAGGAATGGCTAACTATGACTGCTAATTTATCGTATTTTAGTATCTTATTAATCCTGCGCTTCAACCCTTTTATCCCTGATGCCCATGTATCGCACACTCACAATCATCCTGGTGATATCATTAATTGCTACCGGTCTATGGTCCCAGGTAGTGATCAATGAATATTCTGTGTCAAATCTCTCTTCATTCCCAGATAATTACGGAAAATATGAAGACTGGATAGAGTTGCACAACACAGGAGGGGCTATGGTCTTGCTGAGTGGGTATTACCTGAGTGATGATGCAGGAGAGCCGATGAAATGGCAGATTCCGGCAGGCATCAGCATTGCACCCGGTGAGCAGGTCCGGTTCTGGGCATCAGGAAGAAATGAGGTTTCTGGAAATCATTACCACACCAATTTCAGGATGACCCAGTGTAAGACAAATCCGGAACACGTTGTTCTGACCAGTCCTGCCGGACAGATCCTTGACCAGCGTACCCTTGAAAAAACGCAGTTGGGTCATTCCCGGGGCCGCAAACCAAATGGCACGAATAACTGGTTTGTTTTCACATCTCCGACTCCGGGAGCTACAAATAACAATTCAGCTGTCTATGTTGACTATGCGATGGACCCTGTCTTTAGTCAGGGAGCAGGTTTCTTTATATCCGACTTTTACCTTAGCCTGAGTTGTCCTGATCCCAATGTACAAATTCGCTACACCCTCGACGGATCGGAGCCAGTTGCCTCATCTAATCTATATTCCCAGCCCTTGCTGATCGCCGGCACACAGGTGATTAAAGCCAGGAGCTTCAGTACTGCGGCACTTACCCTTCCCAGCCAGACGATTTTCAATACCTATTTCATGTCGGTCACCCACGACCTGCCCGTCGTGTCTGTTGCTGCACACCAACTGCACAACCTCCTGAACGGCAACCAGTCCCTCGAACCCATCGGGAGTTTTGAATACTTTGACACCAATGGTATCCGGACGACCTTCACATCCGGTGAATTCAACAAGCACGGCCAGGACTCCTGGGTTCACCCCCAGCGCAGCATCGATTTCATCAGCAGGGATGAGATGGGTGTAGGAAATACCATCAGACAGAAGTTTTTCAACACTTCAGACAGAGATGAATTTCAAAGGGTTATCCTGCGGGCTGCCGGTGATGATAATTATCCTGGCAAGGATTCGAGCGCTCACCTGCGCGATGTATATGTACAAAACCTGGCAGCCGAATCGGGTATGCACCTCGATATGCGAAGGGGCCGGCGCTGTGTCGTTTATGCAAACGGTCAATATTGGGGTATCTATTCGATAAGGGAGAAAGTCAGCGACCACGACTATACCGATTTCTATTACGGGCAGGGCAAATATGACATTCAGTTTGTGATGACCTGGGGAAATACCTGGGCAGAATACGGCGGTCAACAGGCACTGAATGACTGGAATGCCCTGAAGAACTTCATCATGTCCAATAGTATGGCGATCCAGTCCAATTATGATTATGTCACCTCCCAATATGATGTCCGCAGCCTGGTTGATTATATCATTATCAATTCTTTCGTGGTATGCTCCGACTGGCTGAACTGGAATGTGGGCATCTGGCGTGGTTTCAATCCCAACGGAACACATCACAAATGGGGGTATATCCTTTGGGATGAAGATGCGACATTTGGTCATTACATCAATTATACCGGCATACCAGCCCAAACACCCTATGTCAGTCCATGCTTTCCGGAACAACTGACCAACAACTGGCAGGACCCGGAATATCACATTCGCATACTCAACCGTCTCAGGGACAATGTAGAATTCAACCAGTACTACATCAACCGCTATATTGATCTGTTAAACACTTCTTTCCAGCCGGCCAGGTTGTTGAGTAAACTTGACAGTTCAGCAGCCGTTATCGCCGGCGAAATGCCCAGGCATGTCAACCGCTGGGGAGGCAGTGTGGCCCAATGGCAGGCCAATGTGAACAAGGTTCGCAATTTCATCATCAACCGTTCTGCCATCGTTGGGCCCGGACTGGTGAGCTGCTACAGCCTGACCGGTCCCTACCCGGTCACGGTCAAAGCCGAGCCTGCCGCCTATGGCAAGGTTCAGATCAATTCACTTATCCTGGACGACCCGACGTGGCAAGGCGTCTATTACGGAGGGACACCCATACGCCTGAAAGCCCTTCCGGCGAGTCCGAATCATGAGCTGGATTACTGGACCGTGAACCATCACCTCATCTGGCCAAATGATTCAGCCCCTGAGATCGTTCTGAACCTGACAACCGGCGATACCATAGTGGCCCATTTCCGTCTTAAAAACCTGAATGATTCTGTTGTGATCAATGAGATCAACTATAATTCCTCCAATTCCTTCGATCCGGAGGACTGGGTAGAGATATACAATCCGATGCCCTATGTCCTGGATGTTTCGCAATGGGTTTTCAAGGACGAAGACAACAGTCACATCTTCACATTTCCACAGGGTACCCAGATCCAGCCTTATGGTTACCTCGTGATCTGCAGGGATACAGCTGCTTTCAGCACACTCTTCCCAACGGTAAGCCCAAGGATAGGCAATACCGGCTTTGGGTTGAGCAGCGGTGGCGAACTGATTCGCGTTTTCAATCCACAGGGTATTTTAATAGACCATGTGACGTACGGATCACAGGCGCCCTGGCCAACAACACCCAATGGGGGTGGGGCGACACTGGAGCTAAAGAGTCCTGGCCTGGACAATGCCTTGGCATCCAGCTGGATGGCATCCCCGGTCAATGGTGGCACACCCGGAGCCATCAACACACTGCCCGCCGCTGCGCATCCTGTTCTGAGATCCGAAAGGCTGCAGATTCAGGTGTTTCCAAATCCGGCACAAAACGCAGCATATCTGCAAATCCAAGGCCTGGAATCCCATCAAAAGGCCTCGGTATGCCTGTATAACCTGATGGGTGAACGGCTGTTCTGTAATAATGTTCCTTTGACCCAGTTGATAGAAATCCCAAGGAATGGCCTGCCTGCCGGGTTGTATGTTTGTCGCATACATAATAGGGACGGAAGACTGCTCGGCAGCACCAGACTCATTTTTACACAATAATTTTACATGCTCACAGGCAACCTTTGCTTCAAGGCCTTATCTAAAATAATGTGAAAGACCGGAATATCCCGGATGCGCAGTTGATAAAAGGGTGTTTGGAAGGCGCGCGTGATGCGCAATTCTCTTTATACACCCGTTATGCCGGACGCATGTTTGGCGTATGTCTGCGTTATGCGCCCGACAGGGATACCGCCCAGGATATTCTACAGGAAGGCTTTATCAAAGTGTTCGTTAACCTTGGCACATACAGAGGGATGGGGTCCTTCGAAGGATGGATCCGCCGCATTATGGTGAATACCGCCTTGTCGCACTATCAAAAGCAGCACCGCACAGTGACGGATGCTGATAAGGACCTGGTAGCGGCCTGGTCCCTTCCGGATGAAGATGAAGACATCGATCCGCAGGAAGATATCTCTCCTGATCAGCTCCTGGAATGTATCCAGCGACTGCCGGACGGTTACCGCATCGTCATGAACCTGTTTGTAATGGAGTCGTATTCGCATAAAGATATTGCTGAGGCCTTAGGTATTTCGGAGAACACCTCCAAATCCCAGCTTCACAAAGCAAGGGCTGCCCTGAGGCGCATGCTGTCAGAACATAAAAAACCTTCATTATCCTGATATAGAAGATGAAGAAACGAGATGAACATATGGATGAACTTGTCCGGCAAAAACTGCAGGGGTATGAGGCCGAACCTCCTGCAGCCGTCTGGGACAGCATCCAGCGCGGATATACGGCGCAGATGCGTCGTGGATCCGGATTCCGGCATTGGCTGTCCATACTCCTGCTGGCAGTAGTGGTCATTATTCCAGCATCTAATGTTCACAGAAATCCGGCCCATGAATCCGGTGCAATGCACATCACAACAGACATCAACCCAGTAACACAAACAACATTAACAAAGACCCGGCCACAGGCCAGTCCGGGTTCTAAGCCCTACATCCAGACAGCGTCAAAACCTGCATCTGATGACAAAACGCCTATTACCATGATGGGTCCGGAAGGATCTGTTCAAGAATCAAAAGCCACGAGGCCAGGCGGAACTTATCCAAAGGAAAGCACACCCCGGTTATCTGCCATGTCTTCCAAACAGAATCCTGTCACATCGCCCGCCATCATTGCTGATTCCGATCATGCGCCAACCTTGTCGGTTCTTCCGGAGACATCCAGACCGGACACCGAACCACCATCTGCATTGCAAATCAATGATCCAGTTCGGTTTTTGAGCTTCATCCGTTCTCTGGGCCTTCGAAAACAAAAGAATGTCATCATGCAACCGCGTGATATGGATTATACAATACTGAAGGATCTGGAAAAGAAAAAGGGGCTCCAACCACAATGGAGTATTGGTCTGTTTTACACCCCGGAGCTCTATCACAGCGCCAGTATCAATGCTGAAAGAACCCTGCTTGGGTTTGAGTCCATCCTTCATCTTCGCATGCGCCCCTACGCCATTGAAACCGGCCTGGGCTTCAGCCAGGTCAGCAACGACAATCTCTTTACCATCGACTATCATGCGTACCTCGGAAAATATAAAGACCTGGACTCGATACAATTCACCTATGATCCTGTCAGTCAGACCATAATTCCGCAATATTTCTTTAACGAAGTTGCGGTCTATGATACAGCTACCCAAACGTACTATACCCGGATGAAGAATGCCTATACCTACCTCCAGGTTCCATTGATGATCAGTTACACTGCACCTTTGCAGTCTTCTATGCAATTTAATGTAAGGGGTGGACTTCTGGCTGCGCTGATGATCGGAAGCAGGGAACCGGATGCCTATTTTGATGTCAGCACTAATCGCATCGTCAGAATTCAGGACCGGACCCCCGGAAGGGTTCGCACCAGTTATCAGTTTCTGCTGAACACAGGTGTCAGCATGCCGATGACAAGGCATCTTTATTTTTCCCTTGAGCCAGGTATCAGGCTGCACCTGAATCCCATTTATGAACAGGATGGCCACAGGCCCTGGTCCGTGAACCTGAGAATGGGGGTCTTATATCAATTCAAATGATCATGAAATCAAGATATGCTCATCTCTTCTATGTTTTACTTACCTGCATCATGTTGTTAGCATGGAGCAGTGTGCAAGGGTTATCCGTCTCAGGTAAGGTGACTGCGACAGGAACAAACCTTCCTCTGTCCGGCTATTCCGTTTTTGTTGTTGTGAGTGAGACAGGTGGACAAGGATTCAACTACTTCATGCGGCTGACGACAGATACGGCCGGTAACTTTTCCGATACTTTCTTTGTTCCACCAGGCCCCCAGTTGACAATGATGGTGATGACTTTCGATTGCAACATGGTGCCTCAGCAGCAGAACTTTTCCGTCACACAACAACATTACGTTGCCAATTTTCAGGTCTGTGGCGGGTTAAGCGGTTGTCATGCCTGGTTTTCGGCCCATTCGCTTCATCCAAATCCATTGCGAACTACGTTTAGGAATTTTTCGGTTGGTGAGTTCAATACGACGTTCTGGGAGTTTGGAGATGGCAACTTTTCCCAACAACCGGAACCTGTATACAACTATTCACAAGCAGGTACCTATGTTGTGAAATTAACCGTTTCGCATACCAGCGCAGGTCTTAATTGCCTGGATACATACATTGATACCATTGTCGTTGGACTCCCTCCTGCTCCCTGCCAGGCCGGGTTTAATGCCTGGGCGAATCTTGCCAACCCCATGAAGTGGCATTTCCAGCAACAGGCGACAGGACAGATAACACAATATCTCTGGGACTTTGGCGATGGTACCCAGGCCAGTGGGCCAAATACCATGCATATTTATGATGATACCGGAACCTACCAGGTATGTTTGCGCATCCTGGGCCCAGGGTGTAGCGATACAAATTGCCAGACTGTTCAGGTCAGTTCACCGGGCAGGTTTCACCTGGCAGGTCAGGTTTTCACTGGTTTTTTCCCGGCAGATGAAGCAGAAGTCATGCTGTTCAGAAAACTGGAAGGGAAATACTATCATGTGCAGACCACTTCGACAGATTCACTGGGGGTATACTATTTTTATCAATTGATCGGGGGGAAGTATATCCTTCTCGCCAAGATCAAACCAGGCACTGCCTTGTTCGGACAATACCTTCCAACCTATTACCCTTCTGAAGCCAGATGGGTGTCTGCTGATGAAATCAATTTATCATCTAATGCCTTCAATGCCAATATTATATTAAAGCCCTATCCGGTGATCCAAACCGGCCCGGGACAGGTAAGTGGGAATATCACTTTCAGCAATGCAAGTGGTGGCGGACCGGCACCTGATGTTGAAGTGCTGTTACTGGGTCAGGGTGGGCAGCCGCTGGCAGCAACCTGGAGTCTTCCGGATGGCAGTTATCAGTTTTCAGGTATTAAACTAGGACACTATAACGTACATGCAGAGGTCCCTGGCATTCCCTCCCAGGCGGTTGGTGTTGTCTTGAATGCTTCACAACCGGTAGCCAACCAGGTGAATATGGAAGTACAGCCGATGCTGGTTCTGGGAATTCCGGCACCGACTCCGGCTATGGATGATGTAATCCGGCTGTTTCCTAATCCGGCGCGGGAAACACTATTCCTGGATATCGATATGGTTCAAAGGACGGGCATAAATGGATCATTGACAGACCTCCATGGCCGGCTCATTGTACCGATATTCCTGGATCATCCTGGAGGACCACATCAACACCATATTTCTTTGGATCTGCTTAGGCCAGGCACCTACATTCTGACCCTGGGATGGGGGCATGGACAAAGATTAAGCCGCAAGTTAATCAGGATGCCATAAAGAAATTTTAATACCAGGGGCAACCTGGGCCCTTCTCGCTTGTCTAAGATGTAAAAAAACCGACTTTTATAACCTCAAATCAAACCACAATGAAAAGAACACTCCTATCACTAACGCTGGTTGTCTTTGTCCTGGCAGGCCTGGCCCAACCCAGTCTGCTGAAAATAACCGGCCGGATCACCAACGACTCCACCGGCGCCCCTGTTCCTTTCCACGCTGTACTGATACAGGGTGACTCCGCCACTGGCAATTGCCCAAATGGGATGGTGTTCTCTCAAATTGTGAAAACCAATCCCAACGGCTATTATTTCAGAAACATACCACTGCATCCGGGCTCTCCGGCCAGTTTTACTGTTTCCACCAAGGATTGCAATCAGACAGTGCATGCGGTTACAATACCGGCTGTTGCGGGGATGGATACGGTGAATTTCAGTATCTGTCATAACCTGATGCCACCACCTCCTCCGGGAAATTGTCATGCACAATTCACCACACGGCAATATCCGCAGATGCCATTGAAAGTGAAGTTCATCTCCAAATCCGTTCCCTTATCAGCGGCGCATAGCTGGGATTTTGGTGATGGCAGTACCTCCAACCTTAAACATCCCATTCACCAATATACAGCCCCCGGTTCTTACACTGTATGTCTGATGATCCAGACTGCCAATGGCCTCTGTGGTGACACCATTTGCCATACCATCCTTGTAGATACCATAGCGCCCCCACCCCCTGCCCCATGCCAGGCTTCATTCCTGACAAAGAAACATCCTGCAATTCCTTACCAGGTTAAGTTTGTTTCGAAATCGACGCCTTTCAAGGTGCAGCACAACTGGAATTTTGGAGACGGAACCACCTCGCAGGTACGCCATCCCCTGCATGTTTACACAGCTCCCGGACTCTATAATGTATGCCTGACCATTAGTGATTCCCTGGGTATTTGCACCGACACATTCTGTATGAATGTATTGATTGACAGCGTTGTAGCACCTCCGCCGACCAGCTGCCAAGCCAACTTCTCATATGCCATACATCCTGTAACCGGCGCCGTTCATTTCACCGACATGAGTACGCCTGCCATCCATTATACGCATTGGAGTTTTGGCGACGGTACCGGATCGAACCTTAAAAATCCTGTGCATGCTTACAATGCACCCGGAACGTACAATGTCAGACTGGCCATTGGATGTATGAATCCTGCCTTCTCCTGCGTCGACACAATTATTCAGGCTGTTGTGATTCCGGTTGCTAAAACGGCAAACGTTTCCAATACACCTGCCAAACCCTTGGGACAGGTTGGACAGGTGTATCCCAATCCTTCCTCCACTGAAGCATTCATTGATATGGAAGTCATGGAGGCTGGAAGGATCACATTACAGGTCATGGATCTGAGTGGACGTAAGGTTTACGAAACCAGCAACCAGATGGATCCGGGGGCACAATCCATTTCCATTCCAACAGACCGCCTGACCTCGGGCTACTATACGCTCCGTATTTATCATCAGAATGGTGACACAGTGGTGCGCAAATTCAACAGGGTTGAATAAACCCCGATGCTGAACCGTAAGGAAAGGGCTGTAGCTTCATCTGCAGCCCTTTTCATTTTCATACCTCTCAAAATGATTCCGGGTTAATCTAAAGATCGGAGGACGGATCATGGTGCTGCAATTCAATTGTTGATGTAATTTTATCCAAAACATTCTATATGATCCAGGTTCTGCGATTTAATTTTGATAATAAAATACTGATAGAGAAAGCCTTTGCTGTTCGTCTAGCCGTATTTGTCAAGGAGCAGGGCGTCGATCCGGATCTTGAAATAGACGGTCATGATGAGGAAGCCATGCATTATCTGTTGATGGAGGATGAATCCGTCCTGGGCACAGCCCGCTGGAGAGAAACAAAGAAGGGTATTAAACTCGAGCGTTTCGCCGTTTTACAGGGTCATCGCAACAGGGGTTTAGGGGCTATCCTCCTCATGGAGGTGATGTCAGACACAATAGGAATGCAACATAGGATATACCTGCACGCGCAGGCAGATGCGGTCCGATTTTATGAACGTCATGGATTCCGGGCAGAAGGTGATGCCTTCTTCGAGGCTGGCCTGGAACACCGGTATATGGTATACTGTCCGGCAAAATAGCCTTATCGTATCAATATAATGTCTTCTTATATCTGTTAAAGTATTGTTAAATGGGTGGTTACGGTTTGACAAAACGGCCATCACTGTTGTTATTTTGCACAATAATAATGCATGGAGAAATGAAAAAAGTACTGGAAAAAAACATGTTGTGGATCATCTATGCATTGGCGATGGGTGTCATCCTTGCTGCTACCTTCGCCATTCGTGGATTAGCATGATCCTTACTGCGGCCACTGGATCCCGCTCACAGGGGTGGGCTTCCAGATATGATCTTCCCGTCGCATAACAGCCTTATAGCCAGCCTCTGAAATAGCGGCCAGGGCTTCCCTGAAAAAAAGGTTATGTTCACCCGGACTGTGTGCATCTGCACTTAGCAAGACCGGGATTTCTCTTTTTGCTGCTTCGCGGATCAACCAGGGGGCGGGAAATAACTCATCGCTGCGCTTTTTATATAACCCGCGGGTGTTGATTTCCATGATCACACCGGCTGTTTTGATGCGATCGAGCATCGTCAGGGCAAGATCCCTGTACCATGGCTCATCTTGTCGAAAGAACCTGTTGGCATTGTGCATCTTGATTTTATCGGTATGCGCGATGATATCCATTTTCTGACCGTCCAGCATGTCATAGACCTGCTCATAATAAGCTGTCACTGCTCTACGTATATTTCCACCAAAATATTTCTGTAAGCCGTCATCATAAGATGTGCGGTGTGGGCCATCAATAAACCAAAGTTCCCCTGTATGCGGTATCCCGACGAGGTGAACCCCTCCAATGATATAATCCAGGCCATACTCCTCTTTCGACGAAATAAAATCCTTCGTCACACCCGGGATATAATCCAGTTCCATTCCCAGAAACACATCTATTTTCTCGCTGTATTTCTTGGCCGCTTTTCTCACTTCGCGGATATAGGTTTCCACATCCTCGTCCTGGAGCGCAAACTCATTCGGGAATGGCAGGGGACCATGGGACGAGAATCCTATTGCAGAAAAGCCCAGGGTGATGACATGATTAACATGGTCATCAACACTGCCCTTCCCATCACAAAACAGCGTATGCGTGTGATAATTCGACAGTCCCAGTTTCGTGGTTTCCTCTTTTGGATAATACGACTCCTTTATCTGACTGGCGTCCACTACTTTATATACTTTATCTGATCTACGCACGATCGTAGTGACCGGAATTGAACAGACATCTCCTTTTTCTGCCTTCAGGACCTGCACCTCATCAACCCTAATTTCCTGCACTTCCTGCTCATGCACCCCGGTTGATGGGCCGATCACCGCGATCACATCTCCTGTATCCAGTCCGGTGGACTCCAGGGTAATTTCAGCGACACCATTTTTCTTGTAGAAATTTGTCACTTTACCTGCATAGATTTTCCGGGTTGTGGCGACCGAACCATACTGGCCGGCCCATTCGCCCATTCTACGGCCGAGGTAATAGCCTTCCCAGTAACCGCGGTTATATACTGTTTTCAGGCGGTTTTCCCATTCAATCACTTTTTCCGGAGTATATGTACCGGCCAGAATGGACTCCACAGCCTCCCGATAAACCCCGGTGACCAGTTTTACATAATCTGCCGGACGGCCCCTTCCTTCGATTTTCAGCACGGTTACGCCAGCTTCCAGGATCTTATCAAGTATTCCAATGGTACACAGATCCTTGGGTGACATGATATATTCATGTTCGACCGCCAATTCAACTTCTTTGTCGCGGTCGGTCACAATATAAGGCCGGCGGCAGGGTTGCAGGCACGCGCCCCGGTTGCCTGAGAAATTGAACAGATCAAGGCTCAGATAGCATTTCCCTGATACTGCCATGCACAAGGCACCGTGAACAAAGATCTCTATTTGCACCAGTTTACCGGAAGGGCCAGTAATACGCTGTTCACGTATCTGACGTGTGATACCGGCAACCTGATCCAGGCTGAGTTCCCTGGCGGTCACCATTACATCTGCAAAATGGGACCAGAAACGTACCGCTTCAATATTGGTGATGTTTGCCTGGGTTGACATATGCACCTCTACATCTTGTGAACGGGCATACTGAATAACGGATGGATCTGTAGCAATGATGGCGGTAATGCCGTTTTCCTTCACAGCATCAATGATTGACCGGGCTTCAGTATGCTCATGGTCGAATACCACGGTATTCAGGGTCAGGTAGGAGCGCAGGCCATGCTTACGGCAGATGCGGCTAATTTCAGGCAGGTCTTCATTTGCAAAATTACTGGCGGAACGTGAGCGCATATTCAACTGACCCACACCAAAATACACGGATCCGGCCCCTCCCTGAACGGCCGCCATGAGCGATTCATAGGAGCCTACCGGCGCCATGATTTCGATTGGGAGAGGATGCCTCATCCTTTTCTTATTTGAATATGCAACTCTTCCAGTTGCGCAGGCGAGATCGTGCAGGGGCTGTCGATCATTACATCCCTCCCTGCATTATTTTTCGGAAACGCGATAAAATCGCGAATGGAGTCAGCGCCCCCAAACAAAGCGCACCAGCGGTCGAAACCGAAGGCAACACCCCCATGAGGTGGCGCTCCGTATTCAAACGCATTCATCAAAAAGCCAAACTGATCCTGCGCTTCCTGGTCGGTGAAGCCTAAAATGGAGAACATCTTTTTCTGCAACCCCCGGTTGTGAATACGGATAGATCCCCCTCCTATTTCCACGCCATTGATAACCAGGTCATAGGCATTAGCCCTGACAGTTCCCGGATCTGTATCAAGTAAGGGTATATCCTCCGGCCTGGGAGAAGTAAAAGGGTGATGCATCGCATAGAAGCGCTGGGTTTCTTCATCCCATTCCAGCAGGGGAAAATCGATGACCCATAGCGGTGCAAAGTTGTTGCGGTCACGCAGGCCGAGCCGGTTGCCCATTTCAAGGCGAAGCTCACCCAATGCCTTACGTGTATTATGCGGCTCGCCAGCCAATATGAGCATAAGATCGCCCGGCTCTGCCTGCATCACCTTGGCCCAGGCCTCAAGTTCATTATGATCAAAGAACTTATCAACAGAGGATTTCAATGTGCCATCCGTATTGTAACGGACATATACCAGGCCCTTTGCGCCGATCTGTGGCTTACGGACGAAGTCCGTCAATTCATCCAGCTGCTTGCGGGTATATTCAGCGCATCCCTTTGCGGTGATGCCCACGATCAGTCCTGCCTCCTCAAATACTGGAAAGCCTTTGCCGCGTGCCATATCGTCTAATTCAACAAAAGTCATCCCAAAACGGATATCAGGTTTATCGCTTCCATAGAGACGCATGGCATCCTGGTATGGAAGGCGGGGGAATTTATCGGGCTTGACGCCCTTTATCTTCTGAAACAGGTGAACAGCAAGGCCTTCGAAGGTATTCAGAACATCTTCCTGGGTCACGAAGGCCATTTCGCAATCGATCTGGGTGAATTCCGGCTGCCGGTCAGCACGTAAGTCCTCATCCCTGAAACACTTGACGATCTGGAAGTACCTATCCAGGCCGGCAACCATAAGCAACTGCTTGAATGTCTGGGGAGACTGCGGCAAGGCGTAGAATTCACCCGGATTCATGCGGGAAGGGACGACGAAATCCCGGGCGCCCTCCGGTGTGGATTTGATAAGTACAGGCGTTTCCACTTCGATGAAGCCCTGTTCATTCAGATAATTTCTCGCAGCGATAGCCATCTGGTGCCGCAGCATGATATTCTGCCTAACTACAGGCCGGCGAAGGTCCAGGTAACGGTAGCGCATTCTCAACTCATCTCCTCCATCCGTCTCATTTTCGATAGTAAACGGAGGAACCTGGCTGGTATTCAGCACATCCAGCTTCTCAACCAGAATCTCAATCTCACCGGTAGGTATCTTCAGGTTCTTATTGCTACGTTCTGCCACCTGACCTTCCACCTGCAGGACAAATTCACGGCCCAGGGTTCTGGCCTGCTGGCATAGATCCGGGCGCGTCTCCATATTGAAGACCAGTTGTGTGATGCCGTAACGATCCCTCAGATCGATAAATGTCATCCCTCCCAGATCACGGGATCGTTGTAGCCAGCCTGCCAGCTTGACTTTCTGTCCAATAAACGACAGGTCTAATTCACCGCAGGTATGCGTTCTAAACATCATATTGATAGCATTTTTGAGCCCGCAAAGATACGAAAAGCCCCCCAGGAAAGCTGATTCCGCCTCGTAACTGTCCCACGAAAAGGCCATCAGGGCAGTTCTCGCGGAAAAACTTGCTTTAACTGTTTAAGATTGTTTATATTTGGCAAAATTTTTTATTACCATGAACAAAGGAAAAGTTAAGTTCTTTAACGATGCCAAAGGCTATGGCTTCATTAAGGATGAAGATTCAGGGAAAGAGTACTTTGTACACGTCTCTGGTCTGATTGATGAAATCAAGGAAGATGATGATGTGACCTACGATCTTCAGGAAGGAAGAAAAGGTCTGAACGCTGTCAATGTCAAGCTTGCCTAAGCAAAACATTACCAATCATTTCCAAAAAAGAGCGTAAATTCAACAAATAAATGCAACTTTTTCAGAGGAGATAAAGACTAAATTTTTCAAGACAAAGAGGAAGAAAAAATTTCCTTCACTCTTTGCCTTGATGGGTAAAGTTTAAATTTGCCCTCTC
>JAGNHN010000092.1 GCA_018001695.1 Lentimicrobiaceae bacterium
TATTAGATACACTTTGCAGAAAATCAAAGACTTCTCTGTTCTGAGCCAGGGCTGTCTCCAGATCTGCATTGGCACCAGCGAAAGCTTGTATCAAATGGTCACAATGCACCGTAGTGGGCACGGCTGTCCGCTTTTTGCCGGCATTCATGAACTGAAGTAAGGCCATCTGTGCTGTGGCATCCTGCATCGCGACCCTGTCCGGGGCAAAATCAACATAGTCTTCTCCCCGCCTGAAGGCAGCAAAAGGCCCATCACTGTATAGATGTGCATAAAGGATTTTTTCGCTCACAGTGAGCGGACGTCCTAAGGCAGTGCGCGCTGCATCAATACGTTGCGGCAACATTTCATAGGCGCGGCGGATCAGATCGAGGTCAAACATATTAGATTGCGTTTTGGTGTGTTGGGTTAAACCGGAAATAAGCCTGGCAAAGTTAAGGAACATTAAACATATATAAAATGTTCTATTAGATCAGGCCTGATTTGTAATACTTAAACGCATGAATGCATCATCAACCCAGCACCTAGGTTAATAATGCAGATAAAAATAAAATCCAGGTATATTTGAAAGGTTTTCCTGCATTAGGACTGATCTGAAAAAGCCAGCATGAAAATGATGGGTTATTTTAATGTCTACACGCTGGACGCGTGGACAAAAATGAATCCTCTAAGGCCGATCAGAAATGAGGGTTAGTTTTAACGGATTTTATGAAGGACCCCATCAATCGACGAAGTATTCCAGGTTACAGTATGGCCCTGGTGATTATTCCTTTTCTCACAGGCTGCATGGTTTATATTAACAACGGTGGTTACGGATACCTTAATGAAGCTGAAAAACAACATTTCCAGCCCTTTCCTGCAGAAATCTCCCTGACTTCAGGATACGACACGACCGCATTGATTATATACCGACTGTGTGAACAGGATATTCAAAAAATCCTAAAGTCCTACGACTACACCTGGGTGCACATCTGGGCGCCTTACTGTCCATCCGCCGATCATGCAGGTTTGCTAAACAAGCTGCAACTTGCTGCCACAACAGCCGGGCAAAGGCTTAATGTTGTATTAATATCAAGCAGTTATGACTATTATGCCATTAAGTCCCGGGTCTCTTACAGTCGTTATCCATTTCCTGTTTATGTGTTAGACGAAGCCTGTTTCGGGAGTTCCCGGGGCAAGGCGCTCAGACATTTACACAGGGTATTACACCATCACCAGGTTTCAGGGAAAAGGGGTTTCTTTGGAGACTACTTACTGAAAGATACAACGGTGGTCAAGGAAGCCTGGCATTTATCAGTTAACGAAGTAGATAGCCTAATTTCAGCACATTAATCATAAAGAAAACGAACCCGTGAAGATGTTTAGATCACAAAGAACACCAGTCCTAAAGATGTTCATTTTGATGAGCGACCGAGAGATGATGGCCTCAAATACCTGGTTTTAGAAGGGATGGAAGAAAAGAAATGTGTGCATTGCGGGGCCGGTTGCGGCAGGAATCCTGTCCTGTGGGAAGGGCAGGCATTTTGCTGTCATGGATGCAAAACAGTGTATCATATCCTGAACGAAAAGAAGCTGCATCAGTATTATGAGATTCAGCCTATGTCAGGAATAAGAATAGAACGTCCACAGGAAATCAAGGCCTTTGCGTTTCTCGATAACACAGAAATCCGCGATAAATTGCTGTATTTCAGCGATGGTTCGGTTTCCTCCGTTCGTTTATTTATTCCCGGAATTCATTGTGCTTCCTGTATCTGGTTGCTGGAACACCTGCAGACTTTGCATCCGGGCATACTGCATTCCAACGTTCATTTCCCCAAAAAGCAGGTCAATATTACCTTTAATCATGCGCAGATTACCTTAAGGCAAGTCGCTGAACTCCTCACTTCTATCCATTATATCCCTGAGATTACACTAGATGACCTTGAAGCTGTTAAACCAGGAAGTCCGAGAAGGGGTTTGCTGCTCAAGATCGGGATTGCCAGCTTCAGTTTTCTGAACATCATGATGTACAGTTTTCCAGAATATGTACCTGGTGGACATCTATTGGAGCAGGAATTCAGGCATTTATTCGGATGGTTGAGTTTTATCCTCATCCTTCCTGTGATCTTTTACAGCGCCACCGATTATTATATCTCAGCCTGGAAGGGGTTAAGGCACGGGATCATCAGCATAGACCTTCCTATTACCTTGGGTATCATTGCCTTATTCCTTCAAAGCTCTTGGGTTGTATTCTCAGGACAGGGTATTGGCTACATGGATTCGTTGGCCGGATTGCTCTTTTTTCTGCTGGTCGGTAAATGGTATCAGGGAAAAACATACGAGGCCCTTTCTTTTGAGCGGGATTACAAGTCCTATTTCCCCGTTGCTGTTACGAAGCTGGAAGAAGGAAAGGAACTGATCACTCCGATCAAGGATCTGAGGACAGGCGATCGCATCATGATCCGCAATCAGGAGCTTATACCGGCCGATGCACAGCTCATTGAGGGGAATGGTAATATCGATTATTCATTTGTTACCGGAGAGGCACTGCCGGTCAGTAAGAATGCAGGAGACTTCATTTATGCCGGTGGCAGACAGGTTGGCAGCACCATCATTCTTGAGGTTGAAAAGGCTGTGGAACAAAGCTACCTGACGCAACTCTGGAATCAGCATCAGGACAGCAAGCAGCAGGGCAGGTTAAATAACCTGACGAACCAGATCAGCCGGTATTTCACCCTTATCATCCTCGCAATTGCTTTTGGTGCCTTTACATATTGGGTCATTGCTGACAGCCTGGCCACCGCTGTATATGTATTTGCTTCCGTCCTTATCATTGCATGCCCCTGTGCCCTTGCGCTCACCGTGCCCTTCACATTCGGCAGTACCATGCGACTGTTTGGAAGAAACGGGTTCTATATCAAAAAAGCCGAGGTCATTGAAACCCTGAATGAGGTGGACACCGTGGTATTTGATAAAACCGGTACCATCACCATGAACAGGGAGGTAGAGATACATTTTGTAGGGAAAGATCAGGGTAGTGAGGAACAAACCCTGATACGTTCCGTCCTGCGCCACAGCAGTCACCCCCTTAGCACAGTCCTGTATGCTCACCTCAAAGATGCCCCGCTGATTGCGTGTGAGCAATACGATGAAATACCGGGCATGGGTATAACTGCAAGTCTCAACGGGCATCGGGTGAATATTGGATCGGCCCTCTTTGTCACGGGACAGGCTGAATCAGAGCAGACTGCAGCCAGCCGCGTATATGTCGGGATTGATGGGCAGTCGTTGGGTTATTACAGCATTGGAAATCAATACCGTGAAGGGCTCGAAATGTTGGTCAGGGAGCTCAGGCCACGTTATGCATTGCACCTGATATCAGGAGATAACGATGCCGAGCGGGAGCGCCTGCAGAAATTTTTTGGGAATGACGCACAGCTTCACTTTAACCAGACACCGACCGGAAAACGGGATTATATCCAGGATCTGATGCTGAGCGGACACAAGGTGCTGATGATCGGCGATGGCTTAAACGATGCCGGCGCCCTGGCCCAGAGCCATGCCGGGATCAGTGTCGCTGATGATGTTTTCAGCTTTTCTCCAGCCAGCGATGCCATTCTGGAATCTTCTCAGTTCTTCCGGCTTGGCACCTTCCTGAGCTTCACGAAGAAGAGCATGCGCATCATCCGGCAGAGTTTCCTCATCTCGTTCATCTACAATATCATTGGCCTGTCATTCGCTGTCAGCGCCATGCTTTCACCCCTTATTGCAGCCATCCTGATGCCGCTAAGTTCGGTGAGCATTGTCGCTTTCACTACGTTTTCAGTGATGCTGGCCGGTCGCCGCTGGTTTCCAGTCAAAAGCCGGTAATGGCTTCTTATATCCTCAATCGATGATTGAATTATTCTATTAAGAATTATTCTAAATGTAAGGCTACTGCCTTAGACATTTACGTAATTACATAGATTTGTTTAGAGGATCAACGATTCCCTATGAGAGGGTGATATGAAGGCCATCATTGTATTGATAATTCTTGGGATTATACTCGCAGGGGGGTTCCTGGCCGCCTTCATCTGGGCTGTGAGATCGGGGCAGTATGATGATGATTACACGCCTTCTGTCAGGATGCTCTTTGAAAACAAACGTGATACAACACAGGATGGCCTGGAATCCGGCGAGTCTGATGAGCGAAAGCCATCCCAGGACATGAAAGATGAACAACTAAATCAGTAATTATATGGAGCTTGAGAGATTTACCTATGACAACCGGATTGCACGGCTCTTTTTCAATGCCACCATTTTCTGGGGCATCATTGCAACCATCGTTGGTTTGCTCATTGCCTTGCTCCTGGTTTTTCCAAACCTGACCGGTGGTGCTCCCATCCTGTCGTTCGGCCGCCTCAGGCCTTTGCACACCAATGCGGCCATTTTTGCCTTTGTCGGCAATGCCATTTTTACAGGGATCTACTACAGCCTCCCACGGTTACTCAAAACACCCATCTACAGCAAAGCCCTCGGGCTGATCAATTTCTGGGGATGGCAACTCATCATCCTGGCTGCTGCGATTACGTTGCCACTTGGTTATACGGTTGGGAAAGAATACGCTGAACTGGAATGGCCGATTGACATCGCCATTGCCCTGGTTTGGGTCATCTTCGGTATCAACCTGATTATGACAACCCTTAAGAGAAGAGTCAGGCATATCTACGTGGCCATCTGGTTCTACATCGCCACCTTCGTAACCGTCGCGGTTTTACATATCGTCAATTCGATCAACATCCCGGTAA
>JAGNHN010000009.1 GCA_018001695.1 Lentimicrobiaceae bacterium
ACAATCAAATATTTCAGCATGTACGACGAAATATTGTTCACTACATTTTTTAAAAACAAAAACAAGAATCCAGTATCTATGCGGGTTTCAGAAGGCTCATGTAGCGTGAACTGTCAAACTCGGGAGCCGGAACCATTATTAATGGTGCCAACCGCCACATTGCTGATGTGTTCATCGCATCCCCCACTGGCAGCACAATAGGTTTGCCCGCTCAGTTCGTAAGTCAGAACAAACAGGAATAAACACATCGACAAAACTAGTAGTGTTCTTTTCATAATCACTTGATTTTAAATTATCTAACAAGAAAGGAGGTCTCTCGATTATATTTTTAAAGGTATACGTTTTTTTAATTGCAATTAAATTGATATGGGAAAAATCCTCATAAAGAACAATTTAGAATACTTCTAATTAGTACAAACAGACCAGCGCTCTGCCCAAAACAGAGGGAGGCTGTCCTTTCGAGACAGCCTCCCTTGTTCAATCTGTCAGCACCTCATTAAGGTGCAAACATCTACCTGAATATTTGACTATTGCAACACCAGCTTCTGCTGGTAGCTGTCTTTCTCACCCGTCAGGCGGAGGTTGTAAACCCCCGGAGGCAGGCTGCTCAGATCCAGCTCATGCCTTCCGCTGGCGTTGATCAGGTTGCGTTCCAGGAGGGCCTTGCCCTGAACGTCCAGCACCTCCAGCAGCAAGTCTTTATCCACACTCCTGACTGTCAGCACCACCTTCCCCTGGCTTGGGTTAGGGTATAGGGTAAAACCTATACCCTGGCCTGCTTCATCCAAACCCATAGCTGGATCCACAAACTGCTGGACTGTGGCCGAACCGGTACAACCTGTGACCGGATCTGTATAGGTATAGGTTAAGGTATGATAACCGCTCCCGGCAACAGATGGGTTGAAAATACCGCCCGAAACACCTGGACCTGAATAGGTCCCACCAGCCGGCAATCCTGTCGTGAGCTGGAATGAAGGCGTGGTAATATAAACATTGGGTACGGGTGTGAAGGTGACATTGGGTGCGGGTTTAACTGTTACAATGATGTCATCCGTGCCGCTGTCGCTGTTCTGATCGGTAACCGTAACAGAATAGGTGGTATTAATCATCGGGAAGGCCAGCGGATTTGGGATCGAAGCATTGCTCAGACTGATGGCCGGACTCCAGGCATAGGTATACGGTGAGACACCGCCACTGACCACAGCATTGAGCTGGGTGGTATCTCCCTGGCAAATGCTCTTATCAACACCGGCATTCACCGTCACAACAGGTGCATTCACAAAGACCGTATCGGCCACGCGCATGCTGGCACAGCCATTCCCCGAGCTATAGTGGATAGTACCGTTGAATACGCGTGGTGTGAAGATTTGCCCAAACGGATAGGCAATCCCCGCACCTCCCTGGAAGCTGAGGTTGCCATCGGTATAAAACTCATTCGATCCTGTACCATTGGTGTACTGTAAGGTTCCTGAGACCAAGGTAACATAGACGCCATAAGTCTGGCCAGGGGTCAGGCTGAATCCACCTACCGGAACGAGGGTATTATTGCCTACACCGGCCCCTGTGACGCTGGCACTTCCAGCAAGCGTCCATGCAGAAGCCGCATTCTCGAAACCTATATATGTCCCGACCTTATAGTACACTTCAACAGTCCCGGAGCTGGCCGTATTCACATAGAAGCTGTCAACCGTCACCGGATTTACCGCCGTCAGGTTGAACATGGCCCCGGTTTGTCCATTCCCGGAAGCCATAGTAGTCAACAAACTACCCTTACCCATGCCTCCGGTGGCCTCCACATAATACACTGCCGTATTAAATAGCTGAGGTGTGGTGTAGGTTGTATCAATGACAAGATAGGTGCCTCCTACCGGGACGTCATACCAATAGTACAGGTTGTTCGTATCCGGGTTGATGACTGCCAGTGTTGCCGTTTGACCGTAAGGTATGGTCACATTGGCAACCTGGGGCGCAGGCGGGCTTACCAGAGAGTTTACATTCCTGGTGGCTGTATCATTGCCCGGTACGGGATCTCCCGTAAGCTGGATCCAGGAGATCAGCTTAAAGATCGAATCGGCAGGCGTCGTCAGGTCAACGGGTGTCTGGAAGGTATAATGCAGGGTGTCGCCGGAAGGAATGATGGCCGTGACCGTATCCGTATATACCGTACTCGTTCCGATAACCCTGTAGCTGGCTGTCAATCCGCCGTTGATAGGCTGACCCCCGCGGTTATTGATCCTTATACTGACTGGCTGTATGCCGGCATCGCAGCCACCAACCGGATTGACGAATCCGAGATTGGCGGCCTCAAATGCAATCGGATCAAACTCGATGGCGCCGATATCCGGTGTAAAGGGATTCCTCACCACCCCATTGATATCATTGGGCACTAGGGCTAAAGTAGCCGGTGTTCCCAGATTGTTCACCGATGCGCTGCCCGGCGTAGGATTATTTGGGGCCAGATAACCGGGATTGGCAGAGATGGAGTTGGTATCCAGGCCTGTGGCCAGCTGCCAGGCTGCCAGTGTGTTTACCGCAGCTCCTGCATAGGACAGGTTGGCGCCGGAAGAATAGTAGTTGTTGTAGTTGCACACTGTCATGGTCTGCAGGTTAGCCACAGTCCCATACATCGCATAACCACCACCAAAGATGGTCACCATATTGTTCACAAAGTTCAACTGCGAGGTACCTCCCACAAAGTACACCCCGTAATTGGTCCCCGTAGACTGGGTCCTGAAGGTATTGTGATAGAACCTGACATTGTTGGAATATCCGAGGTAAACACCGTATGCTGTAGAAGAGGTTGTATTGGTCTGATTGATAATATTATTGGCAATCAGAGCCCATTCCGTCGTTGACCCTACGGTATAGTATACATACATCCCATAGGCAGTGCTGGTTCCAGTCATGGTGACCCGGTTGTTGGTCACGATGGTACCATCATAACAGTAGTATGAACGCAGGGGATAAACGATACCCGAGTTAGTGGCATTGGTGAGGATATTGTCATTCATGATCATATCGCTCTGATAATATGGGTAAATCCCATAATAATACCAGTTCTCAATGGTATTTCCATCAACAATATTGCCATTTTCAAGAGAACCACTGCTTACACCGTATAGGTAGACGCCATAATACCCATATCTAAGGATGTTGTCACTGATAACATTGTATTCATCAATGGTAGAACCTGAATAGATAACTGCTGTTGAACTGCTGGTTGTATTAGGTACGCTCTCAATAACATTACCGGTAATGGTATTGTAGTTTGCACCATTGGCCAGAACAACCGCATAACCAAATGTTCCGGTGGTGGCTGTCTTGATGGTCATGTTCTTGAGGGTAATATAATCAGCGCCATTCAGTCGCACGACAAAATTATCCGCTGTTCCGGTGGCTGCATAGGAGATCGTGACATCAGCTGGAATCCCTGTGCTGCTCTGGAAAGTCACAGTATTAGTGGCCGAAGCGCCGGCAATTTCCCCGATGGAAACCTGGGTCGTGTAAGTACCTGGTTGCACATTGAAGATCACCGGTGCACCGACACCACAACCATTAAGGGCTGTCAGGGCTGCCGCAAACGTGGGATAGTCGGCACCGCTGCCACCGATGGTATAGGTTCCACTCATGATATCGCAGATATTGAGGATGCGCGTCATGGTGTCATTCAGGGCCATGGGGTCGGTCTGTCCATTGGGCATAGAAGTCCACACCTTCAGTGTATATACACCGTAGGTAAAGGTGTGACTGCCCAGGTTGATGGCTGTGGATTCCTGTCCGGGGGTCAGCAAGCCCGTCCATAACTGTGTGGTGGCCGGTCCGCCATCGATACTCCAGTGGACATTGGCGGTGAGTAGGTTGGCATACCCATAATTCTTCACAGTGGCAGAAATACTTAGGCTGCCGGGTGACTGGGGACTTGTGGGGCTGTTGATCACACTGATACCGGCATCATTGGCCGGGGGTTCAAACTCAACGGCACCCATATCTGGGGTCAGCGGGTCGCGCAGGTTGCCATCGATGTCATCCGGAATCATGATAATAGGGGTGCCAAGGTCGTTAACCGCCAGATTCGTCGGATACAACGACGAGAAGGTGTAGAATTGCGGGTTGATGCTCACCGAATTGGAATCCAAACCGGAGGCGAGCCGCCAGGCTGCAAGGTTACTGTGGTTGGTTCCGGAATACACCAGGTTAGCACCCGTAGTAAAGAGGTTGTTGTAATTGCAGGGAGCGAAGGACTGGAAATAGGTCAATGAACTACCATACAAGGTATGCCCTCCACCCAGGTTTACCACCATATTGTTTACAAACTCCGAATTGGGGTTTGTGGAAACAAGGTAAACCCCGTAATTGGTGGCAGCGCTGCGTGCACTCCAGCTGTTATGATAAATCCTGACGTAATTGGAGTACCCGATGTAACCCATGTACAGGGATCCCGAGGTCGCAGCACTTTGGGCGATCATGTTATTGGCTACCAATGCAGGATCTGTGGCAGTTCCTACTGTGTAGTATAAATACAGCCCGTAGTTGGTGCTCGTTCCCGTCATATTCACCCTGTTCTTCGTCACAATCGTACCATCATAGCAGTAATAAGCCCGTAAGGGATAAACAACGCCTGCATTGCTGGCATTGGTGAAGGTATTGCCGTTGATCACATGGTTACGCTGGTAACTCTGGTAAATACCATAGTAATACCAGTCCGTCACGATGTTGCCATCAACAATGTTACCGTTCTCCGTGCTCGCCGTACTTGGGCCTCCAAGGTATATGCCGTAATAGCCATACCTGATCGTATTTCCGGAGATGATGTTGTATTCATCCAGGGTTGTTCCGGAATAGATACCCGCTGTCGAACTGCTGGTGGTTCCCGGTACGCTCTCAATGACATTACCCAGGATGATGTTGTAGTTCGCACTGTTCGCCAGAACAATACCGTAGCCAAACGTTCCGGTCGTTGCCGTCTTGATGGTCATGTTCTGCAGGGTGATGTAGTCAGCACCGTCCAGACGAACCACATAGTTATCGCCTGAGCCTGTGGCAGCATACGTCAGGATAACATCTGCTGCGACCCCTGTTGAGCTTTGGAAAGTCACCGTATTGATGGCTGATGCACCCGGCAACTGGCCAATATTTACCTGACCCGTATAGGTACCCGGATAGATACTGAAAGTGGTAGGGCCTGAAATTCCGCAGCTATTCAGATCATTCAGTGCAGCGACAATGGTTGGGTAATCGGCGCCACTACCTGTAGGCCCGATGGTATATGTGCCGTTGAACACATCGCACACATTAACCGTCATCACCAGGGTATCGTTCCATTTGTTGGGGTCGTTCTGTGAATTGGGGCCACTGGTCCATACTTTCACCTGGTGCGAGCCATAGGTAAAGGTATGACTGCCAATCACCACCGGGCCATCTTCCAGCCCACTGGCCAGGTTGCCCGTCCAGAGTGTACTCACGGGCGTCCCGCCATTGACCGAGAACCACATGGTAGCCAGGGTAAGGTTTGCCAGCCCGAAGTTCTTGATGGTTGCAGAAATACTGCTCAGTCCGGGGCCGGCAACGGCTCCAGGTGAATTGATGACCGAAATCCCGGCATCGTTCTGTGCCGGTGAAAACTCGACTGCACCCATATCCGGAGTCAAAGGATCGCGCAACACCCCATCAATATCCTCGGCAACCAGCGCCAGCGGCGTCCCCAGGTTGTTCAGGGTGTAATTGGTGGGATACAGCAAGGTTGCTGTTGCAAAGGACGGATTCATGCTGACACTGTTCAGGTCCATGCCCGAAGCCAGCTGCAAAGCCGCAAGATCTGTAACATTGGATCCATAGTAACCGAGGGTACTGCCTGAAGTGAAAAAGTCATTATAATTAGAGACAATCAGCGGTGTACTGACCACATAGGTTGTAAAGCCACCTCCCAGATTAACGAGCAGGTTATTCACCAGGCGGTTATTGGCCCCGTAATAGAAGTAGCCGGCACGACCGGAGGTGCCGCCACCGTTGACCAAAACGCTGTTATGGTAGATATACTGGTAGTTGCTATAGTTGAAGTACAATGCATAAGCCGTTCCAGGACCATTGGTGGTCACGAAATTGTTGACCGTCATCCCCGGATAGAAATCTGACAGGGCCGTGCAGTAAGATGCATAGATGCCATAGGTTCCCGAACTGCTGGTGACATTCAGGCGGTTCTTACTGACCTCATATTCCTCCTGGGAATAGTAGCCATATATTCCATATACATAGGATGAGCTGCTATGGTTGGTAAGCGTGTTACTTCTCACCTTGGCCGACTTCTGATAATACAGGTATATGCCATAATAGAAGAACCCGCTGAGGGTATTTCCTTCAATGACCGTTCCTGCCTCCAGGTTGGTTGAACCAACACCATACATATAGATGCCGTAGTATCCGTTTTCGATGATGTTGTTGGTGAAGATATTCCCTGTATCGTTGGTGCTTCCGGAGTAAATACCTGCTGAGCTGGATGTTCCACGTGCTGATGGATTACCGAAGATGACACAGTTGGATATTAGATTATTATCCGCACCCATGGATAACTCGACCACCCGGGCATTGGTTGGGTGGTTGGCCTGGAAGGTGAGGTATTGCAGGTCGACATAATCTGCGCCACTCAGCCTAACGGTATAATTACCTGTCGAGGAGGCTGTATTGGCGATGATCACATCCGAGGCATTGCTGGTGCTGGACTTAAAGGTCACGCGGTTGGTGGCGCTGGTTCCCGGAATCGGTGGAATAGTGACCTGTGTATTGTATGTACCTGGTAATATGTTAAATGTCACAGGCCCTGAAACACCACAAACAGACACAGCATCCACTGCAGCCTGAATGCTTGGGTAATCGGCTGTGGTATCACCCACGGTATAGACACCCGTCAGAAGATTACATACTATCAAAGTATAAGTAGCTGTGTCATTGTAACTTGCTGAATCCACAGCCCCATTGGGCAGGCTCGTCCACGCCTTGATGGTATGTGTCCCCAGCGGGAAGTTGTAGGTACCCAACAGGATATTGCTGGCCATACCAGAGGAAGCCAGGTTACCTGTCCATGCGTAGGACGTCTGCGCGACACCGTTGACCGACCAACCGATCGTGGCAGAGGTGAGGTTGGCCGTGCCAAAGTTGCGCAGGTTAACCGCCACATTGCCGACGCCCGGACTGGCAGGCGATACCGGCGAGACGATGGCTACAATGCCAGCATCATTGGGCACACTGGGCGCAAAGGTCAGCTGCATATTGGGACGCTGTGTGAAGGTCCCTGAAATAAGCGTATTGGTGCATACACCTCCCCCATCCGAGCGGTAGTCAATGCAGGAAGAAAAGGGTGTGGTGGTTTGCCTCACAACGGCGTTTGTGGTGTAATTAGATGTTCCGGCATAATTATCGAAGCAGGTTTCAATGACCAGGTTGCTCACACCATCCCAGAAATAGGGGCTGTTGAAAGTATGGGTGTTCCAGCCTACCGTTGTAACCAGGCTCGGCACCGTAAATAAGGTCGTTGTAGTGGGCAACCAGGTTGCCAGGGATGTCGCCGTGGTTGTGCCGATCTTGATGGTGTAACCGTTCAGATTGTTCCCCAATGAAGTGGGCGTCGTAGGCGTAACCACGTCGAACCCCAGGGATATCATGTTTCCGCCATAAGCCCCGATAGCATTCATTTCTGAGGCCAGGATCAGGTATTGCACCCTGTCGCCGGTATAATACTGGCCATAAGGCGAGGGATAACCCGTAGTCGTGTTAACCACTACCCCGGTGCCCAGCTGGTATTGCAGTAAGGAACTTACAACAATGGTCTTTGTTGCCGTATCATTATATGCTGCTGAATCCGCCTGGCCGTTGGGCAGGCTGCTCCAGGCTTTGAACACATGTGTCCCCTGGGGCAACACGACGTTACCGATGGTGATCGTATCCTTTGCCAGATTTGCCAGGCTGCCTGTCCAGAGGAATGGCGTACCCGGTACCCCATTCATGCTGTAATTCAATGTAGCTGAGGTCAGGGTTGTCGTGCCATAGTTCATCAGAACGATGGTTACCGGACTGGTTGTAGGAGGAGTCGGTGTTCCAGGCTCCACTATGGCTAATACGCCAGCATCAAGGGCGGTAGTTGCCCCTACTGTGATGGTATAATCCTCTACCTCGCCATAAGTGGTCGTTCCACATGGATCCAGGGTTCCGGTGTACATGATCCTGACGCGCATCCGGGTGTTCCCCGGCAAAGCGGTGGGAGGCACCGTGATGGTGGCCGTGTAGGGACCACCGCCGGGGGTTCCGACAACGGTAATGGGCGCATCATCCGCGAAATTGCCGTTCTTGTTCCAGTCGATCCAGATCCCGCATTGGTCACTGGAATAAGGATTTCCATTGGTCACCGTGATGGGGTATGTCTGCCCCGGCAGCATCAGCGTGGAAATGGTTGTATAATCATGATACCCGCCCGAAGAACAGCCGGAACCATTATTAATCGTGCCAACCGCCACATTGCTAATATGTTCATCGCATCCCCCACTGGCAGCACAATAGGTTTGCCCGCTCACTTCGTAAGTCAGGAATGATAGTGGCAAACACACTGAAAAAATGAGTAATAGTCTTCTCATGGTGCATTGGTTTTGGTTATTAATACTCGACAGAAAGGTTCCTTTGGATTGGATAAAGATATGCTTTTTTTCTTCGTATGCAAATATGACTAAGCAATTAATTTACACATCAATACATGCGATATTATTCCAAATATTCACAGAAATCGCAGGTTTCAAAAATATAAAGAGCCACCCCGGGACAGAGTGACTCTTCAACTGCTTGATGAAAGGACGATAGCAAATAAACGGAAATTCCGGCCTGCTAAACAACTACCTAATAATCAGCTTCACAGCATACTGAATTTCTTCCCCTGTCAAACGTAAAGTGTATACACCCGGTGGTATAGAGGATACATCCAGGGGATACAGGTCTTTGATGATTACCCTTGCATTCTCCATCAGGATTCTGCCCCGTGCATCAAGAATCTCGAGGTTCATTGCTTCTGTTGGATTGGATAAACTGAGGAATATCATCCCTGAACCAGGGTTAGGGAAGATGGATAAACCTTTGGCAATCCCGCTTTGCTCGATCCCTGCGATAGGATTCACATATTGCTGGGCGGTGGCAGTGCCGGTACAGCCGGTTACCGGATGGGTGTAACTATAAGTCAGTGTATGCGTTCCACCCCCTGCTGAAGCCGGGTTAAACACACCACCTGTCACACCAGGGCCTGCGTAAGTACCCCCTGCCGGCGATCCGGTTGTCAGCGGGAAAGGCAGTGTATTGATAAGGACACCTGGCACCGGCGTAAAGGTTACATTGGGCAAGGGTTTCACGGTTACGATGATGTCATCGGTGCCCGAATCACTGTTCTGGTCTGTTACCGTGACCGAATATGTTGTATTGACCATCGGGAAGGCCAGCGGATTCGGGATCGAAGCATTGCTCAGAGAAATAGCCGGGCTCCAGGTATAGGAATATGGCGTAAGTCCACCTGTAGCCACTACCTGCATCTGCAATGTATCTCCCTGGCAAATGGCTGCATCCTGTCCGGCATTGACAAACACAACCGGCATGATGACAAAGGCCGTATCCGCCATGCGATTGCTGGGGCAGCCGTTTCCTGATCCGGTCAGACGGATATCTGCACGGTCATAGGTAAGGTTGCCGGAATAAGCCGGAAAACTCATATCTGCAAAGTTGTATTTGGCCTGGTATTGACTTGTAGCGGTAGTCCGGAAAAAAGGATACCCACTTACCCAGCTTCCATCCCAGTTTTCCCAGTAAATCATAAGGTGATGAACACCATTGTACATGAAGGGCGTGTCAAGGGGTATGGAAAACCATCCCTGTCCTGACCAGTTTATATTCCCGTTGAATACCTGTGTGAGCAATGCAGGATCTGGTTTGTCGTCATTCAGGAATACGGAATCCGTCGAATGGCCCATCCAGATCTTTTGCCCCAGCATTGGATAGTTTACAGGTGCGTCAAGATAGTATGCAATGGAATCAATCTGGCCGCTTCCGCCCAACTCTCCCAAGGAGAAAAGGCTGGCGCTCCAACTGTAATCATAATATCCATAGGTGGGCACATAGGGCGTCGCATACAGGCCAGGCCCGATTGTCACTGTCTGAAAGCCTGATCCATACATACCTTCAACCCAGTAAACAGTGGTTGACGTCAATGGTCCGGTCTGATGAGTGATCCCCATTCCGGCCGGTGTCGGGGCTGTCGGACTGGTATACCAGAAGTAAGACTGCGTCGTATCAGGATTCAAAACAGCCAGGGTCGCTGACTGGCCATAGTAAACAGTTGCATTATTCACCATCGGATCTGGTGGACTGAGGCGGGAAGAGACCTGTTTCACCAAAGTGTCGTTGCTGTTCCAGGTATCGCCGGTCAGGCTGACCCAGGCTTTGAAGGAGAACAATGAATCCTTGCTGACACTCAGGTTCACGGGACCTGAGAAGATATGGGTCCCTGTATCCCCGGGCAGGATCATGGCTGTCATGGGTTCGGTAACCACGGCTGCGCTATTACCCAGCCGGTAAGATACAGTGCAGTTTCCTGAAATGGTATCCGCACCCCGGTTCCAGATCTTCACACTGACCGTCTCCAGGCCCAGGTCACAGCCGCTGTTAGGAGAGGGGATTGCTACCAGATGGGCTTCCTGGGCAGGTGCCTGTCGTATCATGACATCATCTATAGAAACATCACCCTCATAGCTTCCACCTCTAACCACCCGGAACCGAATTTTATCAAGTGCCTGATATGAAGAAAGTGAAACTACCGCTTCCCTCCACGGATCGCCGGTATTGGTTTGCTGCTGGCCCGTGATCGTAAAAACACCGAGTATCCAGACACCTCCCTGCAGCACATCAACATGCAGAGATCCAATAGCAGATCCATACATATGATACCAAAATCGAAGCTCCGGCGCGCTTAAGGATCCCAGATCCAGACAGGGCGAAATAAGCATAGCCTGATCTCCCATATCACCATTGGATGCCTCAGAAAAGATATACATGCCGTTCCCGGTTGTATGATCGCCCGCAGGACCGGTAAAGGAGGAGGAGGTCATCCCCTGGCCAACATACATCTCAAACCCGTAAAGCGAAACGGATGCGCTGGTCCAGCCATTCGTAAAGATGCCCTGGTCCCAAGGTACATACGTAAAAGTCTCAAAATCTTCAAAATAGGGGAATGTATCTGTCGGGGCTATGGCATAGAAGCTGCTTCGCAGCGTATCGTTGTATGCGGCCTGGTCGTTGCTCAATGCCGTGTATGCCATCATTTGATAGGCCCCTGACATAGCCGTACTTAGCGTTCCCGCCACGATCGTATCCTTACCATTCGGCGGCAGGCTGCCATTGTAATTATATGTGAGGGTCTGAACCAGGCTGTTGGGGCCCGTTACCTGGACATGCACAGGAAAACTGGTCTGGGCCACGGTGCCATGGTTGCGCACCACGAGAACTACCTGTGTATTCCCACCTGAGCAGGATGAGTCGACCGGATTGATAACCCCGACAACACCAACATCATTCGGAACAGGGACATATAATTTTACATTATCGACATAGGCGTTGTCGGACAGGCTGCTCCCTGAACCGGTATAGTTCAATGCGGCCTGCAATTTCAAGGTGAAGGTACTTCCTGTATAAGGACTAAGGTCAAACTCCAGTGTTTGGAATGGATCAGAACTTTGCGTCAAAGGATTGAAATCTGTCTGGCCATTGAGGTCAGTCAGTTGGATTGTATCGTTGACCAACACCCTGAAATAGCTGTACATGGGACCATAGCTGTACGTCATCCTGAGGTCCAGGCTGAGTTTCAGGTTGGAAACGCCGGTAGCATTCACCTGACAGGTCATTGCCTGGCTTTGGTGCCAGGTATTCAGCACCCAGGCTTCATAGGGTGTGGTAGTTGTGCTCCAGCCACTCCAATTGGACGCAAATCCACCCGTCATGAATAAGCCCGGCCCAGGATTTCCAACCTGGTTGCTCACTGTGATCCCAGCATTTGGGCCGGCACTCAGGTCGAAGTAATGGGTTAGGCCTCCTCCGAAATTCTCGATAAACGGAAAACTATTGATCGCACCAAGGTTGCGTACGGAATGCCCCGTCAGCGTGTCGTTCAGAGTATTGAGGTCTCCGGGCTGAGACACTACAGCCACGCAGGAATACACACCCACGGCCGACATATTGGCACTCTGTGCAAAAGTATGTACCAGGGTATCCCCACTGGCCAGGATACCCGGGGCAACTTCCGGGAGGGAAAAGGTCTGTCCACCATCAATGGAGTATTTCAGGGAGAAACCACTCTGAGGATTGAGTCCGTTGTTGTAAACCTTGATGGTTACAAACTGCGATGTGCCCAGTCCACAGGAGCTGCCACCCGGGGAAACCCATTCTATGACAGCCATATCGGTGGATGGGGGCGTGAACTCCACCGCTCCCATATCCGGACTCACCGCATCGCGGATGAGACCATCTATATCATCAAAAACAGCAGCAAAGGGTGTCCCCAGATTATTGATAGCAGCACTCGAAGGATAAAGATCCATGTTTGTAGCAAAGTTCGGGTTGGCGGAAACCGAATTGGAATCCAGTCCCGTCTGGGTAACCCAGGCAGCCAGGTTAGTGATATCAATATTATTGTATCCCAGGAAGTTACCATTGGTATACAGATCATTATAATCCATCAAACTCAGGCTGCCTGCCGCACCCCAGTCGAACCTGACGGCATAACCACCTCCGAAATTGGTAAAGAGGTTGTTCAATACGCGGTTGTCGCCGTATCCACTCCAATTGGAAACGTAAAAAGCCGTAGAATATGTGCTTTGCGATGCGGTCCTGACACTGTTGTAAACCAAGTCGCAATACTGTGTATTGTTCAGGCTGAAACCGGTGGCTTCCTGATGTGTGGTCTGGACGGAAACAAAGTTATTAGCGATCAGTCCCCGCAAGGTATCGGACAGATCCGAACCAGAAATGCTCATCCCAGTATACCCGCCTGAGCCCTGCATTTTTATCCGGTTGGCAGAAATAGTCAGGGCGACACTGATATTATCCAAATTAATTCCTGTCATCCAGGAATTGTAAGGGCCATTGTGAATCTGGTTATAACGCACAGACAGGAACGCCTGATTAATAGCCTCAATTCCAAAACTATAGAAGCCTAAGATATTGTTCCCCTCTACAATATTGTTTTGTTCAGACGCCATCCAATCTCCTGAAAGAAATATGCCATAATATCCGTGTGTGATGGTGTTTCCGGCAATGATATTCCCTTCGTCGATTGTATTTCCTGAATAAATGCCCGCTGAGCTGTAATCCATGGAAGCAGTGGCATTGGATTGGATGTTATTTCCCTGAATATAATTATAACTGGCACCGTTGGTCAGTACGATGGCATAAGCATAGATGGGCCCGTCTGCCCTGATGGTCATATTGTTTATGTTAATATAATCGGCGCCATCCAGCTTGATCGTGTAATTGCTCTGATCAGTCAGCGCGCTGTATGCTATGGTAACATCGGACGGAATACCCGAAGATGACTGGAAGGTGATGCTGTTCATGCTGCTGCTACCCGGGATGGGGGGGATCAGCACTTGTTCGTTATAGGTACCAGGCAGAATATTAAAAGTAACAGGACCGCCAATACCGCAACTCGAGACTGCACTAACGGCAGCAGAAATGCTGCTGTAGTCCGCCCCTGATGCGCCGATGGTATATGCCCCACTGAGCAGATTACAGGTATTGACGGTGATCTGCAGGGTGTCGTTCAAAGTAAAAGGGTCATTGATACCATTAGGGCTGCTGGTCCAGACCTTGATAGTATGCACGCCCACGGCCAGGTTCACATTGCCGATGGTCACCGGGCCTGCTGATGTCAGACTTGCCAGGTTTCCTGACCATGCAAACGGTGTTCCTGTCACGCCATCCACCGACCAGTTCAGCGTCACAGAGGTCAAGGCCTGTGTTCCAAAATTCATAAAGGTGGCCTTGATATCCTGAAATCCCGGACTATTGGGGTTCAATGGCTCATTGATGGCCACCATACCAGCATCCACAGCATTCAGGGATGGAACGATGACGGTATAATCCTCCACTTCGCCATAGGTGGTACTCCCGCATGGGTCGACAGATCCTGTATATAAAATGCGGATGCGCATCCTGGTCTGGCCAGGTAGCGACGTAAATGGGGGTGTAATCACGGCTGTATAGGGCCCCACACCTGGCGTTCCAAGGACGGCAATGGGAGGATCATCATAGAAATTCCCGTTCTGATTCCAATCCACCCAAATCCCACATTGGTCATCGGGATAAATGGGATTCCCATTGCTCACAGTAATGGGATAGCTCATCCCAGGTACCATGATGGTACTCAGGGTAGTGAAATCCTGATATCCGCCACAACTGCTTGGGTTATTAATAGTGCCCACACTCACCATACTGATATACTCATCACACCCTCCTGAAGCGGCACAATAGGTTATCTGAGCCTGAGATCCGGCGATTGGAAAACCGCATAAGACGCTAAAAACAAGCATCTTAAAAAGGAAATGTCTTTTCATAAGCGAAGGATAAGGACTGTAACAGGGTTCACAAGGAAATTGATCTAAAATAAATTAAAAATCAGTGCATACACACATGAAAATAATTACAGGTATTCCTGGGTCAGCTAATGGCAAATAATCACCTTTAACACTGCCAGGAATAAAAGAAGCGGCAACATTGGATTGCCCGCTGTTGCCGCCCCTGCTATCAGAAAAAGATCAATCGTTCAGTGAAGCCAGAAAACGTTCTGCTTCCAGCGCGGCCATGCAACCGGTCCCTGCAGCAGTCACGGCCTGCCGGAACACATGGTCCTGCACATCGCCTGCAGCGAAAACGCCAGGAATATTAGTGGTGGTAGAACCCGGACGGGTTTGGATGTATCCGTTCTCATCCATATCGATCTGGCCTTTGAAAATATCCGAATTGGGTTTATGCCCGATGGCTACAAAGAAACCATCGATGGGTATCTCTCGAGCCTCATTGGTGAGCACATTGCGGACTTTCACACCGGTCACGACTTTGCCATCACCCAGGATTTCCTCAGTCGTGCTGTTCCAGACGGGTTCAATATTGGGAGTTTTAAGTACCCTGTTCTGCATGACCTTCGAAGCCCTCAGCTCGTCACGGCGGTGGATGAGGTAAACCTTGCGGCACAATTTGGCGAGGTAGGTTGCTTCTTCAGCAGCTGTATCTCCACCTCCCACTACCGCGACATCTTTGCCACGGAAAAAGAAGCCATCACAGGTTGCACAGGCCGAAACACCATACCCATTGTATCTTTTCTCTGATTCCAGTCCGAGCCATTTGGCCGAAGCGCCTGTAGCAATAATGACGGTTTCAGCAAGTATCTCCTTGCCGTCATCGGCTTTCAGGCGGAATGGACGGGCAGAAAGATCCGCTTCTGTGATCAAACCCCATCGGATATCGGTGCCAAATCTTTCAGCCTGTTTCCGCATGTCTTCCATCATCTCCGGTCCCTGTATGCCTTCAGGATAGCCGGGAAAATTCTCAACCTCTGTAGTGGTGGTGAGTTGTCCTCCCGGCTGCAAGCCCTGGTACATCACAGGTTTTAGATCAGCCCTGGCAGCATAGATGGCGGCGGTGTAGCCCGCCGGCCCTGATCCGATGATCAGGCATTCAATGGTATTCCTGGTTTCGTTCATATATAAATAATAGTTTGAATTGAATTTCAGAATCTGACATAGCCGGCCCAGCTATAAGTATGCCATAAACGTTTCAGGGCATCTTGTCTGTCATATACTGTCGGATCCGTCAAAAATCCTGTCAATTTGTCCATGTTGCAACAGGATATAAAATCTTTTATACCTTTGCCCCACTTTACAGGTTCGGGGCGTGGCGCAGTTGGTAGCGTACTTGCATGGGGTGCAAGGGGTCGCGAGTTCGAGTCTCGCCGCTCCGACAAAACAGAAAAGCAGCAGTATTCCACTGTTGCTTTTTTTTACCGGAAAGCGACCTTGGTCAGGTAAAACACATGCCGTCGCTCTCCCAGGGCTGCATCCTGGGAGCGTATCTTCTGGAAACCACTGCATAAGACATAACGATCGTACCAGTAGCGAATCTGCTCGTCCTGATGCTCCTGCGCTTTCTTCCCGGGGTCAGCACCTTCCACTTCTGTGTAGTCGAAAGGCCCTGTCACCGCATTCCCACGATTGATCTGGGCAGCGATCCTGCCCTGGTCCAGATAAGCCAGTAGTGTCTCCTCCCCATCGTACAATACCTCAACATAATTCCGCAATTCCATCGTCAGGATATTCCGGATAGGAAAATTCTGATCCCACTGCTTCAAACCGGTTGTATCCAGGGCCATGACAAAGGCATTGGTATACTGGTAGCCATCAAAAACCGTGTAATTGGTGGGGACAGGTCTACCGTAATAGTCATAGGCCATTCTTGTGACATAATGATACTTGGGGAAATAGGCCTCTGCCATAATCACGTAGCTGGCATCCCGTGCCGCCATCTGACGGAACAGCACATTGAATTCCAGCGGGACATTCTCTCCCTTTCTCCCCTGCTTCATCCGCGACACCTCATTATAGGTCAGATGGCTGAAATAATTCGTGATCTCGCTGAAGGGAAAAATCCTGATCTGCTGTGGCTTTCCCTTATTGATCATGCAGGAGAAAAACCCACTGACAAAGTCAGTTTCAGGTGAAGCAGAAGAAAACGAACTGAGCTTGTCCTCTGTCGTGTAAGCCCCTGCCACCAGGGTCAAGGCATCATGGCTCAGGAAACGCCCTGTTACAGGCGTCCGGTCTTTGTCATCAGGAAGCGACTGTTCCCAGCGCCGCTTGCCATCGGGGCCATGGGCGGTCAGGGTCAATCCGAACTTCTTACGGGATTCTCTGTGCTTGAAAAGCAGGAGGAGTTCCTGCTCCTGCACACTCCAGGAGGCATCGTCCAACCATGTCTCCCCCTTCAGGCCATGCAGAACCGGCATGCTGGTACCTCCTTCAGCTATCCACCACACGGAAGTAACATACCTTCGGTCATGGGCACCCAAAACATAACCCGGTGACACATAGGAAAAGTAATGGATCTCCTGTCGCTCCGGTATACTGACCTCACTGGTATTAAACGACGTTCCCAAATAATCGATCTCGGCGATGATAGCGGCTTCCTTCACTTGCCCACCCGTACGACCCGCGAACAACATCCTGGCTTTACCATCGGCATAGACCTGAGAGAGTATGTCCATGCGTTGTGAAAGAGGGTATTCGAGGTGCCATTTCTCTTTCAGATCAGTATCATAGGCCTTAAAATGCCATTGAACCATGCCATCCTGGGCCTGAGAGAAGGTTTTGTAAAATACCAGTACACCTTCTTCACCCATGGGCAGGATTTCGATATCCCTGGATCCCTGTCTGGTTTCTATTTCGACACGCAGCATTCGTCCGGGCTGCGAAAAGGCAGGCATACTGAGCAGCAGCATCAGTAAAAGCAGCAGGCTACAGATTCCTGTCTTCATTGTATTCATGGCCCGGACTTGGGATGAAACTCATCCAATATGTGCTACCCTGTCACTTCAGCACCAGTTTCCGAACTGCACTCCGCTCACCGCGGTCGTTCTCCAGGGTGATCAGATAAATCCCGGTTTCCAGGTGCGAAACAGAAACTGCTTGTCCATTCGCCAGGATATCAGATTCTATCACCATCCTGCCGGAAAGGTCACTGAACAGGGCTTTCCATTGCCCACGTGGCAGTGTAAAATACACATCTCCTGATGCAGGGTTGGGATAAATATTCCAGCTCCATTGCATCTGATCAGGATCCTGGATGCCTGAACTGATACAGGGGCCTCCCGGCGTACCAAACAGCGTATCACCGGCAGCATTGACACCACCAAACTCAACTGATACCCGCCAGCTCAGCGGATCATCATTGTTGAGGCTGGGGTCGCATAATACCAGGGAAGGACCATTGCCATCCGGCTGCGTTGGCCAGGGTGCAACATCGAGGTAATAAACCGCATCCACAAGGTTATTGTAATTGTCATGAAGTGCAATATTTTCACCCGAATTAGATAAGGACCCATCCGTCCATTGCAGCACGCCTGTGAGGCCGAATACGGCTTGCATCGCGCTGGCACTCTTGGCAACTACAACAAAAGCAGAGGGCTGGATCAGGATGGCCGGGAAGGTGTAAGTGACCCCTTCTGCAAAGAAGAAGCCGTTCAGGTTAACGACGTTGGTTCCCTTATTGTAAATCTCGATATATTCCAGGCTATCGGTTCCGGTTTCAGGTGGATTATACATGATCTCGGTGATCACCAACTGGGCGTTGGCAGGCCCGAAACTGACCGGGAAGGTCTGCGCAGCAGCCATGACATTGCCTGCGGTATCAGCTACGCCTGCAATGGTCAGGAAATACACCTGTCCGCTGACCAGTGGTGTTCCCAGGTTCAGGGTGACCGTATCCATAGTCGCTGAGAGAATAGCGGTATGGCCTGTGCCAATTCCGGTATAGTTGGCCGCATTGGTGGCCGAGGATCCCACTGCCTCATTAAAGACCACGCGTATGGTTTGCGCCGTCAAGGCAGCGGCATTCAATACAACGGGGGGTGTGGTATCTACCACAATAACTGGGAACAGGCTGTTGAATGCCATGGGTGTGGGCTTCGCAAACTGGAAGATCCCAAATCCGTTCGGGATGCGGGCCCAGGTTGTATCAGTGGCCTGCTGGCCATAGATCACCGAATCCACCACAGCACCTGCCGCATTGTAAAGGTAAACCTCCTCACCGGCTTTATTGGGCAGGAAATTGGCATGAAGGCCGGCATCGAGGGTATCCTGGTCGGCCCAAACGATCAAATAAGCTCCCGGTGCAAGCGTAGTGTCCGGGAAATACCAACGGTTCATGCCGGTATGGTTGTCGGTCATCGACCAATTCAGCAGGGAGACAGCGTTACTGCCCGGATTATACAGTTCAATCCAGGGATCATAGTTTTGGTCTGAGGGATCCAGGTAAGCTGCGACGTTATCTACCAGGATTTCATTGATCACGATGGGTGCCAGTCCGGCAGGCGTGCCGCTGATAACCACATTGTCAAGCTCCCAGGTCGCGGCTTCAGCTGCTGTTGATGTATAGCGGAACGCGATATAACCTACGCCGCTGTATCCTGCAAGTGAGATATTCCCGGATTGTGTCCATGTCCAGTTGCCGGCTGAAAGGGTGGCGGACAGGGGGGACCAGGTGGCGGATGCCGGGCTGCCGGTTCCGGAATAATTGGTAGAGATGAGCACTTCCAGGTCAGGACCTGTATAGTTCTTGGCCGTGATGAAAGACAAATGGGTATTGACAAACCCACCGAGGTTAAGCGGGGGACTGATGATCCAGTCGTTGCTGGGCTCATTCCCCTGGAAACCAGTTATTTTGGCAAAGGTATCGCCCTGAAAGAAATCAATGTACCAGTTTTTATCGCTGGCCAGGCTGATGGTATCCCAGTTTCCGAAGCTCAGGTTGTTAAAGTCAATCGCTTCAATGACGAAAGCTGTGACGGCACCCGCCTGGGGTGCTGCCGGACTGGTCTTATAATCAATATACTGTCCTGAGTTAGTATATGGGTAAATGGCAAAATAGTAAGGTGTACTTCCATTCAGGTCGGTGAAAGTAAAGGTCTGGGCGCCCGGCGTTATATTTTTAGCTCCGCTTCCGTCTTTCAACTTGATGTCATCTATAACCGGAACGCCATCTACCGGCGGGGCGATGGCTGCATTGGTGCTGGCCAGTATCAGGTAGCCATCGGGCAACTGGGTTCCCACTGCATCAGTCCAGTTTAGCGTGATGGTTACGCCCGTAGCTGCGGCCGTAAAGCCTGTAGCATGGTTGGTTGGCTCCGGATCCGGAATGAAAGTCCCCAGGGTTTGGTTGTTATTCAGGGAGCCCATGGTGGCCGTGGCAGGTGGCTGCCAGGTAAACTGGCCATACTGTGTCCCTGCACCACTCAGTTGGAGGGAATGACCGATGGGTGTTGTTCCATCCTCAAAAACACCGATATCTACAGACAACAATCCTTGAGCCGGTCCATCAGCCCCTGTCATGGTACCTTCATAAGAGAGCCACTGGCCAGGAATCAGGACATTCTGATATGACAGGGCCATCCCGTCAGGTGCGCCATTTTGAAGGCCGTTGGCTGGGTACACATAATAATATATTGTAAAATTCCCCACTGTAGCGCCCACAGTGAATACTGAAAGGCTTTCGGTGGAGTACATGGCATTGCCACTGCCATTGTACAGGTGAACACGAAACTCCGCCAGGGTATAGGATGAAGGATTCTCAATGATGACTTCGATAAATTCACCTACATCCGCGCCCACATTGTCGTAATGAATCTCATTGATCCAGGCATTCTGGGCCAGCAGATTCCCTGCCATCAGGGGCATGCACAACAGGATCAGGATGCGGATCAGTAAAGTAGTCTTGATTGTCTTCATGATATATGCTTATTGATTTATTTCTGATACAAAGGTAAAGATAAGGATAATGCTGTAAGGAAGTGCCGGTTTGTGGTTCCTATCCATTATCATCCCATTGCATTTCTATCTTCCGGAATAAGAAATTAATGATGGAAAAGCCTGCCACTCAATGAGTAACAGGCTTTTCACATCAATGACTAATCATGCACTATCTGGAGATACTGATTTTATGGGTCACAGATTCCAGGCTGCCACGCATCCGGAGGAGGTAACTTCCCTTGCTGAGGGTCGTCACATCCAATACATGATGATGCAGGCCACTGGTCAGATAACCCATGTCTACGGAAATCACTTTCTCTCCCAGCATATTGAATAACTCAATGCTGACATCCTGCGCCTGATTGAGGTTGATATCCAGGTTCAGTGTCTGGCTCACCGGATTCGGATAAGTACTGATACCGGTTTGATTTGCGGCGATGCCAGGGAAAATCAGGCCGATATGCTTCATTTCTTCACCATACACATCACCCAGACTGCTATTGGGAAGCACTTCAAGGGAAGCATCTGCGGCGCTGGTCTCCATTTTCAGGTTAATGAACATAAAAGGATTACTGTTGCCGGTTTCGACACCTTCCAGGCTGAACCAGGCAAGGCGGAGGATGCGGCCGTCCTGCGAGAAGATAGCCTGCTGTCCGTCGGCCATCATTACATCGATGACCTGGCTCTTCTCTGGTATGAGCAGTTCAAGCGATACGGCACCCAGTCTAACCACCTGGTCTGTTGATACCGGAAGTGTGACGATATCACTCTGGGCACTTACCAGACCTTCCTGGCGGTAATTCAGACCGGCTGATTTGATTGGTGGAATATATGATCCATTTACATCACCATAACAACGGATGGGCAAATCAACCTGGATTTGGGTATCTGTCAGCTTATTGATTACACGAGGAGGCTGCACCGAGTACCAATCCCCAACGTCGAAGGAGGAGATCAGACCGGCGAAGCGGCGGGCGATGAGGTGCGCATCGGATGTATTCAATCCCTGTGCTGTCTCAACATTACCAACAATCTGATCATATGCACTCAGGGTGATCATGCCCACGAAATGCTTCGCCACGAGCAAGGCATCCAGGCTGTTCACGCCGCCCCATCCCCAGGCATAGAAGGTGGGATCAACGACGAATGTATAGGTTCCATTGGGAAGGTCGGAGAATGTTACCTTGCCACTCAAATCAGAAGTGTCCGAACCGATGAGCACATTGTTACGGTAAAGGTGAACCGGGATAAATGGCATAGGTGTATTGACATTGTTGTCATAGTACACCCAGGCCTCCATAAAATGGAAGGGGCCGCAATATCCAAATATCGGGGTATTGCTTTCGCCGGGGGTGGCACAGCTATAGATAAAATCGACATTATTCTGATCTGTATCTTGTCCGTCAGGATAACGGCTGATACCATGACCGGCTGCGCTGCCATTGTCAATGAGTCCAACCCCTGATCCTTCGGTATATCCGGCTACACTGCCTTCATAAGACACAGCATCCACAATATTTCCGAAGGGATCGAGCAGTGCCACGGCATCGGGAGCGCCATTCTGGATAAGATCAACATTCGGATTCACATCCAGGTCGCAATTCGGCACATTGGCGGCATTGGCGCAGATCACAAAATAATCACCTGCAGCAAGGGTGCTTTCGGGTAGGTCAAAGGTACCGTAAATCAGGTTAGTGGCGCCATTGACAAGAACTACACGGTACCCGGCAAGGGCCACAGTTTCGGTTCCGGTGTTCTTAAGCTCAATAAACTCATGATTGTCGGTTCCCGGCTGGTCATAATCAATCTCATTGATCACCAGGGGAGCAGGAACGAAGCAGGACTGCGGAGCCGTCCACAGGTCAACGATCTGCAGTGAGCAGCCAGGCTCCAGCGGATTGAAGAGCAATACAGTCACAGGCAACCCGTTTGCGATCAATCCATTCAGTGTAACATAGTAATAAGGTGGTGTCTTACCAGGAATCTGCAATTCCAATATCCTGGTTTCATTTCCGATGGTAACGCCAATTGAATCTCCCGGATAATTCTGTACGATAACCCGCAAGTCTACTAGGTACTTGTTCGTAACAGGATTACAATCACTTATATAATCCACAACGGCACTCTGGATGCTGCAACTGCCACAGGAGGCCGGCGCTGTATAGGCGGCTGTGAAAGTACGGGAACAGAAAGGATCATCCGTGAATTCCAGCGTAACGTCAACCGGCAGGCCATTGGCGGGCAATGAAGTAAGTTGAATGATCTGGGGACTGCCTGATACCGGATAAGGATTTCCATTGACCGACAAATAACCGGTTGCAGGCTCTTTGCTGTACGATACCGTGATAAAGGCATCGTAAGTATTGGTGGCCGGCTGGCAATCCCCTACCGAATCCACCACAAGATCGAAGATGGTGCAAACACAATAGCCCGTATCATACAGGTTTGCCTCCCCGGGCGTGATACAAAGCGGGATAAAATCCACATTATTTACATCTGTATCAACACCATCGGGCCAGCGGGAAATACCCTGTTTTGCCCTCACGGCGTCATCTATGAGATCGACGCCACTGCCTTCGGTAAACCCGGTTGTATTGCCTTCATAGCTCAGCATATCCAGAATCATATTCGTCGCAGAATATAATACAATGGCATCTGGTGCCCCGTTCTGGATCAGATCTGTCGCAACATTCACCACCAGGTCACAATTTGGCACATTGCCGCCATTGCCGCAGATCACGTAATAGTCCCCCGCTGCCAGCATGACATTGGGCAGGATGATATCACGGTAGGAACCGGGAGGACTTTGCGATCCATTGATCAATACCACTTTCATATTCTCCAGGTTGACAGCCTCCGTCCCTGTGTTTTTCAATTCGATAAACTCAGCATTATCCCCTGTACCTGGCATATCATAATCCACCTCATTGATCACGATGGCGGGCAAGCTGACCTGGGCTGTCTCAACAACGATCTTCCATATCCTGGTAGCACTCTCATCCCCAAACCATACCTGCCAGTATACAGTATCTGAGTAATCGAGGACTGTGATGCCACTCTCCACGAAATTGTAACTGCTATTGGTGGTGTCAAAGGCAAAGGCCTGGTAGCACAGGGTGAAATCAGCCACCAGCGCTGCCAGGTTGGTCCCTGCGTAAACTTCGATGGTAACCATGGCATTGATATCGTCAATGACGGCAGGGCCTGTCTGCTGTGGAAAGCTGAACGAAAGGATGTCGCCGCAAAAAGGTATCTGACCCAGGCTCTGGTTGTTGTTAAGGGTTCCCTTCGTAGCATCATCCGGGGCTTCCCATGTAAAATCAGCATACTCATCACCAGTTCCCCCAAGTTGCAGAGAATACCCAACAGGAGTGGTGCCAACCTCAGATACACCAATATCAATTGATGCCATTCCTGTTGCGGGCCCCGCCCCGGCTGTGAACACCCCTTCATATGAAATCAGTTGTCCGGGAATCAATGCGCCCTGATAAGTGAGGGCAAATCCGTCCCTTGCTCCATTCTGAATACCATCAACAGGATATGTAAAATGGTAGAATGTAAAATCCCCTATGGTAACACCAACCGTGAAAGCAGATAACAAGGTAGTATTATATACTACGGCATTACTTGCAGAGTTGCCGTTATACAAATGCACCGTGAAATCCGCCAGGTTATATAGTCCGGGGTTTTCAATGACAATCTCAATAAACTCATTGACATCGCCACCATCGTTGTCATAATGAAACTCATTGATCCAGGCATTGGGCTGCGCCTGCAGCTCGGCCTGGCCGCCCGGCATCAGGGGAAGCATCATCAGGCCCACCAGACAGACCAGGGCTGTCAGGAAATGGGCGTTTCTTGTCCTCGTGTTTCTCATAGGATTATCATTTTTAATGAATTATGTTTTTCGCTGTAGTTCGGCAGCGTTGAATGGTGCAATGGTTAACTCCTTCTACCGGATCATCCGGCAACTCCCATTTTCAAATATAGGAGATTTGCCAATAGAATCCTCTAGTTTTTTATCAGAATTAATCATTTCGTAACCTCAGCAGGGTGCAGGCTTCAGGAAACACTGCATGCAAAAAAAGCGACTGCCCTGCGTCTTAAGTAACAACAGGGCAGCCGGTGAGTTTGAAAAGATTTCAGGCCGTATGGCCCAACTTTTCAATCAGGCCAATGACGTCACCTTCGTGATGACACTATCTCATGATCACCAGACGTTCGGCATACCTGACATTGCCGTTTTGCACTGTCAGTATGTAAGCGGCAGGTTGCAATGACGAGACATCCAGATTCATGCGGCTTCTAATATTCTCATAATCCGTTCTGATCCAAACCCTTCCTGTCATGTCTGTAATGGTAAGCTCAGCATCACGCAAGCCTTCCGGCAACGCAATCTGCAACTGAGTATGGGCCGGATTTGGGTAAAGCCTCAGGCTGGCATCTCCGGATTGCAGAGAGGGGATGCTTAGTTTAACATATGGAAGTACCCTTGCATCCAGGTCACTGATCTCCACAAAGGACACATGATCTGCCAGGTTCATGCCGTTATCCGGTATACTCAGGACGCGTGCATGGATATTGAACATGGCCTCTTTTGCGATACGCACCCCTTCCGGATTTACCCATGCCAGACGTAATTCATTACCCGTTAATGCATACTGCATCAGTCCATCAGGTCCGGAGACAGATACCAACTCCAGGCCTGAAGGCCAGTTCATGGTCAGAGATACTGCGCCAAATCTTACGGGTTCAGAGAGTGAAACCGGGATGCTGATTCCTTCACCTTCCCTCACCTGCATACTGTTCAGATCAATGGCCCCTCCTGCCGATTTAACGTTACCATAAGAGGCATCAACATCTCCCATACATATACCTAATACGTTTTTCGTGACATCCATGCCATTAACCAGGATAGCAGGATTCTCAAATAGCCAGTCGCCAGCCTGGAAGGAGGTCGACATGCCGACGAAACGCTTTAGGACAAACATCGCATCCGCCGCATTGACAGTCCCATCGGCATTGACATCGGCGGCGGCGGCCTGCATGCCATGCAGGATTTGAGCCCCGATAAAATGCTTCAAGACGAGCAGGGCATCGTTGGCGTTGACGCTGCCCCAGGGTAGGCTGGTCGAAGCCGTCAGGTTATAGCTACCGTCCAGGATACTGCCAAAATGATAATATCCACCAGGATCGGTGGTGGTTGTCTTGGTCAGGCCACCCTGCCCCGACAATACGACCTGCGCTCCCTGGAAAGCAAATCCGGCGGGCGTAGCATAATGCACATGGCCGTTTACATTATAAACGAAGGTACACCCTGCGCCAGGGGAAGCATACACTGCAATGGTATCAACATACCCGACCAATTCTGTTGAAGCAGTCCAGTTGATTGCCAGGCTGTTATCAGCACTGCGGTCACAGAGGGTCAGTGAGGGACCGAAGCCATCCGGGCTGACAGGCCAAGGGGCTGCATCGTCAAAATTCACATAATCCACGACACTTCCATATTTATCTTTCAGCTCAATTTCTTCGCCGGAATTGCTCAAAGCCCCGGCGGTCCACTGCCTGGCCGGCTTATTGTAGAACGACTGGAAAGCGGATGAGTCGACGGCCAGCAGCAGATATTGTCCGGGCGCCAGAAGGATGGAAGGGAAGGTGTATGTAATTCCTTTGCTGAAATAATATCCAGCGAGATCGACGGTCAGCACGTCATTGTTATACAGTTCAAGGAACTCCAGCGTATCCGTGCCACTTTCCGGGGGGTTGTACATGATCTCGGTGATGACGATGGCGGGGACAGGTGGCGGCAGGACCTGGATATAATTGGGCAAAGTAAGGGTATCGCTGCCGGTGGGATTGGTGACGATCAGGCTGACATCATAGAGGCCAGGCCATGCATACACGATCCCGCTGGGATTTTTGTCGGTGCTTCCGGCAGGCGTACCGCCCGGGAAAGACCAGGTCCATGAATGGGGGTTGTAGGTGGAAAGGTCGGTGAAATTCACACTGCCGCTAGCAATGATCTGCGTCTGACTCGCCGTGAATGCCGCGACGGGAAGGATCGGAGGTACACAGGGGTAACCTGGTGTAGCAAACAAACTATCACCGTTTCCGTTGACACCTGCATACCAGGTGGAAGCCGTCCAGTTGGATCCCAGGCTGTTATCGAGAGCAGGATTACACAAACTCAGTGATGGGCCGTAGCCATCGGGACTGACAGGCCAGGGAGAAACATCATCAAAATTTACATAATCAATCACATAACCAAAGGCATCCTTCAATTCGATTTCCTCTCCGCTGTTGCTCAATCCACCCGATGTCCATCCAATCGCTGGCACACCAAAGAACTGACTGACCGCATTGGGGAAGGCAGCTACAACCAGATAGTCTCCTGGCTGCAAAGTGATAGCCGGGAAGTTAAGATCAACTCCTTTGGAGAATTTCCATCCCTGCAGGTTTACAGCCTGGTTATCATTGTTATATAATTCGATGAATTCCAGCGTATCCGTTCCGGATTCCGGAGGATTGTACATGATTTCGGTGATAACGACATCCGGATACCAGGCCGGGTCGACTTTGATATAATTGGTTTTGACCAGGGTATCATGTTCTCCGGCTGTATTTTGAACGATGAGGGTGACATCGAACATGCCAGGCGTATTGTAGACGATCCCTTGTGGATGCTGGAGGTTGGATGTAGCCGGGGTGCCACCTGGGAATGACCATAACCATGAAGTGGGATTACCGAGTGAAAGGTCGGTGAACACCACGGTATCTCCTGTCAGGATATTCAGCGGCGTTCCCGTGAAATCAGCGGTAAGGGGTATTGGAATGAAGCAACCTGCACCGGGCGTGGCGAAGAGTGTATCGCCGGCGGCATTTATAGCGGCAAATTCGGTGGAGGCTGTCCAGTTCACGGCAAGGCTATTGTCTGTGGAAGGATCACAGAGTGTCAGAGACGGGCCAAAACCATCAGGACTGACCGGCCAGGGTGCCACATCGTCGAAATTGACATAATCCACCACATTGCCAAGGGCATCTTTGATCTCAATTTCTTCTCCGGAATTGCTCAGTGCGCCAGAGGTCCATTGCAATGCACTGACACCAAAGGTATTCGACATGGCCTGAGCGCTGTACGCCACAACCTTGTATTGCCCCGGAAGAATCTGCATGGAAGGGAAGGTATAGTCTACTCCTTTCGAGAAAGTAAAACCACCCAGCTCTACCGCGTTCTGTCCATTATTATAAATTTCAATGAATTCCGTAGTATCTGTTCCGGATTCCGGTGGATTATACATGATTTCAGTGATCACGATGGCATGATTGAGACTGCCAAAACCCACCGTGAACTGCTTACTGACAGGCATGATATTACCTGCTGTATCGGCGATTGCTGAGATGGACAGGGTATAAGGAACACCGGTCAGCAGGGGCGACGCCAGCACGATGTGGACGCTGTCAAGACCTGCACTGCGCGTAACCGAGGCAATGGCAGGCAGTCCGGTGTAATTGCCAGGCACTTCTGCACTCAGGCCCACCGCTTCCGAAAAAGTGACACGAACATTCAGGGGACTTGTTGCCCAGGCCATCATGGGAACCGGAGGAATGGTATCGATGAGCACGGGTGGATAATCCATGTTCGCAGCCATGGGAGTGGGTGGAGCAAAACTGAAAGGCCCGCTGCCATTGGGTAGGCGGGAGTATGAAGTGTCCGTCTTCTGCGGTCCGAAAATGATACTGTCGACGCGGACGCCGGTTGAATGATAAAGAAATATCTCTTCCCCCCCTTTCGACAGTGCAAAGGCTGCATGTAAACCAGGATCAGCAATATCCTGGTCAGCCCAGACGATCAGGTAACCTCCTGCCGTGATTGTGGTGTCGGGGAAGACCCATTTCAGAGGATTATTTCGGTTGTCGGTTATGGACCAATTTAGGAGATTAACCGGCTGAGAAGTAGGATTATACAACTCGATCCAGTCATCATAACTATTGTCGCTGGGATCCTGGTAGGCAGTGACGTTATCCGCCAGAAACTCATTGATCACGATGCTGGGAATGGATGTCGACTGGCAGTTGGCAGTATGGTTACCAAGGTAAGTAAATACATCCTGCGGATATACCAGCCATTCGGAGGAAGCCGTATCGGTGCCGGCAGACAAGGCCCAGTTAGCATTGGGTGCACAGACACTGGCTTTGCGCACCAGGGTCTTATTTACGGCTGCGCCTGTGATTCCTGCCACATTAAAGTTGGTGGAGCTGTTGGGATTACCAAAAATATCGATGGGGATCCATGTTGTTCCGCCATCTGTCGTCTTCTCGATGGCGCGGGCATCGTTGCCATTGAAGTAGACAAGGTCAGGAAAAGCCAGGATCTGGTTGGCGAGTGAATTATTGAAAAAAGAGCTGTCAATCTGGTCCGTGATCATGACCCATACGGTGTTGTGAGCCATGACGGTTCCAACCGGGAAATAGTGGTAATACTGCCAGCCATTCCCGTTGCTGGACTGTGCAATCCTGTAGTTGTCAAGGCTAACGGGACCTCCGGTTCCATTGTATATTTCCAGGGCTTTGCGATTGCTGCCGCCTTCAATATACTCTGAGAAAAAGATGTCGGTAGCCTGGCCCCAGGCCAGCATGGGGAGGATCAGCATCATCCATCCCAAAACAGTAGTTTTCATCGTATTCATATCGGCGATCTTAAAGGGGGTTTCTACAAATGTCGGCAAAAAAACACCCTGATCCTACCATGGGACCTCGCAGTTTTACCGGATTTAACCAAAACTTAGCTTCTGGATGCTGGCAAAAGTCCTGTAATTCTTATCATTAGCCAGTGAATAAAAAAAAAAGGCCGCCAGATGATCTGACGGCCGATGCTTTTTCCCGTGGGTGATGTGGATCAGGAATTACTTATCATCCTTCACTTCTTCAAAATCAACATCGGTCACTTCCTGATCTTTATTGGGAGGGCTGTCCTGGGGGCCTGCCTGTTCGCCCTGCTGGGCAGCCTGGTACATTTCGGTGCTGGCCGCCTGCCATGCGCTGTTCAGTTTGGCCATGGCTGCATCAATGGCAGTGAGGTCTTCCTGTTTGTGTGCGGATCTGAGCTCTTCCATGGCCTGGGTGATCACTTCTTTCTTGTCGGCCGGGATCTTGTCCCCGAACTCTTTCAGCTGCTTTTCAGTCTGGAAGATCAGGGCATCCGCGCCATTCAGCTTATCGACCTTCTCCTTAGCGGCCCTGTCGGATTCTGCGTTGGCTGTTGCTTCATCCTTCATCCGTTTGATTTCGGCTTCCGACAATCCGGAGGAGGCTTCAATGCGTATTTGCTGGGATTTGCCGGTAGCTTTGTCCTTTGCAGAAACATGCAATATCCCGTTGCTGTCGATATCGAAGGTCACCTCGATCTGTGGTATACCGCGCGGTGCCGGTGGGATGCCATCCAGATGGAAACGTCCGATGCTCTTGTTACCGGCGGCCATGGGACGCTCACCCTGCAGGATATGGATCTCTACAGAGGTCTGGCTGTCTGAAGCCGTGCTGAATACTTCGGATTTCTTGGTAGGGATGGTGGTATTGGCTTCAATCAGCCTTGTCATCACACCACCCAGGGTCTCAATACCCAAAGAAAGCGGCGTTACATCGAGCAGCAGGACGTCCTTAACCTCGCCGGTAAGCACGCCACCCTGGATAGCAGCACCAACAGCAACAACTTCATCCGGATTCACTCCTTTCGAAGGTGTCTTTCCAAAGAAATCCTCCACCACCTTTTGAATGGCAGGGATACGTGTTGATCCTCCCACGAGGATGACCTCGTTGATGTCAGCAGCTGTCAGGCCGGCATCTTTCAATGCTTTACGGCATGGTTCAACAGTCGCCTGCACAAGTGGATCTACCAGTTTCTCAAATGCAGCGCGTGTCAACGTCTTCACCAGGTGCCTTGGAATCCCGTCGACGGGCATGATGTAAGGAAGGTTAATTTCGGTACTGCTGGAGCTGGACAGCTCGATCTTGGCTTTCTCCGCCCCTTCTTTCAGACGCTGAAGGGCCATGGGGTCTTTTCTGAGATCGACACCTTCATCTTTCAGGAATTCTCCGGCCAGCCAGTCAATGATCATCTGGTCGAAGTCATCTCCGCCCAGGTGGGTATCGCCATTGGTGCTTTTGACTTCAAAAACCCCATCTCCCAGTTCTAGGATGGAAATATCAAACGTACCTCCGCCAAGGTCATAGACGGCCACCTTGATATCTTCCTTCTTTTTATCCAGGCCGTAAGCAAGGGCAGCCGCCGTTGGTTCATTGATGATGCGTCTCACCTTCAGGCCTGCAATTTCACCGGCTTCCTTGGTTGCCTGACGCTGTGAATCACTGAAGTAGGCAGGTACGGTAATGACCGCTTCCGTCACTTCATGGCCCAGGTAATCCTCTGCGGTCTTCTTCATTTTCTGAAGGACCATGGCAGATATTTCCTGCGGCGAAAACAGTCGGTCGTCGATGCGGACGCGTGGGGTGTTGTTATCGCCCTTCTCCACCTTATATGGAACCCGGTTGATCTCCTTCTGGACGCGGTCATAGGTCTCGCCCATGAATCGCTTGATAGAATATACTGTCTTCACTGGATTGGTGATGGACTGCCGCTTGGCCGGATCCCCTACCTTGCGCTCTCCGTTGTCTACAAATGCAACGATAGATGGGGTCGTTCTCCTGCCTTCACTGTTGGGGATCACAACCGGTTCACTGCCCTCCATCACGGCAACACATGAATTGGTGGTCCCGAGGTCAATGCCTATGATTTTTGCCATAATCTATGTTGGTTTATGCTGTTATCAATATGTGTTAAACATCCAGCCAAATGCTTTTCAACAACTGTGCCATGGCAGGTTGGTTGATATTCCATGCAATTATGGCACCTTAATCATCACATTGATTAATATCCTGTCATGGCAAAAATGACAAAACGGCAGTCAGGCCTGTACCTGGATTTTGTGGGAGAAGGGAAAACCACAGAAGCATCAGAAACTCAGGTTCATCCCAAGTATTGTGCTGGTGCTCTGCGTATTAAGGAAGTAACTTTGTGTCTTGTGAGAACGGCTGCTGAATATCCCGTAGCCATTCTCGATATTCGTATATTCTGGCCTTTCCTGAATAATGGAGCTACCTGGCTCATTCACGTCAATGTATGTACTCAGGTCATCGGCTGCTACACTGAAAACAAAATCAACCTTGCCGATGTAGCGTTTTACGTCGGCATTGTAAGGAATGCTTTCACGTATCCTCCCAAAGAAAGCCTGTCCATCGTATTTAAGTTCCATCTTCTCACCTCCGGCGAGTGTTCCGGCCTTCTTAGGTGCGAAGCGCCAGTCCACATGTTTGAAAAGGGTATCCGGTGAATCAGGGCTCTTCTCTTTATAATTGAACCGTATCAGCAACTCATACCTCTTCCCGTTCACTGCCGAATACCACTCCACGGCATATGGAAGATTACCGTTAAAGCCGACGATGGGGTTATTGGGATTGTACAGGGGTTTATCCACTGAAAAATTGCCAACAAGTCCGGTTTCAGCCTTTACGACCTTTCCTGTACTGTTGTTGCGTATCATCAGGCGGTAGGTATGGTCTGTCCTGAGTTGGCCATGCGTGTTGGCGACATAAACAATCTGTCTTGGATAATAAAAGGTACCTGCAGCCTTATCGGTAATGCTGATGGTATCAAAAACGAAGAACTTACCGGTATTCTGGCCGTTATAGACTTCCTCCATCCAGACCTCCATAACGTCGAAAGGATAATAAGTAGAATCGGGGATCTGTGCCATTTTCAGCACATCACCTTCCCCGAGGAAAGCCCGGTTTATCTTGACATAAGTAAAAGTATCCTGTTGATCAAGAAGGCCGTAAACGATTGTGATATCCTTCCACTCTGCGGTGATATCAAAATCGGTTTCGCAGGATGCAAGGCCCAGGAGCATTGCGACAGATATCCAAAAACTGAATAAGCGTTTCATGGGCACAAAGGTAAGCGATAAGTAGATGTGGCACGAAGGGTGATCCGTGCAATTTCTTGCGCGAGTTTATTAACTTTGTTCCGAAAGTGAAGGCAAAAAAAAGATAACGGTAGCCTTCAACCGGGTGTCGGTATTTATTAATCCGGGATATTGATATTTCACACATGGCCCAAGGGCCCCCAAAAAAGCAGCTATTATGTCAGGCACCATGTTTCCGGTCCCCAAGGTGACCACGCACGTCCTGCAGGAGATGAAACTCAAGGGAGAGAAAATCGCAATGCTGACAGGCTACGATTACTCCATGGCCCGCATCCTGGATGAAGCAGGCATTGACATCATCCTGGTCGGTGATTCTGCCTCCAACGTCATGGCCGGTCATCGCACCACCCTGCCCATTACCCTCAATGAGATGATCTATCATGCTTCCTCGGTGATGCGTGCCGTCAAGCGGGCCCTGGTTGTGGTCGACCTGCCATTTGGAACCTACCAGGGGAATTCCAAGGAAGCCCTGGCCTCTGCCATCCGCATTATGAAAGAGTCGGGAGCCAATGCCGTCAAACTGGAAGGTGGTAAAGAAATCCTGGAGAGCGTCGAGCGTATCCTTTCAGCAGGTATCCCGGTGATGGGCCACCTTGGGCTAACGCCTCAATCGATACACAAATTTGGCACCTATGTGGTCAGGGCTACCCAGGACGAAGAAGCCAACAAGCTGCGGGAAGATGCCGTCCTGCTGAGTCAGTCCGGTTGTTTTGCCATTGTCCTGGAGAAGATCCCGGCCAAGCTGGCCGCCACCGTCACAAGTGAAATACGTGTCCCCACCATCGGTATCGGCGCAGGCAGTGAAGTCGATGGACAGGTACTGGTGATCCACGATATGCTGGGCATTACACAGGACTTTTCTCCCCGTTTCCTGAGACGGTATCACAACCTGAAAGAGGAGATCCTTGGCTCTGTGAAATCCTACATCCGGGATGTGAAGACGCTCGACTTCCCCAACCAGCGGGAGCAGTACTGACAACATGCACGAGATCTCGGACCTGCAAGGCCTGGCTGCTGATATTCTCTACGAGGATAACCACCTCATAGCTATTAACAAACATCCCGGGGATATCGTACAGGGCGACAAAACCGGGGATATCCCACTCTCGGATATTGTCAAAGCTTATATCGGGGAAAAATACGGCAAACCTGGTGATGTCTTCCTGGGCGTGGTGCACCGGCTGGACCGGCCGGTGAGCGGGGTGGTCCTTTTTGCCCGCACCAGCAAGGCCCTGGCACGCATGAATACCCTGATGCAAAAACGAGATGTACGTAAAATTTACTGGGCTGTCACTGATCAACCCACACCCGCTGAAGAAGGACGAGCCCGGCATTTTCTGGCCAAAGACCAGGAGAAAAACAAATCCTTTGTGGTCTCACAGTCCCACCCCCAGGGACGTGAAGCCATCCTGGATTACCACCTTACAGCCAGGACGGAAAGATATTATCTTATTGAGGTTGAATTACATACGGGAAGACACCATCAAATAAGGGCCCAGCTGGCTGCGCTTGGCTGCCCCATCAGAGGGGATCTGAAATATGGATTTCCACGCTCCAATCCTGATGGGTCGATCAGCCTGCATTCCCGGTCAATGTCGTTCACACATCCAGTGAGGCCGGAAACGGTGACCATTATCGCACCACCACCTGCCGACCCGCTGTGGACAGCCATCGTGCAGGCAGTAGCCGGTAGAGAGGGCACAAAATGAACTTAATGATCAGGCTAATGTTCCTTTCGCTGTATGAAATGGCACAGGGATCTTAAATATGTGTGGCTGGTTTTGATGATGCTTCTGCCCCATTGGACGGAAGCTCAGTTCTTTCACAGCGGCCAGGCGCCCGCTTCAGTGCAGTGGAGTCAGATCCGCCACCCCAAAATCCGGTTGATCTTCCCCGTTGGTATGGAACAGCAGGCCACGGCTTTGATGAGGACCATGGATACCCTGATGCCCGGAATCGCAGCAGGCCTGGCGCATCGAGCCCGACCAATCCCACTTGTTCTCTATCCCGGAGGTGTCATTTCCAATGGATTGACAGTATGGGCGCCCAGAAGGATGGAATTCTATACCACGCCTCCTCAGGATAACTACGCCCAGGACTGGCTGCAGCAACTGGCCATCCATGAATACCGCCATGTCGTTCAGATCGACAAGCTTAACCAGGGCATGACCCGTGTGCTTGGTTGGATATTCGGAGAACAGATCCTGGCGGGTATCCTGGGGCTTTACGTCCCATCCTGGTTTCTCGAGGGCGATGCCGTCATGGCGGAAACGACCTTATCCCGGGCCGGAAGGGGACGGGAGCCTTCTTTCACAGCTCCACTGAGAGCCCAACTCAGCCAATTTGGACGGTATTCCTATGAAAAAGCTACTTTCGGATCCTACCGTGACTATGTCCCCAACGCCTATATCCTTGGCTATCACCTCACGGCCTTTGGTGTAAAACGCTTTGGAGAAAGAGGATGGCAGGAAGCATTAAACCGCACGGCCCGCAGACCCTGGAGCATCACGCCGTTCTCAGCCGGACTCAGGTTAGGTAGTGGCTTTAGCAGAGGACAGTGGTATAAAACAGCGCTGCATGAGCTGGATAGCATCTGGAAGCAGGAGGAAATCAATACAGATAGCCTATTCATACCCTTGCTTATAGAAAATCCTTCTGTTTACACTGATTACCTTCGTCCGCAGGTGACCGGGCAGGGAGACATCATCGCCGAACGCTATGCTTTGAATGATGTGGACCGCATTGTTGCCATCCATCCGGATGGAAAAGAGCAAATCCTGGCTACGCCAGGCTTAATGATGAAAGGCTCCCTGGAAGTTAAGGGGAATCATGCGCTATGGACTGAGTACCAGCCTGATCCCAGATGGGATCAGCGAAGCTTCACCAGACTTATACACTTTGACCTGGATCGCAATCGCAGGACGGTTTTGTTGTCCGGAACCCGCTACTTCTCCCCTGCCCTCTCACATGACACCAAAAGCCTGGCGCTTGTTGAATCGCCAGTAGCAGGAAGGGCTCGCCTTATCCTGATGTCTTTTCCTGGATGTGAGCACAAAAAAACATGGCAGGATGACCGTTACGTTCATCTTATGCAACCGGAATGGCATGCTGACGGGCGCCACATTGTGCTGCTGGCGCAAGACAGCACAGGTGCGCGGCATATGCTGCTGGTCGATCTGCAGGCCCTCACAAGCCGGAGCCTGCTGGGGCCAACCTTCACCTCTATGCAGCATCCCGTTCCGGATGGCGCCGGGATATGGTGGACGGGCGATGATGCAGGTGAAGAAGCCATCTTCTGGACAGGAGCCCTGGAACCACAGGCAACACGATTTGCCGTCAGCCGCTTCGGTATTTCACAACCTGCCCCTGATGGTAAAGGCAACCTGATTGCTACAACCTATACCGCGCATGGACATCACCCTGTCCGCTTACCTACTGCGAAAGCAATACCATACCAAACCATCCGCACCTCCGGAATTCAGGAGCCCCTCCTTCTTCAGAAGCCTGAACAATCCATTGATAGCCATACGGATACAACATGGCAACTCAACATCCAGCCCTACAGAAGAATCAATAACCTATTTCGTTTCCATAGCTGGGGACCCGTTTATGTGGATGGCAGCCAGGCATCTGCAGGCCCGGGATTCAGCCTGATGTCGCAGGACCTGCTAAATACCTCCTTCCTGACAGCCGGCTATCAGTACGATTATGCTGAGCAATCCGGTTCATGGAAGCTGAACTATCGCTATGAAGGCTGGTACCCCAAACTATCGCTCAGTAGCATCTTTGCACAACGCCAGGCTACGGGCTTCCGGAATGATGGTCAGGCTGTCGACTATGCCTGGCGGGAATACCAGCTCGAAAGTGGTGTCGAACTTCCGTTGCAATGGATGCTTGGGCATCACTGGACCGGCATTCTTCCCAGGCTGACATCCACCCAGATATGGCTAAAAATGGATGAGGATAGCCCGTTCCGGTTCAAACGGGAGAAGCTTCAAACCCTTGACTACGGATTTATCGCTTACCACTTGCGCAAACAATCCCGGCGCGACCTGCAACCTGCCTGGGGGCAGATACTGGAGGTCCGTTACCGCCATGATCCCTTTCTCGTGGAAGCGGGGAATATCCGGGCGGCCATGGCAACCCTGTATTTCCCCGGCCTGGCTCCTCATCATGGATGGCAGCTGTATGCCGGCTACCAGGAGCGCAAACAGGGCGAATACATCTTTTCAGGCATGGTGAGGTACCCGTCGGGAACCATAGGCCGGGGAGAAGAACAGCTTAAAAGCCTGTCACTGCGCTATCGCTTTCCCCTGGGCATGCCGGATGCCAACCTTCCCGGCCTGGTGTATATCAAAAGGATCAAAGGTGCTTTATTCCTGGATATGGCAGAAGCGAGAGCAGGAGAAACCCTCCGCTATTACCGGTCGACGGGTGCTGAGCTGCGCCTGGATGCCCATTTTTTCAGGTTTATTGCCCCGGTGGATATCGGTGTCAGGGCCATCCGAAACCTGGAGGAAAACAAATGGACCGCCGAATTCCTCTTCAGTGTGCTTTTTTCTGATCTTTGATGTATGAAAAACGCCCTCCAGCTTCTCGTATCCGCACTGGCCATCCTGCTGGCAGCTTATCTGCTGCCGGGTGTGCACATTGAAGGATTCCTGCATGCCCTGCTGGTTGCCCTTGTGCTGGCCTTGTTCAACCTCCTTGTAAAACCCCTGCTCATCATCCTCACAATTCCTGTGACCATCCTCACCATGGGGCTGTTCCTGATCGTGATCAATGTGGGTCTGATCCTGCTGGCTGCTGAGCTGGTCCCCGGATTCGACATCGATGGATTCTGGTGGGCGCTCCTGTTTTCGATGATCATGACATTCATACGCAGCATTCTGACAGCCATCGCAGAACCCAGACGGCCTTACCAGGGCTGATCCTGCTCGTTTCTTTACTTATCTTTACCCGAAAAACGACCTTATGCGTGCCAGAACCGTAACCCTGAAACAGGCCATGGATGAAATCATCCGCAAATGCCAGTATTGCCATGTTTCCATGGTCGATGGGGAAGGAAAACCCTATGGACTCCCTTTTAATTTTGGGTATGATGGGGAATACATCTATCTGCATTCCGCTCCGGAAGGGAAAAAGATCAGCATCCTAAGTCAGCATCCCGCCGTTTGTGTGGCCTTCAGCACGGATCATGTGCTATATCACCAGAGCGAGAAGGTGGCCTGCAGCTACGGGATGAAGTACAGGAGTGTACTGGCTTACGGGGAGGTGGAGTTCATCGACAATGATGATGATAAGATACCGGCACTGAACCATATCATGCGGCAGTATACCGGCAAGGCCGATTACAGTTACAACCTCCCTGCCGTTCGCAATGTGAAGGTATACCGTGTACGCATATCCAATATGGAGGCCAGGGTGTTCGGGTATTGAGCCGTTCTAGGGCTCTGTGCTAGCCGTTATTACTCCGCTTTTTTTTCTTCCTTTCAAAATACGCCGCCAGCAGGCGTGCCAGGACATAGATTCCTGAGCCCACACCTGCTCCGAGCAGGCCGCCGGCCAGCACATCCAGCGGATAGTGCACCCCCAGATACACGCGACTGTAGCTTACCAGCAGGGCCCAGAAGATGAGAACCACGCTGATCCACCTCTTCTGAAACAACAGGGAAAGATATACAGCAACACCAAAGGTATTGGCTGCATGGCTGGAGACGAAACCATATTGTCCCCCGCATTTCCCTTCCCATATCCGGACCAGTCCACTGAGCGCCGGCTCGTGGCAGGGACGCAGGCGGTCAAAGACTTCCTTAAAGGCATGCACGGATAACTGGTCCGTCAGGGTTACGCCCAGGGCGGCCAGCAGCAGAAACAGAAATCCCCTCCACCGGAATTGCCTGAAAAGAAAATACGTAAGCAGTACATAAAAAGGGATCCACTCCAGTTTACCGGTGGCAAACACCATGATCGTATCCATCAGCGGATGATGGTGGCCGTTGATCCAGAGAAAAGCCTGCACATCCCATGCAGGCCAGGCCTGGCTGGCAAGCGCTATATGAGGATCACTCAGCATGGGCCCGGTTCAGCAACTTCCATAACTGGTCCTTCAGCTCCTGTATCCCTGATCCGGTCTGTGAGCTGATAAAGATATATGGGATGTTGGGCGGCACATCTTTCCGCAGGTCCTTGAGCATGGATGCGTCCATGATGTCTGATTTGGTGATGGCCAGCATGCGGTCCTTGTCCATCAGCTCAGGATTATACGCTTCCAGCTCTGACAGGAGGATATGGTATTCACGGGAGATGTTCTCACTATCCACCGGGATCATGAAAAGCAGGACAGCATTGCGTTCTATATGCCTCAGGAACCTTAATCCCAGACCCTTTCCTTCATGTGCTCCTTCGATAATGCCGGGTATATCGGCCATCACGAATGAGCGTCCATCATAATAAGGCACCATGCCGAGGTTAGGACGCAAGGTGGTGAACGGATAATCCGCTATTCTTGGTTTGGCGGCCGAGACAACCGACAACAGCGTTGATTTGCCTGCATTGGGAAATCCAACGAGTCCGACATCGGCGAGTATCTTGAGTTCAAGGATACGCCAGCCTTCTCTGGCCGGTTCACCGGGTTGTGAATATCTGGGGGCGCGATTGGTCGGGGATTTGAAGTGGTCGTTACCCAAACCACCGCGTCCGCCTTCCATGAGTATGGCCTCCTCCCCATCCTGTGTGATCTCAAAAAGCATCTCACCGCTATCTCCATCTCTGGCGACGGTACCCAGGGGCACTTCCAGGATGACATCCTGTCCACCGGCACCGGTTCGAAGCTGTGCGCCACCACTTTCGCCGTGGCCGGCCTTGATGTGTTTTGTGTATTTCAGATGCAGTAAGGTCCAGAGCTGGGCATTCCCGCGCAGAATGACATGCCCGCCACGGCCTCCATCACCCCCATCCGGGCCTCCCCTGGGATTGGTGCGGGTACGCAGGAAATGCGAGGATCCCGGGCCACCTCGTCCACTGGTGCAGTGGATCTTAACATAATCAACAAAGTTATCTCCTGCCATGGAGTCATGGGTTGCGTGAACCGCAAAGATAGTATGTTGCAGCCAATCAGGCCTTCAAACGGTCAATCTCCCGGCATATATCCCTGAAAACGTTATCAATAGGCCTTACCCCGTCGATATTTACAAAATTTCCCCGCTGAACATAATAATCGATTAAAGGGAGGGTCGCTGCCTGATAGATATCAAAACGCTGGAGAATGATCTCCTCCTTGTCATCGCTGCGGCCATCCTCTTCACCCCTGTTCAGCAGCCGCCGCAGCAGCTCTTCCCGCTGCACCCCAAGCGCGATGACCAGATCCACCTTTTCACCACATTCTTCCAGCAGGCGGTCAAAAGCTTCCGCCTGAACAATGGTCCTGGGAAATCCATCCCAGACAAAACCAGGCACGCCCTTGTTGCGGGCCATCACCCCATGCAGGATATCGATCAGCACCTCGTCGGGAACGAGTTGCCCCTGATCGATGAAGGCCTTTACAGTTTTGCCCAGCGCTGTTCCCTCCTGGATCTCACTCCTGAGGATATTCCCCGTGCTGATATGCCGGAATCCGTAATGAACGGCTATGTTCTTCGACTGGGTACCCTTACCGGCACCCGGAGGTCCAAATAGTATGAGGTTAAACACAGGCTGGTTGTTTTAATATTAAACAATACGATAAATATCAGGCAGATTACGGCCGTAACCATCATAGTCGAGACCATAACCCACGATAAAGGCCGTCGGGATCTTCAATCCGATATAATCCAGGGTGTAATCATGGACGAAGGCTTCCGGCTTGAAAAGCAGGGTGGCGATGCGGACAGATGCAGGATTCTTTTCTCTCAATACATCCAGCATATGAGACAGCGTATGTCCCGTATCGATGATATCTTCCAGGACAACGATATGCTGTCCGGCGAGGCCTTCATTCAGTCCAATGAGTTGATTCACCTGCTCCGTCGACTGTGTCCCGCTATACGAGGCCAACTTGACGAAGGAGATGCGGCAGGGAAAGCCCAGCTTGCGCATGAGCGATGCAGCGAACATAAACGAACCATTGAGGACGGCCAGGAACAGGGGATCTTTGTCCGACAGATCTCTCTGGATTTCCTGTGCCATATGAATGATGGCTTCCTCCAACTGACTTTCCGGCAGGTACAACTCAAACTGCCGGTCTTTTACCTGAATCTGCTGCATAGGCTGAGATTGAAGCACCGGGTGATGAACAAATATAAACAAATGTATCATTGCATCAATTAGAAATACCCTTTATACCGGTTTCTGTCAACCCGAATCGGAAAACCACTGCGACACAACAGCATCGGGTGTTGTCATTTCAGTAAAGAAATAAAGTGAGGCATCTTTTCCTAATTCAGTGATTGATATATCTTTGCGCGAAACACGACAAGACTTATGAAACCACTGGTCAGCATTATTATGGGAAGCACGTCCGACATGCCTGTGATGGAACAAGCCTGCAAAATACTGGACGAGATGGAGATACCTTTTGAGCTGAATGCCCTTTCAGCCCACCGTACACCTGAACTCGTGGGCACCTTTGCGAAGGAAGCCAGGGACAGGGGCATCAAGGTGATTATTGCAGGAGCCGGTGGTGCTGCCCATCTGCCGGGCGTTGTCGCTGCTGCCACCCCCCTGCCTGTGATTGGTGTACCGGTGAGGTCGACCATTTCCATCGATGGCTGGGACTCCATTCTGAGTATTCTTCAGATGCCTCCGGGCATTCCGGTGGCCACCGTTGGCCTGGATGCAGCCCAGAATGCCGCCTTACTGGCCGTTCAGATCATCGGCACCGGCGATCCTGCCATCATGGAAAAGATGGCACAATACAAGGCCGGACTGGGAAAAAAGATCATCAAGGCCAATGAAGACCTGGCCAGGCTAAGCTTCCGGTACAGGGTGTAATCCCGGATGCGGAGCAACATAAGGGGGATCTATTAACCTTTTTGACTGACCCGGATCAATCCATCACGGTCGAGCAGTTGAATGCTGCGGCGGGTCTGTTCCAGCAGTCCTGACTTATGAAATTCCCTGAGGACCTTCGTGGCCGTCTCACGGGATAAGCCTGTCAGTTCGGCAATGTCCTGCCTGGAAATGACATCCGGAATCAGGTCCGAACCGAATATCTCATCTGAGAGGTACAGCAATCCATCCGCCATGCGGCCATGCATCTGCTTCTGGTTAAGTGTGGCCAGGCGGTTATAGATGATCAGGACATTGGCACTGTAATCCTTCATATAAGCTTCGTTGAATCGCTGGTTCATTTTCAACAATTCGAGAAAGACGCCGGCATCGATCATACAGACGATCGCATCTGTCAATGCAAGGATGCTGTAATGATGGAGCCTGTCGAAATGTACCCCTGGGCCACCGATAAACTGGGGCGCCTGCACGATCCTGATGATGGTATTGCGTTGGCTGGGCCCCTCCAGGTATACCTTCACGAGGCCTGCATTCACTGAAAGCACATGGGACATGGCTGTACCCTGCTTCCTCAGTATCTCTCCCTTATGATACCTGACGATCTGCCTGTTACGCCCCAGATAATCCTGCTCTTCATCGGTGAGCAGGTTAAATATAGGTGACAGTATGTGACAACCACAACGATCCTGGGGACAATGATTCTTCTCAAATACCATACGCAAATTCGGATAAGCCGGCAGCAACCAAATATAGTGTTTTTTCGATACGGAAATAATTCCGGAAATTGACGGAAATAATCCCTCCTATAACCGGAAGCAATTCTCCATTATTCCGGCATCACATGCTGATTCTAAACAGATGTATTGCCCACCGGCCACCTATTTTTGTGCCCCTACGTCGATCTTATTAATTCCCTAAACAACCAAACAACGAGCCATATGAAAAAAGTACTACTCGCCCTCGTCCTGTCAGGGTTTCTGGTTCCTGCCACAGCAGCCATTTTAACAGTTTCCAACAGTCCCCTGGGTGGCGCACAGTTCAGCAACCTGGACGCTGCCATCAATGCCGCAACAGCAGGCGATACCTTACTAATTGAAGGAACCAATATTGGATACGCTATCAGTGCCTTATCTGTTTTCAATAAACCCCTTGTGTTCATTGGTTCGGGCCTTAACACGGCAAAGGCGCAGCACAAGCAGACCATCCTTACAACAGTTGGTCCATGGTATTTCGAAATTCCCTCGAGCGCAGCAGGCTCCAGGTTCTATGGAATCGTGTTTAATGGCTATACCCAGCTTGTTGGACCCTCTACCAACAACCTGCATTTTGAGAATTGCATGTTTAACAGTACTTTTAACTTTAATGGCCAGACCACACATGGAACGACATTCATCAATTGCATTTTTAATGTAGACGCAGGTGCCAACATTCAGTTGTATTCCTCCACAAGTCAGATAACAGGAACCCTCTTCAGCAATTGCATATTTGATGGACATATTGATGGAGGCAACAATCCATTTTCGTCCATTTTCATCGACCATTGCATCTTCCTGTCACCGAATTCCGGTTTCTCTAATTTGTATTATGCCAATATTTCCAACAGTATTTTTGTTAACGCTTTCCCATCTGGCACTTTCAGCTCCAGTTTCAACAACAATATTTGCCAAGTAGCCGGAACACTGCCCCCGGCCAGTGGTGGAAATACTGGCACCAACAATCTGAGCGCGACAGATCCTCTGTTTGTCTCTTACACTCCGCCAGTATACTGGAGCCCCTACCACAGCTTTGCCTATGACTACCGCCTGCAGGCTTCATCACCTGGCAAAGGTGCGGGCACCGACGGTACAGACATTGGCGTGTTCGGAGGGACAACAGCCTTCAGCATAACCGGAGAAGCCCCCAATGCCCCGGTGGTAAGATCCATGAACATCAATAACACCATCATCCCGACCAATGGAACGCTGAATGTCAGTGTCCAGGCATCCAAACCCAGGAACAACTAGGTTCCTTTGCCTTACTGACTTTTTTTCACGTACTATTTTAACCGGATGATTATGAATCAGCGTATTCTATGGGCCTGGATCGCCATATGGTGTTCCCTGTTCGCCCTTCATCAGCCAGCTAATGCGCAGTCGATCACACACGTTCAGTATTACTATAATACCGACCCGGGTGTGGGTGTGACAGGCAATGGCGGCATCATCAGCATCAGCCCCGGGGATTCGATATTTCACACCTTCTCGGTCCCCCTCAGCAGCAGTCTGACAAACGGCATCCATCAATTATATGTGCGCGTCCGGAATCAGGCCGGGCAATGGTCGATACCGGAGCGCAAATCCTTCATGATCCTGAAGCCTGATACGGCTGTTGCACGTCAAATCATCGCCTATCAGTACTTCTTTGACACTGACCCCGGATTCGATAATCCGGGAAATGGCGCCATCGTGCCGGTAACTCCGGGCGATGACTGGTCCTCCCAATTGGCTGTTCCTGTTCCGGCCGGACTAGATGATGGCATACACCAGTTATTCCTGAGGGTGAAAGACAGCCGCGGTAGCTGGTCCATCGCTGAGTCCCGCCTGTTTATGATATTTACACCAGACACAAGCATTAACCGCATTGTACAATATCAGTATTACTTCAACCAGGATCCGGGATTGGGCATTGCAGGCAATGGTGCTGTCGTGCAAGTGAATCCGATAGATACCGTTCAGTTGACGCTCAGCATAACACTTCCGGCCGGCCTCCCATCCGGTGCGCATCACCTGTATTTCAGAACCATGGATATCAATGGCAACTGGTCAGTTGCTGAAAGACGTCTGCTATATGTGAAGGATATCGAATCTAAGCAGATCACGGCCATGGAGTATTATATCGATAATGATCCGGGTCCGGGTAATGCCAATCCTTATCCCATCACAACTGCTGATTCGTTCCAGCTCACCGCAGCCATATCAGTTCCATGTCTTTCAGAAGGCGTCCATTATCTTTACTGGCGCGCCCGCAATGCAGAAGGGGTATGGAGCATCATCGCCAGGGATACTTTTGAGGTCGATTCCGGAGTGGCCGCACCCATTATTACACCCGGTGGACCTGTTTCGTTATGTGCAGGCGACTCCATTGTTCTGCATATCAATCCAGTAGATGGCGCCAGCTACCAATGGCTCGTAGACGGCGCAGACATACAAGGTGCGACATCGACACAGCTAAGCGTTCACGCAGCCGGGAATTACGCCGTTAAAATCATTTGTGGAAACAGTTTCTCCACGTCTGCCATCGTCACAGTCAATATAGCCCAGGTGCTGACATGGTATGCGGATGCAGATGGAGATGGATTTGGCAATCCTCAGATATTCGTCCAAAACTGTGCGCAGCCTGCAGGATATGTCTCCAACAGCATGGATTGTAATGATGCCGATCCGGCTATCTATCCCGGGGCACAGGAGGTCTGCAATGGCGTGGATGATGATTGCAATGGCCTGATTGATGATGGCGTCTTCTCTGTTTTTTATGCTGATGCAGATGCAGATGGATTTGGCAACCCATCACGAGACACCCTCGCCTGCGCCCAGCCGGCAGGTTTTGTCAGCAACAACCAGGATTGTGATGACGCCAACCCTGATGTCAATCCGAATGCAACAGAAATTTGCAATGGCATCGATGACAATTGCAATCAGCAGGTTGATGAAGGGGTGAGTCAGATCTTCTATGCTGATGCCGATGGAGACGGTTATGGTAACCCCAACAGCAGTGTCTCCGCCTGTTCAATGCCTTCAGGATATGTCACCAATAACCTCGATTGCAACGATGGCAATGCCCTGGAATTTCCAGGTCAGCTATGGTATATTGACCGGGATTCAGATGGTTACAGCAATGGAGATACCATCCGCCAATGCACCCGACCCTTATTTGGTTTCGCCACTCAGGAACTTTCATCCCTGAGCTTTGATTGCAATGACACCAATGGAATGATCCATCCGGGCAGGCCGGAGGTTTGCAATGGCCTTGATGATGATTGCGACGGACTGATCGATGATGCTGATCCGGGATTAACAAACCCTTCAACCTGGTATGCGGACCTTGATGGGGACGGTTATGGGGATCCTGCTACATCCATCACATCATGCACGCAACCGGCGCAGTACGTTTCCAATAACCAGGATTGCAATGACAGCAATCCGCTAGAATTCCCCGGCCAGGTATGGTACCGTGATGCAGACCAGGATGGATATGGTACAGGCGTTTTCCTGATCCAGTGCAACCGTCCATCTCAATACTTCCTGCTTACTGAACTCACCTCTACCCAGGGAGATTGCGATGACAACAACCCAAACATCAACCCCGGGGCCCAGTATTTCTCCTATGCAGGTACGGTCAATTTCGAGGATGCCATCACTCATCCATTGCATGGTTCTCCCATCAGCAGTTTCAGCTTCATGGTTGATTACTTCGATGCGACGAACGCATTGCCTCCGGTGACCTATCCCCGCCTGATCCTTGACTATGAAGGGAATGGCATCTATACCGATCTGAACGACCGTTCCGTGATCATGATACCCCTCGATGCAGGCGATCTGAATACTGCCGATGGGAAACGTTATGTGGCCAACGTCAGCTCATTGCCCTCAGGTGCCAACTGGAAAGTCAGTGTTCAGGGTTCACCTTCATCATGTCAAACCCAGTTCGGCCCCTTTGATTATCCGGATGTGATGATACAACCAGATCTGCAGATTTATGCCGACGACATCTGGTTCTCCGCCAACAATCCTCCGGTAAATTCTGCACTAACCGTCTATGCACGCATTACGAATGTATCTGATTATCATGCTGATACATTCCGGGTCGCAATGGTTAACCAGTATGATTTCAACATCGTTTATGATACCCTGGTGGTAACGAATCTGAGTCCAAAGTCCTCAACCATCGTTCAATGGAATATCACCACACCGCTCGACTCGGCCTGGTGTCCCATGCAGGTATGGATTGACGTCGATAACCGCATCGCCGAGTCTAACGAGATCAATAACAGTGCTGTCAGACCTTTCATCAACGGCAATTTTGATCTCTCAGGAGGCATTCAGGTAAGTGCGCTGCAGTCTAACCCAGCCGTATCCTATGCTGCTTATGGTGCCAAAGTGTGGTTATCCGGTAAGGCCATTTATTTTGGCACACCCCTGCCCCTGGCAGACCCTAGTGTGGCAGGCGCCAGCGTAACATTCGTGATACCGGCAACGGGAGCTGTCTATGCTGCAACCACGAATGCGCAAGGCTACTTCAACGCGGCCATCAATGCACCCATGAGTCCAGGGACCTATCAGGTTCAGGGCACCATCACGGATTTCACCTTTAGCGAGACCTTTGAGATGGCCTTTACCATCCTGCCTCCGCAGGCATGTCTTCCTGATCTGGTCGCAGCGGCCTATACGCCTACATCTACCGTCGTTGCTGGGAACAGTATGACCATGAATATATACGTCAGCAATGTCGGGTGTTCCGCTTCAGGTGCGAGTGTTGCAAGCACCAGCTCATCGGCAGGTGCTTCATTCACAAATAGCTTCAATATTCCTGCACTTGCCACGGGGCAATCGCATACGATCAACCGGACCCTCACCTTCAACACACCAGGGTTGTATTCTTACTGTGCCACGGCGGATGCAACAGATGTGGTCACGGAATCCAGCGAGTACAACAATACCTCCTGCATCACCATAACCGTTCTGCCGGCATTGCCTGACCTTGTTCCGGCATTGGGACCTGCCGGCCAGGCTTTCCTTTGCGAATCCGGTGGTGACCTGGGTTTCCACATCAGGAACCAGGGCGGTGCTGCATCCGGTTCGTTCACGGCTGAAGTCGTGTGCCGTTTGAATGGAAATGTTTACAACACTATTCAGCAGACGATCACTAATATCCCGTCGCTCGGGCAGACCGCCATCTACCTTCCGGGACTTATCTCAGCTCCCGGTATCTATACCTTTGAACTCCGCTGTGATGTCCCTGTCGCTACGGGAGGTGATGTTACAGAGTATATAGAGTCGAACAACGTCACCACCTATACATTGGAGGTTCTCGAATGCAAGCCCAATCTGGTTTTCAAGAGCTGCGAAGCCCTTGATGTGGATCCCAGTGATCCTGCACATCCGGGCGGTACCATGAACTTCATCGCCAAATTGTCGAATGACGGCAAGGCCGCCGCCGTTTCACCGGTGGTCAGGTTTATGCTTTCCGACAGCTTCTATTACGATGTACAGTACAATGGGACCGTGGGCGTCATGCAGACTGTCAATGTGGTTTCTCCCGCTATCCCCAGTGTTGCTCCGGCTACCATGATGCTCACCGCCATTGCAGATCCTGCCGGCCTGATCGATGAGCTGGACGAACAGGACAACATCATTCAGGATAGTCTCTGCATCGATCTGATGATCGTAAAATTACCTGCTACCTGTGGTGGTGTTTCTACGATCCAGAATTTCATCGTCAACAAACCTGTTGAGATATCTGCAGGCCTGACAGCCGGAGGCCTCTACAACGCCTCCAGTGTGACGGTGAGGTTCGAGGTCAGCGGTCCCTCCTACACAGGGAAAGTCCACCTGGCTGATATTGCAGTGGATGATGTAAGACAAAGTTGCGGCTGCCCGCGTAAAGTGAGCCTGCCGTTTACCTTCATCTTCCCGCAGGTGGGCACGTATACCTTTACCATCACCGCAGATCCGGGCCAGCAATTCACTGAATGCAATGAGAGCAACAATGTGTACGAAATGGTCGTCAACGTCACAACCCTGCCCGACATGCGTGTTTTCAGCCAGTACATCAATCCCTCCCGCCTGAATCCCTCGCCGGGAGAGCAGGTGACCATGGCCATCACATACGATAACGCCGGTTTATCCAATCCTCAGGACCAGATGAAACTCAAAGTCCTTGTCAATGAAGTCGCGCATGATTCCGTCTATCCTGTTTACGGACAAGCCTATGGAGATGACACTACCGTGAGCATCCCCACCGCCTGGATTGCTCCGGTCATACCCGGTACCTATATCATCCGTGCTATCATTGACAGCGACAAACAGGTAACCGAATCCGATGAGCTGAATAATGAAGCAACCAGGGCCATCATCGTCGGGGATGCTGCCAATTTGTATTTCCAGCTCTTTGAACCCAGCAACCCGGTTCCTGCTGCCAACAGCAACATCCAGCTGCATGCGCGCATCGGCAACAGTGGGGCGCTGTCCAGTCAGGCAGACGTCAGGTTCTATTACACTGATAACAACCAGGTTCTGCAATCCATCGGCGTGGTTCCGGTTCTTGTCGGCGGACATGATTCCGTCAGCATTACCTTGCCCTGGTTGGTGAATGATCCGATCACGACACTCGTCGCCCGTATCGAAAATTCCAATCCGGAAGAATACAACTACGAGGATAATGAAGCGCGGTATGAGCTCGGAATGATGCAACTGCAACTCGTGACCACGCCAGCCTGCCGTCAGGACAGTAGTGGTAGCATCACAACCAACATCACCGGCGGGAACCCTCCTTATTACTACCAATGGAGCAACCTCGCGCAGACCTCTTCGATCAATGGCGCACCAGGTATCTACAGTGTGACTGTGACAGATCTGGATGGCCGCATCGCTGTTGCCACCGCCGAAATCGCCAATGATACCGGCATGATCTGGTATCGGGATGCCGACGAAGATGGCTATGGAGATCCCCTGCAGTACGTCATAACCTGTACCCAACCCCAGGGCTATGTTGATGATCCTTATGATTGCGATGACACCAATCCGTCCATCTATCCCGGATCAACAGAAATATGCGGCAATGGCCTGGATGATGATTGCGACGGCCTCATTGATGAAACGGGGTGCACCGGATGCTTCAATGGACTGTACTATACAGCATCGATCACCGGAGATTCCATTCTTTGCGAAGGTGAGACAGTGGTATTGCAGGCAGCGGTGTCACCCGCCGGGAGCTATACCTACCTTTGGTTGCCCAATGCGACGACCGACACCACACTCGTCCTGACCCCGACAGCCGGTATCCATACTGTGACGCTGATCGTGTCGAGTCAGGATGGTTGCCACGACACTGTGCAGATGCAAGTTACCGTGCATCCGAAGCCTGTTTTGAGCATCCTGGGCAACAATAGCCTCATATTGGGAGAAACAGGCCAGTTGACAGCTACAAGTTCTGGTACAGGTCCCTTCAGTTACTTATGGTCGCCAGGAAATGGAACAGACAGTGTATTGAGCATCAGTCCTACCCAGGCGACCACCTTTACGGTATCAGTCACTGATCAGTCAACCGGTTGCACTCAGGCTGACTCTATTCATGTCACTGTGCTTAAACCTGCTGATCTCAGATTAAAGGTCTTCCTGCAGGGTGCCTTGCAAGGGCAGCAGACGATGAGCCGGACACTTAATACTGCCGGGCTTTTACCACAGTCACAGCCCTACAACACAGCACCCTGGCACCATAACGGCACAGAATTCCTGAGTAGTATACCTCAGGAAATGACCGACTGGGTGCTGGTTGAGCTCAGATCTGACCCCACAAGTGTCGTGGCCCGCCGTGCAGCTGTACTCCGGTCAGACGGTACCCTGGCGGATACTAGCGGCAACGCCAACATCCGTTTCTATGTTCCCGGGGACCAATATCATGTAGTGATACATCACAGGAATCACCTTCCTGTCATGACGGCGCAGGCTGTCAGTGTCAATGATACCCTGGTTTATGATTTCAGTGACACGCTGCAGTACCCTGTTTATGGACGTTCTGTTATCCTAACATCCCACAATACCCCTGCCATGATCGCCGGAGACATCAATCATGATGATTTCCTCCGCTACAGCGGAGCGGGGAATGACCGCAGTCTGATCCTCCAGCGTATCACCGGGACCAGTGGGTCTTCTTCCATCAATACCACTGTTCAGGGTTACTACAGGGAAGACCTCAATATGAACGGCGTCGTCAGGTACAGTGGGCAGGGCAATGATGCCTCGCTGATCATCCTCAATATTACCAATCTGACAGGGAATACCACCATCAACAGTGTATTCAAAGGCCCTGTCACCACGGCACCGTAGCAATGAAGAACACGGCTGCCTAAGCCGATTAAGAATACAGTATCAGGAAATAGCGTTATGATGCCTTTTCATAACGCTATTTTTTTCTTATCAGCATCAGCCCGTCACGAAGCGGGAGCACCAGGCGTTCCAGCCCCTGCTCCTGCTCCACATGTTGCAGAAAATCGAGTATTCCCCGTGCATCGCTATCTGTAGTCCCTTCCCTAACCTTGCCATCCCACCATACGTTATCCGCCATCAGCATCCCACCCGGCCTCAGATGAGGGTAGATCAGCTCAAAATGTTGCAGGTACTGCGTCTTATCTCCATCCAGGTAAACAAGGTCGAAGGGCGTGGGAAGTTTACCAATGATGTCTTCAGCTTCCCCCTGATGCAGTATGATGCGACTACCCAAACCATGGCCTTCCAGGTTTTGCCTGATGAGATACTCCAGTTCCGGATTGCGCTCGATGGTGTGCACGCAACCTCCTTCGGCAAGCCCCAGGGAAAAACAAAAAGCAGAATAACCTGTGAATGTGCCGATCTCAACTACTACATGGGCTTGGATCAGCCTGCTTATCCATTGCAGGAACAATCCCTGCAAATGGCCTGTCAACATTTGAGGATATACGGTATTCAAATAGGTACGCCTTGCAATGTTAGTAAGTACAGGATGTTCATCACTACAATGCATCTCGGCAAAATCAAATATGGAGGATTTCATATCAGCATGGTGTCGAAAAACTATCTCATAATCCTGATTATCTGCTTAATTCACACTGCTCCAAATACTTTGTAAAAAGAATGATCCTTTTATCATCCTGTGGGTCGAACAAGAATGGCCTTACGTCCGCCGCCATTTCTTCCATATTAAGGTTCTGACATTTCTGCAGTACATGTGACTTCAGATCCTTATGATTGGTGATTCCGGCCTTTGCCTTCAAATAATCATAATTGGGAACAAATCGCTGACCGAGCAGAAAGACAATATCATAGAAATCCCTGCCCTTGTTCCGTTTCCTATTAATCACCGCATAAAACTTCTGAGCAAGCAGTATATCAACCGGGGTAACATTGATCTGGGTAAAAACATCAAACCTGTTCAGCACAGGCTGATCCGGTTTGTAGTCAAAGTCATGTGATTCAGTGTCCAGTTGGATCAGTATTTTTTCTTCTTTCTGATCACTCAATCCCGATGCATAGAGCAAACCTGGAAAACGAATATAACAATGATAAGCCCCTTTCTGCACATTTCGCATCTCGACATCATAACCGATTCGCAGGAGTTCGCGCTCCACGATATCGGTAATCGCAGTGAAATCATCCGATGTTAACTGAAAACTGTCAAAGTACAGATCTTCTGAAAACCTTTTGTTATTATGAACAATCCTCAGGCAGGTGCCTCCTAAAAAGGACAATTTGCTTGCATAAGGCGTCTCAAAGATGATTTCGAGTATTTTATATTGAAGATACTCCCGGAAGAGGAATCGTTCAAAGCGCTGCAAAGACTGCGGGTAAAATCGCTTTATTTCCTGTAAACTAAGCATGTAAGATTTCCATTAATAGCCTAACTCTTCTATTGAGGGCTTTAGAATCAAAGATACTCTGGTAACTTCCTAATTTACGAAAGTCCACCAATTCCTTAAACCGACCTTCGTTTAATCTAAGCGCTTCTATGTCATGATCAGAATTCAACTTCTTTAGGTAAAAGTAATCCAGGATCACCTTTTCCGGATCAGCCACTTTGATAGCCACATCCTGATCTATTATTAGCCTATAACCAAAATTTAGCTGTGGTTTTATTTGTTGATACGAAAAATCCCCCACAGGAGTATGGTATCTGGCAGTATTTCTGGCGGATACAGATGTGATCAGGAATACCCCTTCCGGAATGAGATTGTAATAAGCCAATGCACTCTCCATGGAGACATAGGAAGGCGAATAAATCTTATTCGCAGCGAAATACAGAAATTTCTCGTCTTGCTTTCGCTCCCGGAAACAATAGTATTCCCTTCGGATTTTCTGGATGTAGTTTTTCTGCTGCCATTCTACCAGGCGGCGACTGTCGAAACCGGGATATCGCTTTTTGATGTCCTGAATCGAAAAAACAGGAAACTCTTTCAGTGATTTTTCAAACTCAAGATAGGTCATATGATCTTAGATAATTGTCAAATATAACAATTTTCTGAGACAGAAACGCTTCAGAACGCTCAAATTCTATGAGAAGTCACATTCCAGGCTAACAGAATCACAGCCCATACACAACAGCCCAAAGTTTCTATTTAGGTGTTCTCAATGTTTTTAACTACTTCATCTGTCAGGTGGTAAAGCAGCTATCTGCTCACTTACAACGAAAGACCAGCGTCGACAACTGCGAGGGCTCAAAGATTTCGTTGCTCACTTCGAGTATGTGGTCTGCCTGGATGGCATCAATGCGGGCATAGACATCTTCAATAGTATCTATGCGTGACTTTAGCAACAGGCTTTTGCCTAACGAAAGCATGAGGTTTAGATTGGACTCTTCCAGAATCGCGATTTGGCCTTTGAGTTGTTGTTTTGCCCTGCTGAGCTGTAAGGCACCAAGCCGCTGGGTCCGTAGCTTATCCATTTCTTTCTGTGCCAATTCCATGGCACGCCCGAGGCTTTCGTCCTCCGAGCCCAGGTAGACCTCAAAAACACCCGTATCAGAATAAGGTTGATAAGCTGACTCAATGTGGTAACTCAAGCCATGTCGCTCACGTACGGCCATATTCAGCCTGGAATTCATCCCTGGCCCGCCCAGAATATTGTTGGTCAATGCCAAGACCAAACTTTTTTCATCATTGGCGGGATAGGCTCTGTTGCCTATCATCCCATGTGCCTGATAACCATTGCGATTAAAAGCAAGGGATGAAGGGGAATATCCGTTTACAGCCATTCGCGTGTGCTCACCAGTGGGCCAGGGACAGTCGCTGAAATACTTCTCTATCAGCTTTACCAATCTCCTGAAGGACATCGACCCCACGTAGCAAATATAGATTTCCTCAGCCCGGTAGTTTTTCCGGATGAAGGCAAGGATGTCATTCCGGTCAAAACGCTTGAGGTTCTCCTTCGTCCCCAAAATATTACGACCCAAAGCATGTCCATTAAAAAGTTGATCTTCAAAATCATCAAAGATCTGCTCAGAGGGAGTATCCAAATAACTGTTTATTTCATCCAGTATGACTTCCTTCTCTTTTCTTAACTCTCGCTCGGGAAATACCGGAGAAAAGATAATATCTGAAAACAGTGCAAAAGTCCTGCGGGTGTGTTCGACTAAAAACGAAGCATAGATGCAAGTGTCTTCTTTTGAGGTAAATGCGTTTAAATCACCACCCACATTCTCCAGATGACTTAATATCTGAAAGGATTTGCGCCTCTTCGTCCCTTTGAATATCATGTGCTCAATGAAGTGCGCCATGCCGTTCTCAGGCTCCGTCTCATCCCTTGATCCGGCCTGCAGAAAGACGCCTGCATGCGCTACCTTCGACATCACCGGCCAATGCAGAAGCCGGATGCCATTGGGCAGACGATGCTCTTTCCATTCCTGTCCTGCCATCTCAATCTCCCGATTAGGGATTACTTACCTGGAACGCTGATGGGTAGGCTTTATCATAGTATACCCAAAACATGGGCATATAACCCCTGAGGCTACCATCCGGCGCATAACTTTCCAGAAGGGGGCATACGCCGATGACCTCCTTAGTGATCCGCAGGGAGGAAGGATCCATGTACCAGGCTTCCAGGAACCGGATACGGGTGATCTCATGGATATTCAGTTCCTGCTTCACAATGGTATCAAAGAGATCATAGGGTGGGTCAGGCCGCTGGAATGTCAGCGTATCAATGCGGTTGCCAATGGCTTTCACCGCTTCCGGATCCATTTTATTGTGAAAAGCATCCCAGGCTTCCACTTTACCGCTGTAGGCAGCACTCAGGATATCCCTGACAAATGCCTCACGGCTGGATCCCTCCAGGTTCTGGACCCACCAATCGTAGGATGGGTCGGGACTCTTGATGGAGACATCATACTGTATGCGTTTGGCCAGAATGGGATCCCGCTGCGACTCTTTCCGGCAGGAGGAAAAGCCGATGAGGGCACCTAGTATAACTGCTAAGATCAATACCTTGCCTTTCATAACATCCCTGTTAAAATGATAAGACTGTTTGCTTCAAGGGCATTCAGGCATGCAAAGTTAAAGGAATATACCATCTTTCGCTGCAGAGAAGGTCAGGCAGGATAATCCTGACAGTTTACCAGGGCGTATACATCCTGAACCGGTCAGCTCCTCCCTCCATTCGGGTAATTTTGCCGTACTTTGCTGCCTGAAACAGCCTAAATTTTTGAGCTATGGATAGGGAGAAATTGCGCTTGTTCATCCAACAGATTGAGCTATTCAAGGGATTGACAGAAGAGGAACTGCAGCAGGTAGCGGATCATGCACAAGAGCATGTGATGGAGGCAGGAACCAGTCTTTTCAGGGAAAATCATACCCGTGAAAAGATCTTTATGATTTATGAAGGTGAAGTAGAGCTGTACAAAACCACGGCTTACGGACAGGAGAAACGACTGTGTATTTTCAATCGCATGGATTTCCTCGGCGAAGGATCGCTCATGGACGACGCACCCCATGCCACCTCGGCCAGGGCCATCAGCAAGGTGATCGTTGTGACCATCGACAAAGCCCTGCTCACCAGTAACGGAGCCATAGCCCTGAAGGTGTTCTCCAACATCTCCAAGGTTATATCCAGAAGGATGCGGCAACTCAACGTGCGATCCATGAACTCCTCAGCCCAGTATGAATCCGGCCGCACAAGGCGGGAACATGACCTGCTTGGTGAACGGGATGTGCATTTCGAAGCATATTACGGGATTCAGACCCTCAGGGGTATCGAAAATTTCAACATCAGCGGGGTTACGCTCAGTTTCTACCCTTTGCTGGTAGATGGACTGGCCATGGTGAAAATGGCGGCGGCCAAAGCCAACCACGAGCTGGGCCTGCTTCCGAAGTCTACCACCGATGCCATCGTCAGGGCCTGTAACGAGATACTGAATGGCAGGTATATCAATTATTTTCAGGTTGATATGATACAGGGAGGGGCAGGTACTTCCACCAATATGAATGCCAATGAGGTGATTGCCAACAGGGCTTTGGAGATACTGGGATTCGAGAAAGGGCAATACGAACATTGCCATCCCAATAACCATGTGAACCTGAGCCAGTCGACCAACGATGCTTATCCGACAGCGGTGAAAATCGCGCTGATCAACAGTAACAAACGGTTGATCGCAGTATTGCAGCAATTGATCGAGGTCTTCCGCAGGAAAGCGACCGAATTCTATGGGGTCATCAAGATGGGGAGAACCCAGCTTCAGGATGCCGTTCCCATGACCCTGGGTCAATCTTTTGAAGCCTATGCCGTAACCCTGGAAGAAGAAGTGAAACGCCTGAACCAGAATGTTGCGCTATTCCTTGAGGTGAACATGGGAGGGACGGCCATCGGTACCGGAATCAATGCTGATCCGGAATATCCTGCCCTGGTTATCAAGCACTTGCGCGCCATCACCGGACTCGATGTCTCCCTGGCTGCCAACCTGGTGGAGGCTACACAGGATACCGGCGCTTTCGTGATGTATTCCAGTGCCATCAAGCGGTTGGCACTGAAGCTTTCTAAGATATGCAACGACCTCCGCCTGCTGTCCTCCGGGCCACGTGCAGGACTGAATGAGATCAATCTGCCACCCATGCAGCCAGGTTCTTCTATCATGCCAGGGAAAGTAAACCCAGTCATACCCGAGGTCGTTAACCAGATCGCCTTCAAAGTCATTGGAAACGACCTGACGGTAAGTCTGGCAGCCGAAGCCGGCCAGCTGGAGCTGAACGTTATGGAGCCGGTTATTGTGCAAAGTCTTATGGAATCGATAGAGATGCTCAGAAATGGCATGGACACACTCAACCACCGCTGTGTGAGCGGTATCACGGCCAATGCCCGTCGCTGCCGTGAAATGGTCGAAAACAGCATCGGACTGGTGACCGCCCTGAATCCCGTCCTGGGCTACGAAAAATGCACCATCCTGGCCAAAGAAGCGCTTGAGAACGACCGAAGTGTATATGACCTGGTGCTGGAAAAAGCTTACCTCTCCAAAGAAGCCCTCGACGACCTGCTAAAGCCTGAGAACATGATTGGATTTCAACCCATGAAGGTAAAGCCGTCATAACCGGCATATGACCGTTAACTGACACAAGCTTACCGACATCTTGAAGCAACTTGACGTAAGAAAGCCATCCTGCCTACCTTTGGGTGTTGTATAATAGCTCATTACGCATTTTTCTTAACAATGATGTTGAAATTCAATCATATCAAATCACTTAGGAACCTGTTCCTGATCCTCTTTACTGCCTGTTTACCCTGGTTAGCTTCTGCATACAAAGGACCCATTGATAAGCCACAGGCAAGATCCGCATCCCATATCCACATTCAGGCTGTAAAAAATGCCGTCATTGTTCATTTTAGGATGGACGCACCCGGTGTGGCAGGGATCACACTTAAGGATGCCAGGGGGCGCTGTCTTTACTTCTATGCAGGCTATTATGCCGAACCGGGTCTTTATACCCATGTGTGGGAAAGCGGCCCGCTCAGTGCCGGCACATTGCTATTTGAAGTCACCCATGACGGTAGCCGGCGCGAAACAGGTCAGGTCGTGATCACCCCTCCCTGAGGTTGCCCTGTTGCGGGTTCCCGGCCTTCTTTGTAGATAACACCCAGGTTACGTTTACCATCGATCTTGACAACCAGCGGCTGTGAAAAACGCACATGGCGCAGGAATTCATCTTCGTAAACTGCAGGCTGAGCCTTCAGATAATCCACATCATAATGCCCGTCACGTATATATGGGTTGATGGTAAAATATCCTACCCTGAAAGACGTGAGGTTTTGAAAGAAATGCGTTCCCTGGCTGGGGTCAATGCGGTAATTCTCCAGGCTGGATTCGATGATTACCCGAGCTCCGGAAATATGTGGCCACTTGACCGGGATCCCAAGCCATGGGTCGGAAGATCCCCAGCGGCCAGGCCCGATGATGATATACGGCCGCTTTTCCTTTAAGAACCGGTCGTTGAGTTCAAATACCCTGTCGGCGATCCTTGGACTTTGTGCGGGGTCAAATGCATCAGGCTTAACATACAGGATATCATAGATTTCGCGGTTAATACCATTGCCCAGCGCCGACTTGCAATACACCACGGTTTCATCTATCCGGACCTGCTCCAGGTTTTCATCTATGGTTTCCTTATTATCAACCACAGGCCTTATTTGCAACAGATTAAAGATCCGGGGTTCTCCTTCCTTGCGGTTCAGCTCCATGGCAAACTCGATCTCGATGGGTTTGTTCATCTCCCTCTGACCTATCTCAAGACAGGTTTGCAGTATCTCCGCCAATGGGAAAACGTTATGGCTCAGGATATGCGAGAAGGTGATGAGCTTCTTTCCTTCATACTGGACACCATCCCGGATCATATGGTTGGCAAAGTCAAAGGTAGAGGCCACATGCTTCAGGGACCCATCGCCTTCTGCTTCTGCGATGCGCAGTTGCATCAGGTTGATACCATCATCGATGCATGGATAAAAGGCGCCGGCATCCAGGTTGAGCGCGAAAAAAGTCTTCTGCGTCTCCCGAAGCGCCATTTCCGGATTGGAAAGCTGCAGCACCTTACGCGGATATTTTGGAGAAAAACGCAGCGTCTGCCCGCCATCCACGATGTATTTACCAAGACCGAATGCAATATTGACGATGCCATCCTCGGGGCGTTCCGGGTGAATGGGGTAGAAATTGATGGACCTTGCAACCCCGCTGATCGTTGGATAAAAACGGTTACCGTACTGCCATCCAATGACTTCCTGCAGGACGATGGCCATCTTTTCCTCATCGATCACATTTGAAGTCGCCGACATATATGCTTTGGACGCTTTGAAGAAGGCTGAAGCATAGACACTTTTGATGGCATTGCTCAGCATCTCGATCATCAGGCGCTCCTCATTGCGGATATTAGGAATCATATACGTCGAATATATCCCTGCAAACGGCTGATAGTGACTATCTTCCAGGAGACTCGACGAACGGATTGCAATAGGATTGCTCACCACCGTGATAAACGTATACAGGTCTTCATGAATCCTGAAAGGCAGGCGGGCCTGGATGAAATGCTGCAGTATTTCCTCATCCGGTGTATCCCCCAGCGCTACCTTGTACAGGTTGTTCTCCTCCATGAATTCATCGAAGATATCTGTACACAGCACCACTGTCTTGGGAGTGGAGATAAGCGTGCCTTCGAAGCGGCTGAAGAGCTGATTCCGTTTAATGAGAGAATCCAGGAAGGCGAGTCCGCGCGCCTTACCACCAATACTGCCATCACCGATGCGGGTAAAGCTGAGGTATTCATCGAAGCGCTCACGGTTGAACTCTGCAATCACACCCCTCGCCTTGTTGAACCTGAAGTTCGCGATCGCATCAAAAAGGTAACGCCTCACCTCATCCAGGTCCCTGAAGTCTTCGGGCCTTAATTCCTTGAACAGGCGGGCAAGGGGAAAGACAGCACGGGCATTGAGCCAGCGTGAGAAGTGATTTCGTGAGATGTGGTAAAAAAGTACGTCATCCGGGATATCGAAAATGGTTTCCTGCAGGGATTTCAGATCGGATGCCCTGGCCACCTCGCGGTTCGAAACCGGATCCACAAACACGAAATCCCCGAAGGCAAAATGTTCACGGATATAATTCCTCAGTTCAATGGATAATGTCTTGCTGTTTTTATTGATAAATCCAACCCCCATTTCCCTGGCCCTTCCTGCCATTTCATCCTCCGAAGACTGCAGGAGGAATGGTATAAAAGCGTCATCAGCTTTGACCTTCCGGCATAAGCGAAGCCCGGCCTCCTTGTCTTCATAACCGTTGCGTTTGTAAGACACATCGGAGATAATCCCGAGCAGGTTTTTCTTATACTTCTCATATAGTGCGATGGCTTCCTCATACTGAGTTGCGAGGACGATCTTGGGACGTCCCCGCATCCGAAGCATCTTCTGGTGCTCGTTCAGCCCCTCCGCCATGAATACCTTGCTCTGCTTGAAGATGATCTTGTAGAGATGGGGCAGATAGCTTGAATAAAAACGTATAGAATCTTCCACCAGCAACAGGATCTGTACCCCTTCCTCCTTGGCATCATGCTCCACATTCATCTTATCCTCAATCAGCTTGATGATGGCCAGCAACAAATCTGTATTCCCAAGCCAGGAAAACACATAATCGATGGCCTGCATATCATCCTGGGCTGCCTTGATCTTGACTTCCCTGGAGAAAGGGGTCAGCACAACGATAGGTATGCGGGGGTATTTGTTCTTCATTCGCTTTGCCAGGGCGAAGGAATCTGAGTCCTCCGGACTTAGCATCGTAATGATGAGGTCTATCTTTTCCTCTTCCAGCACCTCAAAAGCTTCCATTTCGGTGTGCACCTGGATAAACTGTGGCGGGTACCGCAGGTTGAGGGCCACGTATTCGTTGAATATCTGCTCGTCGATGCGCCCGTCATCTTCCAGCATAAAGGCGTCATAAGCACTGGAAATCAGAAGCACATGATAGATCCGCTTCTTCATCAGGTTATGAAAGGCGGTGTCGGTGAAATAGACCTTATAAGGAGCAATAGGGTTGATCTTCGAAGCCATAGGTAGTAATACTGTCTGAAGTTGAATACCGGATACCAATGTTACGTTAAAAATGCTTTGGTTCCGCATGTTCTGCAGAACAGCATGATACCAATCTTAACACCCTTTAACTTGCTCATTCCTTCTGAAAAAAGTACATTTGGGTGTTCATTCGAACCGGCATGCTGAGAAACATTTTGATTTTTGTACTTCTCTGGACGACTGCCTGTCTTGCCGCACAACAGCGCAATAACGAGCTTCTTACCTATGCCGTTGCGCAGGTGAACGAAGGACAGTTTGTAGTTGCCGAGCAGGCCCTAAACAAACTCCTGACCCTGGAGCCCACGCATAAGGATGCGCTCTTTCTCAGGGGTTACTGCCGCTATAAGACGGGGAAGTATGAATCGGCCATGGCCGATATGAACAGGTTGATCAGCCTGGATGAGTCTGTTGCCAATGCTTACCTCATCAGGGCAAGGCTGCACCGTATCAGGGGCAACTACTGGTCCTCGCTGTCGGATTACAACCGCGCTCGAAAGCTCGATCCTTACCAGACGTTTTTCAGTATTACCAGGGGTCTCGTCAGCGAAACACAGGAATAATTCCCCATCATCAAGGCTTAGGGAACAGTCGCACAAATACAGGCTAAGTATTTGATTTTTATATATTTTTTGCTAACTTACGTACCCTCACCAATACCGGGGTAATCATCATGAAAAAGAACATCTTTTTGATTCTGCTGGGATGCTTTTGCATTCCGCTGATGCTTTCTGCGCAGGCCTGGACCGCCGAGAAGCTACCGGACCTGCCTGGAAAATGGGAACTTCGCGGGGTACATTTCCCTGCGCCTCAGCTCGGATGGGCTGCCGGATTCAACTATGAAGGGGTCGGGTTCACCAAGGACATGACCCAGGGCCTTTTGCTCAGGTGTGATCAGGGAGTATGGGCCAGGGTTGACCTTCCCGCTCCAGGGACTAACTGGAACCTCCAGGGTGTGTGGTTTCTGAATGAAAGTATGGGATGGGCCTTTGGCCACAACCGGGAAGCGAAAACAGGACTTCTTTACAAATACGCGCAGGGTAAATGGGAGATCGTATCATTGCCGGCTGTCGACATGAAAGACTGGGTGCTTTATGAAGTGTACTTTGCCAATGAGAACCTGGGCTGGGCAATGGGAGGTGGAGGAAAAAATGGCAAGCCTGTCCTGATTGAATACAACCGTGGTACCTGGAGCCTCGTTTCCTCCCCTGAATTTAAGGAGCAAACCATCCTGGCCATGCATGGCATTGGGGAAAACCCGGTTTTCGCAGGTGGTTTCAAAGATGGCGACATGAGCAGTGTCACGAATTCCTATGCCAGTGGTTCCTTTATCATCCAGAAGAACGGCCCTAATTGGGAACCGGTCAAACTGCCGCTGCTTTCCAAAAACATCATCTGCAGAGACATTCAGTGTATCGATGCAAAGACTGTTTTCGCTGTCGGCTGGATGCCCGCCTTCCAGGCAGCTCCAGAAACAGGTAAAATCCTAACCTTTGATGGTAAGAAATGGTCAGAGATGAAGGTTGATGCAGGGGCTAAGGAATGGAACCTCTTCGGAGTTGCTTTGGAGAATGCTGACATGGGCTGGGCTGTTGGTAATCTCCCTAACCGCAAGCGCGGCCTTATCATGGAATTCAAGAAAGGTGAGTGGGCACCATTGGGGAAAAAGGCAGAACCTCAGTTAGGTGAGGATTGGCGTTTGTATGGAATATCAAGGGATACCAAAGGGGCCTACTATGCTGTGGGAGCTGACTATAAGACCAATAAAGGCATTGTCCTGAAGTACACAAAATGATGACACGGGGCTTCCTTGCGGAGCCCGTCAAGCCTGAAAGCAGATAAGCCTGCGCCTTGGTCTTCTCTATTCTTTGCAGATATCCAGAGATGGCTGCAAATCATCGCAAACGACAGGGCATGTACTCAGCAAAGGCCCCTTGGACAGGTAATAGGCATCTCCGAGCTCGATACCCTCGCGCTGGAGTGGCCGGATAACAGCGATCATGCCATCCGTGCCTTCCGCGCGCATCCAACCAATGTACAAACGGAAACCATGCACTTCTTCTCCCATGGTTTCGGCGATGTGTTTCATGGTCGCATACTGACCTATATCCAGATCCACGACCCTGGGGGCACAAGGATCCAGCTTCATCTGACAATAGTCATGTAGGTATACCTGGGCTTCCTCCCTGGATATACTGACATCGCTTTCCAATTTAGGGATTTGTAAGTAGAGCACCGTCAGGACTACTCCCAACGTAATTCCGGCAATCAGCCAGATAAATGGAAGGACAAACTTTTTCATGGTGAGGGGGGATAGGTGCGTTAAGATGGCGTGAAGTTACGATATGAAAAGCCGAATGTCAAGATACCCTTCTCAATATCAATACAATAAATAGACAATGGACTATTTACATGGAGACATTTCGAACAAGCCAGTCCAGGGCATGGTCATCATTGCAGGGAATGACAGTAAACTGACTTTGCAGCTCAATGGCTGCATTGCCGGTAACATAAGCCCGTCGGGCCACTTCGAGCATATCCAGGTCGTTGTAGTCATTGCCCATTGCCACCAACTCATGCGCTCCAACGCCAAGACGTCGCATCAGAAAGTGAAGGGCGTCGCCCTTGGACACACCATGAGGAAAGACCTCCATCCAGAAACTCCTGTGGTCAATCGGAGAGGTAGTGCGGATGACTTTAAAGGCCTTCAGGCCGGCTGCCAATCCATTAAAAGCAGACACGGAAGGCGCCAGGATGGTCAGGAACTGGGCAGCTCCGGCCATGTCTGTCTTTTCTTCGTCCCACCATTCCCAGAAACCCTTGTAAATCTCCATCCTCCTCAGGAAATCAGGATGAAGGGCCGTATCCGCCCTGTAAACATGAAAGCGGTGGTTTTCGGGTACCGGATGATGCACCATAAAAGAGATGTCCCGATCCATGAAATAAGCCGCTATCCGGCCTGCATCAACTTGATCCAGTCCTTTGCTCCAGATCAGGTCACCCGACTCCACCTCAAGAATACCCGCCCCGGTAGAGAACACAATATAATCAACTGGCAGGAGGCCAGACAATGCCCGTTTCAATGAGAATATGGATCTACCGGTAGCCAGCACCCTGCAAATGCCCCTGCGGCCCAGCTCATGTAAAGCTTCGAGGTTTTCTTCACTCAAACGGCCCCGGCTGTCCAGTATCGTTCCGTCAAGATCCGTAGCCAGCACCTTAAACCCAGGTCCACCTATGCCTTCACTTGTTTTCATTAATACGAAGTTAGCGAGAATAGTTACCTTCAAGATAATTTGTAAAGGACGTGTTGAAGGTGTGTTTGAATAATTTTTCAAATTTTTAAATGAATTGAACTATTGTTCATTATATTTGCATTGAACAAATGCTCATTTAAGCATGTCACCTAACTTGAAGCGCCCGAGAAAGATACTCAATCCACCGCTTGTAAAGGGATTCAAGCCTTACGGTCCTGTACTCTCCCAGGGCAGGGATGCGATCATGATGCATTTTGAAGAATACGAAGCGCTTCGTTTGTGTGATTATGACATGCTGAATCATCACGATGCATCACAGGAAATGGGTGTATCACGGCCTACCTTCACCCGCATCTATGCATCGGCAAGAAAAAAAATCGCCCGGGCCTTTGTAGAAGGTAAACAGATCACCCTGGAAGGTGGCAAAGTGTACTTTGACAGTGACTGGTATCACTGTCTGGATTGTGGATGTTATTTCAATCATCCGGAGATGCACCTGCCAGTTTCTCATTGTCCGTTATGCGGCCATCAGGGGTTGACCAGGGCCATACCTGATTCCCTTGTCGAGACTACAGAAGATTCTGCCGTAGATTACTGCATATGTCCAAGCTGCGGGAAAGAAATTGAACATATACCTGGTATACCTTGCAACGCTGAATACTGTCCTGTCTGCCATACGAGAATGAGAAGAAAAGGAAAACCATCATGCCAGGAGCTTTGAACTTGTAAAAATGAAGATAGCCATCACATCCCGTGGAAACACACCGGACGCGCTGCTGGATCAGCGGTTTGGCCGCTGCAATTACTTCGTTGTGCATGACTCCCAGACAGGAAGCATCGAATACATCCCCAACCCCGGCAAGGTCCTGGAGGAAGGTGCCGGCCCTGCCGCTGTTGAACTTCTCTCCTCACGTAAAGTGATGATGATCATATCAGGAGAATTTGGGATTAAAATCAAGCCCATACTGGACAGCCTGAAAGTTCAGCTGATTATCATCAAAGACCAGGAAAGAACGGTCGGAGAAATCATACAGATGTTAAACCATAAAAAGCATTGATCATGCCTAAACTGGACGGAACGGGGCCGGAAGGCCATGGAAGAAAAACCGGAAGAGGCCTGGGACGGTGTACAAACCAGGACCATATATCTAACAGCAAGGAACTCGGACAAGGTATGGGAACGCGAAGGAGATCAGGTGGAGGACAAGGCAAGGGAAAGCGCCTGAGAAGTGGTGAAACCCATGAATAACCAGGTAGAACAGTACATTGGCAGGATATGATCAGAGAAGTCAGAAATGATCGCACGCGACATTCAGCGACAACACGTTTGTAATCAATCGTTTACAATCATTTAAATCAGACATTTTTATTCCATTCATTAACCTAACACTTAACAACCATGGAACAACAAAATCAGGAATTCTATGCCATGCCACGCATTGGCGAGAAAGCGCCTTCATTCAAAGCTGTCACCACCCAGGGTGAGATCAATTTTCCTGCGGATTTCAGTGGCAATTGGGTGATTCTGTTCAGCCATCCGGCCGACTTCACACCCGTCTGTACATCCGAGTTCATGACTTTCGCACATATGGAAGACAAGTTCACCGAAGCCAACTGTAAACTCGTTGGACTCTCGGTGGATGGCTTGTACAGTCATATTGCCTGGCTCAGGACCATCAAGGAAAAGATTGAATTTAAAGGGATGAAGGACATCGAGGTGAAGTTCCCTTTAATTGAGGACATCACGATGGAAGTAGCCAAAAAGTACGGCATGATGATGCCGGGAGAAAGCAACACAAAAGCTGTCAGGGCTGTATTCTTTGTCGATCCTAAAGGGATTATCCGCGCCATCATTTATTACCCTCTGAGCCTGGGCCGCAACTTTGACGAATTATACCGTGCCCTTATCGCGATGCAGGCAGCCGATGCCTTCTCCATAGCGACACCCGCCGACTGGCGGCCGGGGGATGAAGTCATCGTACCCACAGCCGGATCATGTGGTGTTGCCAAGGAAAGAATGGAAAATCAGAAGGATATCAAATGCTACGACTGGTTCTTCTGCACCAAACCATTAAGTAAAGAAGCTGTTGAGAAAACCATTCTGAAGAAATAAAGCCGGAGCCCGCATGCCCTGTCATCCTGAAGAAGGGGCAGGCATGCGGGGGCTTTTAACTCCTTTTCCCGATGAAAAAACGTATCGCCATTCCCATGGACGGTTCCGTATTGTCCGCTCATTTCGGTCATTGCCAGGCATTTGCTTATGTTGATGTCGTTGACCATAAAATTTCTGAAATATCCCTGATGCGACCGCCTGAACATCAGCCCGGATCTTTCCCCAGATGGGTCGCCGCCCAGGGAGCCACCGACGTCATCGCAGGAGGTATGGGGCCTATGGCCATCAGCCTGTTCAACGAGGCCGGAATCAATGTCTTTGTTGGTGCACCCGTAGATACACCCTCCAGCCTGGTTGAGCGATTCCTTGCCGGAACACTCGACCTAAATGCAAACTATTGTGACCATGACCATCATAGTGGTCATGGAGCGTGTAAGCACTGATGCAGTGAAAATTGCCATCGCCAGCGGGAAAGGCGGGACAGGGAAAACTACCCTGGCAACCAACCTGGCAGCACTTATTGCTGAAAAACAGGAAATAGCGCTTGTTGACCTTGACGTGGAGGAGCCCAATTCCGGCTTATTCCTTAAGGCTGAGCAAGTGCACGAGGAAAGTCTGATGAAACAGGTCCCACAATGGGATACTGATAAATGCTCGCTATGCGGGAACTGCACCAAAATCTGCCAATTCCATGCCGTCATCCAATTAGGCCCATCTATCCTCATTTTCCCGGAATTATGCCATAGCTGCTATGCCTGCAGTGAGTTATGTCCTGAAGGCGCCCTTCCAATGACTGGCCGGAAAATTGGGAAACTCAGGGAATCCCAGGCAGGCAAGCTACATTTTCTTGAGAGCCGGTTGGACATCGGGGAGGAACAGGCTGTACCGGTTATCGCATACACAAGGAAATATGCCAGCAAGTATGATCACCTGCCCATCATCTTCTATGACGCCCCGCCCGGCACATCCTGTCCGCTTATTGAAACCATCCGGGATACCGACTATGTCATCCTGGTGACCGAGCCAACACCTTTCGGACTGCATGACCTGAGTCTGGCCGTGGAAACGGTCCGCATGTTCCGTATCCCCTTTGGCGTTGTATTGAACCGGTTTGGTATTGGAAATGAGGATGTCCATGAGTACTGCCGGCACGAAGACATTCCTATACTGGCCTGTATTCCCAATGACCGCCGTATTGCACAACTGTATTCCAGGGGAGAACTGGTCTATCGTTATGTTCCGGAATTTCGCGCAGCCCTGGAGCCCCTCTGTGATTTCTTTCTTGATCACAATAAAAAAGTACAAGATGAAAGAGATCGTGATGATATCAGGTAAAGGTGGGACAGGAAAAACATCCCTTACGGCGGCTTTCGCCATCCTGGGTGGCAAGGATGTTGTAGTGGCCGATTGCGATGTGGATGCTGCCGACATGCACCTGCTGATGAAGCCTGATTATGCTTATTCTGAAGATTTCTTCAGTGGATCGCTGGCGGTGATCGATCCTTTTCAATGCACCGGATGCGGGGATTGCATGCAGATCTGCCGGTTTAGCGCCGTTGAGGTCAGGAATCGTATTTACAAGGTGGACCCCTTGCGATGCGAAGGCTGCGGCTATTGCGCACGGATCTGTCCTGCCAACGCCATCAAAAACAAGGAAAAACGGGCAGGTCAATGGTACATCTCAGGTATACGGACAGGCAGCAGCATGGTGCATGCCAGGTTGGCCATCGGTGCCGATCATTCCGGTAAGCTGGTAGCCAAGGTAAAAAATGAAGCCAAAGACCTGGCTTTCGAAGAAAGATGCACCTATGTCCTCGTGGATGGCTCCCCAGGCATAGGATGCCCGGTCATCTCATCCCTATCCGGGGCAAACCTGGCAGTTTTGGTAACAGAGCCCACAATCTCGGGTTTGCATGATCTGAAAAGGGTTTATGCTGTGGTTAAAAAGTTTGGCATCCAGGCAGGATGCATTATCAACAAAGCGGATATCAACGCGGAAATGCAGCGCCAGATACGTCAGTTTCTTCTTGACGAAAATATTGTTCACCTGGGTGATCTTCCGTATGATGAAGCATTTACCAAATCACTCGTAGCCGGGAACACCATCCTGGAATCCAACAACGAAACAATAATCCAACTCATTACAAGGATATGGGATAGAATCAAATCCCTTACCTCATAAAACACCATTTTATGAAAATTGCATTCACATCACAAGGCACCCACTGGGATGCCCCCATGGACCCCCGCTTCGGGCGAACCGCCTACATTGCGCTGTTCGATGAGGGAAAGAACGAAATTAAATTTGTCAATAACCAGGAATTGCAGGAAGGATCGCATGGCGCAGGCACGGCAACAGCCCAAAAGATCTTCGAACTCCAGCCGGATATCCTTATCACCGGCAATGGCCCTGGGGACAAAGCTGCCATAGCCCTCCAGCAAACGCAGATTAAAATATTCATTCATGCCAATGACATGAGCCTACGCGAGGCTTATTTGCATTATAAAGAAGGTAAACTCACCGCATTGTAAATCATTCTAACATTATTTCATTCAACGGAACCTGAAGTTAAACCCACCAGTGTTCCTTCAAAAGAAAAACACCATGAACACAAACGACAAGGGATTCAACACCAAGCTGATACATGCTGGTATTTTTGAAGATGAATTTGGAAGTGCCACCGTTCCGATCTACCAGACATCCACCTTCAAATTCAGAAGCGCCCAGCATGGCGCTGACTGCTTTTCGGGTGCCAGTGACGGATACATCTATACCCGCATTGGAAACCCAACCATTCGTGCTTTTGAGCGCAACATTGCCGAGCTAGAAGGAGGCTATGATGGTATAGCAACCAGCAGCGGCATGGGCGCAATCACCAGTGTTTATATGGCGCTGCTGAACGGTGGTGACCATATCATCAGTTCAGGTGCTGTGTATGGCCCGGCGCGGGGTGTCCTGGAACAGGATTTTTCCCGTTTCCATGTCGAGGCCAGCTTTGTTAACACAGCAAATCTGGATGAAATTATCAGTGCTATCCGGCTAAATACCAGGGTGTTATATATTGAAACTCCGGCCAATCCGACGATGGAGATCACCGACATCGCTGCCTGCGCAGACCTGGCCAAAAAGCACGGCCTCACCCTGGTCGTCGATAACACATTCTGTTCTCCCTTTCTCCAAAACCCGCTGGACCTGGGTGCTGATGTGGTGCTGCACTCCATCACCAAATTCATCAATGGCCATGCGGATATCGTCGGGGGTGTAATTGTGACAAGGGAAGAAGCGCTTTACAGGAAGATCCGTCATTCTATGGTCTATATGGGATGCAATATGGATCCGACCCAGGCTTTCATGGTTTTACGCGGTGTCAAAACACTGGCATTGCGCATGGAGCGCGCTCAGGCCAATGCCATGAAAGTTGCCGGCTTCCTGGAATCCCATCCCAAAGTAGCATGGATCAAGTACCCGGGACTTACTTCCCATCCCCAATATGATCTGGCTTGTCGCCAGATGCGTGGATTTGGCGCTATGATGAGCTTCGGACTTAAGGGCGGATACGATGCAGGTAAGAAGCTCATGGACAACGTGCATCTTGCTCTGCTGGCGGTATCCCTGGGTGGCGTTGAAACCCTCATCCAGCATCCGGCTTCGATGACCCATGCCGGTATCAGCAAGGAGCACAAGTTGGCGGCAGGTATCACGGATGATCTGGTGCGTTTCTCCGTCGGGATTGAAGACGTAGAAGATATTATTAAAGACTTAAATCACGGATTATCAATGGTATAATAATAAAAAAAATGAAAACCACAGATGTTTTAATTATTGGCGGCAGTGCTGCCGGGATGGTGGCTGCCGTGACCGGCAAATCATCATGGTCAGACAAAAGGTTCACACTCGTTAAAATGCATAAAGAGGTGATGGTGCCCTGTGGAATCCCCTACATTTTCGGTACGCTCGACTCCAGTATGCTCAACATTATGCCTGTCGATACTATACTGGCCAAAGCCGGTGTGGAATCCATCGTAGATGAGGTCACTGACATTGACAAAGAGGCCAAGACAGTTAAGTTGAACAGTGGAGAAGAGATTCACTATGAGAAACTGGTCATTGCTACTGGTTCTATCCCTGTGCTCCCGAAATGGCTAAAAGGGACCGACCTGGATCATGTTTTTATAATCCCTAAAGACAAAACTTACCTGGATGATATGAAGGATAAGCTGCACGGGCTTAAGAAAGTCATTGTGGTAGGCGCCGGATTTATCGGGGTGGAATTCTCAGATGAGTTAAACAAGTCGGGGCATGAAGTGATTCTGGTAGAGAAGGAAGACAGCATCCTCTTCTCAGCCTTTGACGATGAGGTAGCCGAAAGAATTGGTGAAATCCTGAAAAACAGGGGAGTCAAAATCATCACCGGGAAAGGTATCGCTGAAATCCAGGGCAAAACCAAAGTAGAATCGGTATTACTGGAAAATGGAGAACCCCTCCAGGCAGATGCTGTGATTCTGTCCATGGGATACAAGCCCAATACAGAACTGGCCATCAAATCAGGGATTATGATGGATGAAAGCGGATTTATCGCTGTAGATGAATACATGCGCACGCATCACAAGGATATTTTCGCCATTGGAGACTGTGCCCAAAAGCGTGATTTTGTGACACGTAAAAGGGTGCCCACAATGTTAGCTTCAACAGCCTGTGCCGAAGCCAGGGTTGCAGGCATGAATCTTTTCAATATCCATGTTGTAAAAACCTTCAGCGGTACCATCAGCATCTATTCAACTGCGATAGGGGATCATGGATTTGGCACGGCCGGTTTGATTGAACGTCGCGCACTCGAGGAGGACATTGCAGTAATAACAGGCACTTTCGAAGGGGTAGACCGTCATCCGGGCAACTTACCGGATACACATAAACAGATGGTGAAATTGATCGTTGCCAAATACTCGGGTGTCATTATCGGAGGAGAGGTAATCGGAGGATTAAGTGCAGGTGAATTAACCAATGTGATCGGCCTGGCTATCGAAAACAGGATGTCCGTGAACTCCTTGCTCATTTCCCAGATTGGCACACATCCCTGTCTGACCGCATCTCCGGCTGCCTATCCCCTGATCAAAGCTGCAGAGATCATTTCCGCTAAGCTACGAAACAACCACTCATAACAACTTGACCTTGAGCTAAAAAAGAAGGAGGACACAGCTTGATTAAAACCAATCAGGATGAAATGTTTTCCTTCTTCTTTTTCTCATTTTCAATAAGTTAAATAATAATGTTACGACCCCGGATAATGAATTCCGGCACCCGGTCCCAGCGGAATGCCCGCAAGTGCCCAGCCGATCAACAACAGCGACCACAGCACAAAGAAGACCAGTGAATATGGTAACATGGTGGATATCAGAGTCCCTATGCCCGCCTTTTTGTCATATTTCTCGAAATAGACAATAATAAGGGCAAAGAAACTCATCATGGGTGAGATGATATTGGTAACGCTGTCACCAACCCTGAAGACAGCCTGGCTCAGCTCGGGTGAATATCCTAACAACATGAACATCGGGATAAAGACCGGCCCGAGGATGGCCCATTTCGCTGAAGCACTGCCCATAAAGAGGTTAATGAAACCTGAAAGCATGACAAACATCAGCAATAGTGGCACCAGACCTATGTCTGCTGACTGAAGAAAATCGGCTCCTTTGATGGCAATGATCAGTCCCAGGTTGCTCCATTTAAAATACGCCACGAACTGGGCTGCAAAGAAGACGAGCACCAGGAATGAGGCCAATGCCTTGAAACTCTCTACCATGCCCTTCACCACATCACTGTCATTCCTGAACTTCCCGGTGATGGCACCATAGATGATCCCCATGATGGCCGCTGTGACAAAGAGGAAGGCAATAAATCCCTTCAGCAAAGGTGACTTGAGCAAGGACTGCTCAGGACCCCTCAAAAAGCCATCCTGCGGAATCAGCCCCAGCAGGATAATGCCGATGAGCAGGATAGAAGCAATGACCACCCACCGCAAACCCTTACGCTCCTGTGTATTCAGGTTTTCCATTGTCTCAGGCTGAACATCACCCTTATAGGTTCCCAGCCTTGGTTCAATAAACCGATTCGTGACCCATGTGCCCGCGGCCGCTATCACAAACGTACTCACAGCCATGAAATAGTAATTGGCAGTGGGAAGCACATAATAATCCGGATCCAGGATACGGGCTGCTTCTGTGCTCAAGCCGGCCAACAACGGATCAATGGTTCCGATAAACACATTGGCGCTGAACCCACCTGAAACGCCGGCGAAAGCGGCAGCAAGTCCTGCCACCGGATGCCGTCCGACCGCATGAAAAATGATACCGCCCATGGGGATAATCAAAACATAGCCCAGATCGGAAGCTGTGTTGGAGATGATACCGGCAAATACGATGACAAAGGTGATCAGCTTCTTAGGTGACTTCAGCACCAGCAACCGTATGGCTGCACTGATCAGTCCGCTGCTCTCCGCTATACCGATACCCAGCAGCGCCACCATGACAATTCCAAGGGGCGCAAAACCGGTGTAATTGTCCACCATCTCCAGAATGATACGATGTATCCCGTCTCTTGATAGAAGGTTCTCCGTATGTATCCATTCGCCGGTGGCAGGATGGATCGCACGCCAGTCGAGCCAGTGGCCCAGGGCAGAGAATGCCAGTGCAAGCAAGGCCAGGATGGCAAACAAACTGGCCGGATGGGGCAAGGCATTGCCTCCCCTTTCGACCATGTTCAGAAAAGAGGATGTAAGGCTTCTTTTTACTTTCATGCTTTTGTGGGTTGATCACAGTGAACTATGCACATGCAAGCTTTATTCATATGAACACCCATGTACATCCTTTTGTTTAACGGGGTGTACAGAAAGACAAAAGCATAATTTCAGGACCTGGTCAGCGCAGCCTGGAATTCCATCTCAAACCGCTGACTCAGATGATTGCAGCCATGGGCAAACAATGGACCCGGCGTATCTTCCGAAGTCAGGAACAAAGGCATGAGCGTAGCGTGATATTCAGGTAAGAGCGACATCACTTCCGATCTCACTGTCAGCACATCACCTTCTGCTTTCAAGCCCAATGCTGCCATGATCCCCATGATCTGTGCAGGCCCATCCACGCTTACCTGAGTCGGCAATACCGCATCGAACTCCTGGATAATCCGCTGTCCATTCGTGAAGGATCCCCCCATTTCAGCAGGATAAACCGCCGGCAGGATGAGATCCGCAAATTCTGCAGTAGGTGTTATAAAATGATCCTGCACCACCACAAATTCAGCCTGCTTCATCCATTTCTTCACCCGCTCAGGGTCCAGGGCCGTCCCAACGGGATCTTCCCCAAAAATGAACAGCTGCCTGAACAACCCGCCATCCAGGCCTTGCAGGAGATCGTTGACAGGACCTGGCAAGGCAGGGATATTCCAGGTGGCCTTCATCCTGGCTTCATTGCCGTTAACCGGCATTCCACCAACATGGAGATATGGATCCACACCCATGTCGAAAAGCCCGTGACTGTTGTTGTTTTCCTTGAGACCTATCAGACCGTTGGCTGTCTTACCCAGACGGCCTGTGATCAATGCCAGGTTGTACAACTCTATTACGGCCGCCGCACTCATGCCCTTTTCTGAGAAGAGTATGATGGCCCGTTGTTCCTGGCTGTATTCCCTTGCGAATGTCAGTAAATGGTCTGTACAGCAGGCGCCGGACTTTTCAAAGAGTACATCGAAATCCTCCGCCAGCAGGGACTCTCTATATGTCTCGAATCCTTCTGTATTTCCATCAAGGAAAAGCTTGTTCTCCAGCCCATTCGCCAGGATGTAGTGGTTTACGGCACGCAGGAACCAGTAATAATGGGTAGCGCGGATCACCTGGTCCACCTTATGCCCCATGCGACTGCCTTCTTCCAGATTACTGATCATCCCCACCTTTACATGATGGCGCTGCCGGGCCATATTGACCATAAAACCCGCTACACCGTGGTCCTCATGCAATTCCGTGCCCATGATCCAAACATGATTGCAGTGCCTGAGATCCGACAGGAAAGCATTGCGACGACTCGTAAGACCGTAGCCTTCCCCTCTGCCCAGGTAATGAAAACTGCCGACATTGTTGGTCCCTGACCCGGCCCTGGCCAGTTTCTGCACCAGGTACTGCTCCTCATTGGTGAGGCGCGCCCCGGCAAAGAAAGCAGACTCATCGGGTGCTACGGCACGTATCTTTTTCGCGATGAGATCAAAAGCCTCATTGAAGCTGATCTCTTTCCATGCTTCATTTTCTTTGAGCAGGGGTTTCTTCAGCCGGACAGGATCATTATAGTGGCGGTATCCAAACTTGCCCATGCGGCAGAGGTTGCCTTGCTGATTCACCTGCCCATTTGCACCATGTACCTTCATCACGAAATGTCTTTTGTGCTGCAGTTCAAGGGTACAGCCTACTGAGCAGTAAGTACAGATCGTCACGCCCTTGTCCAGTTTGACAGGGCCTGGTTTAAAGGGGACATTCTCAGAGATGGCAGCGGTTGGACAGGCTGAAATGCACAAACCGCAGGATTCGCAACTTGTTTCAAGCAGGGAATTTCCCATGGAAGGTGCCACGAAGGTATCAAACCCACGGTTTATCAATCCCAGCGCCTGAGCACCCACGACCTCCTGGCATACACGGATGCAGCGGTTACAGAGTATACATTTGTTATTGTCTATCTCCACATAGGGATGCCGGAAATCGACAGAATAATCCCTGTAGCTGCCCTCATAATGCTTTTGCTCTGCACCGTATTCTTCCGATAATCGCTTGAAATCACAATCATAGTAGGCTGTGCACCCACATTCCAGACAGCGTGTCGTTTCTTTCAATGCGACCAAAGGACTTTCATAGCCCAGCTCAACCTCTTTGAAATTATTTCTCCTTGCAGGATCCAGGGTTGGCATTTCCTCTCTTTCCTGGGGGAGATAATGGCCGGCATATTCTGTCGGATGCTGTTCCCTGAAATTATCCTTGCGACTGATGAACTCCTTCTTTGGGGGTGTGATGGCCTGACCACTCAGAAACTGGTGGCAGGAATGAGCGGCCAGCCGGGCTTGTCCGATGGCCTGAATGAGGGTGGCCGGTCCGGTCACCCCATCGCCTGCAGCAAACATACTGTCGATACCTGTTTGCAGCGTCTCAGGATTGGCATCGATATCCCCCCAGCGATTGACTTTCAGCTCACCCTGCCGGGTGTGGCCATTGATATCGTTGAGGAAATTCACATCCGTCTTCTGACCGATGGCTGCCAGGATGATATCGACTTCCACATCAAACTCCGAACCCTTGACAGGGACGGGGCGGCGACGGCCGGAAGCATCCGGTTCGCCCAGTTCCATCCGCAGACAGGTCACTGATTTCACCTCACCGGCCTTGCCCTTGTTCACCATCACCGGGTTGGTAAGGAACATATATTCCACGCCCTCCAGTTTGGACTCGTGGATCTCGATAGGGTTTGCAGGCATCTCCGCCTCGGTGCGGCGGTAGATGACGTATACTTTCTCAGCCCCACAGCGCAGGCTGGTCCGGCAACAGTCCATAGCCGTATTACCACCGCCCACCACGGCAACTTTTTTGCCACGAAAGTCCATCTTTACACCCGTCACCTCCATCTCTTTCAGGAAATCAATACCGGAGTAGACGCCTTTCGCATCTTCGCCCTCGGCTCCCAGAAGGGTACCGGTCTGGGATCCGATGGCCAGGACCACAGCATCGTACTTTTCCTGCAGATCAGCGTAGTGCAGGTTGTCGCCCAGCCTTTGGTTGTAATGGATCTGCACACCCAGTGCGCTGATTTGATCCACTTCCTTCTGGAGCACATCATTCGGCAAGCGGTATTCAGGGATACCATAACGCAGCCATCCACCGGCAGCCGGGGCAGCTTCAAAGACATCTATGGCATGCCCCTCTTTGCGAAGGAAAAAGGCTGCTGACAATCCGCCTGGACCTGCACCAATAATGGCCACGCGCTTGCCTGTGTCAGGCTTAACGACAGGGCGGTATGGGTGACCCGAGAAAAGGTCCTGGTCTGCTGCAAATCTCTTGAGATAATCGATTCCGACCGGGTGTCCTTCCTGCAGAAGGTTGCGGCGGCATGCTACCTCGCAAGGCCTGACACAGACACGTCCGCATACGGCAGGGAAAGGATTGGTTTCCTTGATCACCTCCACAGCTTCATGGTACATCCCTTTCTCGATGTAGGAGATGTAACCCTGCACATCGACACCGGCAGGGCATGTAAGCCGGCAGGGAGCAGCACAGTCTGCATAATGGTTGCTGGCCATCAGATCCAGGGCCGCCTTACGGGCAACCCTCACCTTCTCGTTTTCTGTCCAGATCTTCATGCCCTCCCCGATGCGGGTAGAGCAGGAAGGCTGCATGCCTCTCATGCCTTCCACTTCCACGACACAGACAAAGCAAGAGGAAAAAGGCTCTAAACGCGGATCATGACACAAGGTGGGTATTTGAATGCCATTTCGCCTGGCCAGCTCGAGAATGGTCTCCCCTTTCTGGCCGGTTACTGCCTTACCGTTGAGTATGACATTGAGATTATCCGACATGGTTGTATATCGTTGTATTATAAATATTCATTAATTGACATTGATGGCTTCGAAACGGCAGCGGTTATAACAGTCACCGCAACGAATACAAAGCTCCTGGTCGATGAGATGGGGCTGCTTGCGCTCACCGCTGATGGCGTTCACCGGACACTTCACTGCGCAAACCCTGCAGCCGGTGCATTTGTCTGCCACTATCTCATAGGTAAGCAGCGTCTTGCAAACCTTGGCAGGGCATTTCTTGTCCCGTATATGTGCTTCGTACTCATCCCTGAAGTAGCGCAGGGTGGTCAGTACCGGATTGGGAGCCGTCTGTCCCAGTCCGCACAACGAATTATCCTTAATAAGATATGCCAGCTCCTCCAGCATGTCAATATCGCCCTCCCTGCCGTTACCGGCTGTGATGCGATCCAGGATCTCCAGCATGCGCTTGGTGCCGATACGGCAAAAGGTGCACTTTCCGCAGCTTTCCTTCTGGGTAAAATCCAGGAAGAACCTTGCCACATCTACCATGCAGGTGGTTTCATCCATGACCACCATCCCTCCGGAACCCATGATGGCACCGGTGGCATTTACACTGTCATAGTCGACAATGGTATCTGCCAGATACTCCGGGATACAGCCCCCGGATGGGCCACCCATCTGCACGGCTTTGAACCGCTTATCCCCTTGGATTCCACCGCCCAGCTTAAAGATCACATCCCTCAGCGTGATTCCCATGGGCACCTCCACCAGTCCTGATCGCTTGATCTTTCCGGCCAGGGCGAACACCTTGGTTCCTCTTGATTTTTCAGTCCCATAGCGGGCATAGGCTTCAGGACCATGATAAATGATCCAGGGTATGTTGGCCCATGTTTCGACATTGTTGATATTGGTCGGTTTGTTCCACAAACCTGCCTCAGCCGGGAATGGGGGTCTCTTTCTGGGCATCCCACGCTGCCCTTCCACCGAGGCGATAAGGGCAGTTTCTTCCCCGCATACGAAGGCCCCCGCACCTTCCTTGATGTGGATATCAAAATGAAAATTCTCTATTCCCAGTATGTCATTCCCCAGGTAGCCACGCTTTCTTGCCTGACCCAGGGCGATATCTAAACGCTTGATAGCCAACGGATACTCAGCCCGGCAATAGATAACGCCACCGGTAGCACCAATGGCGTAGGCACCGATGATCATTCCTTCCAGTACTGCATGCGGATCACCTTCCAGCAACGAGCGGTCCATGAACGCGCCAGGGTCACCTTCGTCCGCATTGCAGATGACATATTTTTCATCACTGGCATATCCTGCAGCAAAGCGCCACTTCAGACCGGTTGGAAAGCCTCCCCCTCCCCTGCCTCGCAATCCGGCATCAATGACCATCTGGATGACCTTGTCACGGGGGATGCCATCTTCGGCGATCTTGCGCAGAGCGGCATACCCCTGCCGCTGTTCATACTCCTCCAGCGACTCAGGATCAATATACCCGCAATTGCGCAAGGCGATCTTCACCTGCGCACCCAGAAACGCCTGATCTTCAGTCTCGAAGAGGTCCGACTTCACCACGAGGTCCCGGACAGGCTCATGATGCACCACATGGCGGTCCAGTATCTGGATCACTTTCTCCTCATCGACATTACCGTATAGAAAGGCACCATTCTCATCAATCACTTCCACCAGGGGTTCACGGTAGCACATCCCGATACAACTCGTTTTGTGCAGTTCAAAATCCAGGTGCTCCGATTGGCGAATGGCTTTGATCTTTTCAAATGTCTTACCGGCGCCGGCAGCAATACCGCAACTGCCCAGACCGACCACTACTTTCGTCTTTTGCATAGCTATGCCTGTTTCATTCCATGGTTCCGTTTTCCGCCATTTCACGTATGCGGATGTCCTTGACGATGCGAACAGCCTCCTTGCCGGTCAGCTTGCCATAGGTCTCATCGCCAATCATCATCACCGGTGCCAGGGAACAGCATCCCAGGCAGGCCACCGATTCAATGGTGAAGAGCTTGTCATCCGTTGTACCCCCATCGGGAATGCCGAGTGCTTCGGTCAGGGCTTCGCTGATGGCATTGGCATTCTGCACATGACAGGCAGTTCCATGACAAACCTTGATGATGTGTTTACCCACCGGATGCAGCCTGAACTGGGCATAAAAGGTTGCTACACCATACATCTCACTAAGGTTGAGACCCGTATGCCTCGAGAGATATATAAATACGTCACGTGGAATATAGCCGTAAATATCCTGGGCGCCCTGCAGCAGTGGAATAAGGTTTCCCTTTTTATTCCTGTATTTCTGAATCAGCGGATCCAGTAGATGAAGGTCGATCCCGGGTTCCGCCTGAGGACGCTCTCGGGAATCTATCCTGACAACACGCATATAAGTGAGATTAAGTGTGAAGTTATTTTCTGAAGGGGGATAAAAGTATGGAAAATGCTTGCAGCCATCAGCAACAGATACGTATTTATACTTAGTCCAAATTATCAGAAACGAGACTTAGCAGGCGGGCCAGGGATCCAAAGCGGGCATGTAATTATTCCCGGATCGGGAAGGAGGTTTATAGAAATCAACTACATTTGTTCCTCTCAAAAACATAGAGATATGACGATAGGTATCCTAAAGGAACCGGTAGGAGAAAACCGCGTGTCCTTGCTTCCCGAAGGTGCAGCCAATGTTATCAAGCTGGGCACCGATGTGTTACTGGAGACAGGTGCCGGCGTTCATGCCCGGGCGCATGACAAGGTCTATGAACAGGCTGGGGTGCGCATCGTTTCCCGCAAAGAAGTGATCCAGGGTTCTGACATCCTGTTGTCGGTACAGCCTCCCGACCAGGCCAGCCTTGAGCTGATGCGCGAGGGCCAGGTGCTGATGGGTGTCTATAACCCCCTGGTTGAATTTGACCTGGTGAAACGTATGGCATCTGCCGGACTGACCGTATTCAGCCTCGACACCATTCCCCGCATCACCCGTGCCCAGTCGATGGATGTGTTATCCTCCATGTCGACCGTATCAGGTTATAAAGCTGTGATAGATGCTGCCCATAACCTGCCCTATTTCTTCCCTATGCTCATGACGGCGGCCGGGACCATCAAACCGGCCAGGGTCCTTGTCCTGGGTGCCGGCGTGGCAGGACTGCAGGCCATCGCAACATCCCGTAAACTGGGTGCCATCGTGCATGCCTTCGACGTGCGCTCAGCGGTCAAGGAACAGGTAGAAAGCCTGGGCGCCAAGTTCGTACAAGTCGAAGGGGCCACCGAAGATGCCGCTGCCGGAGGTTATGCCGTGGAACAAACAGATGAATTCAGGCAGAAACAGGCTGAAGCCATTCACAACAGGGCTGTTGAATCCGACGTCATCATCGCGACTGCCCAGATCCCTGGCAAACGGGCACCCATCCTGATCCGCAAAGAAACCGTGGAAGCCATGGGGCCGGCTTCGGTGATCATCGACCTGGCTGCCAGCACGGGCGGCAATTGCGAGCTTACCCGAGACAATGAAGTAGTGGTGCATAACCAGGTCCGCATCATCGGCAAATCCAATTACGCCAGTGATATGCCCTCCGACGCCAGTAAAATGTATGGTAACAATGTTATCAACTTCCTCAAACTGATCGTCGACAAAGAAGGCAAGCTGTTCCTGAACTTCGAAGATGAGATCGTTCAGGGCACCTGCACCACCCATGCCCGGGAAGTCGTTAACCCCAGGGTCAAAACATTGATGAGCCTGTGATCAACCACTATTATGAACCTTTCAAAACATATGCCATATGGAAAGTGTACTTGAGTTCTTTTACCTCCACCGCGAGGCCATTTTCATCGTGATCCTGTCCATCTTCCTCGGGGTGGAAGTCATCTCCCACGTCCCGGCCATCCTCCACACCCCCCTGATGTCGGGTGCCAACGCCATCCATGGCGTCGTCATTATCGGTGCCATCATCGTGATGGGGCATGCCAAGGACAGCCTTTCCATGATCCTGGGCTTTCTGGCCGTTGTGCTGGGCACCCTGAATGTGGTGGGAGGATTTGTCGTCACCGACCGCATGCTTGAGATGTTCCGGAAGAAAAACAAGAAATAAGGAGAAGCCATGAACGAGATTCTTACTTTCACCAAAAACATACAGTTCTCCCTGGGCGACGCCACCCTGGAGATTTCCTATGTTATCGCCAGTATCCTGTTTATCTTCGGACTGAAGATGTTAAGCCATCCTGACACAGCCCGCAAAGGCAACATCTGGGCTGCCATCGGCATGGGACTGGCTATCCTGGCTACCCTGCTGTTTCACCGCATGGATGGAGAACCCATTGGCAACCTGGGATTCATCATCACGGCCATCGTATTGGGAACCATCATTGGCTGGGTCGTCGCTATGAAGGTGAAGATGACGGCCATGCCACAGCTGGTGTCCTTGTTCAATGGGATGGGTGGTGGCGCCGCAGCCCTTATTTCCATCATTGAATTCCAGCACCTGGCCCGCCTGGGCGAGGCTGTTTCGATGGGCAGCGGACTGATGCTGGCCATTTTGCTGGGACTGATGATCGGCAGCGTCTCCTTTGCAGGATCCATGATTGCCTTCGGCAAGCTGGACGACCGCATCGGCGACATCCGTAACCCTATTATGCGCTACATCAATATCGGCTTCCTCGTCGTTCTGATCGGATTCATCGTCTATATCATGACACGGGGAACCATCATGCCCGAGAGCATGCTGCCGGTGCTGTACATTATGTTTATCATCGCCCTCATCTACGGGGTGAGCTTTGTCATGCCCATTGGCGGGGCCGATATGCCTGTGGTCATCTCCCTGCTGAACTCATTCACCGGAGTTGCTGCAGCCATGGGTGGGTTTTTGTATAACAACCAGGCCATGCTCACCGGCGGTATCCTGGTCGGATCAGCCGGGACCATCCTGACCATCCTGATGTGCAACGCCATGAACCGCTCCCTCTTCAATGTCATTGTGGGTGCCTTTGGTGGTAGTGCTGGGGGCGTGGACAAGGAAAAAGGAGCTGTCAAAGAGATCAGCATTTCCGATACCGCTGTTCTGATGGCTTACAGCCGGAAGGTTGTAATCATACCGGGTTACGGACTGGCTGTTGCACAGGCCCAGCACCTCTGTCATGAGCTGGAGCGTATTCTGGAGGAAAAAGGTGTTGAGGTAAGCTATGCCATCCATCCCGTGGCCGGCCGTATGCCTGGGCATATGAATGTTTTGCTGGCCGAGGCGGATGTTGCTTATGAAAAACTGGTGGAGATGGATGATGCGAATCCCGATATGCCCAATACCGATGTGGTGGTGGTGATCGGGGCCAACGATGTTGTCAATCCTGCCGCCGAAGACGATCCTTCCAGCCCCATCTACGGCATGCCCATCATCAAGGCTTACCAAGCCAGGAATACCATTGTGATGAAGCGCGGCATGGGTATGGGTTATGCGGCCATCGAGAATTACCTCTTCTTCAGTGACAAGACACGTATGTTGTTTGGCAATGCCAAAGACAGTCTGCAAAAACTCGTCACCGAGTTAAAAAGCCTCTGATCGGGCAACAGACTTCCGGTAACGAACCTTTTATACGAAGAACGCGGGGCCTTATGCTGACGCGTTCTTTTTTTTTCTCTGCGACCTCTGCGTCTTCTTTGCGCTCTCCGCGTGAAACAAACGTCAAACCATTGGTTAACAGCTTCGTAGTTGTGCTCAGTCCTGGCCGCTTTTTAACCACAGCGTTTCACAGAAAAAAACATGGAGTTTCACGGAGTTCTTGGTCAAGAAAACGAAGGGGATCCGTATTTGTATATGAAGACCAACTCAGTGATACTCCTTATAACTCCGTGTGACTCTGTGGTAAAATATCAACCCCGGCAATACGAGCGCCAATAGCCCGGGAGGTGATTATCTGTAAGTGCACGTGAACGTTAGACGTGATCACGGGAATGTGTACACGAGCAAACATGCACATGAAATAGAATTCTTGCGAAAAGTATTGAAAAGTGCTACCTTTCGCAAAAATTCACGTTTATGAGGAAAGATTTAAGCTATAATTATGTCGCTTCCTGGTCAGAGAAATTACTGGGTCTGGGTAGGTTTAGCTTTGGACTGCATGAACTAAAAACAGCGAATGAAGCACTGAGTGATACCGCCATAAAGTTTGCACTTAAGCGATTGAGCGATAAAGGCAAGGTGATATCTGTTTTCAAAGGCTACTACCTGATTATCCCGCCCCAATACGCTGTAAAAGGGATATTACCACCTCATTTATACCTGGACGCATTCATGAAGTACTTGCAACGGCCATATTATGTAGCATTGTTGAATGCGGCCGTGTATCATGGTGCATCCCATCAGCAGCCTCAGGAATTCTTCGTGATGACTGCCTTTCCGGCATTGCGTCCAACTATCAGGAAAGGTCTTAAAATCAACTATATAAGCATCAAGATGGCGCCACGCGAGCTACTTGAAAGAAGAAAGACGGAAGCAGGCTACCTCAATATTTCCAATGCTGCATTAACCGCCTGTGATCTGGTCCAGTATGAAAAACGCCTGGGCGGATTGAATAGGGCAGCCACAGTGCTGAGGGAGTTGGCTGATGAGATCCAGCAAGATGCTTTTCATGGCATATTATTGAAATTTGTGCATGTCACCACGTTGCAAC
>JAGNHN010000093.1 GCA_018001695.1 Lentimicrobiaceae bacterium
AAGGTGTCGCTGAAACTTCGCCGGCGACGTTCGGCTAATGTTAGAGTAAACTGATCACGTTTTGCCATTTCTTTTTGCTTTTTTGATCCGCAAAACGGTCAATATATTTCAGGCACCGACAGCTGATATAACTTCTTATGATCTATCTCTATCTCCCTCCAACATTGGATTCTGTCTTTAATGATATTTTTTTCTCGTCTGTATATGTGTTAGGCATTATAAATCACGTAATCGTTTCTATATCAATTCATAATTCCTAATTCCTAATTCCTAATTCCTAATTCCCATTGCTGACCGCTGTCAACTGATCGCTGATAACGGCGTATATTTGTCGATCATTGACTGACTATGAGCAGCAAACCACGTATCCTCGTCGTGGAAGACGAACCTAAAGTACTCTCCTTCATTAAGAAAGGTCTGGAGGAAAATGGCTTCGATGTGCATACTGCTGAAAACGGCCCCGACGGCCTGGACCTGGCAAGAGCCCTTGATTTTTCTATCATCATCCTGGATATCATGCTACCAGGTCTTTCTGGTATCGAACTCGCCATGCAACTGCATCGAACCGGAAACAAATCCAGGATACTGATGCTGACCGCCCTCGGTACCCTCGACGATAAACTCAGGGGATTCGACGCCGGTGCCCATGATTACCTGGTGAAGCCATTCGAGTTCCCTGAACTCCTGGCGCGCGTGCGCTCCCTCCTGCGCAGGGAAAGCGATGAAGCAACATCACAGTTCCTTCGCGCTGCTGACCTCACCATGGACCTCGACCGGAAAGTGGTGAAACGTGGTGATGTGCACATTGACTTAACTGCACGGGAATTTATGCTCCTGGAATACCTTCTTCGGAATAAGGGCCGGGTAGTTAGTAAAGTTGATATCGCCGAAAAGGTATGGGATATCAATTTCGATACAGGAACGAATGTTATAGAGGTTTATATCAACTTTCTCAGGAAAAAAGTCGATCGCGATTTTGAACCCAAGCTGATCTATACCCTGATCGGCATGGGCTACATCCTCAAAGAAGATTAAGACCATTCCGGCTATGAACATCAAAACACGAATCACCCTGTCCTTCACCCTAATAGTCGGGTTGATCTTACTGGTGTTTTCTGTCATAATCTACCTGGTCTCCGAAGATTACCGCGAAGAACAATTTAACTCCCGTTTGCGGGACAAATCCCTCACAACGGCAAAATTGCTCTTTGAGGTAGACCAGGTCGACAGCGCTTTGATGCGTATCCTGGACAAAGCTGATCGCACCCTGCTGGTTCAGGAAAAGATTGTAGTACTCGACCGCTCCGGGCAGAAAATCTATGATAGCAACGAGGGCCTTCCTTTCTGGCTTCAACCTGAAGAGATAGAGGAGATATGGCTTAAAGGTGAAGTGACCTATGTCAAAGATGGTACAGCTATACTCGGATTACGTATGAGGGAAGAGAAGGAGAGTGTGTTGATCGTGGCCTCAGCCTACGATATGTATGGCTATTCCAAGATCAGGAACCTGGCACAAATCCTGATCATTGGCCTGCTTGCTTCACTTTCAATCCTTTTCTTAACGGGTAGCTGGTTTGCCCGCAAATTGCTGGATCCCATATCCAATATCATTCACCAGGTGGAGGACCTCAATGTGGGCAACCTCAGCCAGCGTGTTTACGGCGGTAGCGGACAGGATGAAATAGCACAACTGGCATTCGCGTTTAACAATATGCTCGACCGCCTGGAGTCCGCTTTTGAAATCCAGCGGGATTTTGTTTCCCACGCATCCCACGAGTTACGTACCCCTCTTACCTCCATGATAGGCCAGATCGACGTGACCCTGCTCAAGGACAGGGAAAGACAGGAGTATATCGATGTGCTGAACTCGATCCGGGAAGATACAAGTGGGTTTATTGAATTGACAAATAAGTTGTTATGGCTTGCGCAAACACATGCCAAGCTTCCCATTATCAGCTTTGTTGAGATCAGGATCGACGAAATCATATGGCAGGCACGCGCTGAATTGGTCCGGCGCAAGGACTGGAACAATATCCATATCCTGTTCAGCGAGGAAATAGATGATGATACCCTGCTGACCTTATCCGGAAGTCCCCAGCTCTTGAGATTGGCATTTATCAACCTGATGGACAACGCCTGTAAATACTCTGAGGACCATACCTGCCATGTCCGGGTAGGTGTCGATGATGGTAAGCTCAGGATTGATTTTGTAAACAAAGTGCGTGGCCTGGAAGAAAAGGATATTCTCAGCTTCTTTGATCCTTTCTACCGGGGCGGAAACAGCACCGGCATCAGCGGACACGGAATCGGGCTTCCTCTTGTTCGCAACATCATCGCATTGCACCGCGGTAACATTCAGGCTCATATGATTGATCCCCGCAGGCTGCAGTTCTCCGTTACCCTCTCTCCTGATCCAACTATATCACTGGCATTGTCAACCTGACAACCCTGTGTTGTTTTAATTTCCTTTTAAGGACATCTTAAGCCCGTCTTAATACCGCTAAGATAGTTTTGCCATCTACGCTGATAGAGGATCTGCTTATGTGTGGCATTACTGGTTTTTATGACTCCAGGCTGGGGAAGGATGAAGCGCAATCGCTCATTGCACGGATGGCAGGGTCGCTGCTCCACCGCGGTGAAGAAGTGGGAGCTTTTTTTACCGATAGACAGGTAACGCTGGGACATGTACGACTGAAAATCCTGGATGTATCCGACAGGGGCAGGCAACCCATGACATTGGGAACCCTCACCCTTGTTTTTAATGGAGAGATATACAACTATCTTGAGATAAGGCATTTGCTTGAGAACAAGGGGTATGTTTTCAAATCAGATACAGATACAGAAGTCATACTGCAGGCATATAAAGAATGGGGTGAGGACTGCGTTACACATTTCGTGGGCATGTGGTCCTTTGTTTTATGGAACAGCGAGACTGAGACCCTGTTTTGTTCCAGAGACCGCTTCGGTATCAAGCCATTTTACTATATCCATGAGGGCGATGCGCTTTATTTCGGATCAGAGTACAAACCGCTGCGGCAATCACGGCTGTTCAGAAACGAGATCAATACCAACCAGGCCAACCGTGGACTAACCCTGGCTTATACCGCATTTAAATCGGAAACCTATTTTAAATGCATCCGGATCCTGGAGCCTTCCCACAACCTGAGCCTGGGCCCCGATGGGTTGCGCCTCTATAAATACTGGGAAGTTCCCATTGGACAGAAGACCCCGATGAGCTTTGAGGAACGCAAGGTCATCTACAGCACCATGTTCACGAAGTCACTTGAACTTCATCTGCGCAGCGATGTGCAACTGGGGTGCTGCCTGAGTGGTGGGTTGGACAGCTCCTCCATCGTGGCGACCATTGCGAAATACTATCCGGAGCGCCCGCTCAAGACCTTCCATATCTTTTACCATGGTAAAGGGCCCGCCTATGTGGACGAGCGCGAGTATGTTCAGGCGGTTTTGGATAAGTACCCCCATGTGGCATCCTATCATTTCACCCCCCGTGAAGAGGAGATCGAACCCACTTTTTTTGAGGTCATGCACCATGCCGATGTACCCGTCCATGGCTCATCGTACCTGTCTCAGTATTTCCTGATGCGGATGGCTAGCGAGAACGGCGTGAAGGTATTGGTGGACGGACAAGGTGCTGATGAATACCAGGGCGGCTACATGAGTAGTTTTTATACGCTGTTTGTGAGCCTGTTGCAGCGCAACAGACCCGATATTGCCATCCGCATGTTCATCAACCACGTCAGCCGTCAGAACATGGGAGCCAGGGAAGCCGTCATGGTTTTTCTGAAGACGGCCCTCAATTGGTGGTATAAAGATGAGGTGATGTTCAATTATGACCTGGGGAGCTTGCGTAAATACGCAGTCAACGGGCATGCCAAAGGGGATTTCAAGCTCAGCCTTGAGCGTTTCAGTCCCAATGCATTCGACAATTGGTTGTACAACATGACATTCAAGACCATGCTTCCGTCCTTGCTGCACTACAGTGACCGAAACAGCATGGCCTTTACCATTGAATCGCGGGTGCCTTTCCTCGATCACCGCCTGGTGGAGTTCATGTTTACAACGGATTTCAGCGACAAGATCAATCACAAAGCCGAGACCAAGTACCTGCTGCGACAATCTCTCAAAGGTATTCTGCCTGAAAAGGTCACGAATCGCAGGGATAAGAAAGGCTTTGTGACACCTGGCGAACGCGTCTGGCTGAGGGGTCCCCTGCGGCATTTCCTGGATATTGACTACGACCGGATCTACTGGCTCGACCGTGCCAGATTGAAAGCCGTGATCGACAATTACCGCAACGGAGATAACTCCAAACTGAAGCTGGTGTGGAACATCGCGAGCCTCAACCAGTGGATGAAGAAATACGCTTAAATTAGGAATTAGGAATTAGGGATTAGGAATTAATAATCAGGTAATTACGAATTACGAATGACGAATTACGAATTACGAATGCCCGCTGATCGCTGATAACTGATAACTGATCGCTGATAACTGATCGCTGATACTTTTAACTTCTTATGATCTATCTCTATCTCCCTCCAACATTGGATTCTGTCTTTAATGATATTTTTTTCTTGTCTGTATATGTTAGGCATTATTAATCACGTAATTGTTTCTATATCAATTCCTAATCCCTAATTCC
>JAGNHN010000051.1 GCA_018001695.1 Lentimicrobiaceae bacterium
TTTCCTTCAGTCGAGAACATGCGGCATAAGCCAACTCCTCTTCTATTTCATCACTTGCTCCAAAAAGAGTAAATGTCGATGACTCTAATTCTTCCATCCAATCATTAAATACTTGTTTTTCATTTTTCATTAATTCAAAAAAGGTTTCTGTTGATCTAATCAATTTTTTTGAAAGTGCATGTCCAATTTCAATATACTGAGCACCGTCTCTGTCCTTGTAGGAACTAATTAATTCAGGAAGCTCATGAGCACCTTTTCTTGCCTCGAGACTGTCAAGAATTTGAGGTCCGATTTCAATTACCCATTGGTGAGTTAATTTATCAACATCTTGCCCATGTGCAGCTTTGTTAAGAATCGGTAGAATATCCAAAATTGCTGAAGACTCTAGATGACTTAATACACCGTGTTCAGCTAGCTGCCGTGTAATTTGGTTTATACCATTCTTATCAACAATTTTAAAATTCTGTTCAGCCAAATCTTTTAGCCGTGATTCAATTTCCATTCTAAGGCCAGACAAAGCAAGATTTGAATCTATATCAACAACATTTAGAAATGAATATTTTGAATGGTCTTGTTGCTTTTTAGAAATAGACTCCTTTTTTATAAATCCCGATTCTTCCAATTTCTTTGTCGCCTTTTCCAAATCAGGGAATTCAACTTTTAGGCCACCGGGCAGTTCAAATGATTTAAAAACTGGGGCTAACCAGGGTATTATAACAATAACTATTAGCAGAACTGTTATTCCATCAATTTTGATATCAGGCCAAATCATATGTCCAACAATTAATAGAATACCAATTGATGAAATCGAAAGCTGTATAGTTCGTTTTTCTGTCATTTTCTTGTTTTATGCCCAACGGTGGCTGTATGGTTCGTTGCCGATTAGTAAAAGTACGACTTAGCTAATAGTATTCCTTGATATAGGCATACGCCCTGTCAAACAATACCTGATCCTTGATCTTGTATTTGGCCCATAGGATTTGCCTTAGAGACTTCTGAACTTCTCTTTCACCTGCGGTGCTGTGTTGCCATCCTGGGAATCTAACTACACGTACTATGGCATCAATATCCGTAACGATTCGCTCAACCACCGCAGGGGTTTGATCAGTCTTGATCTCAAGAAACAGATCGGTCAATGCAGCTTTTGGAGTCTTTTCCTGAATGAGGCTCTTGAGCTCTTTCTCTGCCTGCACCGTCTCCTTGGCAAGTTTGCAGAGTTCTTTTACAAACTCAATGGAGGTGATCAGACCCTTTTCTGCCTTATCCCTTAATTCCTCTAGACGCTCGCTGAGCTTCTTGAATTTTGGATTGCCCGCATGCCGTTCAAAACGCTTGATCAGAATCTTCTCCAGCTTCTTTGTATTCTTAGGGTCAGGGTTGTTAAAGATCTCCTCAATTACATCGGCATCCAGTACAAACTCATCCAACTGGTGCACTTCGCCAACATGGATGTTTTCATGAATGAGTTTGGTGGTCTGAGCCCCCAGGGTGAACCACAAAAGTTTACCAATGTTGTCAGAAGCTGGTCTTACTGACTCAAATACCTGAGAAAGCCACCTGTAATCTGCATGGTATAGATCCAAAATGTTATCTGGCGACAACGACTCCCAAAGTTTCGAAAGGTATTTATAATCCCTGGCGAAAGCATCTTTTTTCTCATTGGTCTTGATCACATTCTGGGCAGCCTCTAGTCCCTCAAACCCTGGAATGGTTCTATCTACACCCTCAAAATGAGCAAGGCACTCTTTCATCGCAATGGGTAATTTTGAGCGCAGTTCTGATAGATTTGAAATCATCTTTTGAACGCTCTCTTCATCAAACTGCAAAGCCTTGGCTGCATCATCAAATACCCCAAAATAATCAACAATTCTACCGAAGTGTTTTTGCGGATAGAGGCGGTTGGTGCGACAAATGGCTTGTAAAAGGGTATGGTCTTTCAAGGATTTGTCGAGGTACATGGTTTGCAAAATGGGGGCATCGAAACCTGTTAGCAGTTTGGCGGTGACGATGATGAATTTCAAATCGGACAAGGCGTCATTGAATTCATCCACAATTATTTCCTGCTTGCTTTTGTCCATACCCCATTTCTGTTTAAACGCAAGCGGATCGTTGGCAGATGTGGAGATGACCACCACACTGGCTTCTGTGGGGAAGTGCTGGTCCAGTTCTTCTTTGTATTGCACACATCCAAAACGATCGGGGGCTACAATCATGGCTTTGAGACCGTGAGGAGCCACTTTCTCATTGAAATGGATTGCGATGTCCTTCACAATCCTGGCTACTCTTTCAGGTGATTTCAGAAACGCCGCCATCTTGGCCGATTTCTTATTTAAGGCATCGGCTTCTTCATCGGTAAGTGCAGATCCTTCTTTGAAAGCGGCAAAGGCCTGATCAAGTGATTCTTTATCCACATGTACATCCACCAAACGGGGTTCAAAATGCAGTGGCAAGGTGGCATTATCACGGATGGATTCCTGAAAGGTGTAGCGCGACATGTATCCACCTGTATCGTCTTCCGAACCAAATGACCAAAAAGTGTTTTTGTCGGCTCTGTTGACCGGTGTACCAGTCAATCCAAACAAGAATGCGTTGGGTAATGCTGCCCGCATCTGACGACCGAGGTCTCCTTCCTGAGTTCGATGTGCTTCATCCACCAAGACAATAATGTTATCCCGGCTATTCATGTTAGGCCTGGCATCCCGGAACTTATGAATCATTGAGATAATGATCTTGCGGGTGTCACGTTCCAGCATGGTTTGCAACTCGCTGATGCTCTCGGTGGTTTCTACATTGGGAATGTCGGCTGCATTGAAAATAGTGCTGATTTGTGTGTCTAGGTCTGTGCGGTCGACCAGAACAATCACAGTAGGACTTTTTAGTTCAACTGCTTTCCTCATCTTCTGGGCAGCAAACACCATGAGTAGAGATTTCCCTGAACCCTGAAAGTGCCATATCAATCCCTTTTTAATCCGGCCTTCTATCACACGCGCTACGATTTTGTTCGCCCCTTCGTACTGTGGGTAGCGGGGAATAATCTTAATTCGGCGTTTCTTCTTATCGGTGCTAAAGAGCGAGAAGTTTTGCAGGATATCAAGCAAGCGAGCGGGGTGCAGCAGATCGGACAATTCCTTGCCTATTTCTGACAATCCCAGCTGTTTTGCGAGGGCATCGTCATCGTTTTCAAGCCGCCAGGGTGCCCAGTATTCCAGCGGACTGCGGATGGCGCCATAGTATAGTTCCTTCCCTTCGGTAGCAAAGGAGAGAATGTTGGGCACAAATAACTGCGGTACACTGTTCTCGTAAACCTCATGGATTTCATGAGCACCATCAAGCCAACTCACTGAAGGGCGTATGGGTGTTTTAGCTTCACCCACTACCACAGGAATACCGTTGATAAGCAGAACGATATCGGGAATCTTTGTTTCGCGGTGGTGAATCCGGTATTGGTTGGTGACAACACAGCTATTATTACTGATGGTATCGAAATCTATCAGCCGCACCGGCACATGGCGGTTGTTTTCGCCAAAGGGCATGGTTTTTTCTCCCGTAAGCCATTTGAGAAACTCTTCGTTGGTTTTTACCAATCCCACTTGATTTACGGCGATAAATACTGCCCGCAATTTATAAATGACCTCATCGGCCAGGGCAGGGTTTTGTGATATTTCTGGATTGAGGCGGATCAGGGCATCTTTCAATTCCGATTCAACCAACACCTCGTTTATACCCCGAATAAGATCACTGGCAGCCTTGTAGTTCCAGCCTAACTGAAATGCCACTTTGGATTCCTCTGTGCCATTGTCATTCAAATTCACTCCACTCAACTGGTGGATGATGTAATGCTCTACGCTGTTGAGTTCGTTGAAGGCCATGGCTATGACTCTGATATTTGGGTTATTTTATCTTCTAGTATCGGCAATCGGTCTTCTACCAATAATGGATGGGTATGTGCGGAAAGTACTTCAGTTAAAAGTCCTTGATTTATAATTATTTGAATTTCCTCTTTCAAAAATGAATGAATTCGTGGGTCACTCTTTTTTACCTCTTCAACTATAGTTGTCCTGTTGTCTATTAAATAGATGATGTCTTCTATGTCATGACTTGTTCGGTAATCGCTGCCGCGATGTTTGAAAGCTTCAAATTTGGTGGCCAGGTAACATGGAGCCGATAAAATATTTATCTCCTGATCCATTGCCTTAGCGGTCCAAAGGTTTTCAAAACCTATTTTATACCATTGATTGGTCGGGCCAAAAGGGCCATCGTCCTTAGTCATTATATCCACTGAGATATCTTTGTATTTATAACTGCAAATAGCATGACCAAAAGGGTCGGGGTGAAACCCAAGCTCTCCTAACTTTTCTTGTAATACCTGCCAGTGATTCAGGCTCTTAATATTCATGGCCATATCAATATCTTGTGTAGCACGAACTTCATCAGCTGCGGGATCATCCGTGTATAAGCTGATTACTGCACCGCCCACGAAAACCATATTATCCTTGATTTCTTTTAATGCAGCCGCAACTTCTGCTACAACAGCAATATTTATCATTCTATTCTTCAAGTCCTAATCGTTTTTTAAGTTCAATAACTGCCAATTCTTTTTCCCTTGCTCTACCAACACGAAGAGCATCCACTAAGGCCAAAAGCTCATGTAATTTTTCATCTCTTAATGCCGCTTCAGGTACAGAAGGGTATAAAGGTAAAATACTATGGCCCCTGACAGTCCCTTTGCCGTAAGGCCATATAAAGTTTTCTGTACTTTGAATTTGCTCATTAAGTGGAGCAGCAGAGTGGGCCGTAGGTATGCCCCTTACCACGGGTCCTGGTTTTTGTGGGAATACATAACGCAAACCGTACTTAAGAAATTCCATCAGGGCCATTTTCATTACCTTTTTGCCACTGGGATCTAAAAATCCTGCATATTTGGAGCGATTCAATGATTTACTTACTTCGGATTGGCTGATACCCAATGCTTCTGCCAATGGTTTTTGAAACCAGGGCTCATTGCCATAGCTTACTATTTTAAGTAAGATAACAATATCGTGTGGGCTCATAATTTGTTGCTTCTGTTGCATAATATTCCGTATTCGAATATGCAATATTAGGTATCATAATCCATATATACAAACATTTGCATTATTTTATTCCGTATTGGAATACGGAATATGGATTCCATCGACTCAGACTGGTGAATGATATATTGCTCTACGCTGTTGAGTTCGTTGAAGGCCATGCACTAAAAGATTTGATTGATAAGGGATTTTTGGAGGGCTTGGGAGCTCTTAATTTTTCTTGAGAATAATTCAATCGAGCGAATAATTGAATTTAGTTTTTGCGAATTATCTCGTAATGTTTTTACATCTGGAATGATGCATTTCAGTGAAGATAAAGTGTCTTTATTTATAGCCTTGAATGTTGATCCAGTGCTGTTCTTTTCAAGATCATGCCTTGAGTATTTCAAAAAGTTGAAAACGTAATCTCTGAGAATCTCATCGTCTATGAAAAGTCCTGCAAGCCCTCTTCCAATACAATATTCTCTATCTGCATAATTTAAATCTCCAACCGGAGCCCTCACTGAAATCAAAATTGAGTTTTTCGGTACGATTTTGTTTGGGGCAGTAGTGTACTTAATAAAAGAAGGGAATTTCTCACCAAACTCAGCATTTCCTTGTAAAAATGGCATTCCATTGCCATCTTCATTATAGCTGTTTCCTGCAGGTGATTGCCCCATTGTTAAAATCCCCAATTTTTTTAATTCAACTTTTTTACCAATTCCATTTGAAAAAATTGATTTAGAATATGATAAATACAGGTTATCATGTAATTCCAACACCTCCCTCTCCCTCTCAATCACCTCATCCATCGCCCAGAGCAGTTCGGCCAGTTCGGCTTGTTGGTCTTTGGGGGGGAGGAGGAATTCTTGATGTTTCAAATCACCCCAATTAATGGTCGGAGAAAGTCCACCCACGGAGATGTCCACCATGCGATGCATAAATTGGTCAGAGTGCATGAAGAACGGAAATAGCTTAGGTTCAATCACTTCAGGATAAACTCTAAAAACAAAGGCGTGGGCCGAGCAAATTCCTTCAAAATCCACAATAGCAGCTTTCCTCTGATAGGCACGCCTCTTGCCAAATATCACATCGCCCGGATAGCATTTGAGTTTCCCTCCACTCACATCATCCGGTGTACCTTTTCTGCGAATATGGATATCCTCTGCATCTAAATGCTCTAAACCAACATAAGTGTCCAGTGTTGTCGAGTTGGGATCTACTGTCTCAGATATTTTCGAGGCAATTTCTTCAAAGCGAAAAGTTTCCCAATTCGACTTATCTAAGTCTTTCAAATCTATTTTCTGTGCTATTGTTTGCATATTAATTTAAGATTTGAAAAAGTTCATTCATGCTATTCTTTAGTTGGTTTGAAGATTCATTCCAATTAGTCAATGCATCCTCTATGGATAGTTTTTCTGCATTGTTATTTACGTTACTTACGTATTGCGCAATATTCAGACTTCCCTTTTTTTCAAGCACTGCATCAATTGAAATCACTTTGCAAAAACCATCTTCATCCTTAAAATCTATATATGCTTGATGAATTTTTTCGATGTGTTTGTCTTCTAAAAAAGCAATGTTCTTTTCTTGTTTCACTTCCTTAACCGCATTCACAATCAAAATTTTTCCTTTTCGAGATGATGCTTTATTGGTTTTCGTCACCAACAAACACGCCTCCATAGGAGAGTTGTAAAACAGGTTTGGCCCTAAACCAATCACGCATTCCACCAAATCCTGTTCAATCATTTTACTACGCATTGCTGCTTCGCTATCCCTAAATAAAACACCATGCGGCCACAAGGTAATAGATCGCCCATTTTTCTCATCCAAACTCTTTTGAATATGCTGCTGAAAAGCATAATCGGCACAGCCTTGCGGGGGCGTGCCCCAGATATTGCGGCCGTAAGGGTCGCTGGCAAAGCTTTTCTGGTCCCAGGCTTTGATACTGTAAGGCGGATTGGCCAGGATGACGTTAAAGGTCTTGAGTGAATCGTTGTGCAAAAAGGCCGGGTTGGCAAGGGTATCGCCCCGTACAATGCTAAATTCCTCTATGCCGTGCATAAACATGTTCATGCGGGCAATGGCGGAAGTGAGCAGATTAATTTCCTGTCCGTAGAGTTTGAGGGTGCGGTATTCCTTGCCTTCTTCTTTGAGGTGCAGGGCACAGTTTAATAGCAACCCACCACTGCCGCAGGTGGGGTCGTACACGCTTTCGCCCGGTTGAGGGTCCATGATCAGCGTCATGAGTTTTACTACCGTGCGGTTGGTGTAGAACTCCGCTGCAGTATGGCCGCTGTCATCGGCAAATTCCTTGATCAGGTATTCGTAGGCGTTGCCCAGCTTATCATCAGCTACATTGCTCAGGCTAAGCTTGTGCTGCGAGTAATGCTCAATGAGATTGGTGAGGGTGGCGTCACTCAGGCGGTCTTTGTTGGTCCAGCTGGCATCCCCAAAAATACCGTAGAGGGTATCAGGATTGGCCTTTTCAATCGTGCGCATAGCCTCTTGCAAAGCCATACCCACATTGGTAGTTATTTCGCGCACCTTGTTCCAGTGCGCATGCTCAGGTACCTGAAAATGATGGTGTTCAGCAAAGGCGGCATACTCCATATCGCCATCGCTTTCGGCCAGAGCACGTTCAAATTCTTCATCATACACATCGCAAATGCGCTTAAAGAACAGCAGCGGGAAAATGTACTGCTTGTAGTCCCCAGCGTCAATGGTTCCACGGAGCAGGGTGGCCGCTCCCCAGAGATATTTTTCGAGTTGTTGTTGGGTCATATCTTTCTTTTCATTTTTCAATGATTTTCCATTCGCCCCCCTTGGTAGGGCCTATTCTTTCTATTTGCTTGTTTTTCTTCATTTTGTTTAAATGATACTCGATTCCTCTTCTGGATAAACCAGTTATTACTTGTAATTCTTTAGCGGTAACTCTTGGATTATTCATCATCGTTTTCAAAATGATTTTTACCGATTCTTCCACCATTTCTTCCACAGTTTCTTCCACAGTTTCTTCCACAGTAATCCTTTTCAATGCCACAGTGAACATACCATCGGTAATAAATTCTGGCATGGGGAGTTTTGCAGCTTGCATGGCACTTTTCATACGGCCAATGCCTGAACCTATTTGTTCAACCAATCGGATGCGCACAAACAAACCAAAAATCAGGGGGTTTCTACTGTGGCTTTTGGTGCCAAATTCATTGGGCTTAATGGCACTTGATAAGCCACCTGGATTGCTTATTTCAATTCGGTCATCAAATAACTCAATCGTGATTCTAGCTCCTTTGTCATAATAATCTCTGTGCGTAAGCGCATTAATGATAGCTTCTTTTAAGGCGGTTTCAGGTATTTCCCAATGTTCTTTGCGTGGGCCACCACCTTCGATTTCATATCGAATATTCAGCTTGCCTTTTAGCCATTGCATAGCCTGTTGGTATTGCTTCACCAATGGCCCTCCAAAAAATTTGTCGTCAAAAATCTGCGTTTTTGTATTGCCTTCAAAAGCGACACAACGCAACATAGCCGTTTCAATAAATGCTTCGGGATTTTTTGCAAAAAATAAAACCCCACCATTTTTAACTATACCATTTATGTTTACAATCTTAAGATTCTGTATAACCTGCTGCATGCCAATAGCCTTTGATAAGCCTGCCTCAATTCTAAATTCCTCGAACCATTCAGGCTCTATATCTTTTTCTAAATCAAACTCATGGCAAGGTGCTTCATCAAAGTAAATGCGTTCAGCCTGCTGAAAAAAATCGCGCATTTGCTCAACAGTGGTGAGCTTTTGAGAATTGGGACCTTGCCTAACATAAATAGCTCCTGACAGCACGTAGGGCTTTTGTGGGCCGGAGTTAACCTCAATAATCCAAAGGGTTTTACCCTCAGCATCAACGCTGTAAAGCTCAACAGGCAAGTGAGGATTGATTTCGCTTAATGCATTTTGAATGGCTGATCTTTTGGCATTATCAACTTCTACCCCTTGAATGGTATTGCGGTCATCCACCCCTAAAATCAGAACACCTCCAGCGGCATTGGCAAAAGCGCAAATCTCTTCAGATAGTTCTTTAAGCTTATTGGGAACCCTGACTTTGAATTCTGCGTTGTAGCCCTCGCCACTTTGAATGATGCTCTTTATTTCTTCCAGGTTTAACAAGGTATATTGTTTAGTTTATGAATGTTTTCAATATTTCTTTAAATTTCTCTTCTGCCTTCTGACTTGCCTCCCAAGCAGTTTTGAGATCAGAAAATGCCTCTTCCACACTGGGGAGGTTGTCTTCCATGATTTTCTCTACATACAATGTAATATTCAGGTTGAAATCATGCTCAACTAAATCCTTGAAAGTAGCTACTTTGACATAGTTTTCCACATCTACAAAGGCATTATACCATGCGTGGATTTGTTTGACGTGATCAGGTTCCAGATAGTTTTGTGCCCTGCCGACACGCACCTGATCGGAGGCATCTATAAAAAGCACCTTGCCTTTCTTGTCGGCATCCTTGATTTGCTTGAACACCAGTACACAAGCAGCCAACTGAGTGCCGTAGAAAATATTGGGGCCCAAACCTATCACTGATTCCAATAGATCCATTCTGATCAATGCTTCGCGGATGCGACCTTCTGCACCTTTCCGAAAAAGGGCACCATGAGGTAAAACTACTGTCATTCGCCCGGTACTGTTCATGGATTTGATCATGTGCTGTACCCAGGCCATGTCGCCATTCCCCTGAGGTGGCACCCCGGCAATGTTTCGGCCAAAAGGATCATTTCCCCAATTTTCAGCACCCCATTCTTTGAGTGAAAATGGAGGATTTGCGATGACACAATCAAACGTTTTTAAACCATCAGCCTCAAAGAACGCCGGATTACGGAGGGTATCACCACGCACAATCTGGAAGTCTTCAATACCGTGCAGAAACATATTCATTCGGGCTATAGAGCTGGAGGTCAGGTTTTTCTCTTGACCAAAAAGCTTTAATGTCCGGTAATCTTCATTGATTTCTTTCAGATGCCCAACACATTCCAGCAGCATACCACCTGTGCCGCATGCCGGATCGTAAATGGTTTCACCTTCATGAGGATCCAATATCAAACCCAGTAAATGAACTACCGAGCGGGGAGTATAAAACTCGCCAGCTTTTTTATTGGTCAGATCGGCAAAGTGCTTGATCAGGTATTCGTAAGACTGACCCAGCAAGTCAGAATCCACATTGCTGTTGGCGAGGTTATACTGAGAAAAGTGTTCAATCAGATTGATTAGCAACCGGTCAGAGAGCTTATTCTTATTACTCCATTGTGCATCCCCAAAAATTCCATACAAGAATTGCTGATTGGCTTGCTCAATCCCTCGCAATGCATTTTCAATAGCCAAGCCTACGTTGAAAGTGGTTTCTCTTACATCTTTCCAATGACAACCCAAGGGGATAACAAATCTATGAAACTCCGGTAAGGAAGCGTAATCTTGGTCTCCATCAGATTCTACCAATGCGATTTGATATTCTTCATCATACACATCCGATATCCTCTTGAAAAAGAGCAATGGGAATATATATACCTTGAAATCCGACGCATCCACAGGTCCTTTGAGGATCCAGGCTGCTTTGGACAGGTATTGTTCTAATTGTGAGAGTGTTATTTTCTCCATTCAGTGCAAAATGTTGTGGGCTTGAAGAATTTTGTGTGTTTAATCTGGCAGTGTCCTCAAAGTTAATATTTATCTGGTTTACATCCTGACACCTTATTCTGCTTTGCATAGTCCACATCCTCTGAACATTTGACACCGCAAGTCAAAAAGCCTTCAGGGCTGCCTTATAGCTCTTCATAATACCACACACCGCCTGAAATCCAGTTTTATTTGGGAAACGCCCACTGTTGGTTTGGCGGGAGGCGGAGTTTTCCATATTTCAACAGGACGCCAACCTTCAATGGAAATCTCTCATTTTACATGCTACTACTTGAGGGGAGCTTTCACAAGCACCTTGCTCATCGCTGATGGCTGACATCTCGATACGCCGGCAAAATGTTTTCAAACTTGCCAGCATCTTGAACAGCTATTCGATGACCGGTGCTATCAACTAATCGCTGATCGCTGTATACTGATGGCTGTATACTGATCGCTGATCGCTGCCAACTGACCGCAGCCAAAACCCTCCCCCTTCCCCCTCCCAATCACCATATTCCAGCTATAAACGCCCGTCATGGGAGGGGAACGGTTACGTGGTAATGCTGCCGAGCTACCAATATTTTACCCCTTCGGGGTTGGGGGTCGTTGTCATGCAGGCAGCTTGCTGATAGCTGACATCTCGATACGCCGACAAAATGTTTTCAAATTTGCCAGCATCTTGAAGGGCTACTCGATGACCGGTGCTATCAACTGATCGCTGTATACTGATGGCTGGCAACTGATCGCTGATAACTATTGGCTGTCAACTGGTGGCGAAATTTCCACGAGGTAGTCTTACTTGTTTGCTGCTAGTATCAGTCCATCTCGGCAACAAGTAAATCATGGGATTTTCTGTCTGTGAACCTTACAGTGATATCATATTCTCTTCTCCAAGAGGCAAGTAACCTTGATAAAGTTCGAGCTTGGACTATATTCTCAAGAATGAAGAAAAGCTTAAAACTACTGCTCACTGTTGTCAAAATCATCGAATTACCAAGTCCATTTTTCGTTACAAGTCCTCCGAGGGCCCAACTTACTCCCGTTTGTCCATCGTAGGAGTTTGCAAAAAGTGTCAAAGACTTTATGTCGCCAACCTTAACAAGAATTTCTTCTTCCTTGTTAAGAAGCCTTATTTCCTGAGGCATGAATTCGATGGTGCCTTCATCTACTAATACGCTCTTTTTCTTTTTAATTGTTGCTATAATCAAAAGAGCAATTGTGAGAACAGCAAGGATGATCGATGTATATTGTAAGGTAACTGAATCATTCTCAATCCTCACAAAGAGAATCACAGTTAGTGTCACAGCTGTGATGGCAAAAAGCCCAATCAGAACTCTCAGCGCCAGCGAGTATTCTTCTTTCTTATATGATCGTAATACTAATTTCATAAGGATTGAATCTCTTTATACTTGCAGCCAATGCGGCTGTATATGATTTTGGGGCGGCTCGAAGCACTTATCTTTCAAGGTGCACATAAGCTTGTAAAAATGCGAAGCCTTTACAATCAGCTCCTCAACCCCAATAAGTTATATTCGATGCAATGCCCCGCCATTTTTTATTCTTGGTTTAATCTCTTCACGTTTCAATATGTCTGTCAATTGTTCTAAATCTAGTTTTATTTGTTCAATCGATAAAACTCTTAACTGTCCTAACCAGTACTGTTTTGTAATTCCCTCAAAATTAGGATAAAGACTATCTTGTTTTAACCTTGCCTTTAAATCTTTATATTCATTCTGGTCAAGACATAGCGGCTCTGTCAAAGCAGTAAATTCAATAATTCGCGGTGCTCCGTTACATAGTACTTGAAAATCATTAATCTGGCCAGATTTTATCTCTTCAGTAAAATACCATTTCGTGTTGCTATTTATCAGCAATTTAGTAAACCCAATTTCTTCTAATCTGTCTAAGGGTGAAGTGCTATAAATCCTTTTTCTAATTCTCGTTCTGTTGAGCCATTTCAAGTATGCCAATCCAATAATAAAAATCGGAAGTACAAGTCCTGCCGATAAAATGATGGTAAGGAGTAACCCAATGTCGGGTATTTGGTTTTTAAAGAATCCCATAATCAGGATGATAGTCGCTATTGTTGTCAAAAATATTAACGAAATCACCTTAAATGCGAATCCCAATTTCTGTCTATTATTAATTAAAAAACTGTCCATTTGCTCTTTTTAATGGTTGGGCATAAGGTTCTGCTTCTTATCCAGGGCCTATATAAACCTTATACTCCGCGTCCAATACACCGACATGATGATCCCAATACCTGTGCTAAATATAGAAAATTTCGATGTATGTAAATGGTGATAGAATTATAAACTACAGATATCCACGTCACTGTAAAACTAACAACATGTGTCAGGTCAACGATTATTCCTGTCGTCTCAAATGTTACCCTCCATTACTTGGCCGGAGATGGGTGTTAGCTGGCATCAATATACGCCGGCAAAATGTTTTCTAACCCGCCAGTTGGTCAATTATGAATTAGGTGTTAGGAATTAGGAATCAGGTAATTACGAATTACGAATTACGAATGCTCGTTGATCGCTGCCAACTGACCGCTGACAACTGATCGCTGCTCAAAGATACCTCTCCGCCAGCCCGCCGGTGCGTAAATCAATCTCAACTTCGATGGTCTTCAGGATGTGTTGTAAACGGATAACCTGATGGCCTGCGTTGACCTGCGCCAACTGCGTCAACCTGAATTCATAACCATCGATGCGGCCTTGCTCCCATTGGGTGCGTGCTATGGAGAAGGAACGGTTCGCCGCTTCCAGGTTTTGAAGCGCAAGACCCAATTGATGTCCATAGGATGCATGACGGCTATACAATAACTCAAGATCAGCCAGAAGCAGATACAGGGTCCTGTCTTCCGACAAGGAAGCATTCTCGAGCTGCTTCAGCGCGTTTCTGGTATCCATCCTGGTTACCCCTCCATTAAAGAGGTTCATGCGTATGCTGACCCCAAACTGCGGACCAAGACTGCGGCTGGTCTCAGCAAAGCCAATCTCGCTGGTCTGGTAAGCATAACTATAGCGTCCGAATAATCCAATGACAGGATAGTAAGCAGCACGCTGTATCCGCAGATCGGCAGCGGAGATCAGCTCTTCGAGCTGGGCCATCTTCAACTGCGGATGAATTTCACGGGCCCTGGCACCTGCCGCATCTCTGGGAAGCAGGGGAACCAGGTTGAAACCGGTATCCGCGATCATGAATGGGGCTGCCGGATTGGTCTGGGTAAAGGTATTTATCTGTATCTCAAGGCCCCGTATCAGGTTGCGCTGCTCCAGAAAGGCGCTGCTGTCGCTGAAATAATCCACCTGTGCCTGGTTGAGCTGGAGTGCATTCCCGGCACCGATATCCATGCGCTTGCGCTCCAGCTCGTAGCGAAAACGGGAAGTATGCAACTGCGCCTCGAGATTCCTGAGCATGGCGGTCTCACGCACGAGCTGATAATAGGCCAGTACCACGTCGCCAACGGTTTGTTCAATCAGGTATCGCGTCTCGAACGCGCCTAGATTTTCCAGATATCCCAGCTTGTCGCGTTGGGCAAACATCATGAATCCGTCGAAGATGTTCCAATTTACATTGACGAGGGCATTGAGTGCCGTATTTCTGGCCGAAGCGCCCTCACGGACAACCCCGGTAAACAGCTCCTGACGGGTGTTGTACGTACTGATATTCTGACTTCCCTCGACATACACCTCCGGCAAGAAACCGGCCCTGCCCAGGCTGTTGTTGTTCGCGGCCATGGCAGCCTGGTTACGGCTGATCCTCAGGCTGTAGTTTTCTATCAGCACCTTATCAATGAGCGCTTTCAGGACCAGGCTGTCCTGCGCCCCCACAGGGCTTGCCGGCATCACCAGCAACAGGCCGAGGAGAGCAGCGAAGAGCTTATTCTTCCACATATTTCTTTCTGGTTTTGGCGGTGATATAGGTATACAGGGATGGTATCACGAACAGGGTCAGGATGAGGGAGAACAGCAATCCGCCTATGATGGCGACACCCATCGGGATGCGGCTGGTGGAAGCTCCCCCCAGCGCGAGTGCAATCGGCAGTGACCCCAGGATGGTCGCCATACTTGTCATCAGAATGGGCCTGAATCGCTGCATGGCCGCTTCCCGGGCTGCATCGGCCAGGCTGTAACCTTGCTCCCGCTTCTGGTTGGCAAATTCCACGATCAGGATGCCGTTTTTAGTGACAATCCCAACGAGCACGATGATGCCGATCTGGCTGAAGATGTTCAGGGTATGACCGAATAAGAAGAGCGACATCAGGGCACCGGCCAGGGCCAGGGGAACGGTAAACATGATGGTCAGGGGATCCCGGTAGCTTTCAAACTGAGCTGCCAGGGTCAGATAGACCAGGATCAGGGCAAAGACAAAGATCATCATGACGTTGCCAGAGCTTTCACGGTAGTCGGAAGAGCTTCCTGCCAGGGTGGTGGAGAAGGAGTCATCCAGCACTTCATCTGCAATACGTTCCATGGCTTCGATGCCGTCTCCGATGGTTTTTCCCTGTGCCGGAGCCGCGCTAACGGTGGCGGCCACGAAGCGGTTGTAGCGCAACAGTTGTGGTGGCCGGCTCTCCAGATGCAGACTTACGAGGTTATCCAGACTGACCATCTCTCCGCTGGCATTGCGCACCGTGAGCCGGCTCAGATCCAGGGGCTCGTTCCGGTCTTCCTTACGAGCGCTAACCAGCACATAATACTGCTTGCCGTCGCGGATGAAATACCCCATGCGCTGCTCGCTTAGATAAGCCTGCAAGGACTGTGCAATATCCTGCACGCTGACCCCCATATCCAGGGCCTTGGTGCGGTTGATCTCTACCGTGTATTCCGGTTTGTTGAAACGCAGGTCGATGGTAACCACATCAAAAGTGGGATCGGTCTGTGCTTTTTCCATAAACCTCGGGATGGCTTCTTTCAGGCGGTCAAGGTCAGGAGCCTGCAGCACAAACTGTATGGGCAGGCCGCCGCGTCCACCACGACTGGCACTGATGGTGGGCTCCTGCACGACAAAAGCCTGGGCAAAAGTATGCTGACGAAGCTGGCGGTTGAGCTCCGAAGCCAGCGCCATCTGGCTTTTCTTTCGTTCATCCGGTAACTTGAGCGAAATACGCACAAAAGAAGAATTGACGGAAGTGGAAGAGCCGAAAGCGGGTGCGGTGATCCCCAGCATGAAGCGTTTTTCAGGCATGGTATCCACCATCTCCAGCAACATGCGCTGATAGGCATCCATGGCCTCAAATGAGGTACCTTCAGGAGCGGTAGCCACGATACGCAGCCCGCTTTTATCTTCCATCGGCGCCAGTTCTCTTTGCAGTTGGGCGTTGAAGAGGTATATCAAACCGGCAGTCACCACAATCACGGGAAAGGCCAGCCACCTGCGCGCCATGAACCATCCCAGCGAACGTCCGTACCAGGCGATGAGTCGGTCGACAATCGTTTTGAAGGCCTGCATCACCCGGCCCTTGCGCTCGGAAGACCTGAGAATGCGTGCGCTCATCATGGGGGTGAGCGAAAGTGATACAAAGGTGGAAAGGACGATAGCACCGGCTACCACCATGGCAAACTCGCGAAACAGCCTGCCTGTCAGTCCTCCCATGAAAAAGATGGGTAAAAACACGCAGATCAGACTGATGGAAGTGGAGATAACGGCAAAGAAAACCTCCCTGGATCCCTTGAAGGCAGCCTGAACCGGATTCATCCCTTTCTCAATCTTGGAATAGATGTTCTCCATCACCACGATGGCATCATCCACAACGAGACCAGTGGCCAGAACCAGCCCCAGCAGGGAAAGGACATTGATGGAAAAGCCGGCGGCATACAATACAGCAAACGTGCCGACGAGGGAGATAGGAATCAGTATGACTGGAATCAGCGTGGTGCGCCAGCTGCGCAGGAAGAAGAATATGACGAGCAGCACCAGCCCAAAGGCCAGGAAAATGGTTTCCATCACTTCGGTAAGGGCTTTCCGGATACTAAGGGTGGTGTCCAGTGCGACATTCAGCATGATGTCCTGAGGGAGCTCCTTTTTGATGAGCTCCACACGGCGGAAGGCTTCGTCGACGATCTCAATGTGGTTGGCACCAGGCTGGGGTTGCAGCGCTATGCCTATCATGGGGATGACCCCGTTGCCACGCAACAGGGTGCGCTCATTCTCCGGCGAGATCACAGCTTTGCCAACGTCGCGCAGCCGGACCAGGTTGTCTCCCCTGCGGGCGATGACCATGTCCTCAAACTCCTCCGGGGTGTTGAGCCGTCCCAGTGCTCTGATTGTGAGCTCCGTCCGTTCTCCTTCCAGGCGGCCTGCGGGTAGCTCGACATTCTGAGCCTGCAGGGCTGACCGGATATCCAGTGGCGTGAGGCGGAAGGATTCCAGCCTGACCGGATCCAGGTACAAACGCATGGCGTATTTCTTCTCTCCCCAGATGCGCACATTGCTGACCCCGGGAACCGTCTGCAGGCGTTCCTTGAAAATGTTGTTACCTATTTCCGACAACTCCAGCAGGCTGCGCTGATCACTCTGAACGGTTATGGTGAGAATGGTCTGAGCATCGGCATCGGCTTTGAAAACCACCGGAGGGTCGGCATCCGGCGGAAGCTGACGCACAGCCTGCGATACCTTGTCCCGCACATCATTGGCGGCGTTTTCCAATTCCACACTGGTCAGAAACTCCACCGTAACGGTACTCCTGCCGTCGGTGCTGCTGGATGTCAGGGATTTGATCCCGGCCACACTGTTAATCACCTCTTCCAGAGGCTCAGTGATCTGTGATTCGATGATGGCGGCATTCGCGCCCGGATAATTGGTGATAACGGCTACCACCGGTGGATCCACACTCGGATACTCCCTGACCCCAAGGCTGAAATAGCTCACGACGCCCAGCAGGACGATGACGATGGCAAAAACGCTTGCCAGTACCGGTCGCTTGATGCTGAGATCTGAGAGGGTCATGGCTGCTGTATATTAATGATCTGACGAACACGAACCGGCATATCTGGTCTGATTTGCAAGATCCCGGTAGTGATCACAGTGTCTCCGGCCTGTATCCCGCTCAGTACTTCGGCCAGGGCAGGGGTTCGACTGCCCAGTTCTACGGTTTTTTTCACAGCTTTGCCTGCGCTGACCACGAACACTGTCTGGGCACCCAGCTCAGGAACAATGGCATCTGTTGGTACAGCAAGAATATCGTTCTGAAGGACTGGCTGAAGATGCACCTCGCTGAAATCCCCGGGAATAAGTCCATGCTGGTTCGATGCGATCATCGCCCTCACCTTCAGGGTCCGGGAAGTGGTACTCACCACCGGATCGATGGCGTAAATGCCGGCCAGACTGGTATCCCCATGTGTGACCACCTGCACCGTCATGCCCTCCCGGATATGCTGCACATACAGGCTGGGGATATCAAATTCCACCTTTAACTTATGGTTTTGCGCAATGCGCGTGATCGTCTGTCCCTGCGTCAGGTAAGTGCCAACACTGAAATTCCGCATGCCCAGCTGGCCACTGAAAGGCGCTTTGATATTCGCTAATCCTACATATACACTCAGTTCTTCTATTTTCGCTTTTAGTTCCTCCGCTGCTGCCCTGCTTTGGTCCACGGCCTCCTGGCTCACGCCTTCCACCTTTAACAGGGCTTCATTCCGCTTCAGCTCACTTTCGGCAGACAACAACCGGGCCTTCAATCCGCTGATCTGGGCCTTCCATATCCTGTCGTCGAGCTGCACGAGAGACTGGCCCTCTCTAACCTGCTGTCCTTCAGTGAAAAATATTCCCATCACAGTTCCGGATACCGGCGCTTTCAGCTCCACCTCCTCATAAGGCAGCAGGTTGGCTGTTGTCAGCAAGGGCTGTGCTGACGATAAAGGCTGAGCAATATAGGCATCTACCAACAAGGCCGGAGCCTCGCCGGAAGGGTTACCAGATGCCTGCCTGCGTTTGCATGAGGTCATGAATAAGAACCCCGGGATCGCAGCTATCCATAGTATTTTCAGCGCTGTCTGACGCATGGAGAAAAAATATACAGTTCAACAAAAGTATGCTATCTAAACACATTATATGCCTGAAAGGTTGCCAGGCCTGGTCAGAATCTTGTTCCAACCCTAGCGCAAGACCACGATCCGGCGACTAATTTGTGTGTTTTTCGTTTTGACAGTCAGGTGCATGATTCCAGCCTGATAACCAGATAGGTCGAGCCGATCATGGCGCATTTGTTCGCCCGTTGCAGGCAGCGTGGTAACGTACAGGAGCCGGCCCTGAAGATCATATAAAGAAAGGGTCGCCTCCTCATCGCGAGGCATGATGACATCGACAGTGACCTCATCCTGCGCAGGATTGGGATATACCCTGACATCTGCTGACACAGTCGCCGGCGTCTCCCGGCCGGTCACGATACCCGCAGCCGGAGGGAAGTGGATCAGGTCAACCCAGGCACAATCACTGCCGGATGCCAGGTACCAGTCCTTGACATAAACCCAGCGAAAGCTGCGCTGACCCGGCTGGACAGCATACACGGCCCTGGCCCAGTCCTTCTGGCCTGACCACTGCTCCTTCAGGTTATTGTCGATATAAAATTCCAGAAAGTCATAATCCAATTCAGAGGAAACCTTTCTGTAGAACGAGATGCTGTCATTGGACAGGACGGTCATGGTGAGTTCCAGGGAAGAGGAGGCCGTATTTCCGATACTACCTGACCGGACGGCATAATCTCCTTCATAGGCGCCGGTATTCACAACATACCAGGGCTGACTGCCACCGCTGACCCATGAGAATTTGGTCAGGGTAGCCGTCTCCCAGTCTTCAACCTGACTGCCTACCATTGGGGCAAAGGACTGCTGGGCAATATACAGGCCACTGCCAAGGCTGCAATGCACTTCGATTACATCTCCGGGAAGTGCAGCATGCGCGACATAGACATCGAAGACAAGGTTCACCTCCTGATTTTCCTTCAGTGTATCCAGGATAATCTGGGCATTATTGATGGATGCCAGCGGACTATAGGTTACCAGCGTCGCCATGGCATTGAGGGCATTGCAATGCCCTTCGTTGGCGGCCCTTATCACTAGCTGGATGACCTCACCCGGATCAATGCTGCCATTGCCATTGCCGCCAACCTGGTCCATAATGCTGATATCCCGAATCCTAAGGTTGGGTGCATGCAATTTCATGAAGAATGCTGAACTCCAGCTGTTGCCGGCGGTGTCGCTGATATGCAGCTGGAAGGGCACCTGATGGGCGTCCGGAATGTGCTGATGGACCTGAGCAGCAAAGCCTGCCGGGAGCATGACGGTATCGCCGGCGCCAACCCAACCAAGGCTTTCAAGACTATCCGTTATGGTCACGAAGGTATCTGCTGTGCTGAGCCGTACACTGACCTGCCCGGCCATGGCATTGCCATAATTGACCACTGAGACATCGAATGTGATGGGTTCTCCAAAATCAGCGCGTCCGTTGCCGTTGCCATTAGTATCCTTCAGCACGACCTGGTTCATCAGGACGAAAGGACCATTGGGCGAAGCCACCAGGACGCTGTCGATGTAAGGCTGCCTGTTTTGTCTGGTAACCACAAGATGGGCATAACCGGGAGTGGTGAACGGAAGGATGTTCATACTGACCTGCCCCAGGGAATCGGCGAAAGCAGCACCATGAAGGATGCCATTCATGCTGAGGGCTGCATAAGCGTAAGGCACGGTGACAGCATTGAAGGTGTTCAATCCAAGTGGCTGGACAGGCGCATGCGTCACCGGCAGGGCCGGAGGTGCACTGAAATAGGTCATCACGGAAGGATCTCCCATAAGATGGTATATTTCCCAGTAATACTTTATTTCAGTGGAGGTGGAAGCCGTAACAGCCAGGTTGCCGGCCATAATGATCTGTCCATTGGTCTCATACCATTCTGACCGTGGTTCTCCATGGTCATGGAAAAGCCGGTCATAGGCTCCCAGCCCGGTTCCGGCATAGGTGGGATTGGCACCCGGTGTCCCTACGCCAACACTCCAGTAGAAATCCTCATCCCACAGCGTATTGTTGGAACCGCCGATATAGCCCAGCGCACCTTTTCCGGCGGCCCGCACCAGGGCCTCACCGAAACAGGTCTGGTCAAACTTGTTGGAAAGGCAGCAGTTGCCTATCACCAGGGGGTACTTGTGGTTGTTCTCCAGGTTACTGATGTGTGCGGTGGTAAAGGAGGGATCGGACCATCCTGTAGTACCGCAATGCGCGGTATAGTTGGCAAATCCAACGCCATTGCTGATGTCAGCCCTGATCTGGCTGCTGCTGCTGCCCGAAGCGGGATAAAGATAAGTGCTGGAAGACAAGCCATGGGCAGCATTGAAATAATATGCATTGCCGTAGTTGATCTGTCCGTTGGCATGCGTGCTGCCGTAGTAACTGTCGACGCCGGCAACCATGACAACCCTGTTCAGAAAAGAAGTATCGGGCAGGAGAAACTGCTCATATTGCAATGTCTTATCGATTTGCGGTTGCAGCTCGGCGAGGTTGTTGGCAGAGAAGCGGCCATAGAAAAGCTCCGGAAAATAGTCCCCGCTTCCATCATATTCAAAATAATACAGGTCAGAAGGGTGACTGCCTGTGGTACCCGTGAAGGCCGGAATCTGGGCAACATCGCCCACCAGGATTGCAAAGCTGGGCGCCGGATCGGTGGGGGTCGCGCCCTGGTAAAGGTTTTGCAGGTAGGCCTTGATAGAGGTGGTCGTATTACCTACAAGCGGATTACTCGTATACGCCTCGATCACCTTGAAGCCTTTACGGATCTTCCAAGCGATAAAGGGCTGCAAAGCCTGCTGGAAGGCCGGGTCAGAGACGATCACCATCTTCAGCGGAGCCTGCTGTATGACCTGCATCTGCGTGGCTTCCGGATAATTGACCAGGGTATGCAGGCTCTGTCTGAACACAGGTGAAGTATATTTTTCACGCATAGCGCGGGTAGCGCCCAGGTCTGCGCCGGTGTACCGAACCCGGATCGTCAAGCTATGATGAACCTCCAGGAGTTGGCGCACCGGGTTATACCGGAACGGGGATATGCTGATACGGGCGATGCGAACACCACGCATCCGTCCCAGGTACTCGATACTGACTATTTTCTGCTGGCTGAATGCATCCTGCTGATAGACCTCACGCAGGTAGTGGAAGGGCTGGCTGGCAGGATCATCGGCTTTTGATACAGAGGGCTGTACCGGGATGATGGGATGGGCGTTGTGCCGGATTTTCAGATCAACCGTCTGGCTGGCATCCTCCAGGATATCTATTTCCGGGATTGCGCCTTCCGGCAAAGCAATAAGCCGGGTGATCAGGGGAAGGTCCGGGTAACCAGGGATTGCGAGATTTCGCATACTACCCGGCAGATCGATAATGTTGAAGGTGCCTGCTGTTCTTTCCGTTGTCATGATCGTCATCCCGGAGATACCGATGCTGAACGCGAATGAGGTTTCCAGGATTTCTTCCGTTTGGAAGCCCTCTGTTTTTGCTGGAAATGACCATGTTGTGGATTGCGCCTGCACAATAACAGGCAGCAGTACAAGGAAAGCAAGGATATATCTTTTCATGTTATTGACCCAATTGAAGACAAACCAATGGATGCGGGGAGGGCAAAAATACGATGTTTTCGCCGGGTGGCAGGCATGCCCTGGCAATACACCACATATTTCTCCAGGACCTCATCTTTTTTAGGGTGTTTATTGGAGTTGAAAGTTGAAAGTTGAAAGTTGAGTCCCCTCTAAAAAGGGGCTATTATTATGAGTGACAAAAATTAATAACTGGTAAATAAATCGTTCTGGGAAATTGCAAGATCAGATTTGGTTGAAAAACG
>JAGNHN010000094.1 GCA_018001695.1 Lentimicrobiaceae bacterium
ATTGAACTCCCTTGCAATCAATTCTGATTCTATGGGGTTATTGCCGTTAACCTGTTGCATGTTAACAGCTACTCCAAAAAGGAATTTGCCTTTGGTAGCCTTGGCTATTGTCTTTTGCGCCATAGCGTATATGTTTGACATAAAAATAATGGCAATTATTGCAGTAATAGTCTTGATTTTCATTATAATCTATTTGTTTAATTATAATCGGTTATGCAACTACCTGTCCCCTGCGGGCATGCAGTTCTGACTCAATTTTTACCTCCATTTTTTTATCAATAACATAGAAGAACAATAATCCGACTCCGATAAGGAATGGGATGGACGGATACACACTGACAAGCATTTTTGCTCCTGTAGCGACAGTTTCAGGCTGAATAATTTCTGCCCCGGCAACTGTACCTTCTATAGGGATGTACCCATACAGACCGAGGATCCATGCAACAAGGGCGCCTCCTATTGAAAGCCCTGCCTTAAGGCCTACCATCATTGCAGAAAATATTATGGCCGTTGCCCTGCGGTTTGTTTTCCATTCTGAATAGTCAGCAACATCAGCAATCATGGCCCAAAGAATGGGGATGGTAATCCCATAAGTAAATCCATGCAGAATCTGCGATGTGAACATTAAGATTACACTCTCGGGTTTGAAAAATATAAAGATCAGAACAAAAATGGCAGCAGCAAGTAAACCATACTTATAAACATCACGTTTACCGTATTTATCTGCGAGCTTCTTAGATAATGATATTCCGACAATCATAAAGATTATCCCTCCTGCATTAAATAAACCAAAGCCTGCAGAAACCGGGTCCGATCCAAAGAAATTGATACCTATACCTGACAGACCGGTAATAATCGGGTGAATAAATCTGGTAAGGGCAGCTTCATCTACGTAATTATTAAAATAATACACATAGGCGCCTCCTTTCATCGCAAGAGTGACGAACACCAATATGGTTAAGACAAGCATTATAAGCCATGGTCTGTTCTTCGAAAGATCAGAAAGGTCATCCTTAACTGATGATTGTTGTTCCACATCCGGAACGATACGCTCTCTGGTTGAAAGAAATGATATAATTAACATTACAGTGCCAATGACTGACATCCAGGTCATAACTGATTCAATCCCGGCGGCTTTATCTCCATGGCCTACATATTCAATAATCGGCAGCATGAACACCTGTACAAAGAACTGTGCAAACATCACAGCAACGAAACGATACGATGAGATACTGTTTCTTTCTCCCATATCACCGGTTATGACACCGCTCAGTGCTGCATACGGAAGATTGCTGGAAGCATACATCAACAACAACAGAGTATAGGTTGTAGTTGCATAGATTAACTTCCCCTTGTATGAAAAGTCCGGCGTTGAAAAGGCCAGTATGGCAATAACGCCAAGAGGAATAGCAGTGAATAATATCCAGGGCCGGAATTTGCCCCATCTCGAATTGGTTCTGTCAGCCAATATGCCAATCAGCGGGTTAAACCCAAATGCGGCAACCAGGCCGACAATCAGCATTACTATCGAGGCATCGGTGCTTTTCAGCCCATAAATGTCCGTATAGAAATAAGCTAAATAAGTAATCAGTGTTTGGAAAACCAGGTTCGCAGCAAAGTCTCCCAGACTATACCCTATTTTTTCGAACACTGAGATTTTTTGAGAAGTTAGGCTCATGCTTTTTTATTATTAGTTGGAGATTTACATACACCTGTTAATCAACCCCATTCCACGGAACCAGTTGATCCCATTGAAGGCGGTCCAAAAAAAAGCTTTTTCACGGAGAAAACCTTTGGTAAATCTATCAATTTATTTTAAAATTCCGTTTTTTCAACCATCAAAACAAGGGCTGAAGCCCGGGTGATCATAACAGGTGCAGGTACCCAGGGCTGAAGCCCGGACTTGGTGATGCAGTGTTGTTATGGTTCGTTTGAAAAGGGATACATTGACAATTAATCACTATCTTTGCTTTAATGTAAAATTTATGTGGAACGTATTGTAAATCTGCATAAGACGGTGCTATCCGTTTTTTGAAATCCCGGCACCCTGATTGGTACAGGACCTTGTTTGACATGGTCCGGATGTTTAATGAATTCTGAACTTATGAAAAGACTGACAGTCTTTGCAATTTCAGCAGGAATTATCCTGCTTGGCCAGTTCTGCGGTGATCCTGAGGGCCCGCCAGATCCGGTAATTGAACCTGAAATAAATAAAGCCGTAATTGATCCGGCGGTAAGTTACCAGGAGATGATAGGCTTCGGAGGGTCACTTACATGGTATTCCGAGAGAGTCACCTCAAGCCCTCAGAAGGAGCAGATATGCAAGCTACTCTTCGAGGACCTCGGAACTGATATAATCAGGTTTAAGAACAATTACTATCCTGCAGGATACCCTGGCGTCAAAAGCCCTGCCACCATGGAGAACAGTTCTATAAAGACGCTGTGGAATGTAACCGGTGATTTGTATGCGATGGCTAAACAGTTCAATCCGGGGATACAGATACTGGTCAGCTCCTGGACCCCTCCTTCTGCGCTGAAAAGCAACAACAACCTGCGCGAAGGTACCCTGAAAAGGAATAACGGGGTGTTTATGTACGAGGCCTTCGGTGACTATTGGAATGACCTTCTGGATAACCTGCAGTTCAATCCTGACTACATAAGCATTCAGAATGAGCCGGGATGGATTACCCCCGACTGGGAGACCTGCGAGTGGAGGCCGGCGGAAACAGCGGAATTCCCTGGTTATAACGCTGCCTTTGACGCAGTATACAACAAGATCAGCACTCGATCGAACCCACCGATGATGATCGGACCCGAGGCAGAAAACATAGGTTACAGCGGTAAGCTGGGTGGCAACACATTCGCCGTTTTCTCAGACCCGATCAAGAACAAGGAATCCCTTGCAGCCTATGCCTATCACACCTACAATTTCCCCTCCTCGGCGCTGATTGCCCAGACAAAGTCGGATCTCAACATGATACGTGATACATATGGCAACAAACCCTGCATCATGACCGAATACTCCAACTTCACCTGGCTCAACACTGCATGGTTCATCATCCAGAACATAAACGAAGCCAATGCTGCAGGGTATATCTACTGGTTGATGGCATGGGCTGACTCCAACAATGACTCAATGATCAAGCTGAGCCCATCAGGAGCCTATACCCTGACCCCGTTTTACTATGTGATGAAGCACTTCTCAAAGGAAGTTGATAAGGGCTATGTCAGGATTAAAGTATTGTCACCCCTGATGCCGATGTGTGGATTCATTGATCCGACTGGCAAAAAAATCACGGTTGTTGCGGTTAATCCGAACCTTGAATCTGCAATTTACGATTTCGATGTGACAGGTAAGATTGTCAAGTCAGTACGGGCTATGCAGACAGATGCTGTTGTGTCTTATAAAACGATTCAGCCTGCCGGCCCCGGACAGCGCTTTGTTCTGAAGCCTCAATCGGTGACAACTGTTGTGATTGAGCTGCAATAAACTGATTAAAACAATCCGTCAATGAAAAAAGCCGTTGCTGCCAGACTCGGTGATTTACAGGCCATTTTCAAATCGGTTCTGCCATCCCTTTTCCTCATCTGCCTGCCAGGATTTAGCCAGGGAGAGACCACTGTGATTATCTCAACGGAAAAGAGCGACGGTTCTTTCGTCCTTGCTTCCGGAGGCCGGTGTGGCTCACTCTTCATCAGCCCCGATGAGTGGCCGGGGGTGACGAGAGCCTTTACCGACCTGCAGAATGACCTTGGCCATATTACAGGCGTAATACCGGATCTTATCACCGCCTCAAAACCCCCCAGGGCTGAATTCATGATAATAGCAGGGACGATAGGTAAAAGCACCACGATAGACCGCCTGATCAAAAGGAAAAAGATTGATGCTGACGCCATAAATGGCAAGTGGGAGTCTTTTGTTATCCAGACTGTTGAAAAGCCCTTTCCGGGAGTGAAGAGTGCGCTTGTTATTGCAGGCAGTGACAAGCGGGGCACCATCTACGGAATATACGAAATCTCGCGACAGGCAGGGATGTCACCATGGCACTGGTGGGTTGATGTACCGGTACGCAAAAGCAGTGAACTATATGTAAACCCTGGTCGTCATGAATGGGGCGAACCCTCTGTCAGATACCGCGGGATATTCCTGAATGATGAGTACCCGGCCCTGACAAGATGGGTAGCTTATAAATATGGCGAGGTAACCCCCTCTGCCAACCCACCGATACCCCCCGGAATAGCCAACTATGGCAGTGAGTTCTATTCAAGGATTTTCGAGGTGCTTCTCCGGTTGAAGGCAAACTACCTCTGGCCGGCAATGTGGAACAACGCATTCAATGAAGATGACCTTCGGAATGCTGCCCTGGCTGACGAATACGGTATCGTCATGGGCACCAGCCACCAGGAACCGATGATCAGGGCACAGAAGGAATGGGACCGCAGGTATCAGAAAACCCTGGGAAGCTGGAGCTGGACACACCATGAAGACACCCTGTTGAAATTCTGGCGTGACGGCATACGTCGGAACAGGGATTTTGAAAGCATCATTACCATTGGACTGCGTGGGGCTGATGACACCGAGATGGGACCGGGCGGGCCGGCAGCAAATATCGCCAGGCTTGAAAAAATAGTAAAGGT
>JAGNHN010000052.1 GCA_018001695.1 Lentimicrobiaceae bacterium
ATAAGTCAAGCATTTTTATAAATAATATTTGAAGCACAAAATGGCCTCCTGTCAGCGATCAGTTAGCAGCGAACAGTTGACAATGATCAGCGAGCATTCGTAATTCGTAATTCGTAATTACCTGATTACTAATTCCTCATCCCTAATTCCTCATCACCTCTCCTCCCAATCAGCATTATTTACGTACCTTTGCCCCCTGTTTTTCAAATCTAAACCCTGTCCTTTCCGATGGAGATTCCTTCAAAATATGATCCGTCCCTGACCGAGGATAAATGGTACAAATATTGGCTCGATCAGGGGTACTTTCGTTCAGAGCCTGACGACCGTGAACCATTCTGCATCGTGATACCCCCGCCCAATGTCACAGGGGTACTGCATATGGGTCATATGCTGAACAATACCCTGCAGGATGTCCTGGTGCGCCGTGCCAGGATGCTGGGCAAGAACACATTATGGCTTCCTGGCACCGACCATGCCTCCATCGCTACCGAAGCAAAGGTCGTAGCCATGCTGCGGGAGAAGGGCATTGAAAAATCCTCACTGACCAGGGAATCCTTCCTTGGGCATGCCTGGGAATGGAAAGAAAGGCATGGCGGCATTATCCTGGAACAACTCAAGAAACTGGGGGCCTCCTGCGACTGGGAACGTACCTGCTTTACCATGGATGAGCATATGTACGCCTCTGTGATCCAGGTCTTTGTCGACCTTTACAACAAAGGCCTCATCTACCGCGGGGTGCGTATGGTCAACTGGGATCCCAAAGCCCTGACGGCCCTCTCAGATGAAGAAGTTATCTACAAAGAAGTACAGTCCAAACTGTACTATGTGCGCTATCAATTGGAAGACAATCCTGACGAATGGGTTACCATCGCCACCACACGGCCTGAAACCATCCTCGGAGACACCGCTGTTTGTGTACATCCGGACGATGAACGCTTCCGGCACCTCCACGGACGCAGGGTATTGCTGCCGCTGCTCAGGCGCAGCATCCCCATCATTCAGGATGAATATGTGGACATGGAATTCGGAACGGGCTGCCTCAAAATCACCCCTGCCCACGATGAAAACGACTACCACATCGGGATCAAACATAAGCTCCCTGGTATCGATATCCTGAATGACGACGGGACACTCAGTCCGCAAGCCCAGCTTTATGTCGGAGTGGACCGCTTCGAAGCCCGTAAAAGAATCGTAATCGACCTGGAACAGGCCGGTCATCTCGTCAAAACAGAAGACTATATCAATAAAGTAGGTTTCTCTGAACGTACGGATGAAGTCATCGAACCCAAACTGTCGATGCAATGGTTCCTCCAGATGAAAGGCCTGGCCCAGCCTGCCCTTGACGCGGTAGTGGATGGACGTATTGCCTTCCATCCGGCCAAGTTCATCAATACCTACAAGCATTGGATGGAGAATGTGAGGGATTGGTGTATCTCACGCCAACTCTGGTGGGGACAGCGTATCCCGGCCTATTATCTGCCCGACGGGGAGATCGTCGTAGCAGTCAGCCGCGCAGAAGCACTCCTCCTTGCTCAAAAACACAACCCCTCCCTAAGGGATGAAGACCTGAGGCAGGACGAAGATGTGCTCGACACCTGGTTCAGCTCCTGGCTCTGGCCTATCTCCGTCTTCGATGGCATCCGTGACCCCGAAAACCCGGATATCCGGTATTACTATCCGACCAACGATCTCGTTACAGCACCGGAGATCCTGTTCTTCTGGGTGGCCAGGATGATCATGGCAGGCCTGGAGTACCGGGGCGAAGTGCCCTTCAAAAATGTTTACCTCACAGGCATCGTGCGGGACAAGCTGGGCAGAAAAATGTCCAAATCCCTGGGCAACAGTCCGGAACCCCTTGAACTCATTGAACGTTTCGGCGCCGATGGCGTCAGAGTGGGCATGCTGTTGACCTCCCCGGCCGGCAACGACCTCCCCTTCGATGAGGCCCTCTGTGAGCAGGGAAGAAATTTTAGCAACAAGGTTTGGAATGCCCTGCGCCTGATCAAAGGCTGGAAAGAAGATGCAGGTCTTGAACAACCGCAGCACGCAGCCGTGGCAGTCAGTTGGTTTGAAGCCAGAATGAACCAGGCCATGGCCTCCCTGGAAGATCATTTTGCAAAATACCGCATATCAGATGCCCTCATGGGCCTCTACAAGCTCATTTGGGATGACTTCTGTTCCTGGTACCTGGAGATGATCAAGCCAGCTTTTGGGGAGCCCATCGACAGTCGCACGCTGAATGCCACAACACAGTTCCTGGCCCGACTCATGCAACTGCTGCATCCGTTTATGCCTTTCCTTTCGGAAGAGATATGGCAGATGGTGAAGGAAGAAGGCGCGGGAGACAGTATCATGGTTTCGAAGATGCCGCTTGGCAAAAGTTATGACGAGATAGTGATCGAACGCATGGAGGTGGCCGAAAAGGTCATCATCGCCATCCGCAGCCTGCGCTCTGATAAAAACATCCCACCCCGGCAGAAACTGCAACTCCTGGTCAGAATTCAGAATGGACGATCCATTGATGCGGCCTTCGACAGCGTCATTATCAAACTCGGTGGACTGGAATCCGTTCAATATATTGACACAAAGCCTGAGGGAAGCCTGGGATTTCTCGTTGGTGCAACGGAATACTTCATTCCGGCAGTTGGTCTGGTGGATATTGAGGCCGAAATCACACGTCTCGAAACGGAGCTGTCCTATGCCCGCGGTTTCTTGTCGTCGGTTGAAAAGAAACTCCAGAACGAACGCTTCGTCAGCAGCGCCCCGGAGCAGGTCGTTGCTGTTGAACGCAGAAAGAAGGCGGATGCTGAAGCCAAGATCGCGGTGATTCTGGACCAGCTTAACAGCCTTAAGTCATGAGATAAAGGACGATTGGCCCTTTTCAAGCAATTATAAAATAACCCCGGTCAAGCTTTAAGCTGGCCGGGGTTATCTATCAGCAACAGACGCTATTGACGCCGCTTAGGGCAGTATCACGGTTGAACATCCATGACACAGCGGACGCTGAATCCAAATACCTTATAATAATCATCCCGGTTGATGGGCTGGCTGAAATACACCAGGCTGCGGTACCATGCCATGGTGCTCGATGCGCTGTCGGAGCTCCAGTAATAAGCCCAATATCCTTTGTTGAGGAAGCTGCCGTCGAAATAGCGGTAACCGGCGGGCAAAGCGGTGAAACCACTGCTGTTGGTGGCTCCGTTATTGGGGATATACCAGTTGGCGGTGCCTGCTTCGCGCATCTTGGCGCCCGCATCCGATCCACGCCATCCTTCATTGTCCCAGACAGGGTTATCCGGACCAAACTGACTATCAATTGCACCTTCCAGCGCCTTCCAATCGGCATCCGAAGGCACATGCCAGCCTTCCGGACAGATGCCTTGACCACCCGAGATAGTGGTATAAGCCATCATCTCATTCCAGTCATACAAACCGCCGAAGGTATCGCAATAGGCAATATTGTTTTGATAGCAATACTTCTCAATGATCCCGTTATTGGTGACATCCGAATGCGGGATGAGGGAAGTGGCGATGCTCGTAGCCATGACACCCACATTGAGGTTTTTCGCCATCCAGCACTGGTTGCCAATCTGGACGGTCGGATAGATCTTCCCGTCGCGGTCATCGATCAGCAGATCGGTACCACAGGCAAAAGGCGGAGGGGTGTAGAAACTGATCTCAACCGTATCGCTGGTGCTGCCACAGATGGTGGTAATGGTCCAGACCAGTGTATAGGCGGTGCTGAACTGTCCCCTGAACAGTGTTGCAGGATTGGCAGGATCGATGAGCGACCCGCCTGCACCTGCCAGGATGCTCCATTGACCTGCACCTGCCGATGGGATATTGGCGGAGAGGTATACTGAGTCGGCAGCAATATCAAGCATATCCGGGCCTGCATTGGCAGCGTCGGGCATGGGAACGCAGGAGAACCCGATCACAACGGTATCGCTGGTGCTGCCACAAACGGTGGTGATGGTCCATACCAGCGTATAGGTTTCATAGAACTGTCCCTGGAAGAGCGACTGGGCTGCGCCAGGATCGTTGAACGAACCACCTGTTCCACTGATGATGGTCCATGCTCCGTTACCTGCGCTGGGTGTGTTGGCATTCATGGGAATGCTGTTGCCCGGGATATCGAACACATCCGGTCCGGCATTCGCCTGATCCGGCATGGGGGCGCAGTCGAAGGCAATCGTGACCTGGTCGGTGGTGCTGCCGCAAATAGTGGTGATGGTCCATGACAATATATAGGACTGGTAGAAATTCCCTGTAAAGGTAGCCTGAGGGTCATTGACATTTGAGAAGCTGCCCCCGGTGCCACTGACAACACTCCATTCGCCTGTGCCGGCAGAAGGTGTGTTGGCATTTAGAGTTGCAGAATTACCCGGAATAGCAGACTGGTCGGGACCGGCATTGGCCTGGTCCGGCATCGGAACACAGCCAAAATCAATGACCACGGTATCGGTTGTCACACCGCAAAGCGTCCTGACAGCCCATACAAGCGTATACGTTTGATAGAACTGGCCCTGCAGCACAGCGTTAGGCAGGTGGATATTGCTCAGGCTTCCGCCTGTTCCACTGATGATCTCCCAGGTTCCTGTCCCATCGATGGGGGCAACGGCCTGAAGGGTATGTGTGTTTCCGGCAATGCCGAAGACATCCGGACCCGCATTGGCCTGGCTGGGGTAAGGCCAGCATAATGTGGCGGTATCCCAGATACACCGCACGGCGAAGCCCTGCATCAGGTGACTTGCATCCCTGGCAATACGGGCATCATCATACCGCAGGTGGCGGTACCAGGCCTGCATGCCCGCATTCAGGCTGGAAGACCAGTAATAACCCTGTTCACCCATACCAAAAAACAAGCCCAGGGTATTGCGGTAGCCACTGGGGAGGGCATTGAAGCCAAACAGATTGGTGGCACCAGTATTGGGAGCTGCCCAATGCGTGGTTCCGGTAGCTTTCATATTGCCGCCGGCATTGCTACCCCTGAATCCGCTTGTGTTCCAGACGGGGTGACCCTGCCAGAAAGTACCATCGTGGTTGGCTTCCAGCTCTTTCCATTCAGCATCGGTAGGGAGGTGCCAGCCCGGAGGACAGATGCCGCGACTGCCTTCCACGATGCTGTATTGCATGGCTTCATTCCAGTCGTACAATCCACCATATACTTCGCAAAGGGCTGCGTTGTTGTTGTAACAGTACTTCTCGATCACGCCATTGTCCTGGGCATCAGAATGCGCTCCACCGGTGCTGGTACTGGGAATATGCTGGCCCACATTCAGGTTCTTTCCCATCCAGCACTGGTGCCCCACCTGCAAGGTGGGATACTTGCGACCATCACGCGGATCGGTCAGCGTATCCCCGCACATGAAGGGCCGTGGCGTGGCCGCCGGAATGAAGCTGCCATTCACGTCGCCGGAGATCAGGGCACGCAGCACGACCTGCACCGGCGTCTCATTGACCACCGTCACCGTATCGCCCTGCCAGACCCATACATCGATGACAAACTGATTGATGATCCCTGCAAAACGCTGTGCTATCTGCAGGGCATCGGTGGCATTGATACCATTGGTGTTGTTGACATTGCCTGCAGTATAATACAAGCCCCTCAGGGTATCCAGGTTGACAAAATGTTTAAGGGCGATGAGGGCGTCCAGCGAATTACCTGCACCATGCACCCAGGGCAGGTCGATCTGAAGCCGGAAGCTGTACGTGCCGGGATGTACCCGGAATAGAAAACTGCCATTCCAGGCAGATGTCGTGGAATCCAGGGTTTGCCCCGATGGGTTCAGCAGAAATACCTTGACTCCTGATAATGGGCTATTGATGGTGTTGGCATATACCACATAGCCCTGGATCTGGCCTTTTGGGGCCTGAGCGTGGAGACTTCCAGTAATAAATATACTGGTTATCAACAATATAGCGCATGTAATGATTCGCTTCATAACGTTTTCAATTAAAATAAGCATGGAATATGGCAGACTAGGCTTTCCTTTACAAGACTCAAATATACAAACAGATTTGTATAAATGGACAATCGAACGTATTTGAAATCGTCGCTATGCGAAAAAACTTAACGCATAAATCACATTCGGGTCCATAGCACCGACGACTGAAACAGCTTCTCAATGCTTTTTTATACGCCTGAAAAAATAGAGCGATACCTCCGGGTATGGATATTTTCTTTGAGCGATGCCAGGCGAAAGATGGTACCAATGTTGCGATACTGCTTTTGTAATATCTTCAATATCTTTATTATAACCAAAATGATATGCTGTGGCATACACCTGAAGGCGCGCTTCTTCACGCGGCCAGATGTATTCCTTAAAACGCTGATCCATTATTTCACAAAAACAAAGAAGGTAGCGTAGCTGTGACTCGGGTTTTCTTAAGCGGTCCAGACGCTCACGGCGATCGCTTACCGGGTCCTGACCGGCTATCCCAAGCCTTTTGCTAAATACTTCAGGACAATCCTCCTCAATTTGCCGGGCAAAAGAAGGTTTCATTTGAAACCGGCCGACAGAAAAGTCGGCGTACTTGTCACCGTACTGAACATATAAGGTGGATAGGGCCAGCATTTCTATCCTGTCGCGCAATTGCGCATATCTTATCAATTCGGGAAATACGATGGCCAGGACAAAGGCAGGATCACGGCCATGCCTGGCGATGGTGTCCATCATCCAGGTGTTTTCCAGCAGGTAAGACATGGCCTCAGAATAGGACTCGCCAAATTCCTGCCGGTAATCGATGTGCTGCGACCGCAGAGTAGGAACACTACTCAGCAATATCAGGCTACACAGGGCAGGATAAAAAGCAGAAAACCTTAAGGTTAGCATCCAAGGTTACAGCGGACGTGAATACAACACCACATCCTTCTCATTCTCAAGAGAGACCCAGCTCAGGTATATCTGGCCTCCCTTCTCATACCATGTAAAAGTCAGGGGATATGCATAGGTCTTGCCATCACTGAATATTACCTTATCATAGGTAGCAACAGCATATCGCTTGCCATCAGACGAGATCCATACATCACAGATGTTGATATAGGTATCACCGAAGTCTTTGACCTTAATCCCATCAATATATAAGGTATAATCGATGACCATATACCAATGATCACCTGAGGTCAGGCCAAAGGAAGGATTATGCTCATCAAGGGTAGCTGGGTTAAAAGGTCCAAACTTCTTCCCATCATTGAAATAAACAAACGCCTCAGGTGGTGGGGCATTTTGTTGCTTTTCCTCCATCTCCTTTGCCCAGGCCTGCATCTGCTCCATGGTCATTGACGAAAAATCCACATTAAGCAGCTGTGCCTGATCAAGGCCGGCTTCATTGGCGGCAACCACCATTACCTTGCGGCCGGAAGGACTTACATGCATGGATATCAGTTTATTCCCCACATCCTGCATCAAACCTTCTGAGTTAAAGAAGTGGTAACGAATCTCCTCATCTAAGGCCAGACCAGCCAGTTGCGATCCATCCGGTGTCACATAGGCATTTACCAGCATCTTGAAAGGTCCGTATTTCTTTCCCTTGAAATCCACAGAAAACAAATCATCCTCGTAGGATATGAGATCCCCATACATCGCTTCATTAAACCTATGTTCATAGTAACCACAACCTGAGCTATTGTCCTCCGGGCATACCCTCAGAAATGAACCATCAGCAGGGGCGAAAGGACCTTTGCGCTGGCCGTTTTCATAAGCATAGAATTTTCCGTTGAAGGAAGTCACGAGGTAAACGCTGCTCTTTGCGGCACTAAGGGCAAAGCAGCATTCGGAAGTTACCGGTTGTTCGCCTGGCTGCAACTGGGCTATGAGGGTACGGGTGGGGTTTACCTGGGCTGCAACCTGCAGACTAATGAACATCAGGATCTGACACAATGCAGCAAATTGGCGTAGTCTTTTCATATCTATGGATTTATAATTCATACAATGAAAGAGATCATCTCCATCCGGGCGATGGAATGTCAGATTTTGACAAACTCAACCCTGCGGTTGTTGGCCTTACCTTCAGGTGTAGTGTTTGGCCCGGCGGGCTCTGATTCACCTTTACCATCGGTTTCCATCCTGGCATTGTCGATGGAGAACTCCCCTGCCAGGGCCTTTTTTACGGATGCAGCCCGCTTTTTGGACAGCTCCAGATTGGATGCATCACTCCCATCACTGTCGGTATGACCAATAATACGGACCTTGAGTGAGGGATTTTCTTTGAGCACCTGGGCAATCTCCTTCAGTACCGCATAAGATTCCGGTTTGATCACATCCGAGCCGGAATCGAAGGTGATCCCACGGGTGACCAGCTTCCCCTCTGTCAGGAGCTTGCTGCGCAAGTCAGGTGCGGCATCGGCAATACGGACATTGGTAATGAGGGGATAACTATCCTCAGCCGTGGTGAACCTTATTTGATCATACTGATGACCTGGCTGCAGGGCACGTGGGATATCAAAAACTTTCTCTCCATGCAGGTATAACCTGAATCTCGTTTTCTGAACCCAGATAGCAACATGATTTAACTCGCCGGCTTTCAGTAAACCTTCGGGTTTAGCGTACTCACCATTGTGAATATAGGAGGCATCGCTGTATGTCGCATAGGTAATGGCACCCGACTGATCTGCGAGATTCAAGGCAATACCCGAGCGACCAGGAACATACATCTTCGGAAACAAACCCTCCTCATCGCTGGATAATAATGTCAGATCAAACCAGGCCGACTGGCATTCCTCCGAAAGGCGTACCGGAATCACGTCGAACTCCAGGGTGAAGTTTTCCGGAAACTTAAACCCTTTGTCCAGAATGACCATCCCATCCTCCTTTATCATAAACCAATTTCCCGGATAGTTATTGGTCGTCATCACCTCCCCGCCCTTACTGGTATTCCACAAAGCTGGAAAATCACCTACGTTATCCTGGGAGAAATCATCAAAGAACAGCACCCGCTCTCCCGGGACAAAGTCGTACTTCGAATACACGCTGAGTGGTGTCTTCTGCTGTGTAGCTGCTACCGGAGGCTTTTGCCTGTCGGTCGGTTCAGCAGGCGCCACCTCATCTTTCTTTTGCTCAGCTTCGGCTTCGTCCTTACCCTCCACCTGATCCAGCGTTTTATCAATGCTTTCATCGACCTTGCGCTCTACCCTTTCCATTGACTTTTGCCGGATCTTCTCTCTGATGCCTATCTGTCCATGTAACCATGTTGTGGTAAATCCCAACAGTAAGATTACCATCCATGTGCAATAATTACGCATGTGGGTTATTTTTAAGTTAATATTAAAAAATGAAAATACGCCGGCACCCATTGAAGCGCCGTCTTTAAGCGGATATCAAAGATAAAACAAGATTAAATATTTCCTATATGCGGATCAAAATACTGTCAGCCCAACTCAGAGATCTTTTGCAATAAAGTTTTATCCTGAATTATTAAATCCCTGCCTTCCAGGCTTATGATACCTTCCTTCCTCAGTTCTGTCAACAAACGCACAGTATTCTCTTCAGATGTGGCCGACATCTCCCCTAACTCTTTCCTTGTCAGGGACATATGGAAGCTGTCGCTTTTGTAGAACTGGGCAAGATATAGTAAAGTCTCCGCGATTCTTCCTCGTATATTCTTCTGATTCAGGCAGATGATCTTATTCATGATTAAAGCAACCGATTTCCCGAAGGCTTCATTAAGCTTCAACAGCACCTCATGGTTTTCAAGGTACATTTCCTTTAGAACAGAGAGCTCAACCATACAGACCCTCGCGTCTTCGATAGCTGTCACGGAATACGAATAATGTACATTCTCAAAAAAAGAAAGCAAGCCGATGTAGGCCGGGGGTTTCATGAGATAGAGGATGATGTTATGCCCGTTGATTCCTTCGATATATAATTTGGCAGTTCCCTCCACAAGGTAGAGCGCATGACTGACCGGCTCGCCCTGCCGGCAGATCTTTTCATGCTTGCGAAAATGCGCCTGGATGGGTTGAATCAATCCGGGCGGGCGGCCTGTGAGTTGGATGGCATCATACAAACCACAACGGTGGGAACACGACTCACAACCTGCACTTCTTCGGGCTCTCATGTCTTTCAGGAATTATATGTCAAATATAGTTGATTAATTATGTTGATCAATATCAATGATACATTGCAAGATTCCCGATCAGGACTTCGAAATCAAAATCTCTATTTTTGCTCACTTACAAACGCTGCCAAACCTAATCCATCTGAGACCTATGGACACCGGCGATCAATACAACTTCAGCATCTTCCGGCCTCGCAACCGGCATGGCAGGAAGAACAGAAATGTGATCCTCACCATTTTACTTATCTGGGCAACGGCCGTTTTCGGCTTTCAAATCCTGCTTAGGGTCGTTGAAAAACCTGTTCCCGAAGCCTCACTGACCACTTTTGAAGCCGTCTGGCCAATCGTTAGCCAGGGTGAAGCCGCTCAGTCGGATTACCAGGGTCTGCTCTCAGCCCTGCTGCATGTCAAAGGGAAAAACAATACCCTTGAAAAGGACAAACAACTGTTACACAACGCCATCGCTCTGTCAAGCTTCCGCCTGCTTCCTGATTCGATTGAACAGCGTGTGATGGAAACCACCACATTGCTTCAGGAAAAGCAGGGCATGCTTTCTACCGCGAACAACCAGGCATATCTGGACCTAAAGGTGGAAATCGAGCAGTTGAAAGCCACCCTTACCGGCCTTTTAGGTGCCTACACAGGCCTTCAACCCGGCAGTCTTGAGGCCACCATCCTCAGCAGCAGTCTGCAGATACCCCTTGCGTCTAACTTTCAAGACCCTATGTTCGAGGCCTTACCTGATATGATGTCCTTCTATCTGACACATAACCAGTCCTTCCTCACCGATACGCCCTGCCTGGGATTCCCCTTTCATTATTTCTATACTGCCGTCTTCCTGCTGGTGCTGTTTGTAGTGCTGTGCATCGTCTATAACATATTGATCGAAAGAAGATTAAAAAAGGAGCATGTTGTTGAATAGCCTAATCCGGAATAGTATGAAAAAGACGATATTCTCAGCCATTTTCTTCGGCATGATGACCATGAATTTGCATGCCTCCAGCCTCACGCAACTGGAAGGTAGTTTCAAGACAGGTCCTGCCATCATCCTCATCGCAATACTGGTGACTTTTGTGCTCGTCGGTATTTTCTTTCGCGCCAAGGATCCGTCGGATTATTATGCGGCAGGACGTAAGATAAGCAGGGTAGGCTCGGGCATGGCCATCGCCTCCAACTGGATGAGCGCGGCCTCGGTGCTCGGACTGGCCGGGATGATGTATGGCTTTGGCTACAACGGCCTGGCCTATGTCGTAGGCTGGACAGGGGGTTATGTTCTTTTGCTGGTATTGATGGCAGCACAGATCCGGAAGTACGGAAAATATACTGCGCCTGACTTTATTGGCGACCGTTTCTATTCCAGAGATCTCCGCATCCTCAGTGCCATCTTTACCATCCTGATATCATTCGCATACTGTGTTGGGCAATTCGGAGGCATTGGGCTCATGTTCAAATGGGTATTGGGACTGGATTACACCTGGTCGGTGATCATCGGATCATCGGTTGTTTTACTCTACACCCTGATCTCGGGGATGATAGGGGCCACCAAGAACATGCAGGTACAATATGTTATCATCCTGATTTCCTTCCTGTTACCAACATTTATTTTAAGCTTCAAATTTGATTATTTCTGGTTGCTGCCCCAGTTGGGCTATGGCAGTGTTGTTACAGACATTGTGCAAGGCATCCCGGCCCCCAATATCCATAATGGTGCAGCCCTCCTGAACGCATACGGTCATGATTTTGCCACGGTGCCAAGCCCTGAATTTGCCATGCCCTGGGATCCTTCCAGCGGAACGACCTTCTTTCAGTGGATGGCCATCTGCTTCAGCCTGATGGTTGGAACCGCCGGCTTACCGCATGTGATTCAGCGTTTCTATGTCGTTCCCAAAGTGGTAGATGCCCGCTGGTCGGTAGTTTGGGGGTTGTTTTTTATCAGCCTGGTTTATTGGACAGCACCGGTTTATGCTGCTTTTGGCAAACTCCTGTCATCCAACCCGGAAGTGGGGGTTCTTGCGAAAGATGCCATCGTGGTATATACAGCCCAATTAGGCAATGTCAATTCCCTTGTAGTCGGACTGCTGGCAGCCGGCGCCATTTCAGCCGCCTTCTCCACTGTTTCCGGCCTGCTCGTCGCGGGAGCCTCTGCGTTTTCCCATGACCTGTATGTTCGCGTCATCAATCCGGAATCCTCACCCAAGGCGCAATTGCGGGTAGCCCGACTCGGCACGATCTTTATGGCGCTGGTGGTCACCATCGTGGCCTTGATGAAACTGGGACTGATCGCCCAGCTAGTGTCAGTCGCCTTTTCCATGGCAGCCTGCACCATCTTCCCTCTTTTCCTGCTGGGCATCTGGTGGAGCGGGTCTAACCGGGCAGGGGCCAAAGCTGGACTGGCCACCGGAATCATCATCACTGGCATTGCCATCACCTATTTCCTGGTGGGACTCAGCGGCAACAGCCTGCCGGGTCAGGCGTTTGTCTCCTATTGGCTCAACGTCTGGTACTTCGCCTGGATCGGAGCACCACTGGCCATTATTGTCAACATCATTGTTTCTAAGCTAAGCAAACCTACTCCAATGGAAATCAAAGTCTTTCTGGCAGAGCAGGTACATAATTAATGCGGTTGAGGGATATCTTCGTGTTAACGAAAGGGACAAAGGCGATTATCGCCATCGCCTTTGCCCTTTCTCTTCTCATCCTGGGTGGTGCATTGCTGTATTACAGGGAAATCAACCGCGCCGAGGATCCCAGGATCAGGGAAGCCCGGCTGATGCTGTCCAGATTCAATACCATCCAAACCGCGGATTTATCTGCCTTCTTCCTGCTGGATTCCGCCATGGCCATCTTCAGGCAATACCCGGATTACGCCAACTCCTTTGAACCCGGCATCATCCACAACAACAAGGCCAGCGTACTCCTTACCATGGCCATGTATGACAGCACGCTGGCAGGTACGGAGAAAAACAATATGCTGAACATGGCTATTCAATACTGTGACAGCAGCATTCAACTGTACCAGGATTGGATTTCGAAATGGGGTGCATTGAATGAACAGGAAATTCAGGAAAGTATTCGTGTCCATATGCAGCCTGATGATACAGCATTTCGAAAGGCCGGCTTTGAAAGGGTCATAAAGCAGCGGATGAAAGACATCCGCCTGGCCCAGATCGAGACACCACGCCGGCTTTCGGTGAGCCTGACCAATAAAGGAACCGCATACCGCCACCTGCATGTTCCGGACTCGGCCCTGGTTTGCTTTGAGGAAGCGCTGAGGCTATGGAAACACAATCAGGCTGCTAAGAGCAACCTGCAAGTGCTCATGGGTGGCCAACCGGAAAAACCCAATCTGATCCGCTCCCTGTTTCCGCCCGACAGAAAGAAGAACTGATCACCTTTGCAAGTGATTTTCTGATAAAACACCTCTATTATGAAGAAAAGATGGATGTACACCATGCTCCTGTCACTGATAGCCCAGCTATCTGTTGCTCAGCAGGAGAAACCTGACTGGGGCATTCGCTGGTCGGGGTTTGTTAAAACCGACGTTTTTTATGATACCCGCCAGTCGAGCCCTGGAAATGGGATACGTGAAGGCCATTTCTTCCTGTTTCCGGACAACGTATCCTATGATGCAGACAGTGTTGACCTGAACAGCAATGGCGCATTCCACATCCTCAATATCCAGACCCGGATACGTGCTGACCTCAGCGGACCGGATGCGTTTGGAGCCAGGACTACAGGCGCTATTGAGGCTGAGTTCTTTGGCACAAACGAAGCAGACCTGAACGGATTCAGGTTGCGGCACGCCTATGTGCGGATGGACTGGAACAGAACTGCACTGCTGGCCGGTCAGTTCTGGCACCCCATGTTTCCGGCCGAAAACTTTCCCGGAACCATCAGCTTCAATACCGGCGCACCATTCACCCCATTCAGCCGGAATCCCCAGCTTAGATTGATCCATAAAATGGGGCGAATCACAACAACCCTGACTGCCTATACACAACGTGATTTTACCTCTTTCGGCCCCGATGGCGCTGGCAGCAAGTACATTCGCAACAGCCAGACGCCTGGGATGAACCTTCAGTTCAAATTTCCTGTCAATGATCACTTTACCCTTTGGACAGGGATGGATTACAAGTCGATCCGCCCGGAAATCCGCACGACCAAGAACTACGAAACCACCTCATTGGTGAAAAGCCTGGCTGCCTTCGCCTCCATCAAAGTCAAGGCGGAGCGCTGGCATGTGAGCATGATGGGTGTCTATGCCCAGAACGCCACAGATCTCATGATGATCGGTGGTTACGGCGTCAGCCGGACCAAGGATTCTACACGCATGATCCGCGAGTATGTCTCCATTACAACAGCCAATGCTCTGTTGGATATGAGTTTTAATGGGAAGCGGTATGCGGCCGGACTGTTTGCGGGCTACAGCAAAAACCTGGGTACCCCGGAAAACCTGAATGGTCCGGTTTATTCGCGAGGAGCCGATATCGATCACTTACTCAGGGTTTCTCCCCGCTTCACAGCCACCGAAGGCAGGCTGACCCTGGCAGCCGAAATGGAAAACACCTGGGCGGCTTATGGAAAAATTCAGAAAGATGGCCGTGTGGATAATACGAAAACAGTTCTTAACACCCGTTTCCTGTTGAGCGCCATATACAAATTCTGATCCTTTTCAGTGCAACGAATGGCCACCCAGCCAGCTGATCACTCCAGCCTCCAGCTCAGTCCTTCCACCCCCTGAAGACTGCGAATCAGACTGGAACAGCGTACCTTATGCCTGGTGGAAGGCAGGTTGACACTTAGCTGGTCGTCGTGTATAACCCGGAACACGAGCTTACATTCTCCCATATGCCGCTTAAGATTGGTCTGTATCAGGTCGATCATTTCCGGCCTGACAAAGCGCAAAGGCATGGTGATGGTCATCACTTTAACATGATTATCCAGGGCTTCTGACAGCAAACTGATCTGATTGATACGAATGCTGAGCTGACCTTCATCCTTGAAGGAACTCTGGACCCGTGCCCTGACCAGCAGGAACATCCCCTCCTCCAGTAAATGCTTATATTTCAGGTACATTTCACCAAATAGCGGAAGATTAAGGCTGTCACTATAGTCCTCAATGGTGAAATTCCCGAACAGGTTACCATTCTTGGCCGTCCTCTCAGTGGAAGCAGTCACCATGCCGGCAAAGCTGATGTCCTTATCTTTAAAGGGCGTGAGATCCTGGCGCAATGTGGCCAGGTCAACCTGGGCCAGGTGCTCTACTTCAAACCGGTATTCATCCAGGGGATGACCTGCAATATAGAATCCCGTCACATCCTTCTCTCTTTTGAGCTGATCCAGCCGGGTCCAGGCGGGGCATTGTGGCATGGGCGGGTCCTCAAGGACCTTCTCCTCCACACCCCCGAAAAGAGAAACCTGCGCTGCATTCCTTCTTTCCTGATATTGCTGGGCATACCGGATAACGCGATCAAGAAAGCCTGACTCTCCGCCATCTTCGGCAAAGAAGAACTGGGCCCTGTGCGTTCCCTCGAAGCTGTCGAAAGCCCCGGCCTGCGCCAATGCCTCCAGGCAACGCCGGTTAACGGCCCTGAGGTTCACGCGTTTTACCAGATCGAAGATACTGCGGAATGGCCCGTTCTTTTCGCGCTCTGACACGATCTCCTGTACCGCATTCTCACCAACGCCCTTGATAGCCCCCATCCCGAAACGGACCTGGTTGCGGGAATTTACGGTGAATTGATGCTCACTTTCGTTGATATCCGGTCCAAGGACCTCAATATGTTGTCGCCTGGCTTCATCAATAAATAGGGTGATCTTCTTGATATCGCTGAGATTATGGGTCAGGACAGCGGCCATAAACTCAGCAGGGTAATTGGCTTTCAGATATGCAGTGCGGTAGGCGATAACCGAATAGGCTGCTGAATGAGAGCGGTTGAAGCCGTATTTCGCAAACTCAGCCATGGTCGAAAACACCGAAGCCGCCTTCTCCTTGCTGATGCCTTTTGCCTGTGCTCCCTCGATGAACATCTTCTCCTGGCGGGCCATCTCATCCAGCTTCTTCTTTCCCATGGCATGGCGCAGGACATCGGCATGGCCCAGCGTAAAGCCAGCCATGATCTGGGCCGTTTGCATGATCTGCTCCTGGTACACCATGATACCATAGGTTGGTTTGAGAATATCCTCCAGAAGTGGATGAGGGTATTCGACCTGCTCCAGTCCATGCTTCCGCTTGATATACACGGAGATATACTCCATCGGGCCCGGCCTGTACAAGGCATTCATAGCGATCAGATCCTCAATATTGGTCGGCTTGAGATCCTTCAGGTACTGCCGCATACCATCGGATTCAAACTGGAAAGTACCGATGGTATCACCACGTTGATATAGCTCAAAAGTTTTGCTGTCATCCTCGGGTATTCTTTCAATATCTATGTGAATACCATGACGTTGCTTAATGACCCTGATGGCCTCCTTGATAATAGACAGGGTTTTTAGTCCCAGGAAATCCATCTTCAGCATGCCGGCAGATTCCACCAGTTTTCCCTCATATTGGGTGACCATCAGGTCGGAATCCTTGGCTGTGCTGAGCGGGATGTGGTCTATCAGGTCTTCCGCACCTATGATAACACCACAGGCATGTGTACCCGTCTGACGCGCAGATCCTTCCAGAATGCGGGCAAATTCCAGCGTCTTCCGCTCCAGCTCAGGCCCTTCGGCCAGTACCTTGGCCAGCTCGGGGACTTCCTTATAGAGACCGTCCAGGTTGGATTTGGCCATATCAGGCACCAGCTTTGCCAGTCGATCCGCATCCGGCAACGGAAGCTTCAGTACGCGTGCCACATCCCGTATGGCCAGCTTGGCCGCCATCGTCCCGAATGTCACGATTTGAGCGACACGCCCTTCCCCATATTTGTCCACCACATACTTGAGCACCCTTTCCCTTCCCTCGTCATCGAAATCCACGTCGATATCCGGCATAGAGATGCGTTCAGGGTTCAGGAAACGTTCGAAAAGCAGGTTGTAGCGGATCGGGTCGATGCTCGTAATCCCTATACAATAGGCCACAACAGATCCTGCTGCGCTGCCCCTGCCCGGGCCTACCAGCACATCCATTTTCCTGGCCTCGTTGATAAAATCCTGAACAACAAGAAAATAACCGGCAAATCCCATATTCCGGATCACCTGCAGCTCAAAATCTATACGGGATTGCAGTTGGTCTGTGATCTCAGGGTATAGCCGCTTAGCGCCCTCCATGGTCAAGTGACGGAGGTAGTCATCCTCACTCTTAAAGACATCAGGAAGAGGGAAATGCGGCAGCATGACTTTGCGGGTGGTAATATCGTAATCCTCCACCTTATCCACGATCTCCTTGGTATTGGCAAGGGCCTCAGGCAGATCGGCAAAGAGGATCTCCATTTCCTCTGGCGACTTAAGATATTCCTGACCCGAATAAGCCAGAGAATTGCTATCGTTAAGATCCTTGCCCGTATTGAGGCAAATGAGGATCTTATGCGCATCATAATCTTCCTTGCGGATGAAGTGAACGTCATTGGCTGCGATCACCTTGACACCGAACTTGGCAGCCATATCGAGGAGAACAGGGTTGACTTCATCCTGTTCTGGCCATCCATGACGCTGTAACTCAATATAGAAGTCATCGCCAAAGATATCCAGGTATTCCTGAAGAACGGCTTCGGCTTTATCCCTGCCCTTGTTTAATAAAGTGTGGGGTATTTCACCTCCCAGGCAAGCGGATGTGGCCATCAGGCCTTTATGGTATTTCCGTAGCAGTTCTTTATCAATGCGCGGCGTATAGTAAAAACCCTCCAGATAACCCTTGGAGCTGAGCCGGGCCAGGTTGTGATAACCTTCCTGGTTTTTAGCCAGCAGGATCAGATGGTAGCTGTGCTTTTCCCTTCTGGCCTGCTTATCGAAGCGACTTCCTTCAGCCACATATATTTCACAGCCCAGGATGGGTTTTATTCCAATGTCCCGGGCTTTCTGGTGGAAATGAAGAGCGCCGTGCATGTTACCATGATCTGTGATAGCGAGGGCCGCCATACCATGGCTCTTTGCAACCGACAGCAACTCATCCACCTTGGCAGCGCCGTCCAGGATAGAGTATTGTGTATGAACGTGAAGATGCGTAAAATCAGGCATATATGAAATTCCTCCTCTTTCCCGGTCAGGGACGATGCCCCCTGTCCTTCCGGCAAATCCAGTCCTTCATCCGGGAGGCTAAAATTAGGCAAAATGGGAGGGCCGGCCGGAGGAAACAATCCGATGTTTTCAACACTTGTTGATAGGGATGCCCCAAGCACTTCGATTGCCTGCCTAGATACACCTCGCTGCGCGAGGCACTTTTTAAAGCCTGCCTCGATACACCTCGCTGCGCGAGGCACTCGGCAGGCAATCATAATACAACCACGCCCGTCGAGTGCTTTACACAGCAAAGCGTATCGAGACGGGCCATTTAGAAAAAACTACTCAGCCCAGAAAAAGCCTGCCTCGATACACCTCGCTGCGCGAGGCACTCGGCAGGCAATCATAATACAACCACGCCCGTCGAGTAGCTTTGCACAGCAAAGCGTATCGAGACGGGCCATTTAGAAAAAACTACCTAGCCCCGTTAAAAGCCTGCCTCGATACACCTCGCTGCGCGAGGCACTCGGCAGGCAATCATAATACAACCACGCCCGTCGAGTGCTTTGCACAGCAAAGCGTATCGAGACGGGCCATTTAGAAAAAACTACTCAGCCCAGAAAAAGCCTGCCTCGATACACCTCGCTGCGCGAGGCACTCGGCAGGCAATCATAATACAACCACGCCCGTCGAGTAGCTTTGCACAGCAAAGCGTATCGAGACGGGCCATCCCAGAATGGCTAATTCCGTTTCTTCTTAAAGACTTTCTTTGCAGCCGCCTTCAGATATGCAATATCACCTCGAATTAATGCCTCCTTCTTATCATGTGACCAATTGTGTATCTGTCTTTCTCTGTAGTAGGCTTTTTCAATTCTAAAATACTCTTCATAATAAACCAGCTTAACTGGTCCATGCTTACGAGTATAGTTCGCTCCTCTGCCGTTATTATGTTGCCGAATCCTTCGTGCAAGGCATTTCGTACTACCGGTATAATACTGACCATTTGCGCATAGGAGAATGTACATGAAGCCACGCATCAGAGCCCTGTTTTATTATTCCTATAGACGAAAAAGAAGGTCGAAATGGAAAATTTTATCATTGATTTCCGACAGTCTCAGCCCAGAAAAAGCCTGCCTCGATACACCTCGCTGCGCGAGGCACTCGGCAGGCAATCATAATACAACCACGCCCGTCGAGTAGCTTTGCAAAGCAAAGCGTATCGAGACGGGCCATCCCAGAATGGCTAATTCCGTTTCTTCTTAAAGACTTTCTTTGCAGCCGCCTTAAGATATGCAATATCACCTCGAATTAATGCCTCCTTCTTATCATGTGACCAATTGTGTATCTGTCTTTCTCTGTAGTAGGCTTTTTCAATTCTAAAATACTCTTCATAATAAACCAGCTTAACTGGTCCATGCTTACGAGTATAGTTCGCTCCTCTGCCGTTATTATGTTGCCGAATCCTTCGTGCAAGGCATTTCGTACTACCGGTATAATACTGACCATTTGCGCATAGGAGAATGTACATGAAGCCACGCATCAGAGCCCTGTTTTATTATTCCTATAGACGAAAAAGAAGGTCGAAATGGAAAATTTTATCATTGATTTCCGACAGTCTCAGCCCAGAAAAAGCCTGCCTCGATACACCTCGCTGCGCGAGGCACTCGGCAGGCAATCATAATACAACCACGCCCGTCGAGTGCTTTGCACAGCAAAGCGTATCGAGACGGGCCATTTAGAAAAAACTACCTAGCCCCGTTAAAAGCCTGCCTCGATACACCTCGCTGCGCGAGGCACTCGGCAGGCAATCATATTACAATCACGCCCGTCGAGTAGCTTTGCACAGCATAGCGTATCGAGACGGGCCATTTAGAAAAAACTACCTAGCCCCGTTAAAAGCCTGCCTCGATACACCTCGCTGCGCGAGGCACTTGGCAGGCAATCATAATACAACCACGCCCGTCGAGTGCTTTGCACAGCAAAGCGTATCGAGACGGGCCATTTAGAAAAAACTACCTAGCCCCGTTAAAAGCCTGCCTCGATACACCTCGCTGCGCGAGGCACTCGGCAGGCAATCATAATACAACTAAGCCCGTCGAGTAGCTTTCCACAGCAAAGCGTATCGAGACGGGCGGTGTAATAGGTAAAAAATTCCGCGTACAAATACCTAAATATTTGAGTATCTTTGCCGCTCATTTTAAGTCCTTTCACTTCATCCTGATCGAATGGAAGAAAACCTAAGGCATTTGACACTGCCGGCCATGTGGCAAAGCGCAGTGTCCAGGTTCCCCGACCGTCCGGCACTTTCATGGGAAGACGGTATGCCCATCTCCTACCAGGCCGCGAACTCACAGATTCAGGCACTCCAAAACCAGTTGTCATCACTGGGTATCCGGCATGGCGACAGGGTGGCCCTGCTGGCTGCAAATATGCCCAACTGGGGCATCAGCTATTTTGCCATCGTGAACATGGGTGCTGTCGTGGTACCCTTGCTTCCAGAATATCTCCCCCGTGAGATCGGGGTGATCCTGGATCATGCAGGTGTCAGCGGTATCATCGTCAGTGAGACGCTGATCCACAAGCTCGACGAATTGGAACAGCCCTGGCAGGGGTTTAAGATGCATATGGAAGATTTCAGCCTGATCGGACAAGCGGGAGCGATTTCCAATATTTCGTCGGAGAATCTGCAAAAGGAGGTTCTTCCGGATGACCTGGCTGCCATCATCTATACGTCAGGCACAACAGGTACACCCAAAGGCGTGATGCTGAGCCACAGCAATATTTGTTTTAATGTCTATCAGGGCAAGGATGTGCAACCCATCTTACCGGAGGATCGCTTTCTCTCGGTATTACCGCTGGCCCATACATATGAGTGTACGCTTGGTCTTTTACTGGCAGTTGCAGGAGGGGCGGCGGTGTATTACCTCCGTAAGCCTCCCGTTCCAGCCGTTCTGCTGCCCGCCCTCGAAAGGGTCAAACCTACCCTGATGCTCACGGTTCCCCTGATCATCGAGAAGATCTACCGCAACCGGATCTATCCAAAGTTCCAGTCAAGCTTCATCCTGCGCAACGCATACCGCAACCCTGCCCTGAGACGCATCCTGAACCGGGCAGCAGGACGCAAACTGATGAAGACCTTCGGAGGTCATCTCAAATTCTTCGGTATCGGGGGAGCTAAACTGAGTGCCGATGTGGAGCAATTCCTGATCGAAGCAGGCTTCCCCTATGCCATCGGATACGGGATGACGGAAGCTGCACCCCTGATCGCCGGTACCCGTGTGGGCAGTACCAGGCTGCAGTCTACCGGACCTGCCGTGATGGAGATGCAGATCCGCATTCACGAACCGGATCCGGAAACGGGGCAGGGTGAGATATGGGCAAAAGGCCCCAACGTCATGCAAGGATATTACCGTGAACCCGGCCTCACAAGGGAAGTGCTCACAGAGGACGGATGGCTGAAAACAGGCGATCTCGGTGCCTTCGATGCCGAAAACAACCTCTATATCCGTGGCCGGCAGAAGAACGTCATTATTGGCGCAAGCGGAGAGAATATCTATCCAGAAGAGATCGAATCCGTCATCAATACCTTCCGCTTTGTCATGGAATCTATCGTGGTAGAGCAAAAAGGCAAGCTGGTGGCCTTGGTTCA
>JAGNHN010000095.1 GCA_018001695.1 Lentimicrobiaceae bacterium
TGAGTATTATGTTTGCCCATCAAAGCACTGAAGCATGGACCACTTTATGTAACTCCATTTTAAATGCAAGAATGAACATAACGGGTTCTTGGGCGATTGATACCGAAAGGAGCAATAGGAGTTTGGCTTTAGCTGGTGCTGTATTGGAATCCTCCGTCACCGTCTCGGCCCGTCCGGCCCAGCGGCAGGGCATGGGGAGCTACAGGGAGGTCAGGAAAGCCATTGAGCTGCGGGTCGCCAATGAGGTTGAGCATCTCTACCGCCTGGGGTTCCGCGGCCGAACTCCTGGAAATGGCACGGGAAAGCGCTTTCAATGCCCTGCTCAAAGGCTTCGACGGGGATGAATTTACCAAGTTCTATATCGGCTGGCTGCAGTTATACGGCTTCACCGAAAGCGAATTCGACGATGCCGCCAAGTTCACCAAAGTGGGCCTCAGCATCAATGTGCAGGACCTCTTCAGGGAACATCTCCTCATTAAAAATGGCAACAAACAAACCCTGGGCAGCTTCACCGACAGGATCGAAGCCAATAAGCACCTGGGCGAGCGCCCGGAACATTACCTGATCGACAGGGCCCATAAAGCGATGCACCTCTACAAAGGCAGCAACAGGGCCTTGTTGCTGGATTATATATACCGCTACGCCGCCAACGCCGACAACCCGTTCTGGCGGGTGCTCACCTCACTGCTGGAATTGCTCCCCGCAGCTTGTGATGACCACAAACAGGCCGCGGGTCTGCTGGCCAACAAGGACAGCCTGATCCGCGAAAGCCTGTCAGCCACCAAACCCAAAGCCGAACAATCCAAACTTTTTGAATAAGCTGCCATGGCATTACAACAAGTACAACAAGACAACCTCTTCAAAGCATTTGCCCTCTTCCTGGAGGCCTTCAGGCCCTATGTGGTCGAAGTCATCAGCAAGGAGGAAGGCGAGCGCTGGCCGGCCCGCTTCATCGAGGCACTGCACCCGCAGCAACGCGAGAACTGGAACCTGGGATTGCGCTCCGGTTCCACCCCCGAATCGCTGATAGACTATCCTCACCTAAAGAATTTTGCATTGAAATTCAAGGACTTACTGCGTGAGGATTTTGGGAGGGATATCAACAAACTGGCCACCCGCCTGGAGACCATCTATGATATCCGGAACAAACTGGCGCATTTCCAGGAAATCAGCAACGACGAGTATGTGGAGACATTCATCAACATGAAAAGCATCGCACGCGCGGTGAGGATGGATGAACTCGAGGAGGAACTGGCCGGCCTGCAGGAAGCCAGGAAAGAGAACGGCGCGAAAGCCAGGGCGGAGCAGGCTGCTGCCGGAGATAAAGCCGGCAGCCTGGTTCCGTGGTTCAGGGTGGTCACACCCCACCTGGATATCAAACAAGGGAAGCTGGATGAATCGGTGTTTGCCGCCAACCTGGCCGAAGTGGCCCTCGGAAATGGACGTGAGATATACAGCAACCCTGGTATGTTCTTCTCCAAGACCTTCTTTACAGCCGGGCTGCGCAACGTGGCCAAAACGGTGCTCAAAGGGCTGAATGGGAACGAAGACGCCGACAACCGCGTCATCTCCCTGCAAACCGGCTTCGGGGGTGGCAAAACACATACGCTGATCTCCTTATACCACCTGGCCAAATGGGGAAAGAATGCCATCCATTCGGGATATACAAGGGATTTGCTGTCCTTCACAGGAGACCCTGAATTTGAAAGCGCACAGATTGCCGTCTTCACCAATACCACCAACGACCCTGCCAACGGTCGTAAAACCTCAGAAGGAATAACGATTCAGACCATCTGGGGGGAGCTGGCCTATCAGCTGGGGGGCCGTGAAGCTTATGAAATTGTCAGGAAAAATGATGAGGGTCTCATTGCCCCGGCCGGCAGGTTCAGGCAGGTGCTGGAGCGCTGCAAACCGGCGCTCATCCTTATCGATGAACTGGCCGACTATTGCGTCAAGGCCTCTGCGCGCCAGGCAGGTAGCAGCAGCCTGGCCGATCAGACGATCAGCTTTATGCAGGAACTGACCGAAGCCGTTTCGGGCACCAATCACTGCGTGGCCGTAATAACCCTCCCTGCCAGTGTGCAAGAAGTGGGAAATACCCCTGAGGCACAATCCATCCTGACCTCCCTCCAGAAACGGGTGAGCCGGGTTGGTGCTGATACCCAGCCTGTTGCAGATGAAGAGATATATGAGGTCATCCGCCGCAGGCTGTTCGAAGACATCGGCGATCCTTCGGTTATCGAAAATGTCGCCTCCCGTTATATGCATTTGTACCAGGAATTCTGGTCGGAGCTGCCTCCCAATGCCAACAAATCCGAATACAAACAGAAGATCATCAAATCCTATCCTTTTCATCCGGAGCTGATTGATGTTTTCAGGGTGCGTTGGGCCAGCCACCACGACTTTCAACGGACGAGGGGCGTTTTGCGCCTGCTGGCAGCCATCGTCAGCGACCTATGGAAAAGGCAGCATAACCTCGCCGGTGAGAATGCCATGATACATACCGGTCTGGTGAATTTCGCCACCCTCGATCCGCTTTCCAGCCAGCTGAAAAAGCTCTATGGCAATGGATATGATTCTGTGATCTCCGCCGACGTCGCCGGCTCCTCTTCCAACGCCTTCAAAATCGATAATACCAAGAGTGAATACGGTCATTGGTATCTGACCCAGTCGCTCGCATCGGTAGTACTGATGAATTCGTTTGGAAGTGAAGGGACTAACAAAGGCATCAGTGTTCCGGAGCTGAAGCTCAACCTGCTGACACCCAATGGATTTAACCACAACAGCATCAATGGGGCACTCGACGAGCTGGAAAGCAATGCCTATTATCTCTATTATGCCCAGTCTTCTGCTTCAGGCAAGCGGTTTTGGTTTCACACCAAACCAAATATCAATATCCTGATCAACCAGGCAAAGGGGGATATCAAGGCGGATGAAATTACGGCTGAGATCCTTCAGCGCATCAAGCAGCGGACAAGGAATGTGCAGGTCTTCACTGTTATAACGGATCCATCCGAGGAAATTCCGGAGCAACTCAAGCCCACCCTCCTGGTCCTGAGCCCGGTACATCTGGGCAACCCCAACGGTGTCAATGGAAATTCATTACCCATCATTGCGCGGATTGCCACCAGAAAGGGCAACAGCGAGCGAATATACCGGAATACCCTGCTATTCCTGGTTTGTTCGGAACTGGGTGTCGGGAAGCTCCAGGCCGAGACACGTGAGTACCTTGCCTGCCAGAAGATACAGTCAGAATACCATAGTCAGCTGGAAGCAGAGCAAAGGCAGGATATCAGGAAGCGCATTGAGGATGCGTCCAGGAGTGTGGATGGCTATCTGGTGGCTGCGTATTCCATCATCGTGAAATACTCAGTGAAAAACGGTGCCAGCGTCCTGCAGATCCGGCAATTCAGGGACACACTGGATAACCAGCTGAATACCCATATCCTTGAAGCCTTGAAAGAGGAAGAATGGCTGCTGGATGCCGTTGGACTGGGAACACTGAGGAATAACAACCTCTTGCCTTCCATTGATACAGCCATCAGGACGAAAGACATCTATGAGGCTTTTCTGCGCTTCGACGATAAACCCATGATTACCAACAAGGAAGCGGTGGTAAGAAGTATTAAGAAGTACTGTGCTTCAGGTGATTTCTGCGTTGCTGTGGGTGATGGGGTGAGCTTTAGCAGGTATTATTGCCAGGAGGCCTTGCCCTTCTTTGATATTGAAGATCCAAGCTATTGGCTCATTGACAAATCATTAAAACCCGTCATCCAGGCCGGGCAGGAAAGCCAGGCGGGTGATAAGTCTGTCGTCCCGGGCCAGGTTTCTTTCTTTGAGGAAGAAGCGGGGGCGGAGGAGACAGGGGAGAAGTCTGCAGGGTTAGAGACCAGAAGGATCAAAAGTATAACAGTTTCGGGCAATGTTCCGCTTGAGCAATACACCCAGCTCTTCAACAGCTTTGTTATGCCATTGGCGCAGAATAATATAGAGATACAGATCAGGATCAAAGGCAGGTCTACCCAGGCCAGGCCATTGACAGACACGAGTCAGGAGTATAAGATCGTCAAGGAATCGGCGAAGCAGTTGGGGTTGGATTTCCAGGAGGAGAGCGAGTGAAAAGCCATTGCAATCTTGCCCCCAACTCCGTGAAACTCCATTTTTTTTGTCTGTGGAACGCTGTGGTTAAAAAGCGTATTCGCCCGAACACAGCTTCGAAGCTGTTAATCAAGGGTCAGATGTTGGTTTCACGCAGAGATCCTTTAGATTAGCCATCACTAACAGCAAAGTGTTAAGAAAAAGAAGAAATTAATGTAAGTGTCTGATTTTCTTTTCTTTTTGCTTCTTTTTCTTTTCTTTGTTAACAAGTCA
>JAGNHN010000053.1 GCA_018001695.1 Lentimicrobiaceae bacterium
ATCTATTTCGTCTTCTGTTTTTAAAAGTAGTGAAGCAAGACGTAAAACACCAATATGCCAATCCCAACCCGAATAGATTTGTTTGTCAAAAGAAACAAAACAATATTCAATAATTAGTTTCCTGATTTCTTCAGATAATTGTTCATGTACAATTGTATAAAGCAATTCATAAGCGGTATAAATACTTCCGCCAATATCACCATTGCTGTCATCCGAATATTGGAGGGCTTCGGTCATTTGCTCCATTACAGCAGTACAAATAAAAACTGCACTTTTATAATTGCGGTTGTTTATCTGTTTTTGTGCAGACACCAAAAGGTTGTCAATGGCTTTGCCTACAATCCTTGAAGCCGACCAGTCTACAAAACCATGCCTATCGGAAGCTGTTTTAAGAATTGACTTTACCTGCTTTGCATATAGTTCTTTTGATTCATCGGAATTGTATTGGGCAAAAGACGATAAAAACAAATTCCTGAAAGGGGCGTTTGCAGATGCTTTTTCACGTACAAATTGTCTTAATTCATCATGGGTTGCTTTTTCGAGCAATTCGTCAACCTGTTGAGCAACGGTTTTACGTTTTGCAGGTTTTGCAGATTGGTTTGTTTTCGTTCTTTTTTTCTTTTTATTCAATTCCAACTCATCTTGTTGTAGATAAAAAATTACAGCAGCTACATGCTTGCAAACAGGCCCCATATCGTAGGGGCAATCGCAAACATGCTCAGTAATAATTCCGTTTTTAAGGGTAAGTTGCACGGTGTAATCTTCATTACCTTCAACAATGGCTTCGTACTCGCCAGGGCTTATCTCTTCGGGTTCGTTAACCTGCCCATTTTTAAAGTACTGTAAACCACGTTTCAGTATGGTTACGTCTATATATTGCTCAAATTGGTTCAGTGGAATTTGCATCGTTTAGACTAAATATTAATTACAAATTTATCAATTTCCTGCGGTGCGTTGGCAAGCACGGAAGAGCTGTACTACCATTTTCTTTTTCAGCCATTGCTTTTTCTGGAAATCTTCGAGTTGCGCCAGCAGTGCAACAATTTTTCGAGCAACTTTTTTCAGGGCTTTGATAACCCTAAGCTGTCTGTCGAAACTTTGGGGGTTGTCGAGATTGATATCATCAATATTCCGGATTTCGTTTTTGATATAAAAATCCAGTTCGCGGCTCAGAAAGCCGCCCAGGTCTTTGTGGATAAAGTAATCAAAGGAGTTCTTTGCCGTGTAATCCTTCAGGTGCTTTTCGAGCAGGGTACGTTGGGGATTGGATGCTGTAGGCACGTTCTTAAGCAAACCATTTTTAAATGCATCAGGAAGCAAAGGTTTTATGATCTCAATAGCAAACGCATTCAACTCATCCTGTTTATCTTTCTTCTCGCCTGCTTCGTAGGTAAACCATATATTCAATTCATCCCCTTCTGTGGTAATTGTATCATCCTCAACCAAACGAAAGCGCCTTTCCTTACCCTGTTGTGCTTTATTGTTGTTTTGCTCGGTTTCGGCATCTCTGAGCCGGAAGTGAACCGTTTTCCCTCCGTCTATTTTGAAGGTGTAGTTGCGGAAGTTTTCGGTGGTTTTTATATAGTACTGGATGTGGTTGGCCCAATAAAGTTTTAACTCTGCGCCCTCATAGGGGATGGCATAAACATCTTTTTATACCTGCGCTGGCTTATAAAGTCACCTTCTTTGTAATACCTCCGAAAGAAAGATGTAAGATGGCTAAACACTTCATTGGTCATGGCTTCGGGGCTGCCCGCTGCCTGGTATAAAGCCTTCAGTTCTTTTACCTTTGGCAGTTCCTCAGGTTCAGGTACACCCATTGCCCGTGCTTGCTTGAGGGTTTCCTCCAGTTCTTTGACAAAGGCCCCGCTATCATGAGCACCGGTCGTGGCCAGGGTTTCTTTTACCTGCTTAAGCAAACGGTTTTAGAGAAAATCATTGATTTCAGCCCGCTTCTGATTCATGATACGGTAAATGCCGAAGGCAAAGTCTGCCTGGTCAAGTTGAAAAATCTCTTCGAGGGTAGCGATCAGTTTCTTATATGTTTCGGTCACGACACGGGCAGCTTATTGAGGTCAAATATGATATCTTCTTTGATCATGACAGCAACATTTATGGTTGGTACAATATATTGGCTGAATTTTGTTGTTTCGGTTTTGGCATGCAAGATACCCCTCGCAGTGCCGACAGTCAGCATGGCAAGATGAGCCATAAAACCTGCCGGGACTATCAGCTTACCTTCCTCTTTTTGACTGAATTTATCCCATGCCTCATCTGTAATCCGGAAGTGGCAGGATGCCTCGATAATTAGGAAAGGAACCTTTGTTTGTACAAACCTGAACGCTACTTTTGCACCAAGCATCTTCTGCTCCGCATTTGCAGCGAACTGCACCTGGGTATTAATAGTTGCTTCCTTGCCTTCCTCATGCGCCTCATCAACGATGGCGAATTGTTCTGTTACAATTTTAAGCAGGACAAATCCTACTTTGCTTTCATGCTCTTTCATTAGGCTGCTAGTAAATCAGTTTCACAACAAATTTCTTCCGGTTCATTCAATTCACTTGATCTGGGAGGTAACGAAACCGATGAATTAAACCCAACCCTGTAATTCACCGGATCATAAAGCGTGTAAGTAGCCGTGAATACATGATCATGTACCTGGATCAGGTTTATATCAAGTGCGTTCTCGATTTTGCATATGGTTTCGAGGGTTAGGTTCTCCTGCCCTTTAACAATCTTGTTTACATATTGGGGGGTTAATCCAAGTCTTTCAGCCAAGTCTTTCTGCGTCATGTTTCTTTCCCTCAGTGTACGCAGGATCTTCACGGCTATGGCAAAAGAGATATCCAGCCAATCTTCGTTTGCCTGACGCCATTCAGCTTCCTTCAGCCAGTTTTCGTCTTTTATGGACTGGCTTTTAAGTTTTTCTATAAAATTGCTGCTCATAATAATAGATTTATTCTATTTCAAAGTATCCCAGGGTCAGATCAGGATTTTCCTTACAAAAAGCTTGGGTTATATCCAGTTTTCTTAATTCTTGTTGTAGATGAGGCCGGTTCATGTCTTTGGTCAGTTTGATTGCACCGCCTGATACAACAAACACGTTTGCATCAAGCCTGATTGCATAAATCCTTAACCAGCTTGGAGAATCAATCCCATAAGCTTTGTCTTTCTCGTAGGGATCAAGGTGATCAGGTCCATCAAACAATGGCTTGAACAAAGTGGAAAGTGTTTCATGCCTATCGGTTTTACCGGTTTCTGCAATTTGTACAAGCTTCCTTTCCAGTGATTTAGCGTCCTCTCTTGTTTTCAAGATGGCCCGATGAACAGAAATACCTCCCCAGAACTCACTTTCCAGGTCATCCTGATGTTCGACAAAAAACCGCTCCAGGTATTCTGCATCATTCCAATCTCTAAAAAGCCTTCTAAATTCGTGTTCGTCCTCATCCTCATATGCCTCCTCATCATACCTAACCGAGTAAAGACTGTCTTCAACCACTGCAAAAATACGCACAATTTTCATCAAGTCAACCTATAGGTTTATTTTTTATTGAATTATCCATTTGATAGTAAAGATGTGTTGATTATTCAGGTCTCGCAACATTCTTTTCTCGATCTCATGGATCAATTGATCCCTTTGGGCCAGGATCTGAGTCGGCTTTTATTGTCATAAAGAAAAATAGTAGTCTTTGATTTTTTTTGCCATTAATTTCCGACGTTCTAAAAGAAAGTCATCATAATGTGTTGCATCCATTGACACTATGTTTTCAGGAATGCTATTTGTACTCAAGTTGTCCTTTAAGAATGACAGTTCTGAAATATTACCAAATTTCATTTCTTTAGAATCACATTGGTCAAAGACGGTTTTAAAGTAATCATTTGGAGCTTTTTCTCCGATTGAAATATTTGTTTGAGTGTCAAGGTAAGTGTAATTGGCGATTTGATTATATTTTGATTTTTCAGTTATACCATTTCTTTTCAAATACCCTTTCGGGAAAATGTGGTGTATACCTCCCATAATTGTTATTAAATCTCGAACTTTCGTGCCATTCATTAAGAGTGAATTGTCACTACCGTGAACTTGTGAAGCTAAAAACACGTTAAAGAAGGGACTGTTTATTGCCGAAGTTTCTAAGTCTTGAACTAATCCAACTTCCCAAAAAGTGTCAGATAGATTAGCTTCTTCGATTTCCTTGAAATATTCAACAAACCCTTTTTCAGAAATCCTGCGAATATCTAAATCCATTACAGATTCTGGTGACGTGATATATCTACTTGTCAAGGTTGATAACACGTACCATTTTGACACGTAATGTTTTATCTGCGTCTTGTCAATTTGACTGCTTGAATTTAGTATTAGATAAAGCGTGTATGCAAAATCCAGGGTCATCTGTGAGTTTGTCAAACGGCTTGTGATGAAACCTGCTGACTTTATTGCTAAAATGAAATTTGTAAATGAAAATTCATTCATAAAATCCAATACGCCGTCAGTTAGTTTATCAAAGGAAGCTTCTGCAATCTCTTCTTTATAATCTCTTGTTTCAAAGTCGCGGCCACCAAGTAAACTTACCAAGTCTTTCATTTTACCTCTACCGAACTTGTGCATAAAAGCAACACGCAAAATATCCCCGTAATTTGGGTCAAAAATCTCTTCTGTATTGTCTTTTAGCCATTTAATCTTAGGAGCAAACTTTGATTCCATGAACTCTTTGTCTTTCGACATTTCATAATACCAGTCAGGTTGCACTGCCAAATGTGAAAAATAGTCAATTGCTTTACGCAGTAGATTGCCACCATATTTTGCATTTGCTGCAATTTTTGACATGGCAAAGTCAGATTGATTGAGTTTTGCCCCTTGACTATTAATTCTGATAAATATTTCTGTTACTTCATCAATGGTCAATTCCTTATCTAACGTTATTATTCCAATTTGCCGGTTTTTTATTCCAATTAATGTGTCTAGAATATCATGCAATTTGTCAGAATCCATTTCAGAATTTAACGCGCAATATTTTGCCACAAAACTGCCCCGCTTAAAATCCGATTTAAAGACATCGGCTATATCCGTAATCCATTTTTTATCTTTTAGTATGGCATTATCTTGAACTTTAAACACTTCGTCTTCATCCACGGCTAATGGATTGAAAGAAATTTTGATTCTCTTCTTTTCAAAATCAGAGTTTATGACTTCAATACCCATAATTGCAGTCATAAGCGCTGTAACTCGCTGTTGACCGTCAATCATTATTTTCTTTCCTTCAGATAATGTTCCATCTTTCAATTTCATGTTTGGGCTTTGAGAAATTATAAGATAGCCAGTTGGATAGCCTGTATAAAGAGAATCTATCAAATCACGAACTTGTTTGGGTTTCCAGACAAAAGGTCTTTGAATTTCAGGAATTGCGATTTCTTCAGATTTTATAAAATTCAAAATCTGTTCGATTGCAATATTAGAAGCATTATATTTTTCTGCCATAATCAATAGCTTTTCTTGTTGTGTTAACCTTAGTATCCGGCCCGGTATTGGTATACCTAATTCCCGTACTAAATGTAGAAAATTTCGATGTATGTAAGGGTGCAGGCAAATATTTAATAACTAAATGAAATACAGACGAATGTATATTTTATTCTAATTTTAATATCTCATGTATGCGGTTCTGGGTGCCATCGCAGATGTGGCCCACCTGCATAGTGCCCTTCTTGCTTAAACAGAAAACACCCACCACGCTCACAGTACCGTCCAGGTGTGCTATCTTTAGGCTCCTTAACGTCAAAACTTAATCCCTGTATTATGAAGCAGATATACAGTAACATACACCCCTACCTCCTGGGGATATTGCTGCTCTTCCTGGCCCTGAATGCCTTTTTTGGTGGGTATTATGGCATGGCCGGGGCTGAAGGGGTGCCGCGCGAATGGCTGGCAGGCACGCCTTTCCAAAATTATTTCATCCCCGGCCTCATCCTGGCCGTGGTGGTGGGTGGCGCCTCGCTCTCAGCCGGCCTGCTGGTGCTGTTCCGCCATGCATACGCCAGATCAGCAGCCCTCGCAGCCGCCGCTATCATCCTGGGCTGGATCGTGGTCCAGGTCGCTATCATCGGCTATGTCACCTGGTTGCAGCCGGTCGTGTTTGCCCTGGGACTGGTCATCCTCCTGCTCGCCTGGTGCCGGCCGGCTCCGGCAAAGTAAGTAACTGATATGCATTAGAATGGTGGATAATATGTCTCAACTCCATACATCCGGAAACACATGGTACATCCCCCTGGAAGGGCTTCGCAGTGAGCATGATGCCCTGATCCTGAAAAAAAGATTGTCGCATCTTCCCGGTATCACCGGCCTCAGGGCCGAATGGAACAACAACCGGGTATGGCTGCAGCCGGCCTCGCTGCCGGCCCTCACCTCGGCAGTGCAGGTCATCACAGGGATGGGGTATAAAGTGCCCCTGCAACAGGCGTCATTTCCCGTTGTCAATATGCACTGTGCTTCCTGCGCCCGCAAAATCGAACAGGCCCTCAACAACCTGCCCGGAATGCTGGAGACCACGGTCAACATGGCCACTGCCACCGTGGGTGTGCGCTATGTCAGCGGGATGACGGATCCTGCGGCCATGCGGACTGCAGTCCAGGCTGTAGGATTTGACCTTGTCACCGAAACCGCCGAAGAACCGGAAGAGGTGGTGGATGCCCTTCAAAAGGAAAGTCTGGACACCTTCAAAACCAGGGCCATATGGGCGCTGTTACTGGCCTTGCCGGTCTTCCTGCTGGGGATGTTGGGCATGCACCTCCCGTATGCCAACGAAATCATGTGGTTGTTTTCAACGCCCATCGTCTTCTGGTTCGGAAGGGGTTTCTTCATTACGGCATGGAAGCAGCTCAGACACAGATCGGTAGGCATGGATACCCTGGTGGCCCTGAGTACCGGCTTTGCCTATGCCTACAGTGTCTTCAATACGCTCCTGCCTTCCTTCTGGACCGAACGGGGTCTGCAGGCCCATGTCTATTTCGAGGCTGCCTCGGTCATCATCGCTTTTATTCTCCTGGGCAGGTGGCTGGAGGCCAGGGCCAAAGGACAGACAGCCTCTGCCATCCGCAGGCTCATGGGCCTGCAGCCGAAGCGGGTGACGCTGGTCCTCCCGGATGGCAGCATGATGGAGGTGCCTATCGGGGGTATCCGGATGGGGGACATCCTGCTTGTCCGGCCGGGTGAGAAGATTCCGGTGGACGGGACCGTGCTTTCGGGCGCTTCATGGGTCGACGAGAGCATGTTAAGTGGTGAGCCTGACCCTGTTCACAAAGCACAGGATGACAAGGTCTTTGCCGGTACGCTCAACCAGAAAGGCAGCTTTCAGTGCCGGGCGCTCAAGGTGGGCAGGGAGACGATGCTTGCCAGGATCATCCAGCTCGTCAGGGAGGCCCAGGGCAGCAAAGCGCCTGTTCAGAAGCTCGCCGACCGCATCGCCGGTATCTTCGTGCCGGTGGTCATGGGCATCGCCATCCTCTCGCTCCTCGCCTGGGGTATCCTCGGGGGCGAAGGGGGCATCACGCAGGGTATCATGGCTTTTGTGACGGTACTCGTCATCGCATGCCCATGTGCCCTGGGACTGGCCACACCCACAGCCCTGATGGTGGGCATCGGCAAAGCAGCGGAAAATGGCATCCTGATCAAAGATGCTGTCAGCCTGGAGCTGGCGGCGAAGATCCATACGCTGGTGCTCGACAAGACGGGGACGATCACCGAAGGCCGGCCGCAGGTCATGGCGGAAGCCTGGGATCAGGAAGATATTCAATATAAAAAGTTGCTGAAGGGCCTGGAGCAGTTGTCTGAACATCCGCTGGCGGAGGCGATCGTGCAGCATTATCCTGGCCTGGAGGGCTGTGAGGTGCGTCAGTTCGAAAGTGTCACCGGCAGGGGGGTGCAGGGCGAATGCAACGGACTTCAAGGCAGGGTGGGCAGCCTGCGCTGGCTGGAGGACCTGGGAATGTCGCTGAGCGCGTCGCTGCAAGCGAAAGTGAAGGAATGGCAGGAGCAGGGGTGGACCGTCGTAGGGTTGGGCACAGGCGCACATATTGCAGGTGTCCTGGCGATCGCTGACCCCGTCAAACCTGGCTCGGTAACGGCCATACAGCAGTTGATGCAGGCAGGGATATCGGTACATATGATTACCGGCGACAACATCAGTACAGCCCGCTATGTGGCCGGTATAACGGGGATCCATTCTTTCCGCGCTGAGATGATGCCGGAAGAGAAGCTGAACTATATCAAAGAATTACAGGAAAAGGGCAGGGGGGTGGCCATGGTGGGCGACGGCATCAACGACAGTGCGGCCCTGGCGCAGGCGAATGTGAGCATCGCCATGGGCAAGGGCAGCGATATCGCCATGGAGACGGCGCAGATGACGATCATCTCCTCCGACCTGATGAAGATCCCGCAGGCCATCCGGATATCAGGGCTGACGGTTCGTACCATCCGGCAGAACCTGTTCTGGGCCTTCATTTACAATATCATCGGGATCCCGCTGGCGGCCGGTCTGTTTTATCCTATCGCAGGCTTTATGCTGGATCCCATGATCGCAGGCGCCGCCATGGCCCTGAGCAGCGTGAGCGTCGTGTCGAATAGCCTGAGATTGAAGGCGGTAAGCTTAAAATAATATCATATTGTTAAACCTGTATTTGTGAAGGGCTGATGGTGGTTGAATTCCTATCTTTATGGCCTGTTCCCGCTTTGAAGCAGTGCCGGAGTAAACCACTTCCGGGTGATTAATGCCGGCCTCCTGCAGCAGGGTGACAGTGGACCATAGAATTGGATGTGCATGATTTCTCCATTGTTCAGTCATTTACTTATTCCTTTTATCGTGGCCATGTTTCTGGCCATTACCATGGGGGGCAGTGGTACCGCCCCGGCCTTTTCTGCAGCCTTTGGCGCGAACGTCATCAGGAAAAGCCTGATCCCGGGGCTGTTCGGGATCATGGTCTTTATCGGGGCCATCGTGGCGGGCAAAGAGACGGCCATGACGCTGGGCAAGGAGCTCATCGACCCCAATACGCTCTCTTTCACAGTGGTATCCATCATCCTGTTTTCTGTCGCTATATCCCTGCTGGTAGCCAATCTGGCGGGCATCCCGCAGTCTACCTCTCAGTCCACGGTGCTGTCGGTGTCGGCTGTCGCCCTGTACTTCCACTCCCTGAATACGCATAAGTTGTTCCTGGAGATCGTGCCGGCCTGGTTCCTGCTGCCTGTTATCTCCTTTATACTGAGCTATCTGATCGGGAAATACATTTATAAACCCATGCGCCGGAAAGGCTATACCCTGCCCAAGGCGCAGAACGAAAACCTGAAACCTGTCTATAACGGCATTCTGGTGCTGATGTCGTTGTCCGTGGCGTTCTCCATCGGATCCAATAACGTCGCCAATGCGGCAGGCCCGATCGCATCCATGACTGCCAACGAATTAAATATTTATTCGGAACAGGGTTATATGTTGATTATCATTATGTCCACCCTGGTCATAGCGCCCTGTTTTGGCATCGGAAGCTCCATTTTTGGTCATAAGATATTGAAAAACACGGGAAAAGAAATCATTCTCTTCGGGAAGTTCGAAGCTGTCATCATCGCTTTTGTATCGGCCAGTCTCTTATTACTGGCTTCTGTTACGAAGGGCATTCCTTCGTCCCTGGTACAATTGAATGTGGCTGCCATCCTGGGAATCGGGGTGGCCAAGCTGGGTGCCAGGAATATCTTCCAGAAGACACAGGTAAAGCAGTTCTTCATGATGTGGCTGATTGCACCCTTGATTTCCTTTACCCTGACGCTGGTGCTGATATACCTTGCAGCGTATTTCGATCTGCTGTAGTGTTTTAGATAGTTGTAGCTATGGCAAGGGTGATCCTGGTATGCAATGATAATGGTGAGTGGTATCAAATCGGATGTTGAATCAAATCTTAAAAAGGAATGAGTTGGTTGATCCTGATCGTTGCAGGCTTGTTTGAAGTTGGTTTTGCCGCATGCCTCGGCAAAGCCAGGGAAGCCAGCGGTAATATGGCCATGTTGTGGTACCTGGGTTTCTTTATTAGCCTGGCAATGAGTATGTTATTGCTGATCAAAGCCATACAGGACATTCCCATTGGAACGGCCTATGTGGTCTGGACCGGCATCGGCGCGGTGGGAACCGTCCTGGTTGGGTTGTGGCTGTTTCAGGAGCCGGCCGGATTCTGGCGTATCTTTTTCATCACGACCCTCATTCTCTCTGTTATCGGATTGCGTTGGTTTTCAAATTCATAGCCAGATTTTATGGAAAACAATACCGTAACGCTCATCGGTGCTACAGGCCTCATTGGAAGCCACATCCTGGCCTGTCTGGAGGCTGACCCGTATTTCAGCCGTATTCGTGTGTTTGTCAGAAGGCCTATCGATAGCACTTCTCCGAAGACTGACGTGATGGTCGTGAATTTCGAAGATGAAACCCAGGTCCGCCAGGCGCTGGCGGGGAGCAGCGCTGTCTTTTGTGCCATTGGCACGACAAACAGCAAGGTGAAGGGCGACAAAGCGGCCTACCGTAAGGTGGACCATGACATTCCGGTCAGAACGGCGCGTCTGTGCAGGGAAACGGCTTGTCCGCAACTGCTGCTGGTATCATCAGTGGGTGCGGATGCCGGCAGCAAAAATTTCTATCTCAGCCTGAAGGGGCAGGTGGAGGATGAAATACGGCAGACAGGATTGCATGCAGTTGCTGTTTTCCGGCCTTCGCTGCTGCTGGGCCAACGCAAGGAATTCCGGGCAGGGGAAAGGCTGGCGCAGTGGATCATGCCTGTGTTTGGCACCTTCCTGCCATCCCGGCTCAGGCCGGTCCAGGCCAGGGATGTGGCCTTGGCCATGGTGACGGCCTGCAAAAGGGCCATCCCGGGTTACCATGTCCTGCATTACAATGAGATCAGGGCGTACGCAGGGATGTAGCACCCGGATGGACGGTAAGCCGGGATGATGTATCTTTGCGCTTTATCTGCTTTCCATGGCACTGCTGTTCGTTTACCTCTTTCTGGCGCTGTTCGTCTCGTTCCTATGTTCCATCCTGGAGGCTGTACTGCTTTCCACGCCTATTTCTTTCCTGAGGATTAAGGAAGAGGCAGGGAGCCACAGAGCCACGGAGATGATCGCTCTGAAGCTGAAGATTGACAGGCCCTTGTCAGCCATTCTATCGTTGAATACGGTGGCACATACCGTGGGTGCTGCCGGGGTGGGTGCCCAGGCGACCATTGTCTTCGGGGAAGCTTATTTTGGGATTGTATCGGCCATCCTCACCATCCTGATTCTGGTATTGACCGAGATCATCCCCAAGACCATCGGTGCGAGATACTGGAGAAAACTGGCGCTGCTGGCGGGCCGGGTAATACGGGTCCTCATCTTTATCACGTATCCCCTGGTGGTCCTATCATCCTTCATCACCAAAGCCTTTGCCAGCAGGGAAAGTGGACAGACGACCAGCCGTGAAGAGATATCTGTGCTGGCGAGAATAGGCACGTCAGAGGGTGTTTTCGGGGACAAGGAAAACAAGATCATCCAGAACCTGATACGCCTGAAATCTATCAGGGCAGGGGAGATCATGACGCCACGGGTGGTGATTACCATCGCGGATGAGGAGATGACGCTGGAAGATTTTTTAAAGGACAAAGATTATCTCCGTTTCTCCAGGATCCCTGTGTATGCAGGCAATGAAGATGAGATCACGGGTTATATCTTCCGGCAGACCGTCTTTGAGCGCCTGGCGGAAGACCATACAGGACTGAGGCTTCGTGATGTGCGCCGGCCCATTGTGTTCGTGCCTGAGAGCAAGCCGGTGCTGGACCTCTGGGAAACCTTGCTGGAAGAGCGGGAGCATATCGCCATGGTCGTGGACGAGTATGGGGGCATCAGCGGCATTGCCACCATGGAAGATGTCATCGAGACCCTGCTGGGCTTTGAGATTGTGGATGAAAAAGATACCATCACGGATATGCAGCAATATGCCCGGGAAAGATGGCGGATGCGGCAACAGAAGTACCGGTGGATGGATCAAAGCACGGATCAGGAAACACAACAGCCTGATCGGTAACGACAGATATTCACGGACCCTGCAAATCAGGGCCACATTAAGCTTCGCGGATCAGTTTCTCTGATCAGGTTTATTTTACAACCTCACGATTACATTGCCTTCTCTGGGGAGGGCACGGAAGAAGGAGCGGGCTTCGGCAGCAGGGATGTACACCGTTATTTCCGGGAGGATTTTCGGTTTTTTTAGGCGTAACATGGCATTATTTGTCATTCCTAGGGTTTTGGCATGCCGCTTCATGCGGTATTTCCAGGTTTTCAGGCTGGGACCTCCATCAAACTGATCTGACTGCACAATGCTGATGATGAGCGTGCTGTCGAGGAGCAGGTGCCATTCCACCCATTCCGCCCTGACCGAATCCAGGGTGGGTTCATTCTGGGCGGCTTCGAGGGTGTCTTTCGGCGCTTTTTTCGTGGTGATGGGGTTCTTCTCGATGCTGCCTTCGATCTCAGTAATGACGAATGGTTTTGAGAAATGATGCACATAGGCAACAGGGTCGATGCCTTTGAAGAATCTTGCTGCTTCGACTTTCTCAGGCCTGATGGTGCGCAGCACCACCCCATCCATTTCGAGCTGTACCAGGCTGTCGGCCAGGTTAACCGTCATACCGATGGAATCGGATCCGGCCATCTTCAGCCTGGCTTCCAGCAGGGCATTGTGGTGCATCAGGTCCCATTCCTCCTCTGCGTAACGCAAGGTGTCTTCACTGCCTTCTGCCACGCTGTTCCATGTGTTCAGCGTGCTCCGGATACCGGCCACGTAGAAACCCGTGAAAAGCAGGAGGTAGGCCAGCAGAACCAGGGGGAGGATACGGGTGAAAATGCGGCGTACGATATGGGTATTTTTCTTTTCCATTTTATTATCTATCTATCAGTAAATAAATACTTTGGCTCCCACCGGCAGGGTCTTGAAAACTACTTCAAGGTCATCGTCCAGCAAGCGGATGCAACCATGCGTTACCGGCAGTCCGATGAACCGCTGGTAGAGCGTCCCGTGGATCATATAGCCATCGCCCAGGGTCAGGGCATAATCTCCCAGCACGCCTTTTTCATAGCGCGAAGGATGGTCGCCGGAAGGCACGGGCAGGCCTTCTTCGATAAAAGCCCAGTCTGGCCTGCGCCACACCGGCTTCTCAATCTTTCCCTGCACCTTGTAATCTCCCCTGGGTGTGCGAAAGAACCACGACTTGTCGCCTTCCGCTTCCAGAACGACCATGCTGCCGGTGGAGCACATGCCTTCACGTACAAGTTCACGGTTTTTGTACAAAGCGAAACGGTTTTCCGTGGTATTGACAACCAGGTAGGCATTGCCAGGTGTCAGGTTTTCAATGCGCTTCTCCCGGCTGGCGATGTCCTTTTCCAATTGTTTAATCCTCTTGGCTGTCGCCTCATCGCCCTCCTGCATGGTCTGCAGTTTGACAGCCGGAATGAACAGGCTGCCCAATACAGGCGGGAGGGCCAGCAGCAAGGGGAAGAAGAAGATATATACCAGTAAGACAGGAATATAGCGCAGACTTCTCCGCAGGCGTTCCCGGTTGCGATCAAACCAGGAAAGCAGGCATGCTTTTGTATTGCACACCCTGCCTTTGATCTTATTGAGGATAGATGTATTCATATACAGTTATTTACGTAAAGGAACTTTCATTCATCAGTGTGTATTCGTCAGGGAGCGTTCATGCCAGGTCTCGTATGGAACCAGTGAACCGACAATCAAAACAGGGGTATTGACGGATGCGAGGCGGTAGACGACATCCATGTCCTTGTCTGCCAGGGCAACACAGCCATTTGTCCAGTTGAAGCCACGCCCCCCATGGCCGTGAATCTCAATCAGGCCTCCAACATCCACATGGCGTGGGATTTCTCCACTGCGCACCTTTCCCTTGTAACGCGTCATATCGTCCGTATTAGGATAATTGATCAGCAGGGCTTTGTAATAAATCGTGGCGCCACGCTCTTTTTTCTTGGTGACGCGGTACATGCCTTCGGGTGTGGCACCGTCGCCCTGGTGATTCTTGACGCCCAGCCAGTTAGGGCCATATTCGGTCTTGAATTCCGATTTGAGTTTACCATCTTTATAAACCAGGATCCGGTAAGCCAGCTTTTCCACTACAATCAGGGTGTTGTTCTGCTTCGCCGAAGCCGCGATGGCATCCTTATATAGCTTTTGCCATTCCTGATAGTGCCCGAAGTAGTCTTTCACCCGTTTATCTGCAATGCGTTCCGCTTCGGTGAGGAGCTTACCGGCACGGGTGGTTATGTCAATCGCCTTGTTGTAATCGCCTTTGTTCCGTGCAATTCGTGCTTCTTCCAGCAGCAACCTCGCTTTGTTGAAGGATTTCCGGAAGTCTTCTTTGAGCGGCAGCGGACTGTACAGCTTGCCGACACGCTTCAGATCATGCGACAGCTTGTCGATGCTGGCATGGGATTTCTGCTTGGCCGTCCTGGCATTATGGGCTGCCTTTTCGATGGCAACGACCGACAATGCCAGCGCTGAATCTGCATAATCAATGACACTTTCGTAATCCCTCCAGGGCAGGAAACGCTGGTTTTCACGTTGCCAGATGGTCATGGCCGAATCATAGATGGCCTGGGCATGCTGGTATTCCTTTGGGGCAAATACATCCGCCTGGTTGTCACGTGCCTCTGTAAGCTTCTGTCTGGCGGCGGTAATATTGGGTTCTGGAGAAGGGGGGATCGACAGGATGAGGTAAACCACCATGCCCACCAATGCAAACAACACCAACAATGCGGCGATGATCCTGCGCTTCCTGCGGCTTCTGGCCATAATTCCGGGTTTTCATAAAACAAACTGTCTCAAAAGGCGGTCCTTTTTACCTTTCCGTTTTAACCAGTCAGCCTTGCGGGTATTGTATCAATACAGCGGCTGAGGGTCTGGTAACGAATGACAGGTTTTTGGATAACGTCTTTTGAGACAGCTTTGTTGAATCATGCAAGCAATTGAATATTACTTGCCCGTTTTTTCGATCACAGCCTGGAGCTCAGTCTTGATGCTGTTGAGTTTTTCCTTTGCAGCATTCAGTTTGTCCAGTGCTGCCATGAACTGGGTCTGCTCGATGAGCGGAGCCACTTCTGTCATGGAGGCTTCTACTGTTGCAATTTCTGAACCGATGGCTTCTACGGCTGCTTTTCCTTCTTTACCCTTGGGGGCCTTGGCGAGTAGTTCCTTGGCTTCGGTAACCAGGGTTACCACTTCTGCCTGAGCTGCTTCCAGTTCAGCCTGTACTTCCACCTTGCGGGTTTCAGTGTTGGTGGCCACGGTCTGTGCCATCTGGGTGATTTCTGCAAGCTTGGTCTTTACATCACCAAAACCGCCGAACATCTTACCCTTCTTGGTTTCTACCAGAGCGTTCACAGCATTCATTGAATCCTGGAGAGCGGCAAATTCAGCAGGAAGATAAACATCAGCACCTGCAGTACGGGCCATTTCAATGGCTGCATTGGCAGCGTCAATCTCGGCCTGGGGAACCTTGGAACAGCTGCTCATAACTACCAGCATGCTGAACATTGCAATCACTACGGCAAACGTCTTTTTCATGTTAAATGAAATTTTAAGTTTATATTTGTTTAATTGGGTTCGAATCAACCTTGCTGCACTTTTTCTTTGGTTTTGGGTAATGGTTGATTTGCCATTATGACGACAGATCAGGAAAAAGTAACTGAGCTGTTACATTTTTTTTGAAGGTAAGTCAGGTATTCCGAATATAACATGGTTGATAAATCCTTACAACTGCTTAAGGATGAGGAAATTGTCCACTTAATCATAGATGGACCCAAGCCTGATTTATTTGTGATTCTTTATCAACGATATTACCCCAAAGTACTCGATAAAGTGTACAGTTTTATCAAAGACAAGCCCAAATCCATGGAGTTTGCCAATGATATCCTGTCACGTGTGTACGAGAAGCTGCCGGGATATAAGGGCACAGCTTCGGTCTCTACATGGATATATTCGATCACTTATAATTATTGTATTGACTACCTGCGCTTGCAGAAGAAGCTGCACTATCCTGAGTGGGACCGCACCAACAGCATCCCGGAGATCCCTGATGAGGAGGAAGAGGATCTTTCCATGGTGACCTATGAAAACCTGCTCCGGATCATGGAGATGATACATCCGGAAGAGAAAGCCCTGATCCTCATGAAGTATCAGGACGACCTCAGTCTGAAACAGATTGCGGCAACCCTCAGGATCAGTGAGGATGCTGTCAAGATGCGCCTGAAGCGGGCCAGAACCCGTGTCATACTTCATTATAAAAGGCTCTTTCAGGATTAATGTCGATAAGGTCGTTACCCGTGCCGGACTTTGCGTCTAAATAAAAACTTATTCCCGCATGCAGCATCTGTTGTACCGTTTATTCCATGCCAATAAGATCAGCCCTCCCAGGGCTGTCTTCCAGGCATTTAAAGCTGCTTTCGGGCAGACCGTCAATGTGGAATGGCAGCGGGAGGACCACCGGTTTGAGGCCATGTTTTACATTGATAGTGTGGAGCATATTGCCGTCTTTACGCCCCTCGGGCACCTGATAGAGACAAAACGCAACCTTTCGCTGGATACCGCCAACGAGCATGTGAGGCATCAGGCCGCGCTGATCGGGGAACTGATGAACCTGATCGAAATCTCGCGCGATAACCGGATCTTCTATGATGTGATCGCGCGGGATGCCGCATTGGACCGCTATTATATCCTGCTCGATGACAAGGGTACTGTTCTGGAAAAGAAAAAGCTGTAGTCTGCCCGACTGAACCTGCCACCCGGTCTTACACACATCATCCCGTCCGTTTTAATCCCAGCTCATTTATGCCGTCCGCATTGTTAAGATGCGCCATTAAGCGAGGATTTCAGATATTTGGACAACGAAATGACCCCATGCGACCTTACCTCAGGGCAGGCAGCACCGGCTGCCATTCAAAACCAATGAAGGCGATTTCTGTCATTATCTGGCCCTTGGTCCTGGCTGTATGCCTGCTGTTCGTGCCCCTTCAGGCACAGGAGTCTGCCGGTGTCGTCACGCAACAGCATGATAATGCATCCGTTGCGCCGGTGATGCTCTCTGATTCTGTTGCGGCAGCCTATCTCAGCAATTTGCTGAAAACCCAGCCCGGATGGGTGGATCGGTCCACCTCACCGTTGATCTGGCTTAACCAGCTGCTCCTGAAATATCATGAACCCTGGGACAGTATCCGCCAGCAACTGGAAAACTACCCCTGGAGCCGGCTGGAATGGCGGCAGACGACCATCCAGGAAACAGATACCCTGCCGCTGCGCTGGCTGAGCACAACACACTTCATGGTGGATACCTTCCGGCTGAAACAGGACCCTGTTCTCGTTCGTAAAACAATAGTATACAGTGTGTTGGAGGATACAACTCCATGGCCGGCGGATAGTATCGCTGCCTTGCCCGGTCTGCCTGTCCCCTTGCTGGGGGTGCGCGACACCTTATATGAAGCCTTCATCGACAGCAACCTGCTCAAATTTCATGGCATCCAACTGTATCAATGGCGTGATGGCGTCGTAATGCCCTCCATCGAAAGAAACGGGCCATCAGCGCATTACAGCCTGCTGTCAGATTCCAGTGCCATGGTGATCATGCAGGAAAAGGACCTGGCGATTCCTGTGAATGGCATTCCTGCCTCCTGGCTGCGCTACCCCGGATCCCGGGATTCCCTGCAGGCAGCAGTGCAGTCGCTGCTCTCCTATACGCTTGAGCGTGACTCAATTCCGTTATGGCTGCGGGATGTCAAAGGCAAAGATACCCCGGTCTGGCTGAAGGGTGGACGCCAGGATATGATGCGGCATTGGGTCCACAATGCCAGTGAGGATTCGGTCACCGTATGGATTGGAAATCCGGAACGGAACACTCTTACCCTGGCCCTGGAAGACGGGATTTTCATTCAACGCCTGGAAAAAAGGGAAATGAAAACCCCGATACCCCTCCTGAAACCGGACCTCAGGCTGTTACCCGTCAGTCCCATGAAAGAAATGCATGTTTTCTGGGATTATGGCACGACCCAGGCCTTCTCCCTGAACCAGAACTACCTGTCGTACTGGTCAAAAGGCGGGGAAAGCTCGCTGGCTGCGCTGATTGATATGGCTGCCCGTGCCAGGTACACGGCCAGGGACAGGCGCATGCACTGGACCAGCGATGGAAGGCTTAAATATGGCGCCATTCGGACCAAACAAAATGGCTACCGTACCAGTACCGATATTCTGGAAATGAATTCGCAGTATAACCGCAGGATGCGGGAAAAATGGGATTTCAGCGGCGTGTTCTATTTTAAGACCCAGGTGGCAAGGGGTTATCAGTACCCCAATGACAGTACCGTGATCTCGCGCTTCCTGAATCCCGGCAGCTTTACGATCGGGATGGGATTCGAATACAAGCCCGTGAAAGACATGCTCATCCATATTGCGCCACTATCCTATAAGAATACGTTTGTGCTGGATACCGGCATGATCAACCCCGGCTTACATGGGATAGAAAAGGGGAAAAGGAGCAGGCAGGAGTTGGGCGGACAGTTGGTGATGCGGAATAAGATGGAAATCCTGGAAGGCCTGAAGATGACGAATGCGATTCGCTTGTTTTCCAATTATATAGAGAAGCCACAAAATGTGGACGTAGACTGGGAGATGAGTCTTGACAAACAAATCAACTGGTTGTTTACGGTCAAGCTCAACCTGCATGTGATTTATGATGATGACGTTCGTTTCCCGGTGCTGATGGCCGATGGTAAGCCTGAGCTGCTGCCGGATGGGAGTCAGCGCAAGGTAGCGCAAATGCAACTCAATCAGTTTCTTGGACTTACCTTCCAGTTCAGGCTGTAGCCAACCTATCTGTTCTGGTCCAGGATCTGTTTGACTTTTTCGTTTTGGCGCAGCGCCTGGTAGAGTTGCAGCATCTGTTGAATGATGGCCTCATCCTCTGTCCTGCCTGCTGCAATCCGGTCCAGCCAGTAGGTGGCCTGCTGAAAAGCTGCCTCCGATTTTTCCTTCTCCTTTCTGACGAGCGCGCTGTTTTGCAACAAACGGGCGCTGTCTTCCAGCGCCACACCCTGATTGAAATAGCAGGTGGCCAGGTGCAGGCAGCTCTCCATATCCTCCGGGTCAAGCTCCAGGGTCTCGTGGTAGGCCAGGATGGCCTGATCATAGTCTTCCAGCTTCTGGTAGATAAGTCCTTTGGTACGGTGGTAAACCTGTTGGGTGGGCGTCCTGGCGATGGCCTGGTCCAGCACTGCCAGTGCACTGTCAGGGGCATCCTGCCGAAGAAAGAGATCAGACAGCAGTAGCACCAGTTGTTGTGCTGTATCATAGCGGTCGATGCCTTCTTTCAGGCACTGCATGGCCTGCGGGCTGCGTCCTGATTCGATGGCAGCAAGGGCGAGGAGGTGGCATACATTGGCGGAATGGGCAAGCCGGTGGAGGCTGGAGAAATGGTGCACCGCTTTGTCCCAGTCCTTGGCACCGTAAGCAGCCAGGGCTGCATTGTAAAGGAGGCCGGTGTCAGGACTGCCCTGGCTGAGGTGGTTTTGCCGGATGAGGAGGGCTTGCTCGTAAGCCCGCAAGGCAGGACTGTAATGACCAGCCTGGTATTGTTGCATCCCGAGCTGCGTAAAGTCATTCGCCAGTATGATATACTTTGGAAAAAGTTTGGAATGCAAACGCTTATGCGTGTCGATGCTATCAGCTTTACTGTAGGATTCATAGGCCAGGTAGAGCTGATCGGGATACAGTTCATAGAGTTTCTTGTCCTGTTTATTCATCCCTTCGCGGTAGGCCGTATGTGACAGGTAGCCGCGCATATACCAGGTCCTTGCCCACTGGGCGGGTTTTTCTTCGGAGATGAGCGATTCTATCAATCCTTTGGCTTCGGCATACCTGCCGGATTCAATCAGGTGCTGTGCCGGCAGGAGGCGCGTCTTTTGCAGGGGCGCCAGCCGGGCACAGGCGGTCGAGGCCAGCATCATGAACAGAAAGGGCAACAGCAGCAGTGCTGAAGCGCTTCGGAAGCGTGTGGTATGTTTATGGATGTTGATCTTGTGCATGCCCGAACCTCTGACACGGATGAACGCAGGTTAGCGGCTGAACGTATGCCTTCCTGGTGGGGGCAAAGATAGGGATTTGGTGTTTTTTCCTGCCGGGGGCCTGATTATGCACCTAATCGTTTGGTGGAGAAGAGGATAATATTGGTTAGACGCGGGTTAAAACGACGCATTTGTTGGTATCTTTATTGCCGGGATTTCCTTCACATGTTTTATATGATCACACCTTACTACATCCAGGTTCGCAGGTTATTGTTTGTATGCCTCTCCACCACGATGCTGCTGGCAGCCCCTGATCGTTTGCAGGCGAAATTCATTCGTAATAATTATATCATTTTTATATAGAAACATTCTAAATTAAAAATGTGGGGGTTACCTTTTGGTCATTTTCGGATTAACTTATGTCGTTAGTTAATTAAACGGTTTTTTATGGATAGCTCAAATATATATATAGCGGTCCACCATACCCC
>JAGNHN010000010.1 GCA_018001695.1 Lentimicrobiaceae bacterium
CCGGCTTTTATGGAGGGCTCGTGGCTCCCGGGTTCAGTAACCGGGCTTACGTTAGCTTCTTGGAGTAAAAATCTCCATCGGTTACTTCACCCGGGGTTATTGCTGTTGGACTCCCTTTCGGGAGTCCAGTGGGTATTGATGGGCGTTCCCTGCTGTGCGTAGCTTCTGCCACCGCTGTCCATAGCGTGGAGGCTACAGACAGCGAGGGAACTTACTCCCACTCGCTCTCACTCTCACTCTCACTCTCATCCGGGGATTGCCTCATTCGCTTCGCTCATTCGGCGGACCCGGGAGGGGGGGCTACGCATCAAAGCTCCCTCGCTGCGCTCGGACTTTTTGCTTCCCCGTTCGCATCCGAGCAAGCTCGATGCTCCGGGAAAGCAAAAAGCTCCAAAAGCTGTGCTTTTGGAGCTTTGATGCGGTCCGGACGGGACTCGAACCCGCGACCTCCTGCGTGACAGGCAGGCATTCTAACCGACTGAACTACCGGACCAAAATGGTTCCCCGCGTTTGGGAGTGCAAATATACTGCGGATTTTCATTATCATCAAAAAAAATTTTACTTAGATAATCCATTGTCACGTTCCACTGACCTCAGGGATGTCGTAACTTTAATCCTGGCATCCGGAAGAGGGACTTCACTCCCGCATGCCTCGCTGTCATGAATATCAACGACCACAACGGAAAAGGCGCCTGCACAGACCGGCTACCGGCTTTCGCCGGCCGCTTTTACCCCGCTACGGAAGCAACCCTGCGGGAGAGCCTGCAGAAAGCCTTTCGTTCAGCTAAAAACCTGGAAAGGCCCGGCCTCAGGGCCCTCATCGTGCCCCATGCAGGATACATCTTCTCCGGTGATGTGGCAGCGTATGCCTATGCCCAGATCCCCCTTCAGCATACCTTCCGCAGGATCTTTATCCTGGCATCCAGTCACCGTACCTCATTTGCCGGGGCTTCGGTCTTTGCCAGCGGGGATTACCTTACGCCCCTGGGTAGGGTGACCACTGATGTTGACCTTGCCCATGCACTCCGCGGAGAACATGAGGTGTTTTCGTACGGCGAACAGGGTCATGCACATGAACATAGCCTCGAAGTACAGCTTCCACTGCTGCAACACCACTTATCCAGTTTGCCCCCTGTTGTACCCATCATCCTTGGGACCCAAAGTCCGGAGACCTGCCGTGAATTGGCCCAGGCCTTGCGCCCTTACTTTGTCACGGAAAACATCTTCATCATCAGTACGGATTTTTCTCACTACCCGGCCTATCAGGACGCCTGTCGGCTGGACCTTGAAACTGCGGAGATCATTGCTGCCAATCAGCCTCTTCATCTGTTGGAGACGATCAGGGACAAGGCCTGGCAGCATACGCCCGGACTGCAGACGAGGCTGTGCGGATGGACCAGCGTTTTGACGTTGATGCATCTCACTGCAGGCAACGAAAAGCTGAAATACCACCTGCTCCAGTACCGCAACTCGGGTGATGCTCCTGCCGGTGACAGGGATGCAGTGGTCGGGTATTGGGCCATGTCAGTAAATGAGGAGGGTTCGGAGGATGTATCTGGCCCAGAAATCAGGAGCCACCTCCGGCACGAAGCCGGCACCGGCCTCAGCCCGGCAGAACAGCAAAAGCTTCTGGAAATAGCCCGCCAGTCGCTGCAGGCCTACCTGATCCATGGACATTTTCTGCCCTGCCAGGCGGCGCAGATGCCGCCAGCCTTGCAACAGCCCGCAGGCGCCTTCGTGTCGCTCCACCATGGCAAGGAACTCAGGGGATGCATCGGTCGCTTTGATCCGGATATCCCCCTGTATCTCGTCGTCAGAGATATGGCTGTGTCAGCAGCGCAGGACAGCCGCTTTGAACCTGTGGCAGCAGCCGAGCTGGAGGATCTGGAGATAGAAATCACTGTCCTCGGGCCTCGTGAACGCATTCAGGGCCCCGATGACATCATCATCGGAAAGCATGGTATCTACCTGCGGCAGGGGATATCCGGCGGGACGCTGCTACCGCAGGTAGCTGTGCAGCATGGCTGGGATGCACCAGCCTTTCTGGGTCATTGCGCCCGCGACAAAGCCGGGATTGGCTGGGAGGGTTGGCGACATGCAGAAATATACCGCTTTGAGGCCCAGGTTTTTGGAGAAAAATAAAGGCTGCCCCTTGCGGAGCAGCCTGGCGAACCTGTATCAGGTCAATAAGTTACCTGAGGATAACCTTGCCGGTGTAATTCTGTGAATCACCCACCAAATTCAGCAGATACATTCCGGACGGCAAAGCCGACAGGTCGTATCTCCTCAGGTAATTTCCTTTGTCAATGTAAACCTCATCAACCAAAACAGCAGAACCGGTCAAATTGTTGAGACGAAGTGAAAATTTTCCGTTTAATCCCTGCAAATCGATCGTCAGGATATCGTCTGAAGGGTTGGGATAGAACCGTATCATGCCCGGATCCTTACCGTGTTCAGGAACCGAGACGAGGTTGGATATGTTGATGTCATCCAGGTAAATATTATTACTCAGGTAGCTGAAACTCTCAAATTTGATCTGCACATTCTCCATGCCTGCCCAGGCGGTGAGGTCAACGGATCTGCAGGGACTGCCATATCCGCTTCCACACCAGTCATCAGGACCGGCAGGCGTGAAGTAGCTGTTTCTGGGTGTTGCGGTGGCGAAGCTGCCGGTGCCATCATCTCCAAGCCGGAGGACGGATGTCCAGGTTTGTCCGCAATCCGTGGAAACCAACACAAAAAGGGAATCGGTGTAGGACGTCTGATACTGGGCATAAGCATGCCTGAAATGCAGGTAAACTTCGCTCATCCCTGAAAAATTCAGGGGGGCTGATACCAAACCATCCTTATAACTCAGCGAATTGGTGCCAAAGATGGGAACCATCGCTGCTTTGTTGGAGGTGTTCAGCCGGGGTGCTGTGGCGATCTGCCAGGTGAAATCCCCGTTGGGATTCACGGTGGTCCATTCACGCCAGGCCAGGCTGTTGCTTTCAAAGTCTTCATCCAGCGGCAGGGGAATTCCTCCGGCCAGGATCAGGCCGGGCTGGGTGAAGGTTTGTTGTCCATTGACATTGGTGGCGGTCAGAGAGACGGTATAGGCACCTGGTACATCGAAACGGATGACAGGGTTCCGGGAGTTCGGACCTGTTCCGTTCAGATAGGTGACGGTGGAGGGGATGGTCTGCCATTCCCAGCTTGTCGGGCAGTATTCGCTTTGATCTGTGAAAGAGACAGGCTCGGATGTACAGGCAAAACGCTTGCTGAAAGCAAAATGGGTATTGGGCCTCAGGGTGTCGCTGACATGAATCAGTCCGGGCATTACGATGGTATCAGCGCCCATGCCGTTCTGGGCAATGAGGGTGACGGTCCAGTTACCGGGCTGGCTGAATTGAATATTCTGGGGATTTTGCACATTGGAGGTGGACGGTGTCCCGTTCTCAAAATGCCAGCTCCAGCTTTGAGGAGAGCCCACTGAAAGATCGGTGAAATTGACTGGGCAATTTGAGACGGTGGTCGACCGGTCGACCTGGAAATTGGCGACAGGGGGCTGGAGCACGCAGCCCAGTGAGGTCTGCAATGAGCTTCTCCACATGCTGATGGCCGCCCGCATACGGGCTTTCTGGCCCTGTGTGAAGGTGTTTGCGCAGGCATCATCTACATAGTCCATATAGTTCATGAACATATCCTCAGATCCGCATGAATACTGGGGATGCGAGGGGCAGCCATAATAATTGTCACCCTGGTTGGGCGTATCTCCTACATAGTCGGTGCCGGAACAGGTACCGTTATCGTCGCCCCAGATGTGATACAGGTTAAGCCAGTGGCCTACCTCGTGTGTGGTCGTCCTTCCCTTATGAAAGGGATACTGAACATTTCCCACTGTGCCGAAAGCATCATAGAGGATAACAACTCCGTCGGTGGCCGGATTGCCGCCCGGGAACTGTGCATAACCCAGGAGTCCGCTTCCGAGGTTGCAGACCCATATATTCAGATATGAGGAAGAGGGCCAGGCATCCTTGCCACCCTGGGAAGTGAATTTGGCATTATTGTTCAGGCCGAAGGTGTTCACACTGGTCTGGGTACGGGTGATCCCAGTGGTGAAGTTGCCCTGAGGGTCACGACTGGCCAGGCAAAACTCTATTTCCGCATCAGCTGCCACGGGCTTAAACATACCCGGTGTCAGGGTGGTATCCGTATTCATCCTGCGAAAGTCCCGGTTCAGGACATCTATCTGACTGTGAACCTGGGCATCGGAGATGTTTTGATTTGCATTACTATATAATATGTGTACGACAACCGGGATAGTGATGACATTGTTCACACCCTCTATTTCCTCTTTACCCTTGGTGGCGATCCACGCTTCGGTGAGTTTTTCCATTTCAGCCATGCGTCCTTCAAGCCCGGGGTCTGATATTTTGAGCATTTCGAGGTAGGGCATTGTGCCGCAGCGTTCATACCCTTCATGGTGATGTTTGTGATCGTCGTGATGCTGGGAAATGGCAGGAACCCATGAAAACAGGGCTGCCACGGTCAGAAGTAAGATTATCCGCATTGATTTTTAATGATTAACAAACCTGAATAAGAATAGTTTAATACCCCTCTCTCCTGAAACAGGATTTGCAAAGATACAGTATGGAGGAATAGGGTTACTTGTTCCGGATCAACTTCTGACTGATGCGGGTGTTGTTTCCCTGGTAAGTGACGATGTAGACGCCGGCTTTGAGACCGGAAAGATCTATGGGGAAGGTGGTGAAGCCGTGGATGTCCATGCTGAAGAAAGCCACCGTTTTTCCTGTTACGTCCTTGATTTCCAATATAGAAGGACCAGTTCCTTGAATGGAAGCCCAGGTGGCTCCTGTGGCAGGATTGGGGCTCAAAGTGAACATGGCCTGTGTATTTCCTGCATCGGGGATATCACCGGCGACCGAGACAGCGATGTCATCCAGATAAATATTATTGCTTAGGAAGCTGAAGGATTCAAAGGCAATGCGGATGTCATTGAGTCCGGCCCAGGCGCTGATATCAATGTTCTGGCAGGGGGTAGCCGTGCTGCCATAGCACCAATCGGCTGCGGAGGCCGGCACAAAGGAACTGGTAGTGGGCGGATGGGTGGCAAACTGTCCATTGCCATCTTCTCCCAGACCGGCTATGCGTGTCCAGGTGCTGCCGCAGTCGTCACTGAGGTATATCCGTAGCGAATCAGAAAATCCGCTCTGATATTGTGCGTAGGCATGTCTGAAATGCAGATAAGCGGAGCCTGCGCCCCTCAGATCCAGTGGTGGGGTGATCAGGCGGTCGGTATAACCAAGGGTGTTGGTATTGTAGATCTTCATATACACGGCAGCACCCTGACTTCCAAGGTCGATATACTCCCAGCTCAGGTCATTGTTGGGGTTATGGATGCTCCATCCCCGGCCTGTGATGTCGGCATTGTCAAAACCTTCGTAAAAGGGTAGTCCAAGCCCGCCATTAATGATGAGTGCCTGCTTTGTCACAGTAGCGCTGCCGTTCTGATTCGTTACGGTCAGGCTTACATCATACTGACCCTGTGCCAGAAAGCGTACCTGCGCCAGGGGTGATGATGCGGAGGTTCCGTTCAGGAATAGGACGCTGTCAGGGGTAAATGTCCATTGCCAGGTTTCAGGGCAATGGTCGCTCTGATCCTGAAAGACAACATGATCATGGCTGGTACACAAGTATCGCTGGTTGTAGGTAAACCCAACATTGGGCAACAGGGTATCGCTCACGGTAATATAGGAAGTCTTCAGCAGGCTGTCTTCACCAATGCTGTTTCGGACAAAGAGCGAAACGGAGAATATCCCGGCTGTATCATAGATAATGTGCTGTGGATGTTGCAGGGTGGATGTTGCGGGCGTACCACCTTCGAAGCGCCAGAACCATTCTGTGGGAATACCGCCGCTCATGTCGGTAAACTTAATGGCACAGCCTTTGGGAATGAATGTCTTACTTGCGTGGAACTGTGACATGGGATAGGTTTCGTACAAGCCTGATTCCCATAATCCCCTGCCGTATGTAGAGGCCCTGATACGGTCGGTACTGCCATTCAGGGTGTCATACCAGATCTCCAGCTCGGTGATCTCGGCCGTGTAGGGCAATCCATTGGAAAAGGGCATCCAGTCGCCGGTATGATAATCCCTGTAGAAAACACCCAGGTCAGTGCCGAGGTAGAGTCCATCCACTGCCCGGCGGTAGTACACCAGGGTATTCAAAGGGATATCGGGAAGGTTGCCGGTAATATCCGTCCATGTAGTTCCGCGGTTATCGGAGCGGAAGACCTTTCTGTCCTGGATGATCCAGAGTGTACCGGGTTGTGTGGGATGGGTGGCAATGGCTTTGACCAATCCGGAATGCGGCAACTGAGAGGTCAGGTTGATAAAGACCGGGCTGGCGTCATTGACATTATCGCAACGGAAGAAACTGCTGTTGTATTTGGAAGCATAGAGCAGGTCAGGATCGGCGGAGGATTGCTCGAGGGCCAGCATATTACTTCCACCTGTGTTTGGTGCAATATTCTGCCATATAACGCTTTGAGGATTGGGCGCATTGGCATTGGTGCTGCGCCAGACGCTGCTCATCCCCAGGAAGAGGGTATTGGGATCTGTTCTATGCAATATGAAGGGAGAAACCCATGCGCCGGATTCATTGATGCCATTGCTGCCATTTTCCCCTATGGTGCCCTCGTAGCTGTTTTGATAGAGTCTGAAAAGGGAACCATAATAATAAGTTCCGTAAGTTCTGTCGGGGTTTGCGTAATTGACGGCACATTCCATGCCGTCACCGCCTGCCACGGTCAGCCAGCCGGTTCCCAGATAGATGGCGCTACCATTATCCTGGTATCCTGTCATCACCTGGTCGCGTACTTTGGCCGACTGCCCCAGTTTGTAAATCTGTGAAACGGCCAGTCCGCTGCTGATTTCCGTCCAGGTATTGCCACCATTATCGGTATAATGGACGCCTCCGTCATTGCCGGAATACAGCCTGCCGTTGGGAGCGTAGCCGAGGTAATGGCAGTCGGCATGAACGGCGGGGATCCCGCCTGCGCCGTACCAATGGGAGTTGATCTGCCAGTTTACGCCGCCGTCGTTGGATTTCCAGACATTGACACCACCGGCATAGACGGTATTGGCGTTGTCAGGATCGACTGCGATGGCCAGGTTGTACCATGACTGCCCGGATTGGTCACTGCCGGTAGGGGAGTACCCCATTATATTGGGAGAATCTGAGCGCATGGTAAAGCTGAGGCCTGCATCCAGGGAGCGGTACATGCCTTTGAAAGTCTGCTGGTTGGTGAGCAGAAAGTACACCATGTCGGGGGTATGTGGGCTGACTCCGATAACACCGCGGTTTCCGCCCGGTAATCCATTGCTGACGGGTGACCATGACTGCCCGTTATTGACCGAACGGAAGAAGTTGCCGCCACTGGCTGCATATACGATATTGGGATTGGTTGGGTGAAAGACCATGTCCTTAAAGTTCGACGCGGAAGAGGTTAAGGTCCAGGTTGCAGCGGAATCTACGGAGCGGAAGATGCCTGCATTGGTGGCCGCGAGCAGGATGGCAGGATTGTTTGGATGGATCAGGAGTGCGCCCACAACCCGGTTTCCCATGCCGTTATTTGACATGATCCAGTTGAAGCCGCCATCATAGCTTTTCATCACGCCCACCCCGGGTGCATCGCCATGGTCCCTGTCTCCTGTGCCCATGTAGACGATGGATGGATTGATGGGATCAACTGCAAGGCTGGATACGCCCAGGGTTGGCAGGGTATCACTTAGCCCCGTCCAGCTCTGTCCGCCATCTGATGTAACCCAGAGGCCGCCAGAAGCGGCTCCGGCCCATATGCGCAACGGATCCGTGGGATCGTAAGCCAGGGCATTGATGCGTCCCATGCCGTTGGGCTGGCCTGTGCCATTGTTGGCCGGTTGCTGAACAGGACCCAGGATCTGCCATGATCCGGCCTGCGATCGTATGCTGGTTTTCTTTTTGACCTGCTGATAAGCGTTCCAGAGCTCAGCCCGGCTGAAGCGACTTCCGTCAGGACGCATGCGCATCACCTGATAATATTCCCACCGCTTGAAGGGTTTCCAGCCTGAACCGCGGCTTACTACCCTGTCCTTCCAGTACAGTTCAAAAGCCCGAACAACCTCAGGAACAGGAATACTTTCATCTTGCATCATATCAATCCACAATGGATAGGATGCTGTGTCACTGGCATCCTGCGCATGGATGTTCTGACTTCCCAGGGTGAAAATCAACCCGATAATTAGCAGGTAAAATCCTCTCATGATATCTTTCATATATCCTCGACAATCATAATAACAAAGATAGCGGATTTTTGTCGCTGGAATCAGGAAAAGAAAGCGTCTCAATATGGGGATTCATCCATTTTGCGGTTACAGATATCGCTGTAATCACAGTACTTACATTTAGCTTCGTCCTCAGTCTGGGCAAAAGGAATGGCCGGGTTGATAAGGTCCTTCAGCAGGTCTTCCAGGTGAGCGGCAAACCAGTCTACGGTTTCAGATGTAATGCTGTCACCAGATTCCAGCTTCAATGGAAGATCGCCTTGTCCCAAAGCAGGCATGCTATACAGCGTGAGCTGCATCGGCAGGGGCAAAGCGTGGTTGCCTCTGTTGAGCATGAAAGCATAAAACAACAACTGGAAGGTTTCATTCTCTTTGATATCATAACAGGAAACCAGGGTGTCCGGCTTCAATTGGGTTAATTTCCTCTTGCCAGTTTTATAGTCAATCACCTTATAAACGCGATCCAGTCTGTCAATGCGGTCGATCCGGCCAGACAATCGAACGTGAACCGGGGTATCAGTCTGAGGGCAGCTCAGGATTAGGTTGTGCTCTGCCTCACATTCAAGGGCATGGATGACGATTTCAGTGCCTTCCTTCAACTTCTGCTTCTCATAATTGATTAAAGTAGCCAGGTAGCGACTATAACGCTCCTTCTCGATGCGGTTTCTGCCGGTCTCATAACTGATTCCGGGAAAGTTCTGCTCAAAGGCGCTGCGAAGCGCAACATCAAGACCTGCTTCTAAGGTCTTCAAGATCTCCGGTGTAAGTTTCTGTCCGATGGCGGGGGTGTAAAGGTTCCAGGCTGCATCATGAAAGATCTGCCCCATCTCTTTTGCTCCAAGCTGCTCCTTGTCAGTATCATCCAGGGATAATCCTGCGATGGTGTTATAGTAGAATTTCAGGCTGCAGTTTCTGAAGGTATTGAGCATGCTGGCCGACACACTTTTGCTGACCTTTTGAATGACAGCCTGCTGGATTTCAGCGGTTCTTTCAATGCTGATGGATGGGGTGGATTGTGTCTCCGGAAGCAGGCTGACCACATTTTCGATAATGTTTGCCTGCTCGTTCTTTTGCTTCAACTCGATCATCAACTGACTCAGGAAACGGCTGCGCTCACCGCCACCCAATTCATTTGGTTCTGTATCGTAAAAACAGACCAGTTGATTGCTCCGCTGCAGGAGGCGATAGAAATGGTAGGCAAACACCCGTGCCCGGTGATGTGGGGGAGGCAGCTTAACCTGGTCTCGCAAGTCATAGGGAATGAAAGTGTTAAGCGGCTTGCCTGAGGGTAGAATGTCTTCATTGGCAGAAAGAAGAATGATGCGATCGAAATCCAGCGCCCGGGTTTCCAGCAACCCCATGACCTGTAATCCCTGCAGCGGCTCGCCAGAAAAACTGAGCTGCTTGCTGCGACATAGCCGGTCGATGACTTTGATGAGCACATCCATCTCTTCTCCCAGATCGTATTCCTGCCATCTGCTGATGAGGTCCTGCAGGATTCCATGGAATGCAAACAGCATCTCTTCCTCGGCACTTAGCGCAGGTGGAATGTCAGGCGCACCCATGCCCTTATGGAGATGCTGTGTAAGTTGCCAGGCATGCGCCAGTGCTTCGGTTGCTCTGAGAACCTGATGCGGAAACAGCAGATCGCAAATGGCAGGATCAACACCTCGCTCGGTGAGAAAAGCATGCAGTCGCCGGGATGAAGCATACACCCAACCTTGCTGATTGACGGTATTGGCCAACGCATGTTGGGCTTTGTCAGATTTATCAATGGAAAGCAAAAATCCCATCCAGGGATGTGTCAGCAGACGTAGGATATGGCGCATGCGATAGCCCGGACCATGGATGGGATTGGGGTTTGCACCTGGCTGGTGGCGCCCCTGGGCATCAGAAATAATGCGAAACCAGGTATCGAAAAACGACCAAGCCATCGTTTGACGAAGCGGAAGCCCCATCGTGATATTGATGTTCCGGATTTCGGCCGGGATGGCATTCAGGACGGGAAGCAACAGGCTTTCGTCAGCGAGGACGACGGCTGTCTTTTCATCCATGGGAATCCCCTCTGCCATCCACTCCCTAAGGATTTTAGCGGCCATTTTAGCCTGTCCTGTACGCCCTGAGATGCCAAAGGTCCTGATATTTAGGGAGCGCGTGGAGATGTGGTTTTCCAGCCAGCGGAATTCCCTGTCCGCTTCCCGTTGATGTTGCCTGAGGAAGGTGCCGGCCTCCTGCAGCGGGTCATCCATATAATAACGGTCAGCATCCCAGAATGATACGGCACCATGCTCGCGGATAAAATAGCGCATGATATGATGTTCAGCGGCGCTGAGGGCATTCAGTCCGGCAAAAACGACGTGGGTTTCCGGGGAAATCGTGGGTCCCAGCTTCTCAACAGCCTGACGGGCTGCCAGCCCCGGGTAGGCCATTTGCTTCTGCAACAGCGACGCCTTCAGGTTATTGTATATACCGGGTAGTGCGTGGTAGAATGCCAGGTAGGCAGACTGAGCCGGAGACAGATGCTCTGATCCCGGATTCCAGAGTTCGATGGCTTTGGCTTCGCTCAGGTAACTGAAAACGAAATCGATAGGGCACAGATAATCGTCCAGTTCGTTGAAATCGTCCAGCAAAAGCTGCCCCCATGGCAGGAATGTCCGGATGTTTTCGGCTTTGTCCTTCATCACCGAAGCATAGGACTGGTAGAGCATCAGCAGCAGATCGACGGGGTCGGCTTTTTTTAGTCCGCTCAGTTCGAGTACAAATTCTTCGACCGATACCAGGCGTGGAGCCCAAATGGGTTTAGCGACAGCATCAGAGAGGTATTTACGCAGCACGACAGCCGCGCGTTTGTTCGGGAGCACGACCTCACAGTCGGAGAGGTCATGACCGGCTGTTTCCAGCAGATAAGATGCCAGTTTCTTCAGAAACGGCTCAGGTACGTCTGTTGCCACCTGATCCCTTCCGGGGTGCTCAGGAATTGATTTGCTTTCTCCCATGATGCCGGTGTTCCGATGTCCATCCATATCCCTGCGTCATGGGGATAAGCCTGGATCAGGTTGTTTTTTGCCAATGCAAGATACAAATCAATGATGGAAAACCGCTTGCTTTCAGGCATCATGCTGAAAATAGCAGGAGAGATGATATGGACCCCGCTGAAAGCAAGGGAAGTAGGGCTCTCTTCGATACCCTGTACCCATTTTTCCTGCCCGTTTTTAATGTCGCACCATCCGGTAAGCTGGCCATTCCTGTCCCAGAGCAACTGCCTGGCTGAAGGCCGTTCCCTGACCGCCAGGGTCGCCAGCGCCCTGGATTTCAGGTGTTGTGACAGCATAGCCGGGATGTTGATATCCGTCAGAATATCCACATTATGGACCAGAACGGGATCTGGTCCTACCAGCCATGGGGCTGCCTGCTTCAATCCGCCACCCGTATTCAGCAGTAGTGTTCGTTCATCTGAAATGTGAATGCGCATTCCTTCCCATTGTTTTTTTTCCAGATATGCAATGAGAAGGCCGGCATGATGATGCACATTGATAACAACATCCTGGATCCCGGCCAGATGTAAGCGGGTTAGCACCCAGTAAACCAGTGGTTTGCCACCTATCTCTACCAGGGCCTTGGGCCTGGTTGCCGTCAAGACTCCCATTCTACTGCCCACTCCGGCAGCAAGGACAAAGGCTTTCATGGCCCAAAACTAATTATGGTGGACTCAGTCATTCTTCTCCGGTTTGCAAAGGTGTTTCGGCTTATCGGTCTTCACACCGCATTTGGCGCAACGATAAGATTTATCGCCCTTTTTTACCTCTTTCCCTTCACAAGCTTTTTTTGCCATGGCTGAATGGTCCTGACGCTGAGGTATTACCCTATTTCAAGGTGGCGAAGATCCGGATCAATATCAAAAACAGCCTTTATCCTGGCGGTGATGGCTTCAGCACAATAGACGGACCGGTGCCGGCCCCCGGTGCATCCAAAATGGAGGCTAAGGTGCTGAAATCCACGTTGCAGGTAATTGTCTACAGCCTGTATAGCAATGTCTGTCACATGGTTGAGAAACCGGTCCACTTCAGGCTGGTTTGACAGGTATGTCTTCACCATATCGTCCTTTCCTGTCAGCGACTGATATTCGGGATATCGACCCGGATTGGGCAGTATGCGGCAGTCGAAGACAAAGCCTCCGCCATGCCCGCTTAAATCAACCGGAATGCCGCGTTTGTAAGAAAAGCTGCGGATCTGAACATTGAGCTTGTCTTTGGCCAGCGCTGTCAAATGCGTCGACGTGGCAACTTCTTCCAGAATTTCCCGGAGTCCATTTTCAATGGATAAGCCGGGTTGATCCAGCAACCAGCGGAGGTTGCGTTGGCCGAAGGGTATCCCACTCAGAAACAAACGCTTGCGTTCAAAATATCCCCTGAATCCATATGCGCCCATCGTCTGTAATACCCGAAGGAGGGCCACGGCCAGATAGTCCTGCCGGAATTCTTCAGTCCTAACTTCTGTTTTATCCTGCAGTCTTTCAATATAATAGGAGTAAAGGGCGTCTCGTACCTCCAGCGGAATATCTGCCCTTGTATTTAGCAGCAGGGATGCGAGGTCGTATTGCAGCGGTCCCTGCCGTCCTCCCTGAAAATCAATATAGGCATAGCCTGCCGGCCGGACCATGATGTTGCGTGATTGAAAATCACGGTACATGAAGTAGTTTGCAGGAATGTTGAGAATACGTTCAGCAAGTGCGTCCAGGCCGTTTTGCAGCTTGTCTTCATGAAAAGATAACCCTGAAAGGCGCAGGAAGTAGTAGCGAAAATAATTCAGGTCTGCATGTATTTCCCTTCTGCCAAATCGTGGTGAAGGGTAGCACCTGGAATAATCCAGTCCCTGGTGCCCATCTGTTTGAAACCGGATGAGATCATCGATAACGGGATGGTAGCATTTTTCCCAGGTTGATTTTTCTGGTTCGCCAAAGCTTCGGAGCACCAGGATATGGTCAAATAGGGTAATATCGCCCATATCTTCCTGCAGGTAAGCTCTGCCATCAGCAGAAACAGCATAAACCTGAGGCACAGGAAGTCCTTTTCTCTGAAAGTGATTGCTGAGGTATATAAACGACTCGTTTTCAGCGATGTTTTCATTCCAGCATCCAATAACACGCTGTTGTTGGGTGTGGAGACGAACATAGGTTCTGTTGGAAGCAGTGGGAGGTAATGGTTCTAACCGCTCCGGATCAATGCCTTTCCATTCCCTGAAAAGGCCTGTGAGTTTTGCTGTCACATCTGCCTCCAATGGCATGATCTTTAGTACGTCAGATGGGTAAACTTACCATTGTCAATATCAATGACAAGGGTTTCCCCGGTTGCTTTCACTTTAAAGGCAAAGCTTCCAGAAACGCGTTTGGTTGCGGTGTTGAACTCTGTAAAGGTGATGGTGCCACTGACGTAATGAAACTCCTTCGAGTTCATATTCAATATTTTGGTGTCATTGGCAAGGTTGTAAGTACCAGGCTGTTGCGCGCCATTGTGCACGAGGATCAGCATCCAGAAGGGGGTAACACCATTGTCGGCGGTGATAATCAGCTGGCCACCGCTGAGGGTGGCGGTCATATTAGCTGCAATCCAATTGTAGCCACTGACCTTGGCAGTCATGGAGGGGTTGTAAACGCAGGGGGGGCAGGGTCCGCCACAATCTACGTCTTCTTCTCCCTGATTCAGGATACCATCCGAACAGTTTCCAACGTCTTTGTCATCTTTGTTGTCGCAGGAGCTGAGGCTTAATCCCAGGAACAGGCCCAAAGTCAGCATCAATAAGAAAGATCTTTTCACAGGCATAGTTATTCAGCTTTTCTGATTAAGGTTCAGTGGCAAAAATAATCAGAAATCACATGTCAACCCGACATGCGTCACGAAAGGATGAGGATTGCAGGATTAATGGGCAGCTGCTTACTGATATGCTTTCTTCAGCTTACCTGTCTTGGCGAAGAACCATTCTCCCAGTCCGTATGCGAAACCTTTACCCCGTGTAGGATGCTTGCGCAGGGTACCGCGTTTGTTGGCGAGCTTCTGGAGGCTGCGGGCCACTTTGCCTTTGGTCAGCTTCTCATCGGGGTTTGCCCCTTCGGCAGCTTCCTTCTCCATAATGGCCACCACCAGGTCTCCGCTGGTCATGGGTTTATCATTTGCCCGTATGGTTTCGATGATGGAATTGTCCCAGTCTGATAGCCTATATCCCTGAGAACGAACACTTTTCTTTTTACGCCCCGGTTTACGACCTGCTGCCTTCTTAGCAGGTTTTGGTTTCGCCTCACCTTCCACCACAGCCTTCTTTTCCTTGGGTTGAGGCGTCAACTTTTCCTTTTTCAACTCCCGCATTTCCTGAAGGTCGCGCAAGGTCTGAGCAGTGTGATCCATCTGAAAACGCAACTTCTTCAAGCTGGATTTGTAGGCGGTGATCAGATCATCAATCTCATTAAGTGTAAGAGTAATTCGGGCCATAAGCGGGAGTTTTTAAGTTACGGATTAAATTCAGGCACAACAAATTTAAAGCAACGATTTTCAATTTCAAAGTCTTTATTTCTTTTTCTGCATTTTTCATTCTTTGACCTTGGGTTGATTTAAACTAATAATCTTGTTATATAATTGATAAACAGTTATATACTGCAAAGTGAAAGCCATTTGCGGAGGACAGAATATTACATGGAATTGAAAAAAACGGGATAAAAAGCTAGAATTACGGAGAGAAAATCTGCCTTTTCCGATAGAAAAGACGAATGCATTACTGAACCGGCACAACTTGCAGGGGCTGTTTCAGATAGACCAGCCACCCGGTGGGCCCGGGGTATCCCATTTCCTCCAGTTTATCCAGATACTGCCTGAGTTGCGCATGGTGCCCCGGATGGGGGCTGCCAGTTTTGTAGTCCAGTACCTGCGTGCTGTCTTTCAGGAAAAGGATACGATCGGGACGCAGAAGATGGCCATCGGGAAGCAGGATATCAGCTTCGGTCCTTACACTTTGTCCCGGTGCGAAAAATGGCGCAATGTCCGGATGTGCCAGCATTTGTAGTATGGCGGTCACCCAGGTTTCCTCAATGCCATCAGTCTTCAGCCGCTCTTCAAGTGCTTGCAAATCAACGGCATCATGGATATTTGCCAGCACCTGATGCACGCGCTGTCCCATTTTCAGTGCACGCTTTTCTCCTTCATGTTGCCAATTGTCAGCATCGACACGTTTGATACGCATCCGGTCGCGCCATGACGCGGATGAGAGTTGAAAGCTATGGCCTGAAGATGCCGGAGAATCATCTGAATGCTGAGATCTCCAGGCAACATCACCCATGTGATACCGCATCCCCTCCTGGTGGAGGAGACTGGTTTCCGCAATGAAGGTGTTCAGCAGGTGAATGATGGAAGGTTGCTTATCATCCTTAGGCGGTTCCAGGATCGGTAACAATATATAGAGTTCTTTCTCAGGACGGGTAAATGCAACGTAATACAGGTTGTAGTGGTCCAGGTACTGGCGTTTTTTTTCGTCTTCATATGCATCCTTCCAGGAACTGTTTTTCATTTTATCGCTCATGTTGATATAGGCCGCAGGCAGACCCATATACCTGGCAGGATCCAATCGAATCCATGCCGCTGGAGCTTTGAAAGTCTTCTCCTTGAGCATAGGACAAATCACCACAGGGAACTGCAATCCCTTGGCCTTGTGGATGGTAAGTATGTTTACGGCATCCATTAATGCAGGGATTTTTGCTGATTGCTTCCATCCTTTATCATCCCACCACTGCAGAAAGCCGGGCAATCCCTCGGCATTTTCGCGGTTGTATTTTTCAATCTGATCCAGAAGGAACTGTAGGTGCACATCTGCGCTATGATCGAGTCCGAAGCTGCGGTGAATGGACTCCACCAGGTCCACCAGCGACAGCCTCAGCCACGTGGCAGGAAGCTCCTGGTGGTGTTCTCTGAGAAAGTCTTCCAGCCGGTCGGCTTGGTGCTTATATTGCAAACCGGCGGAAATCAGTGCTCCACTCAGCGTTTCCGGTATGACACCGGCATGCACCAGGGCCTCGACCAGGGCAAATCGATTGTACCTTTGCTCCCTGTCGTTCAGATACTTCATGGCAGCCACCACTGCTCTCACACGGGGTGAATTTCCGAGCCGGATGGCTTCCTGGGATACTACCGGGATTTTATTTTTGATCAGAAAACGTGCGAATGCACTGGCATCGTCGTTGGTCCGGCATAAAATTGCAATCCCCCTGTAGGATTCAGTAGCAGCCTGGACCTGTCGAACAATATCCAGGACATACTTCTGCTCTTCCTCCAGTTTATCTGTTTTATTCTTCTCAATGGCGTAGGTGATCACTTCTACCTTACCCTTACCTGTGTTTTCCTGTGTTTCCTGTTTATGTTTCAGGTAGATTTTCTGCTGGGGCAGGGGAAGGGCTTTTTCAATAGAATCGAAAAGGGCATTATTGAAGGCAATGATCTCTTTGACAGATCGGTAGTTGGTGTTCAGCGGCAATTCTTCAAAGTGCTGCCGTAAAGTGTTTTCCCTTTCCTTCAGCACCGGATCATCTCCACGTTCATAGATGGATGGCAGTTCAGTAAATTGCTCCACAATCCCGTTTCTCCAGCGGTAGATGGATTGCTTCCCATCGCCCAGGATGATCGCCTCAGCCCCCTGCGCCAGTCCATTTTCAACTAGTGGAAGAAGGTTTCGCCACTGATACAGGGAGGTATCCTGAAACTCATCTATCATGAAGTGACGGTAGCGCTCTCCCAGACGTTCATAGATAAAGGGTACGGATTCTCCGGCCACTTTTTCATGGACCAATGCATTGAAATCACTGATGGGCATCTTGCCCGTGTCAAGCAATATCTTTCTGAACTCCTGATAAATATGGCTGATGAGGGTCATCTGTAGCAAATAACCTTCGAGGAGTATATCATCTGCATACAGTTGTCCATCACTTTGCTGATACTCAAGGATGTCCGATATCAGTGGTTTCATCCTGCTGACAGTATCCAGAAAGACAGGGTCACTGGCAAGTCTGGCATATTTTGGACTGGTCCATTTGTCTTGATCCAATGTCTTCTGTGTATTAAGACCTGGGCTGGCTGTAAAATCTTTTCTGGTTGCCAGTTTTTTCAGCCATCCCATGACACCACTACTGCCATAATAAAAGTGCGTTTCATTGTATCCTGCACTTGTGGCCATTTGTATGACCCCGGACGCCAGTTCACTTATCCTCTTTTCATAGACTGACCTTCTTTGCCGGATGGTGGTCCTGATATCCCTGAATTGGCTGGGTTCGATGATACTTAAGAGGGCAGCATGTTTCCTGGCATCCTCCTTGAGCAATTCTTGGGCAAAGGTTTGCAACAATTTTTCAACTCTGGAATTACCGCTGTCTTCTATCTGCGCTTCAATATAGTCAAGGACAGCATTTGTCAGTTGTGTATCCTCGCCCATGCGTTCCAGCAGGTTATCCACAACCACCCTGCATAGTTCCTCTGCATCCAGTTCAACTTCGAACCCGGCAGGGATGGCCATGTCATGGGCAAAGGTCCGGACCACCCTGTGCATGAAACTGTCGATGGTCCCCACTGCCAGCTCCCCGTATTGGTGCAGGATGGTCTGCAGGGTCTTTTTTGCCCTGGTGGCGACGTCCTGTGGATTCAGCCCGGATTCGTCCGCCAGCCATGCCTTCATCTCCTGGGTTCCGCGATCGTCTTTGTCGATCGACAGCGCATGCAGGTAAGAAACAAGGCGCGTCTTCATCTCATTGGCGGCCTTGTTGGTAAACGTGATCGCAAGAATATGCCTGAACTCTCCGGGATTCTTCAGTATCAGTTTGATATACGCCCGGACAAGGGTATAGGTCTTGCCTGACCCTGCGGATGATCTGTAAACGCTAAGTCCCATTCCTGCAGGGTTACGGCTTCATGAATATACCTGAGCCTGTGCTGCCTGCGGAATGTAGCCTGATGATATAGGAACCTTTGCTGAGTCCGTGAATTTCTTCACGCAGGGTAAGCAGATGTTCCCCGGGCTGCATTTTTCCCATATCTCGCCTAACGATCGATCGTCCGGCCAGATCGGTCAGCTCGATGGTCACTGCTGCGGGTTCCTTTAAAGCGAAAACAAGGTTGAGTTCATCATCCACAGGGTTTGGAAAGATCTGAAGATCAAGATTGTTGCGCTGCCATTCAGACACCCCTGTATTGATGACACGGGCACTGTCGATATAGGTGACCGTCTGTAGGGGGCCTTCCTGCACGACCTGGAGCAAGGGGAGGTCAAATCCTTTGCCTATCCACTTGTACTCGGTGTAGATGCGGTTCAACGCGATACCCTGACCCAGAGTATCCAGGTAAACGCTGTCATATTCAGCTACTTCTGAACGGATTTTCAGAACCTGACTGGTCCCAAAAGGTGTGGTGAGGGTACCGTAGCCATCCACATAATTGCGGCGGTAACGATTGATATAAACGGTACCTAGACCGGGTAAACTGAGGTTGAGGATGGACGTGGCTGAATCCCGCTGTCCGTATTGCATGGGGAAGACATACAGCACATCCGGGCTGGAGAATTTGGCAGGTATCGGAATACCGCTGACCTCTCCGGCATATCCGACGAAGCTGTAAAGGCTGGCTGTGGAGCGGTAGAAACTGTAGACGGACTGCAGGCTGAGTCCGGGAACGAGGTCGAAGACCGGCATCAGTTGCGCAAGGGTAGCACGGTTTGGATCCGTGGGATTATTGAATACCAATTGAAAAATAAAAGGCGTGGCTGATACACTCATGAAGCTGTCCTTGGCTTGAGATACAGGACTAAGGTTGGCATAGTTCCAGGTGATGCCAGCCCCGGTGAGAGCCGGATCCTGTCCGTTCAGTCCCACGGCGGTGCTGACACGCACAGTATCGCCGGGTGATGGCAGATCAGATTGGTTTACCACAATCTGAGAATGCAGTAAGCCTACCAGGGCAAGGGCCATGAGAAATGAAAGTGATCTTTTCATAGGGCGACAGGGTTGTTGGTAAGCAAATATATAGGAAAGAATGGAAGGATGTTGCCCTCTCATCATTGCTTATTCGAGATTCTTGTTGTTACGCCACGCAAGAACCCGCCAGAATGCCTAATCATGCGGTTGTCGAGGTTTGATTTATTATGTGGCTTCCACCAGGTTAGGCCGGGACTTGTTTGCATAAAAACAGTTAGGAAAAATGGCTACCTTTGCACATGTTTTTATAAAGTGCTACATACGATACAGCCATGATGAGACGGCTTGATACGATAGAAGAGGCGATACAGGATATCCGCGAAGGCAAGGTGATCATCGTTGTGGATGATGAAGACCGCGAAAACGAAGGCGATTTTATAACAGCGGCCGAGACCATCACCCCGGAAATCGTCAATTTCATGGCACGTTACGGCCGGGGGCTGATTTGCTGTCCACTGGCTGAGTCGCGCTGCGAAGAATTGCAGCTGGAGCTGATGGTATCCCGGAATACCTCCCTGCATGAGACACAGTTCACCATCTCTGTCGATTTATTGGGAAATGGAACCACAACGGGTATCTCGGCCGCGGACCGGGCCAAGACCATCGCTGCCCTTGCTGCTGATACCACGCGTGCAGAGGACCTCGGCCGCCCAGGCCATGTATTTCCATTGAAAGCCAAAGAGGGTGGCGTGCTGCGCCGTGCCGGCCATACCGAGGCTGCCGTTGACCTCGCCAGGCTCGCCGGCCTCAAGCCTGCAGCAGCCCTGGTCGAAATCATGAATGAGGATGGCTCCATGTCCCGGCTGCCTGACCTCTTTGTATTGGCAGCGCAGTTTGGCCTGCGGATCATTTCTATCCGCGACCTGATTGCATACCGCATGCGTACAGAGAGCCTGATCATTAAGGAAGAAATGGTCGATCTTCCAACGGAATGGGGGCAGTTTACCTTACATGCATTCAGGGATGTCAACTCAGGCACCATGCACCTGGCACTGACCAAGGGAAGCTGGGATGAGGACGAAAACGTACTGGTGAGGGTTCACTCAAGCTGCCTGACAGGAGATGTCCTTGGTTCAAGCAAATGTGACTGCGGGGCCCAGCTTCACAAAGCCATGGAAATGGTCGAGGCGGCTGGCAAAGGCATCGTATTGTATATGAACCAGGAGGGTAGGGGAATCGGACTTTTGAACAAACTCAAAGCCTATCACCTTCAGGAGCAAGGGATGGATACCATTGAAGCCAACCTTCACCTGGGTTTTAAAGCAGACGAGCGCGATTATGGCATCGGAGCTCAGATGATACGCTCCCTTGGCGCCCGCAAAATCAGCCTGATTACCAACAATCCAACGAAAAAAGCAGGTCTGACTGGTTATGGTATAGAGATCGTCGGGAATATCCCCCTGATTATTCCCCCGAATCCACATAATTACGTCTATCTCAAGACCAAACAGGATAAGATGGGGCACCTCCTAAATCTCTGAGGGATCCTTCCTTTTGTTGCGTTTGGGTAAGATCTCATCCCACCGGTCGAATTCCTTGCGGTAGAAGATGCCAACGCCTTGTGTATAAGGACCTTTGTTATCCAGCATATTGATGTAATTGGAGCGGTTGAAGGCTTTCACCCGGAACCGCCCGTCTTCGGTTAATTTCACTTCGACCTGCACATCCCCCACCAGGTTGCTGGCTGCCTCCGCTTTGCGTTCTCCCGCAAGACCAAAATTTCCATCGATCAATACCCGGTCATTGAAAAGCTGGGTTGATAGCGCCAGTTCGAGTTCTTCATTGGTGATCTGGTCCCCGGGTCTGTAATTCACCCCAATGTCAAAATCCTTGCTGATTTGCGATAACCAGTTGCTTAGCTGCCTGGTCAGGAGCTCGACTGAACCTGCACTGACACCGGAGGCCAGGTTCACATTGACTTCTTCGGAAATGAAGCTGTTCAAAACCAGCAAAGACAGGATCTGCCGGCTGAGCAATGCGGTGTTTGTGGTATCTATTCTATTGAAGACCAGTCTGTTTACTTCTTCGCGGCTGTCTGGAAGCTCGATGCCAAACGTAATCATGGGATTGATCAGCTTGTCAGAGAGGTTGATGATGCAGTTAACAGGAATACGTTCACGGTAGAGTGATGAGGAGTCTCCCACAGGTCTGAGTTCATTGAGGGAAGCACGTACCCTGTAGACGGCGGTAAGGGCGATCGAGGCATCGTAAGGGTCGCCTGACCATGAGATGCGACCACCTTTCCGGAGTTCAAAACGACGGTTGAGGAGGTTCTGCAACGTCATCTGATAATATCCTGACTCCACGATGTAATCCCCGAAAATGCTGAATTCTCCACGCGTATCGATAAGGAAACGCAGGTCACCTGTACCATTGCCACGTATATTTCCCATCCGGGCAGGTAAGGATATTTCTACCTCGGCATCCTGGGTTGCAGCTAGCTGAAAATCCAGTTTTACACCGGAAAGACGGTTGTGGCTCACTGCCTCAGGCTCCCTGGTGCCAGCAGGTTGATGAAAACGGATGAAACTGTTCTCAACCACGTCTGCATCATAGGAAATCGGAATATGCATGCTGGTTCCTTTTCCTGTCTCTCCTTTGATTTGGATATTGACATCATCAAATGGACCATTGATCTGTACATCACCTGTCAGGAATCCCCTGCCGTAAAAGAGCTCATTCTGTGCATAAGTGGTATTGAGGCCGGAGAAATTGACCGGTTTGGCTTCGAAATCAATGCGCCAATCCTTGAAGCGTTTATGGCTGATGCTTCCGTTACATATTGCACTGTTCCCCCTGGCATCGAAGAGTGTCAGATCCTTGAAACGGAAGGAATTTTCATCAATCAGAATCTCATGAGAAAATGAGTAGGCTTCGTTGAGATAATTGACGGTGAATCCTGTACGCCTTGATATAGCTTTGCCATTAAGTCTGATGTTGTTGAGAGGCCCCTGCAGTCTTACCTCTCCCGAGACATAGCCCCCCATATCTGAGAACAAACCCTGCATATAGCGTTCCACTGTGCTGATTTTGAAGTCCTTCACTTTGGCAGTAAGGTCTAGCGCGGCTTCTTCCTCGCCGGGGAGATAAAAGCCGGTGATCTCCAGCGGAACATGTGTATCAGCAGTGCCCCGGTAAGTGACCTTGCTGTCAATAAACAGGCGCTGGCTCATAGGGTCCCATGTTGTGCGCAGGTTGGCATCCCCCAGTTTATCACCATTGAAGATGAAGTCACGGATCGTCAGGGCTGCCCTGAAGTCGGGCTTGCTGAGGACGGAGGTGAAACTCACATCACCGTCAATTTTTCCGGCAAGATCCAGCATATACCTTTGCAGGAAAATGTTGATGAGATGGATGTCGAAATTGTTGAACTGGGCTTCCAGACTTTGGCCTGCCTCCTTCGAAGCCTTGCCGGTCAGCCTGACCAGTTGTTCCCTGTTCTGGAGTCTCACATCCTGAAATAAGATCCCTGTTGAGTCGATGATCATGCTATGCTGTGGATTAAATGACCACAGGTTATTGTCCATCGGGATCCTGGATTCCAGCAGTCGAAGCCTGGCTCTTGCAAGGCCCTGGAAATCAACGAGACCGGTAATTTGCCCATCCCGGTCCGTTACATCCTGAGCGCTCATCCATCCCATCGTGAAAGGGATGCTGTCTTGCTGTAATCCTGCCTGAAGGTTAAAACGGTAGATTTCAATGCTGTCTGTCATGCTCAGCGCCCGCGTGGAAAGTGATGTTGTACCTGAAGCACTATTCACTTTACCGGTCCACATAAGTGAATCAGCCTCAATTCCTTGATATTTAATGTTTGCACTTGTTGCTTCCCATTCCAGCAGTGCAGGCGTTGTACGTATGCTGGCAACCAGATGGGTGCCAGGAGGAATGGAGAGTTCGGGCAGGAAGAGCTGCAGCAAAGGATTCAGGTCTGTCACTTCCATACGAAGTGTCGCAAATTGATCTGAAGGAATGGTTTTGGCAGCAGGGCGAAGCCCGGAAGAAGGCATCAGGGAAGCCAGTTGGCTGATGAGGGAGTTGGCCAGGTCCTGAAATGTGAAGCTTCCTTTCATTTCCAGGTCGAGGGGATCGGCATGCAGCACCACTTCCTTATAGCGGTAGGCATCAGGAACAAACCCCAGTTCAAAGCTGTTGCAATGATAATGTCGCGTTCCCATGTCTAGGTCGAGGCCGGTCAGTTCCAGCCTTCCCCTGAGCCTGTCAAGATGATCGCCCTGGAACTGCATGGCGATGGCTGATTTCCCGGTAAGCGGTCCAGGCAGACGCCCCCGGCTTAGTTTATCGAGCCTGGCGTGATATACATCAGCCAGGAAGTCAAAGGAGGGCATGTCGCCGGAAAGATCCACGATACCGTTGAAGTCCAGGGCCAGATCCGGGTCATCCACACTGAGGAAACCATTGAATCGCTTGCCTTTGAGGTGCCCGTCTATCTCAAACGCCTGGTAACCTTCACCCATAAAAACGATGGAGTCGATGCGGCCGGTCACATTCGCATCCAGGGTTTCCCAGTCAAGTCCGCGCCCGTTGACACGCAGGTCGGCCGTGATGCTGCCAATGGTTTCTTCACTGGCCAGCAGCTGCCCCAATCTGAAAGAGGTAGCCCGAATCTGACCCTGATATGCGTAAGCGATGTCACCGGTTGTCTGGTCACGAAGCACCAGATCAGCCAGCATGGTACCGAAGGGCGTTCGTGCTTCTGCCTTGAAGATAAAATCGTTGTAAAAACCGGTGAAGTTTCCGGCTATGACAGAACCATTCAGCCTGTTCACCATGTCTGGCAACTTCAGAGCCAGTTCCGGCCTTGGCATCTTGAAGTTCTGGACATCAGATGCGGTGAATGTGAGCCTGTTGATACGTGCATCTACAAAGGTCTCGTAGATGTCGGGGATGCCATTCATGCTCACATCGCCAGCGAGATAAGTACCCTGACCATAAATGACCTGCATCTTTTTAACTGAGAAATTGCGGACGGTTCCACGTGCGAGACCGCTGATTTCAAAGAGGTTGTTCATGGGATAAACAACGGCTGCAAATGGACCGATATCGCTCAGATTAAGTCTTGATTTCCTGATATTTGCATGGATCTGCACTTCATCCAGGAAGTTGCGGAAATCTTTCCAGATATTAAAATGGAAGGCCAGATCGAGATCGAGCCTGGATTCTCCTGATGTCATGATCAAATGGCGTGCTTCAATCCCCTGGTCCCAGAGCCGGAAGCGCGTCTGAAGCGAATCAAGCGCAAAACCTGGCTCAGCGCGCATGGCAGCGTGGTAGATCATGACATCGATCGTATCATTCTGCATATTAAGCAGGGCGGCTTCCAGAAAGACAGAATCGATGCGGACATGGTCATAATCCATACCTGATGGTTTCGGTACTTCGTGTTCGTTGCGGTAAACAAAAGCCCCATCGACGATGCCGACCGAGAGGGTTGTCACCGACCATGACCCGCTGGTATCCGGTTCCGTGGGTTTAAGGCGCTTCAGGATCTGGCTGATATTGGTCAGGCTGTCGATTTCATAACGGACAAGATTTACCCTGGGTTGCCGGAGTGTCACCTTGTCAATGGTGAGGTGCCTGCGCTTGAGGTGAACACCGCCCAGGTCCATCCTGATCCGGGGTGCATACATCGCAGTGTCATCGCGGTGGTCATAGATGACCAGATCTTTGCAGACCACATCAAATAAGGATGAAATATGAAAACTCCCGATTTCGACCCTCGTCCCCAGTTGCTGTGACGCCATAGAGGTGAGCCGCAGGAGGAGGTACTGCTGAATGGCCGGTAAGCGAACCAAAGCTGCGGGCGTCAGAACAATCACCAGCAATATGCCAGCTGTCCAAAGCCAGGGATTACGCCAGAATTTGGTACCTTTGTCCATTCCTTAACTTACCTATGCAAACAATTATCTTAGGTATCGAATCCTCCTGCGACGACACTTCCGCCGCAGTCATAAAAGATAACAATATTCTTGCCAACGTTGTTGCCAATCAGGAAGTGCACAGGGATTTTGGCGGAGTGGTCCCGGAGCTAGCCTCCAGGGCGCACCAGCAGCATATCATCCCGGTCATCGATATCGCCCTGAAAAGAGCAAATGTAAATAAAAAAGAGCTGAATGCAGTGGCTTTTACAAGGGGGCCCGGACTGCTCGGATCTTTGCTGGTGGGAACCTCCTTTGCCAAGTCTTTCGCGCTTTCACTGGGGATACCCCTCATCGAGGTCGATCATATGCGTGCGCATATTCTGGCGCATTTTATTCAGGATGAAGAGAAAAGACCCATACCGTCCTTCCCGTTTCTATGCCTGACGGTTTCAGGAGGTCATACACAGCTTGTGATCATCCGCAGCCCATATGATATGGAGGAGATTGGCCGGACCATCGATGATGCAGCAGGGGAGGCATTTGATAAAGCCGCCAAAATCATGGGATTACCCTATCCGGGAGGGCCAATGATTGATAAACTGGCCAGAGAGGGAAATCCGGAAGCCTTCGCATTCGGCTTACCCAGGATACCCGGTCTGGACTTTAGTTTCAGTGGCTTAAAAACATCTTTTCTGTATTTCCTGCGCGACCGGCTGAAGGAAAATCCTTTCTTCATCGAAGAAAATAAAGCTGACCTGGCTGCATCGATCCAATCAGCCATCATCCTGATGCTCAGTCGGAAACTACAACAGGCTGTGGAAGAAACCGGGATACAGGAAGTGGCTATCGCTGGGGGCGTGTCTGCCAATTCAGGTTTAAGAAATCATCTCACAGAAAAGGCTGCAGAAAAGGGATGGAATTTGTATCTTCCTAAATTTCAATATAGTACTGATAATGCTGCCATGATTGCCATGGCCGGATATTTCAAGTACTTACGCGGAGAATTCGCAGGATTGGATATTATCCCTTACACACGTGCCATCTAATCCTGCGCAAAAGGATCAACCTCCACGAGCCGGTCAGTCCAGTCACGCACGATTCTGGCCGAGCGGGGGTCCCAGTGATACCAGGTGTCCGGACTAAAACCAGCAGGCAGTTTCTCCGTAATGGCTTGATTCATAAAGATATCTGTCAGGTATGAAGCATATTTCCTGCCCAGCGACTTGCCCATACCATATACATCTTCCGGCAGAATCGGATAATGCGTATACCTGTACATCACTTCCCCATTCAGGATATTTTGCGTGAACCTTCCCTGCATCTGTTCTGTGATCTTATGACTGGCAAACAACAGCCTGAATTCATCCTCCTCAACATTGGTTTTTCGCATCTCGAACCAGGTGCTGAGCGTAATGGCATTCAGGAGGAATTTTTTATGATAAACAGTGTCTTCATAAGTAGCCTGATCTGTGAAAGGCAGGCCACTTTCCTCCAGCAAAACCTGCGCGAAGTCAAACACATAGGCTTCCTCTTTCACGGTGAGAAAAGTGTCAAGAGCTGATGGGGTATAAACCGTATAACCCTGATTGCGCAAGGCATCGATGAAGGCATTGATGTAGGCTTCCAGAAAAACAGCATCGTCAATTTCACGGATGATATCGCTTTGTGCAAAGCCCAGCGAATCCATGTTTACATTTTTACCTTTGAGAGAATCCGGAATAGCAGCCGGTTTCAGGTTAGCCTTCAGGATGATGGGTGGGGGTATGACCATGATATGCGGCGGCTTCCACGACTGCAGGAATTGCTGCGCATATTGGTGTTCCACCGTACAGGACGAGAGAAAAACAGCGATCACTGACATCAGTGCCAGCCATTGAAGAGGCCGTTGCAAATGCCGGTCACGGGGTTTCATGATTCCTGGCTGAGAAGTTTTGTGGCAAACTGTCTGCCATATTCTTCCGCTTCCGATAACGCGTTTTCTGTTGGGGTGAACTTCACGAAGATCCCTTCTCCAACATATTCTGTTTTGAGGTTTTCAAGGGCAGAACGGATGAGTTTCTGACTTTCACCACTCCAACCATAGGAGCCGAATCCACCACTGAGTTTGCCTCTGTCGCGCAAAGGCGTCATGATGGCGAAAAGCTTGTAAACAGGTAGGAGAATATTCTGATTGATGGTAGGGCTCCCGACAATGATGCCGGCGGCCCGTGTCACCTGCTCCTCCAGCTCACCCAACGAAGCATGCTCAATATCCATGGGCACGGCCTCCACACCAGCCACACTGCGAACGCCGCTGGCGATGCTTTCTGCGATCTGTGTTGTCTTCTGGTAAGCGGAAACATAGGGAATGAAGACACGCTTTAGCTCCGGATAACGCACAAATTCCCTTGCCCAGGCCTCCGACTGGTCAACATACCTGCGCCAGTCGCTTCTGAGGATGGGACCATGACCCGTGCAGATGACTTCGATGGGCAAATCCCTGATCTTCTCAATGGCTTTCAGCATGAATTTGCTGAATGGTTTGAGAATGACATCAAAATAATATTTGAAGGCTTCGTCATAGTTGCCGACTTCATCGTCATACATGGCATCATGACAAAAATGCGCACCGAAGGAGTCGCAGGTGAACAGCACCTTGTCTTCCACCAGCCAGGTATACATTGAATCCGGCCAATGCAGGTTCGGAGCTCCGATAAATTGTAGCGTTTTGTTCCCAAGATCAAGACGGTCGCCATCCTTGACGATGCGGTTTGGAAACTCCCTGCCCAGCAGGTCCTTGAGGTAACGGATCGCCACCCCGCTACCAACCACCTCTGCATGAGGTGCCAGTTCCAGCAAATGAGCAAGGTTGCCGGAATGATCCGGCTCTGTATGGTTTAATACGATATAGCGGATCTCCTCAGGTTTGGTCACCTTCAGGATCTTTTCCTTCCATACAGGCCAGAACTTTTCCTTGCTTGTCTCGATGATGGTCTTGTTCTCAGCATCGATGAAATAGGAATTATACGTTGTTCCGAATTTGGTTTCCATGACCACATCAAAGGTCACAATGTCATAATCCAGTACACCAATCCATTGTACATCCCTGGTTACCGGCAGGATCTTCTCGTCGCTCTTTCTTTCCATAGTATTTCTAAAATAATCGCATTTGTGTTGGTCCTTGTGCCCCGTTCCTGTCTGGTTCCTTGTTGGCCTGCTCTTGACTCTGTTCTTCTTCCATCTCCTGATCCTCCGTTTCAGGGGTATCTTCCGGTTCCGTCTCTTCAGAAACGTCTGGCAGATCGGGAGATGTTACGGGTTCGATGAAGGTTTCATCCTCCAGGGCAGGCTGGGATTCTATTGAATCTGGCCCGGCCGTTCCGTTCAAGGGCTCTTCAGGTTCCCCTTCTTCCGGTGATACCTCTGATACTTGTGTGATCAGCAGTTCCGATAAGCGTTTTCCTTTGGCGCCTATCCCTTTAACAGCGATAAAGGAGGTTGCATCGATCTGCTCCTGCGCCGGTTCGGCAGACTTCGTCTTTTTATTACCTTCCACGCTGAAAACAGGGTGGGTGTGCAGGCTGAGGAGGATGAGCTGGGATCCTGGACCATCGCCAATAAAACCTTGCAGTTTATCACTGACCTCAGGTATAAAGCGTTTGATATAATAGAACCCGCTTTGTGCTTCTCTGTAAATGACTGTTACAGTTATACCAGCCACAAACTTCCGGATCAGGAACATATCCTCATCGAAATGCGTGGTGATGTCGAAGCCATAAGTACGATAACTGCCATTCCGGTTGAACCCGATGATGCGGTCGTCTGCTTCAAACTTTCCAAGGAACAAGCCCCGCTTTTCGCTGTTGATGCGGTTCACGGTGTCATCGTACCATATGCCGATGGCGGAAAGTGTGGACACTCCTTCCTCTTTCTTGATAATCTTCTTAACGGTATATTTCGTGAGGGTAATCCCCTTGGTGTTTCTGCCACGTATGGGAATCTCCGTGAAGTCAAAATCAAACATGGTCTTACGGAGCTTGGGCCTGGGACGCAGCATGACGCGGATCACCTCTGCCTCCCCATTGGGATTGGCAGTGAGGTAGAGGACTTTGCTTCCTTTGGTTCCACCTGTGGCATCATATTCTTTATCACGGGTAACACCGGTAACGGAGAAGCGCTTAATCATGGCTTTTCCGCCTTTACCATCTTGATAAACAAGGTTATAGACAGTCCTCTCGTCGTTTTTGCGAAATACGTCGATATGGAGGATGTCTTTCCCGACGAAAACCTTTTCAGCGACTTTGGTAACGATGAAGGAGCCATCCCCCCTGAACACGATGATGTCATCAATATCGCTGCAGTCGCAGACATACTCATCCTTGCGCAGGGAGGTGCCGGCAAAACCTTCCTGCCGGTTCACATAAAGGCGCTGCGTGGCAGCAGCCACCATGGTCGCTTCAATGTTTTCAAAGCTACGGATCTCCGTCCTGCGTTCCTTCCCTTTCCCGTATTTATCGCGAATTTTGGTAAACCAGTCGATGGCATAATCCGTCAAATGGATCAGGTGATGCTCCACCTGTTTCATTTCCTCTTCGATGCGGGCGAGGTTGTCGGCGGCCCGGTCGAGGTCGTAACGCGAGATCTTCTTTATCCTGATCTCCGTGAGACGGATGATATCTTCTTCGGTAACGGGCCGTCTCAACAGGTTGGCGTAAGGTTTCAGTCCCTCATCTATTGTCTGGATGACCGCTTCCCATGTTTCACTCTTTTCGATTCGGCGATAGATGCGTTTTTCAATGAAGATCCGTTCAAGACTGGCAGCATGCCACTGGTCTTTTAGCTCTTCAAGTCTGATTTCCAGTTCTCTGGCCAGCAAATCCACGGTATGATCCACGGTGATGCTGAGGATCTGGCTGATCCCCATGAAATGCGGTTTGCCTTCATGGATGACGCAGCTGTTGGGTGAGATAGAGATCTCACAATCCGTGAAAGCATAGAGGGCATCCATGGTCTGGTCAGGGGAAACCCCGGTTGCGAGGTGGATCAGTATCTCAACATCGCTGGCGGTATTGTCATCTATTTTTCGGATGCGAATCTTGCCTTTGTCATTGGCTGCCAGGATAGAGTCGATGAGCGATGTGGTCGTCGTGCCAAACGGAATCTCCCGGATGGCGAGGGTCCGCTTGTCAATCTGGTGGATGCGTGCCCTGACGCGAATACGGCTGCCTCGCAATCCGTCGTTGTACTTTGTAACATCGACGAAACCTCCTGTCGGGAAATCCGGGTAAAGGGTGACTTCTTCATCGCGCAGTAAACCGATAGCTGCATCAATGATTTCCAGAAAGTTATGTGGTAATATTTTAGAAGCCAAACCCACAGCGATACCTTCCACGCCTTGTGCAAGCAGGAGCGGGAATTTGGATGGCAGCAACACAGGTTCTTTCTTTCTGCCGTCATAAGAAGGCTTCCACTGGGTTGTTTTCGGATTAAAAAGCACTTCCAGTGCGAATTTCGACAACCTGGCCTCGATGTAACGGGGTGCTGCAGCGCTGTCACCGGTGAGCAGGTTTCCCCAGTTACCCTGGGTATCGATCAGCAATTCCTTCTGGCCGAGCTGTACCAGGGCTTCTCCGATGGACGCATCGCCGTGGGGGTGGAATTGCATGGTCTGACCGATGATGTTGGCGACCTTGTGAAAACGGCCGTCTTCCATCTCATAGAGGGCATGAAGGATGCGCCTTTGCACTGGCTTCAGTCCATCCAGCACATCAGGTACTGCCCTTTCCATGATCACATAGGAAGCATAATCGAGGAACCAGTTCTCGTACATGCCCGTCAGCTGGATGACACGGTGCTGGGCACCGCCTTCCTTACCGGGTTCTTTGGACTGAACCGGGTTAGGGCTATCCCCGCTATCCTGAGCGATGAGGTCCTCTTCCATCATGGCTCAAAATTATTTCAAAAATCTGAGCAAAGCGACTTCGATAGCCAGGAATATCAATACCAGGATGACGAACCAGATCCACAGCCGTGTTCCTTTCTGGATATCCTGTATCACTTTTTGTGTATCCTGCTGACTTGCATCCAGGATGCGAGTGTTGCGCCAGCCTTGTCTGGCACTGATATTTTCCAGTTCATCGACGGTGTAGTACCTCAGGTCTGACTCCCGGCGGTCGTAATTGAAGGCAGCCAGGGCGAGAAGGGTATCCGTTGTCCTGACCTGGTAAACGCCGGCGTTCCGGACCTGCTCTCCGAAGAAAAGACCCAGGTCGTTGCCTCTGCGGCGCATCTCCGGCACCAGTTCAGGACCATTGCCGGATGGGCGTAACCTTATCATTTCCTCACCTCTGGGAACATCTGAAAGGCTCAGCATGGCATCCTGGCCGACAGTATATTGAAGATCTCCTGCCGGACGGCTGTTCAGTGCCATCTGGTATAGAAAGGGCACCAGCAAAGCGTGACGTGGCAAACTGCTGTAAGCCGGATCAAGTGGAACAGCAAAGAAATATGCCTTGCCTTTGTCCAGCCTGGATGCTACGAGAAAGGGCCGGCCGTTTTGCAAATGGACAACCACATTGGCGTCAGTCTGGTTTCCCAGGCTGATGGGGTAATGCGAAAAAACAAGCGGCAGATCTGTCCTGGCCCCTTCTGCTTCCCTGACGCCCGGATCGAATACATCTTTCAGCAGAGGATGCTCACGGTCCACGTCGGAAACACGGGTATCGGCTGTGTCCAGGTCTCCAATCCTACCCAGGTTCAGCCCGGCCGTAAGCTGGCTGTATTCCTGCAATTCTGCACGGCCACCAGGAAAAATCGCCAGGCTTCCGCCTTGAATGACATAATCCTGCAGCGCATTCTGAAGTCCGGATGATATCCCGTCCAGGTTGTGCAATATGATCAGATCCTGCGCGGTTAAGCGGCCGTAATCAAGGTCAAGGGCAGCGTATTGGGTGTAAAGGATGGATGAGTCACGCCCGAACAGGGCTGGCAAAAAGGGGCCGGATTGACCGTTATGAATCTGCATAACGGGGATACGCTGCCTTACCTGAAATGCAAAATACAGCTTGTCATCATAGGTAACAGGATAGTCTGTAATCTCGGCCACAGCCTCATACCATCCCGGATTCTCCAGGCGTATGCCGAGGCTTGTCTCCTGTGATGCTCCCGCCTGGATATCGAGTGTCGAAACGGCCCGTTGTTCGCCATTAATCAACAGGCGAAGGGGGACCTTTTCGAGGTCCTGGGTCCCTGAGTTCTTAATTCTGATGGTTAGCTGGGACTGCATGCCAGCCAATTGAACCGGAGACGTGAACCAGACGCTGTCAATAAATACATTCGGTGTTTCAACAGCCTGCAGGGGCATCATAAAAACCCGTAAACCTGAATCTTGCAGCATTTGGTCACTTTGGATGATAGAATACTGGAAATCAGATATTACATATAATTCACCCTGTTTGACTTCACGCGCAAGCAGGTCCCTGTGCCTGGCAAATACGTCTTCCAGGCCAATTGAAACCGGAGACGGTTCTACTTCCAGAAGCAGGTTCAGAAAATCCTCCCTGGAAATGAAACGGTGATGCCTGCCCTCTAGATCGTTGGTAATAAGATGAAAGACATCGGTGGCTCCATAGGCGGAGGCAATACCCATGGCTTTTTCCCGGGCAAGGTCTAGCAATATTCCATCTGTTGAGGCAGCTTCCATGCTGAAGCTGTTGTCGATATAAATGCTGACATACCGGATTGCCTCCAGGTGCTGTGCATCCTTATCCACGGGTATGTATGGCTGAGCAAACGCCAGTACGAGCATGGCGATAGCCATCATCCGGGCTAAAAGTACCAGGATATGTTTCAGTTTCGACTGCCTTTCCGTCTCAAACTTGAGGGCTTCAATGAGGCGCACATTGGAAAAATAGACTTTACGGTAGCGCCGGAACCGGAATAGATGGATGATCAGCGGTATGAATATCGCCAGTAAGGCCCAAAGGAAAGAAGGAATGACAAACTCCATGACACACTGTATATGACAACTGCTAAGCCCTTGATAGCCGGCAAAGATAACCATTATTCCCGGCCCTGGATTCAGTACACAGGAGGGAAGAAAACGAAGAAAAACTTTACTTAGTGCATACAACCTTTACAATGGATTTTGTGTCTGCTGGTAGAGCAGGGCTTACAAGCGATCCTGAATGGGGAATATTGTTGAAAAATGAATGATAAGGTCCTGTTAAACAATCAGTAGAAAAAGCATATATTTGTTACGCAATACAAATGACAGAAAATCAAAACCCGATATCAATGAAAAGCAACAGAATCTTCATGTTGGCATGGATTTTCACGGCAATGGCCGTCATGGGCCTTCAGGAGGGCATGGCCAATCCAGGGAATCATCTGCCGATCACTTCGCTTACCACGGAATGGCAACTCGACAGAGAAGTGGATGGCATTCAGATATATGCAAAAAGGGTAGAATGCCATGACCATATGAATGGTATCTTCAAGGAATTTGTAATGCTGAAGTTTGTGAACACCACATCTCAGAATCTGCGTTTGAACTGGGAGATGGAGCTGTGGTATGATGGAAAATGCCTTACATGCGGGCTTGCTTCTCAGGAATATCAGTATTCATTGGATCTGGAAGCCGGAAGTAGCTTGGAAGGAAGCTGTGACAAGCAGTCACCGCGCGAAGTGAAGTTCCACCTCCGCTTCCTCAACTATGATCATGTGCCCAAACTTACACAGTACAACCTGGCCAACCTGCAAGTTAGCCTGAGATAAATGCCAGAAAATCATCAAGTAGCCACAATAAAAAGTTAAGAAACCGATGAAACGAATCCTACAGGGTCTCATCCTTTCTCTTCTGAGCCTTGGTCTGACACACCAGGTTTCTGCCCAGTGCGACATCACTGCTACAGGATATCCCATTGAAATTTGCCGGGGTGAACCGGTCATGCTGACGGCCGCAGGAGCATGCGGGTATCTCATGCTCAACGACTTTAACAACGGGACCATTGGTTTGGGCTGGTTCTCCAATGCATCCCCTATGTTTAACAACCCTTGCCCCCCGACCAACCCACCGGCCAGCGGTATCGTATGCTGGATCGGATCGGCTACCAATTTTCCCAGGCACCTTACCACCATTGCCTATAACCTTAGCATCGGTGCCGGATATACCATCGAATGGGATCAGAAATACGGAGCCAATCAAAATCCGACCAACTGCGAGTCGCCTGACCTTCCCGGTGAAGGTGTGCATCTCCAGTACAGTATTGTGGGTCCTACAGGTCCATGGCATGATATCAATTATTGGACCCCGGTTCCGGGTAATGCAGCTACCGGGCCCTATTATACATGGAATCACTATGTTGAAAACGTCCCGGCCATTGCCTATACGCCCAATACGCATTTCCGCTGGTATCAGGACGTGACTTCAGGCAATACCTGGGATCACTGGGGTATCGATAATGTGGAAATCAAAGCTGCCAGCGGTCTGAACAGCAATGTGCTCTGGAGTAACGGAGACACCACTTTCAGTACCCTCGTTTACCCAGATTCCACTGGTATGTACACGGTTGTTATTTATGATACGCTTTACGCGGCTCTGGACTCTGTTTTTATTGTCGTGCATCAGATCCCGAATGCCAATTTTACGCTGAATACACCCATCTGCTCTGAATCGGATAGCGTCGTTCTTCAATATACCGGAAATGCACCCTACGATGCTGAGTACTTCTGGCAGGTCAGCGGTGGATTGGATGTCAACAGCAGCGGCCCAGGCCCGCACACCCTCGACAATCTTGCCGCTGGACAGTATATGGTTACCCTGAACGTCAATAATCATGGGTGTAACTCTGATATGGATACGATGTGGTTCACTGTGAACCAGCGCCCACTGGTCAGTTTCACTGCTGACTATCTGTTTGGTTGTGACCCGGTGACTGTGAATTTCTCAAACAATACCTATCCGGTTGCAGCTACCTTTGATTGGGAATTCGGGGATGGCACGACGGCCAGCGGACCCAGCCCGACGCATACCTTCTGGTACAGCCAGACGGACTCAGCCTATAGTGTGAAGCTGATCGCAACCACAGCAGACGGATGTTCGAATGAGTATACCATCGAAGAATTTATCGCAGTATACCCTATGCCGGTTGCTGATTATGATGCTGTACCAGATAGTACGCCATTCCGTGAGCCGGAAATCGCTTTCAATGATATGTCTTCCCCGACAGCCATCAGTTGGTTCTGGGACTTTGGCGACGGTGAGACCTCAACAGATAAAGACCCAACCCATACATACCTGGCTCCGGGTGAGTATAAGGTCTTTCTAGAAGTGAAGACCAAATACGGTTGTACGGATACGGTCTCTTACATCGTGAAAGTAATAGAGGAAATGATTGACAGCCTCATCTTCCCGAATGTCTTTACACCCAATGGAGATGGTGTCAATGATAAATTTGTGATCGACAAACTGGAGGACAAACATTACCTCAACCGGGAGCTCATCGTATTTAACCGTTGGGGTAAAAAAGTATATGAAGCCAGTGGTTATCTGAACCAGTGGGATGGTGCCGGTGTGCCGGATGGAACCTATTATTTTATTTTCCGGTATACTTACGCATTCCATTCGGAATTCAAACCCAAGGAGGTGAGTGGTGTTGTGACCATTCTCCGCTGACGGCTTCTGGTGTTAACATAATACAAACGCAACGGCGCCCCGGCGCCGTTGCACTATATTGTCCAGATCATGTCGTCAATGCGAAGTTTCCTTAGAGCTAGAACATGGATCCTGGTATTCTCCTTTCTCGGAATGCTATCAGGCCACACCAAAGGTCAATTGGTTGTTACAACAGGCATTCCACCTGCACAGCTCGTAAATAATGTACTGATCGGGCAGGGCGTATCCGCCTCAAATGTTGTGTTTACCGGCGCAGGTGTTTCAATAGGACAGTTTGCCAATGGCTGGCTGACTAACCTGGGCCTGGATGAAGGCATCATCATCTCCACAGGTGATCTCACAGCAACACCACCTGTTGGGTCTCCCGTTACACAGTTTGCCTCCACAGGTAACGGAACCGGTGGTAACCCGCTGCTGGCGGCCCTGATTCCGGGTTATACCATTAACGATGCTGCTGTTCTTGAGTTCGACTTCATCCCGGAAAGCGACACGATCAAATTCCGGTTCGTTTTTGGCTCTGAAGAATATCCTGAGTTTGTCAGCACCTCCTTCAACGATGTGTTTGGCTTTTTTATCTCAGGCCCCAAACCTGCCCCACTCACCGGAAACTATGTCAATGAGAATATCGCGCTTATCCCTGGTACCAGCCTTCCGGTAACAATCGACAATGTAAATAATGTCACGCCCTCTTATCCACAGTATTATGTCGATAATCAGGGTCTCAGTGGTATGACCATTGTGTATGACGGGTTTACCGTTGTGCTTACTGCCTGGGCCAAGGTTGTACCCTGTATGACTTACCATATTGTCATTGCCATCGGCGATGCCGGTGACTCAGCTTATGATTCTGCTGTTTTTCTCGAAAAGGGAAGCTTTACCAGCACATCGGTCAGTGTAGCCACCAACTATACCAATCCTAAGCTTAATTTGCCCTATGCCGTTGAAGGTTGCCAGGATGCTATTGTCAGCTTCAAGGTTCCATTTGCCCGCTATGATTCAGCCTGGATTCATATCGATTCAATTTATGGAACAGCAATCAACGGTGTGGATTACAATTTTGTCATTGACAGCGTGCTGATTCCACCTGGCCATACGAGTGGCAATCTTACGGTATCCCCTATTATGGACAATATACCTGAAGGCATCGAGTACATTTTTATGAAGGTGCGGACCTCAGTTTGCAATGCTTCTGATACGGTGCTTATCATCCCTATAATAGACTATACCAGCATTCAGACCGTTTCAACACCGGATACCATGGTTTGCGGTTTATCGGCCCAGATTGAGGTGCAAGCTTTTGGTGGTGCTCCGCCATACCATTATATATGGACCCCCTATGAAGGGCTTAATGACCCCAACCTGCCCAATCCAACAGCCACGCCATTGACCACCACGCGATACTATGTTGAGGTATGGGATACCACAGGTTGTTCTATGGGCCTGGACTCAGTTCTGATAACCGTGAATCCGGCTCCGTTGATCAGCTTCATGCCTGACATTTACGAGGGCTGTGATCCGGTAACCGTGCAATTTACCCACAATGTTCAACCCAACGCCCAGACGTTCTACTGGGATTTTGGGGATGGTACCAATACAAGTCTGGAAAATCCCCAGCATACATTTTATTATCATCCGGACACGGTATGGTTCAATGTGACGCTGACTGCCACAACACCGGAAGGATGCTCAGAATCCTATCAGGTGCAAAAGTTGATTAAGGTCCATCCCATGCCGGTAGCTGATTTTGAAGGTGACCCGGACAGTACCAATGTGCGTGAACCGGATGTCCAGTTTACCAATTATTCCTCCCCATACGTAACTACATGGTATTGGGATTTCGGGGATCCTGAAAGTCCGGACAACACCTCTACCCTGGAATCTCCAATGCATAGCTTCGTAGAGCCTGGTGATTATACCGTATTTCTGGAGGTTAAGACGGCATTTGGCTGCTGGGACACGATCAGCCGGGTGGTTAAGGTCATCGATGTCATGGAAGATTCACTGGTCTTCCCCAATGTCTTTACGCCCAATGGGGACGGCATTAATGACCGCTTTGTTATCGATAAACTGGAACCCTTTTATTACCTGGGGCGTGACCTGGTTGTTTACAACCGTTGGGGCAAGAAGGTTTACGAATCAAGCGGGTATATGAATGAATGGGATGGCGCCGGCGTGCCGGATGGTACCTATTTCTATATTTTCAGATACACCTTCTATTTCCTGGAGGAGAAAACAGCCAAGGAGGTAAGCGGTGTTGTCACCATTCTGAGATAAGGCGGCTTAGTTCTCCCGAAGAACATATTCATCATATTCAAGTTCAAAGCGTAGTTTGTGCTTTGATTCTTCCTGTGCGAGGCTGATAAATATCTTCTCCATTTCCGGATCGCCGGCATTGGCTGCAAGGTCCATATAGAGTTTAAATGCAGTTTTTTCCTTCTTCATGGCAATAACAAGTGCTTCTGCATAGGTAATCCCTGGATGTGGTTCAACATCCGTCAGGTAATCCCCGATATTCAGATCCATGATCACCTGCTGATCCATTCGTAATGAACCTTCTTCTTTGATGCGGATCAGTCTGGCCTTATGTATCATTTCTTCACCGGCAAAGCCTTCAAATACACGTCTCATATCATCCTGCCGGGCTTCCATTGCAAGTTTCTGATAGAATACTACGGCATCTTGCTCCGCAGCGATCGCAAAATCGAGGATTTCATTTACAGATTCAAACGCTTTCATAGATATGATATGAGATTAGGATGGTGCACAAATATAAGCCAGAGGATTTAATAGCCAAAGACCAGGAAGTATTCGGGTAAAAAAAAAGGGCCGGCCTTGCGGCCAGCCCTCTAATGGATTTCATGAAAAAACTACACAACGCCCAGGTCCATCATGGCGTTGGCCACCTTCAGGAAACCGGCGATGTTGGCGCCTTTCACATAATTGATATACCCATCACCTTCAGTTCCATGTTTCACACAGGAGGCATGGATGTCTTTCATGATCTGGTGCAATCTTGCATCTACCTCTGAAGCAGGCCAGTTGAGCTTGCTCGAGTTCTGGGACATTTCAAGCCCGGAAGTGGAGACACCACCGGCGTTAACAGCTTTACCAGGTCCGAAGAGAATCTTGTGTTCGTGGAACACCTCAACGGCTTCCGGTGTGCTGGGCATATTGGCACCCTCGGCAACACAAATAACGCCGTTTCTAACCAGGTTAAGCGCGTCTTCTTTTCCCAGTTCGTTTTGAGTTGCACATGGCAGGGCCACATCCACCTTCACTTCCCAGGGACGGCGTCCTTCAAAGAACTGAGCGCCGGGGAATTCATATGAGTAGGGCTTTACGATGTCCTGGTTGGATGCGCGGAGTTCTAACAGATAGTTGATCTTCTCCCCAGAAATACCATCCGGGTCATAGATATAACCATCTGGACCAGAAATGGTTACTACTTTTCCACCCAGCTCGTTGACCTTAATGGCAGCACCCCAGGCCACGTTGCCGAAACCGGAGATGGCTACGACTTTGCCCTTCAGGGAATCACCCTTTGTCTTCAGCATTTCAGCTGTAAAGTACACGGCACCGAATCCAGTGGCTTCCGGACGGATCAGGCTGCCACCCCAGTTAAGTCCTTTACCAGTGAGCACACCGGTGTGTTCCTGGGCCAGTTTCTTGTACATACCGTACATATAGCCAATTTCCCTGGCGCCTACGCCAATGTCGCCGGCCGGTACATCGGTCTCAGGACCGATGATGCGCCATAACTCCAGCATGAAGCTCTGGCAGAAACGCATGATCTCGGTGTTGGACTTACCTTTCGGGTCAAAATCTGAGCCACCTTTGCCACCACCCATAGGAAGGGTTGTGAGACTGTTCTTAAAGATCTGCTCGAATCCCAGGAATTTCAGGATGCTGAGGTTAACACTGGGGTGAAAACGCAAACCTCCCTTGTACGGGCCAATGGCGTTGTTGAACTGCACCCTGTAGCCGAGGTTAACGTGCACCTTGCCGCCATCATCAACCCAGGGCACTTTGAATGTCAAAACCCTGTCGGGCTCAACCAGGCGTTCAATGATTCCTGCCGAAGCAAACTGGGGGTGTTCATTGTACACTTCCTCGATCGATTCAAGGACTTCCCGCACGGCCTGAAGGTACTCGGATTCTCCCGGGTGTTTCTTCTCCAGTTCGAGCATCATTTTTTCCAGATCCATGACCTTAGAATTTAAAGTTAAACATGATGGATTTTTAATCCGTTATTGTGATAACATTGTTATAAAATTAACAATGGCAAAGGTAGAAGGGATTTTTGAATTTAACTAACTTTCACTGAGGAATATTTATCCACAGGAGTGGCCCTGCCGGTCAGGCTTCATTGGCCTTCAAACAGTCTTACATTGATTCGTCTTGAGCAGGTCTTTTTACTCTGCAGTCTGGCGGATATCTTCTGCAACGACACGACCATGCTCATAGGTGATGATGCGCAGCGTATCTCCCGAAGGGTCCAACCAAACCTCATTCCCATGCTTTTCATTGTTGGTATACGATGCTACCCTGCTCAACCGGCCCGTCATATCGAAGGCCTGGAGAATACCGGTCCCTGACACATAATTGCCTTCTCCTGCGAGCATTCCTGCTTCATTATAGTATCGCCAGTTGCCATTATATCTACCCTTAACATACCGGCCTTCCACCATCAGAGTTCCCTTGGGGTAATATTGTTCATATGCCCCATGCAGGGTGTCGTTCATTAAATTTTCCACCTTCAGCAGCACACCCTCTTCAGACCAGGATCTGGACGTGCCATTTCGCTTTCCATGAACATACACATCTTCACTCTCACGGTTACCATTGTAATACCAGCGTGTGGCAGGCCCCTCAAGCACCCCCTTGCTGTAGTTGAATTCTTCCCTTTTGTTGCCATTCCGGTGAAACCAGGTGGCTGTCCCGTGTAATTCCCCATTCCGGTATGATATCCGGGACCTCAGGCTTCCATCTTCCCACTGGGATTCCTTGGTTTCGGTGCAGCTTGCCATCAGGAATAATATAGCCAGCCAGGTACTCATTATCCTCGCAACAGTGTAGCCATGCTTATGGACCGGGGCAGTTTTCATTCTTATTTCTATGGTAGTGTGTTGATTTACATTTAATCATTAACAGCCAGGCTACGCTGTCTGAGCGCCTCATACATCATAATCCCTGCCGACACGGAAACATTCAGGGATGTTACAGGTCCCGACATGGGGATTCGAAGCAATTCATCTGCCATGCGCATCAGATCCAACGAGACCCCGTCTTCTTCAGATCCCATGACGATGGCTAAAGGCGGACGCAAATCTGCCTCGTAATAAGTCATGGCCGCTTTTTCTGTCGCAGCCACAATTTTGAGCCCACTTTGCCTGAGGTACAGTAAGGTATCTTTCAATGAAGATACTCTGCAGACCGGCAGGGTATGCAGGGCGCCTGCGCTAGTCTTGACGGCATCCGCTGTCATCCGTGCCCCCCCACGTTCCGGAATGATCAGAGCATGAACACCGGCACAGAGTGCCGTCCTTGAGATGGCACCGGCATTCCGCACATCTGTGATACGGTCCAGAACCACAACAAGGGGAACCTCACCCTTTTCAAAAACAGCAGGCAGGATGGCGTCGATAGGCTGGTATTCAATTTGAGAAACAAATGCAATCAACCCCTGATGATTGGATCGTGTAAGCTGATTGAGTTTTTCAATAGGTACAAGTTGGTAAACGATATTATGCGCCTTAAGCAATTGCCAGAGGCCTGCATAGGCACTGCCCTTTAGTCCCTTTTGAATCAGGAGCCTGTCGATATCCTTTCCGGCAAGGATGGCTTCCTGCACGGGGTGGAGACCGTAAATGATTTCATCTTTTTTCATCATCAAAGATATTAGCGTCTCCAGACCTCCACAGCATTGAACCAGCTCTCACGGTATACCGATGACTTGTTCAGGCCATAATCCTGGGGTGTAAACGGATTGTCGATTTTTGAGAAAACCAGCCTCAATGCCTTGGTGCTTTGCTCGTCACCATAGATCCACTTTTCTGTATCATCACTGCGGTAAACGATCCTGGGAGGGCCGTAAATAATATAGATCAGGCCACGGTCTGTCTTCCATCCTTCATGATAAGTACTGAAGAGATGATTGGCTTGTTCAACGCGTGAGTAATATGCACGTATGCGTGTCCTGGCCCTTTCTGCGTTTCCGGTCAACGATAGCCAGAACCGGTCCACCGCCAGTTTGTTGTCCGCAGCACCTGTCAGACCCTCAAACTCTTTCGAGGTAGTTAGGTAACGCAGCGGCTCCATCATATGAACAGCATTGAGAACAGAAGGAAAGCCCTCATAGAAAGCAAAGACGGTTTTACCCGCGCGGCGGTTCGTATCTGCCACGAAATGTGCGAAACAGTCCTCCGGCAAAACAAAGGGCTCAGAAATACCATCAGTCATGCTGATATAATAGACCGAATCGGCCTTATAATCGAAAACCATGTCCCGTTCAAAGGCATAGGGCGGCATGGCTACAGGGAAACTGCGTTTGTACTGTCTTACCTGTACCCGATTTACGGAGGCAGCTTCCAGCATGAGCCTGTAAAAGGTTCCTGGCCGTATATAATCAGAAAAGACCGTGTTGCCAGCTTCATCTGTCAGCAGGTAATCCTGCCGGCCATACAATACGCTGCGGTCTATCTCCAGAACAGTTCCCAACTGTGCGCGGGAAGCCACAAGACTGAGCACATATCTCGCACCGGCGGGTGTACGAAGGTCTCTTTCCAGGATAAAGGGCTGATTAGTGCCCGGAATCTCGAGCTGGATTGTTCCTGAATCAACCAATTCGGTGGAGGTATAGGCCTTTGTAACGATGTATTTCAGGTTGACAACCTCCTTCGGATCCGGTGGGACCAGGTTAATCAGTGCATCAGGCAGGATGCGGATGTACATGCGACTCAGGTTATTGTCCCTGTTAAAGATCACTACCTGCAACTGGTTGTAAGACAGACTGGCAGGATCGTATAGCCCGGCAATATTCTGTGAGCTCATCTTATTGGTGATCTTGCAGCCGGAAAGGGCCAGCATTATCCCCGCTATCAGCAATACATTATTCCGTATCCGCTTCATCCTCCGATATTAATATTGATTCGTCCCGGTCCAGCAAGTGGGCGGGGATATTCTTGGATACCCTGGCGCCGAGCTCTCTCAGTACCTGCACCCTGCGAATCAGGTTTCCTTTGCCCGATGATAGTTTATTCAGGGTGTCATCATATGTTCTTCTTGCAGTATCCAATTGATTTCCAATTCGCTGAAGGTCATCCAGCAGAAGCACGAATTTATCGTACAGTCCACCGCCTACCTTGGCGATTTCGAGAGCATTCTGCGTCTGCTTTTCATGCTTCCAGATAGAGGCAACTGTTCGAAGCGTCGCAAGGAGGGTTGTAGGGCTTACGATAACAATTTTCCGTTCCCAGGCCTCATTGAAGAGTTCAGGCCTTTCCTTCATGCTCAAACTGAATGCCGGCTCAAGGGGCATGAACATCAGCACAAAGTCCGGGCTGTCGATGAGGTCACTTGTCTGGTATTGCTTGTCTGATAAGAGTTTGATGTGGTTACGAACGGAGGCAATGTGTTGCTGGATGTAATTCTTCCGGTCACTATCCGTATCCGCGTTTGCATATTGCTCGTAGGCCGTCAGCGATACCTTCGCGTCGATGATGATATGTTTGTTATCAGGCAGGTTTACAATGACGTCCGGTCTGAGACGGCTCTGATCAGCACCTGTAACACTGCCCTGTTTGCGGTATTCCCTTCCTTCCTCCAGGCCCGACACCTCGAGCACTTTCTCGAGGATCATCTCACCCCAGTTACCCTGGCTTTTGCTATCGCCTTTGAGAGCACGTGTCAGGTTGGTCGCCTCCTCTTGCAGGCTGGTGTTCAGCTCCCTCAGCCGGTCCAGCTCCTGCCGGAGTTGTCCGTGCCGCTCTGCACCTTGGGTGTCCAGATCATTGACCCGCTTTTCAAACCTTTCGATCTGTTCTTTCAGGGGATGAATGATTACACTGATCTGATCCTTATTTAGTTGCGACAGATCCAAGGTGTTCTTACGAAGGATCTCATTGGCCAGGACTGTAAACTCAGCCCTCAGCCGTTGTTCCTGTTCCTTGACTTCCTTCATCTGCTGTTCAAGCTTGTCGCGCAGATTGGTAACAGTGGTATTTAGTATCCCTGCTTCTGTTGCCAGGCGGGTATTTTCCTGTATTTGCTGCCTCCATTCATTCTCGCGAGCTTCCAATGCCTGCCTTACTTCCAGCAACAACCCTTCTTTGCTGCCCAATTGCGCCTGATACCGGGCGATCTCTTCGGTGTATTTCCCGACAGCTTCTGCCATTTCATCCCTGATCTGTTGTACAGCAGCGGCACGGCGTCGCTCTGATATCAACCAGCCTAGTAATCCACCCACCAGCAGTGCCCCCAGGGCATTTATCCATTCCATATCCGATGTTTGCTGCTAAGTTACCCCTTTTTTGAGAATGACAGTCTTACCGGTTCATGCCTGTCATGCGCTAAATCACACATCTTTCCACAAAAAGTATGCATCATATTATTCAAGGTGCTATCTTTACTGAGAGTGGACAATGAGGCAGGCTACTGAGGGCTTGTGTGTTTAAGTTTCATACAGCTAGGAAAATGTGAAACGGAAGGTGAGCTGACGGTCCCATATATTAAATAACGCGTTAATATATAATGAGTTATGGGTGGAACGGAAGATCGGATTCTGATCGCTATCTTAGGGGGTGCAAGGTCAGGCAAGACCTATACATGGAACCATCTTTTTGGGCATGAAGTTCGGACTGGAAGGAGGTTACGCAGGGTATACCTTGATGGGCTACATTATACGGAAGCATTCCTTGTGAGCCGCTCACCTGGTAAGCGGAAGGTGCAGATTGAGGAGATATTGAAAGGAAATATGCCCAATGTGGTTCTGTGCTCATTGAATTATCAAAAAAATGTTGTCAAGACACTGGATTATTTCATCCGCAACCATTACACCATTTACCTTCAATGGCTAAATCCGGGATTTTCGGACGATCATGACCGCCCCTTGTTTTATGATCTGGGACTGATCACGCGTATCCTCACCACAACGGCATATGTCAGTATCCGTAATGGCAAAGAAGAGCCTGATCAACGTGTGGAAGAGATCCGCGATTTTCTGTATGGATGGACGGCCCGAAGGGGTTTGCTCAGGGAGAAGGGAAAGGTTCATCCCAGGGTGTCTCCAGTATAGCAGTTTTTTCAAATCGTACTCTCAGCATCAACTCTGTCCGGTATTTTATCCCATCCTCAGGATGCAGTATGTAGCGACCTGACAACCCTGTCCACACCTGCAAGCCACCTGGATAGCGCAGCTCAAGGCCTGTATTAGCCATCACGCTTCGATGGTAAAGGCTGGTCATGGCCAACCCTCCGTCAGGATTCATCATCATGACTGTCAGCCGGGCATTAGCGTCTTCTATATCAGAGAAGCATAGTTCGACAAAGAATGATCGTCTTCCCTGCCCGAAATCTCTACTCTTCCAGCCCATTTGTATGGCAGAACCCCAATCATCCCAGGAATTGAAATCACCAGCTTGTGAGAATTGGACCACCCATTTCAGTGCTGAACCACTATTAAGGTCATATCTCAGCTGAAGTCTGGCATACCGGCTTCCGGGCCAGCCATCAGGTGCATCTTCTCTGTCGAAATTAGCCCTTATAACCTGAGCGGCGGACAGGTTTAGGAGGGTGGATTTTTCCTGGTACTGCAGGCGCAGCCAATGCCGGATTTCCCAGTTTATGGCCGGCTTTTCATATCGCAGGCCTTGTTTTCGGGAAATACGGTGACCAGTCTGAGCATGCCATCCTTTGCCCCAACTTGCATAGATACCAGCATATTGAGAGATATGTCTGGTTCCTTTCCATTGTGCCATAAGGCTATAAGAAGGAGGCAGGAGCAAACCACCATGCATCCATTGTGTTTGCCAGCGAAGGCTGATCCAGTGTACTGGAAATACGGTCACTCCCATGATGGCTGCCCTCAGGTCCGGGCCATAGCAAGCCTCTATATCGAAGCTGGCATCCGGATGCAGCCCCTGAAAGGTGAATCCCAGCAGGTTGATCTGTTCCTTTCCAGGCCAGGGTGAGTTTGCTGTTGTGTCTTCAGCCAAAGCTGTCACATCTGCATGCTGTATGGATATGCCGCCCTGATACCAGGATCCTTCCCAGACCGCCATAACTGCCTGGCGTTGTATACGGGTTTGGTTCCTCCTGACCTGGTCCGGGAGGGTGCTGTGGTCACCACTATTGGAACCGCTTAGCTGCCAGCTGTTCAGATTCCATGATGGCCTGACGTCATGATGGTTATCTGATACAGCCCATTGCAATGTCCAGCCTGAGCCACCAGTCTGAACAGCCAATCCGGTCATCACGGTCGATTCCATCGCTGTAGCAACGGGCCGTACCCTGACTGGCGAATACCCTTCGGCACCTGCGAACCGGCTGTCCCATGATCCAAACGCCTGACCGAAGACGAGTCCATACCCATGAGAAACCCGGTAGTCGCCCAGTATGAGCTGTTTCAGCCCCGATTTGCCGTTATATGCGACAAACCCGCTTAAGTGCTCCGGCCCCTGACCACCTGCCTTTTTACACAATGGTTCACCAGGGTCCTTGTCGATCACCATCTGGGCACGGAGCTGAGAAGACCATTCCAAGCCAAGCCGGCTGGTTTGTCGCAGCCCCCATGCTGCTCCATCATAGCGAATGCGGGAACCAAAATCTGCTTTGTACTTTAGCATTGGCCGGCGGGCGCTATGGTGTGGCTCACAGACTGCCGTTAAACCGGCCGCTTCGAGCCACTGCTGAGAGAAACCAGGCAGTACTCCCAGTTCATAAGGGCTCCACAATGGACCATATTGTTTAATATAAGCCCTTAAAACAGAATCCTGAAATAGGCTCAGCCGACCTGTTTCTTTTAAAAAACCAAGGTGGTCAGGGTCATTCAGGTCAAGGATATCGGGCATTTCCATGCGATATTCTTCCCAGGCTTTGCCTATTTCGTCTATTTGTTCCTGCGTATAGGAATCTGGCGACTCTGGATAATAGTCCGGCAATACCTGAGAACAAACGGGGATGTCCTGCAGAAGGGCGAATGTCAGCAGGGCGGCGTATATGTAACATCTGGCCATGGTTATTCTCTTTTAGCCTGCCCGCCACTCAGGGAGAAGGATGGACTCGCACCGAGAAAAGCATGGTGTGCAAAAACAAAGCGTGCTTTCAATGGTCCTAGTGGACAAAGCAGTTCCAGCAGATACCGGTTGCTTTCGTTACTCCAGGCTGCCCCCACCTGCCATGTCCCTGGTGTTTCAAAACGGATGCCGGCGCTCCATCCGGCATCCCTGTGCCGCATTTTGTCGGCCTGGATGCGCAGGGTAATATGTTTGTCGGGCTTCCAGGTCAGGGCACAGGCAAGGCCTGGTTCCACGGCCGTTGTTGCTGTCTGTTTTCTGAACCATGACTCAGGAGACCGGACCAGTAGACCCATCATGATCCCTGATGACAGTTGTAAGCCTCCCGAAAAGGTACTATAAGCATCATAGGTTGGTTTTCGTTCCTGGCCCCAGTGTATTCTGCGCCCAAGTAGCTGTACGGCCAGACTGTAACCCGGCTGATGCAGACCCGCCATCATACTTGTAACCTGCAAACCCCGCCTGTCATAGCTGCTTCCGGCGAGGCCCCATCCCAGACTGGTATGTCCGTTGTTTCGTGTCAGTCCTCCTCCATACACCTGCATCTCCCGCACACCATAAGGCCTTTCACAAAACATCCCGGCATACCAGCCCCGGGAAGGAAGCATCAACAGAGGCCCTGCCAGGGCTGCCCAGGCCGGCTCCGTAGAGATGACGTCCGACGCCATCCCGGTGAACACAACCCCGGACAGATGACCGGCAGACTGCCCCTTAACCGGAAAAATGAAGGAAAGCGCGACCCAGCATATGCACAGAAAACACCTGCCTGGTTCGTTTATGTTTGCTGTTGCACTGTGACGTCTTTCCTTCATGTTTGTATAGACGAAAAATGGACCCTGTTCCGGAAAGCGGGCTGAAAATTTTCTTCTCATAGCCCGCATGCCATACCTGCCGGTAGTACGGCTACTTTTGTACCTTTACAACCCAAGTCAAATGATGATGACCATACTGTCTTTTCTCGAACAGCTCAAGCAAAACAATACCAGGGAGTGGTTTCAGGAGCATCGCGGGAGCTATGACACGGCTTTGCTTCAGTTCCAGGGCCTGGTGAATACACTGATCCCTGAATTGCGTCTGATGGACCCCACATTGGGTGATATTGAAAGCAAGCAATGTATTTTCCGGATATACCGGGATACCCGTTTCTCACACAACAAGGATCCCTATAAGACACAGTTCGGTGCCTTTATGGCCAGGGGAGGCCGGGGTAGTCAACATGCAGGTTACTACCTCCACCTTGAACCCGGCGCCTCTTTTGCCGGAGGTGGAATTTACATGCCGGAACCGCCTGCCTTGAAAGCTGTTAGGGACGAGATTTATTATCATACCGGTGAATTCCGCAACATTTTAAAGGAACCTGCATTTGTCAAGGCATTTGGAGACCTCAGCCAGGAAGGAAGGCTTAAAAAACCCCCCAGGGGCTATGATCCGACCGTCGAGGGAATCGACCTGCTCATGCATCGCCATTTTGTTGTAGGTCATTCATTTACAGATGAGCAGGTCAGTGCTGATGATTTCGGGCAAAAGGTATTGCAGATTTTCCATGCCATGGTTCCCCTGAATGCATTTTTGAACAGGGCCATCTCCATGATGTTATAATAACTGAATAACGCATGACCAAGCAGGAAGCAGTAATCGTGGTGACAGGGGCCGCTGGCTTTATAGGTAGCTGCCTTGTCAGTGCCTTGAATGAAAAAGGATACAGCCGCCTTATCCTGGTGGATGACTTCACCAGGCCAGAGAAGGAAAGAAATCTTGCAGGAAAGGGTTTTCTACATCAGATCGACCGTTCGGAATTCATTGAATGGATCAGTGAACCTGAATACCCTGTGATGCAGGTATTCCACCTTGGTGCAAGGACAGACACGGCCGAGTTTGACATGCAATTGCTTGACAGCCTAAATACATCCTATACTCGTGGAGTATGGGAGGCTTGCGCCAGGAAAGGGATTCCGCTAATCTATGCTTCTTCTGCCGCCACTTATGGCCTGGGAGAAAATGGCTATGAAGACGAGCACGGCATCATCCCCCACTTGAAACCGCTTAATCCATATGGCCAGTCGAAACAGGCTTTCGACATTTGGGCCCTGGCAGCACCAAATAAGCCACCCTATTGGGCCGGATTGAAATTCTTCAATGTTTACGGCCCCAATGAATACCATAAGGGCAGGATGGCTTCAGTGATCTTTCATGCCTTCAGGCAGATCAAATCAGGGGGTACGGTCCGGCTATTTAAATCTCATATTGCTGAATATCAGAATGGACAACAGCTGCGGGACTTTATATATGTCAAGGATGTTGTAGATACCTGCGTTTTTCTGATGGAAAATAAGGTCCAAGCGGGCATTTATAATCTGGGCACGGGACAGGCGCGGAGCTTTCTGGACCTGGCCAGGGCTACCTTTAATGCCCTGAATCTGCCGGCGCAGATTGAGTTCATCGATATTCCGGCTGATATTCGGGATAAGTACCAGTACTTCACTGAAGCGAAAATGATGAAGCTTCGTAGTCAGGGATATAATAGACCATTCACTGCCCTTGAAGAAGGGGTGAAGGACTATGTAAATAACTATCTCGTCAGGGAGTCCTGTTACTGATCGTCGTCCGGAAGAAGTTGATTTCTGATTTCGAGCAGGGATTTTTTTATCCCTTCCAGCCTGTTGACCACTTCCCTTTCCCGTATCAGCCGTGCTTTGTCATGCCGCAGCGCCTCCCTGGCACCTTTCAGGGTGTATCCCTTCTCTTTGAGCAGGTGATAGATGAGCTGGAGACGGGAAATCTCTTCCTGCGTATAAAGCCTGTTACCTTTCCTGTTGCGTTTAGGTTGCAGCAATTCAAATTGTTCTTCCCAGTATCGTATCAGGGAAGTGTTAACATTCAACATGGTTGCTACTTCTCCAATGCTGTAGTAAAGCTTCTCAAAACCTGGTGCTGGCATGCTGACCTGCTTTTGGGAACAGTCTTTTGTCATGATGAAAAACCTGGTTTTGATATAGACAATGCCTATCCTCGCTGTGGTCAGGAGGGACGCTTGCTGAATGCATTGGCCCGGGTAATCACCTCCTGGTATTCATCCGGACTCAGGTCTTTGAAGAAATAGTAGACGGGGTCGACTTTGGTCCCGTTACGGAGAACCTCGTAATGCAGGTGCGGTCCGTTGGAAAGACCTGTATTACCTACCGTAGCGATGACATCCCCTCGCTCCACCCGCTGTCCTGGCCTCACTTTGAAACTCTGCAGGTGGGCATAGACCGTCTTGTAACCAAATCCATGATCGATGATGATCGTATTCCCATAGCCATAGCGTGCATGCTTTGCCTCAACGACGACACCGTCACCTGTCGCATAGACTTTGGTTCCTGTGGGAGCCGTGAAATCAAGTCCATCATGGAACATCACCCGTTTAAAGATGGGGTGAACGCGGTATCCAAAGAAGGAAGAGATCTTTTTCAGGTCTTTATTTGCGACAGGCTGGATGGCAGGGATGGCCTTCAGCATTTTGTCTTTGTTACGGGCCAGGTTGAAGACCTCATCAAAAGACTGGGATTGCACAACTGTCCGTGCAGCCAGTTGATCCATTTTTCGGGAGGCTTCAGTCAAGAGATCAGAATTGGTATAGCCACTCAGCTCCGCGTAGGGGTCCACACCTCCAAAGCCAGCTTCCCGGATAGACCGTGGCATTGGTTCGCTTTCGAAAATCACACGGTAAATATTATCATCCTTGTCCTGTAACTCATCAAGCACATTGGAGACCCGGTCCATCCTGTCGTTGAGTATCTTGTATTGTAACTTCAGCTGTTCGTTTTCACGTTCCAGCATCTTCTCACGGGGGGATTCCAGGAAATTATATGCCAGGAAGATGACTGCGGCAGCAAAGACCATGCCTGTGAATACAACCTTGGTGAAGGACCAGAGGTGGTCTCTGATAGATAAGGTGACTTTTTCGAAGGTAAGAGAACGGGTATTGAACTGATACCTGATCTTTCCCATAATTCAATGCGCTTTAAGAATACTCTGGTTGCCCAAGTGGCGAAGGCGCAAAATTACACAAATAAAGTAACTTTGCAAGCCTTTGCAACCACAGAACAACCCCTTAATAACCGAATGCAATATAAAGCGAAATAAATGAAATCACGCGATATCAGGCAGGCTTTTTTTGATTTTTTTGCCTCCAAAGGGCATCAGATTGTTCCTTCAGCTCCCATGGTCATCAAGGATGATCCAACCTTGATGTTCACCAATGCCGGCATGAACCAGTTCAAGGAAATCTTCCTGGGACACACACCTGCCCGTTACCTCCGTATTGCCAATACGCAGAAATGCCTCCGCGTTTCAGGCAAGCACAATGACCTCGAGGAAGTGGGTCACGACACCTACCACCACACCATGTTTGAGATGCTGGGGAATTGGTCCTTCGGAGATTATTTTAAGAAGGAAGCCATAGCCTGGGCATGGGAACTCCTCACGGAAGTGTATGGTATCCCTACGGAAAAATTATATGTTACTGTATTTGAAGGGGACAAATCAGAGGATCTTGAAGCGGATGAAGAATCGCGGGGATATTGGAAGGCCTTTTTGGCGGATGATCGCATTTTATATGGCAACAAAAAGGACAATTTCTGGGAAATGGGTGATACAGGCCCCTGCGGACCTTGTTCCGAGATTCATGTGGACCTCCGCCCAGCAGAGGACCGCGCGCTCGTCTCCGGTAGGGAGCTTGTTAATACCGGTCACCCTCTCGTGATTGAGATCTGGAACCTTGTATTCATTCAATATAACCGCAAAGCAGATGGTAGTCTGCAGCCTCTTCCCAGCAAGCATGTGGATACAGGGATGGGTTTTGAAAGGCTTTGTATGGCCTTACAGGGGACAACATCTAACTATGATACCGATGTGTTCCAGCCCATCATTCATACCATCGCCCAGCTCAGTCGGAGGACATATGGCGCAACACCTGAAACAGATGTGGCCATGCGGGTCATTGCCGATCATCTTCGCGCCGTGGCTTTCGCCATCGCCGACGGGCAGTTGCCTTCCAACGTCCGTGCGGGCTATGTCATTCGTCGTATCCTGAGGCGGGCTGTCCGGTATGCCTTCACTTTCCTTGGACAGGAGGAGCCATTCATGTATAAACTTGTACCGGTCTTCGTTCAGGAATTTGGTGATGTTTTTCCTGAAATCAGGGCTCAACAGGAGTTGCTGGGCAGGGTAATCCATGAAGAAGAACACAGCTTTCTTCGCACCCTTTCACAAGGCATCCTGCGTTTTCAGCATTATCTGGAGCAGCACACGGGTGGCACCATCGTCTCCGGTGATTTTGCTTTCGAACTGTTTGATACTTTTGGCTTTCCGGTTGACCTCACTCAACTGCTCGCCCGTGAGAAAGGGATGACGGTGGATATGGACGGATTTGAGCAGGGACTTCGCCAGCAAAAGGAAAGGTCGCGCGCCGCTGCCGCCGTGGATACCGGTGACTGGATCATCCTGCAGGATGAGACTGAAAGCAGCCGCTTTATCGGTTGGGATAGTCTTGAAACACAGGCCGTCATCACGCGCTACAGAAAAGTGATCGCAAAGGACAAGATCAGGTATCAATACGTACTGGATCAGACGCCGTTCTACGCAGAAGCAGGTGGTCAGATAGGTGACCGTGGCTGGTTTATCCAGAATGGAACATCATACCCAGTTCAGGATACCCGCCGAGAGAATAACCTCATTTTGCATATCACTGGGGAAGCCCTTCCGGACCCTTCGGCCCGCCTTACGGCACGGGTGAATGGCGATGACCGGGCAAGAACTGCTGCCAATCATAGCGCAACGCATCTGATGCATAAGGCTCTGAGAGAGGTGCTTGGGCAGCATGTCGAACAAAAGGGCTCACTGGTAGAGCCCGGCCGTCTCAGGTTCGACTTCTCCCATTTCGGCAAGATGACAGACGAGGAGATCAGGAAGGTGGAGGAGATGGTAAATGACATGATACAGGCCAATTTGAGCCAGGATGAGATGCGGGAAATACCGCTTGATGATGCCCGTGATATGGGAGCTATGGCCTTATTTGGCGAAAAATACGGTGAAACAGTGCGTGTTATCCGGTTCGGTGATTCGGTAGAACTCTGCGGAGGGACACATGTCAGGTCGACCGGTCAGATCGGCCTCTTCAAGATCATCTCAGAAGGCGCCATTGCCGCTGGCATCCGACGCATCGAGGCTGTAACAGGTCAGGGTGCCCTGGCTTTCATTAATGAGCGCCTTGACCAGTGGACTGAAATTCGCTCCCTGTTTAAGAATACCAAGGATCCGGTCCGCAGTGTTCAGGACATCCTTGAACAGCATCGAAACCTGGAACAGGAGCTGGAGGCTTTGCAGCAGGAAAAGATCCGCAACATTGCGCAGCAGTTGCTGGGACAAGCCTCCAAAGCGCAGGGCATCACACGCATCATCACCCGTATAGATATACCTGCCAAACAAATCCGTGAGTTGAGTTTTGAACTGGAGCGCCTGGCAGCACCCCTGCTTTTTGTCGCCGGCACTGTCATTGACAGCAAAGCCAGCCTGACGGTATCATTGTCGAAAAGCCTGTGCGAGCAAAAGAAACTCAATGCCTCACAGCTTGTCAAAGAATGGGCCCAACCTATTCAGGGAAGCGGGGGGGGACAACCCCATTACGCCACCGCAGGCGGGCCAGGGATTGATGGCCTGGATAAAGCATTGGAGATGGCGAAACAATATCAGCTGGGGGAGGGGTGATAAATTAGGAGTTAGGAATTAGGGATTAGGAATTGATAATCATGTAATTACGAATTACGAATGATTGTTGATGGCTGATTACTGAATACTGACAACTGATCGCTGAAAATTTCGTCAGGTATATAAAAACTTCCTATATTTCCGCTCCCGTTTCCAACTGCTTTTCTTGACAAATGAGTGATGATCGGCCTGACCAGGACCTGAGCTATCGGGCTGTGGTACAACCTGGTTTTGTCTTTGTTCAACATTTTATTGATACAATTATGAAAGCTAGTTTTATTACACTGTTAAGTCTTTTTTTTGCCGTAAACATGGCACAGGCTCAGGTTGCCTCATGTACCGGCAAGGTATTGCTGCAGGGTGCTTATGACCCAAACACCTCCCTGATGCGGACACAATTGATACAGCAGAGTGGTTTCCCACTACAGCAACCCTATGGCAATTCACCCTGGCTGTATCCAGGGACAGAGTATATTACTGCAACCCCGGCCGGGATGGTTGACTGGATTCTGCTGGAGCTGAGGAGCAGTCCGGATACCGCCATTGCACGCATTGCGGCCATACTTCATGCAGATGGAACCATTCGGGATGTCAGCGGTGACAGTGTTTTGCGTTTTTCTGTTCCCCCGGGCCCATACTATCTCGCTATCCTGCACCGCAGCCATTTACCGGCCATGACCGCAGCGAAGCTGAACATCCAGAACGGCGTCAAACTCGATTTTTCCGATACCACCCTCGCGGTCTTCGGTAACTGTATGATCAGTCTGGGAACTGAGAAAAGAGGGATGATCGGCGGTGATGTGAATCAGGACAGGATGCTGAAATACAGTGGGTCTGGCAACGACCGCAGCCCTGTTCTGCAGCGTATACTAACCGTGGTGGGTGGCACGGCTATCAACGCAACAACCCCCGGCTATTTTCCCGAAGACCTGCGTATGGATGGCGTGATGAAATATAGCGGGAGTGGCAATGATCCCTCACTCATCATTCAAAACATCATCGCATTGACCGGATCGTCCGCCATCAATAGTACGCACACAGCTTCCGTTCCAAATGCGGTGTTTGTTCCCTATCAGGCCTTTGCATGCGGAAATACGCTGACCGATACCCGCGACGGGCAGCAGTATCCTACCATACAAATCGGCACCCAGTGCTGGATGGCACGGAATCTTAATGCTGGGACGATGGTAAACAGTAACAATACGGGCAGCACACACTCTGATGTCAGCAACAACGGTATCATAGAGAAGTATTGTTATGCCAACGATATAGCCAATTGCTCCAATTATGGCGGTTTATATGATTGGAACGAGATGATGGATTATTCCACAGCACCCGGTAGCCAGGGTGTCTGTCCTTCGGGCTGGCATATCCCCACCGACGCAGAATGGTGCACTATGACCACTTACCTGGATGCAGGTGTGAATTGTACGGACTGGAACTGGAGTGGGTTCGATGTTGGGGGACGGCTGAAGGAAACTGGCTTCATCCATTGGACCTCACCGAACACCGGGGCTACCAACAGCAGCGGATTCACGGCTCTTGGTTCAGGTGGACGCGATAGTGGTGGTGGTTTCGCTGATCTAAAAGACTTTGCCTACTTCTGGTGCTCTACCGAGTATACAGCTGCCCGCGGAATTCGCCGGTACCTCAGTTTCGACAGCCCAGAAATCTACCGGCTAAATACCAATAAAGCAGCCGGATTCTCTGTGCGTTGCATCCTGGACTAAAGAAATGGTATTGTTTTCTATTTTTAGTCCCTGAATTACTGGAACCATTGGTTGGCTGGCATGATGTACCATCCTTCTGATACTCCTGTAAAAGCAACCTAGCCTGATGAGTAATGCATCTTATAAGGAAACGAAGCATTCCATGATAAACACCCTGCGCTATGCGCGCTATATGCCTGCATGGCTCAGGCAGCAGCCAGGTTATGCATTCCTTCTGATGGCCGGCCTCCTGACGATCTACCTGCTTCTGAGATCTGTTTTTGTTCCCATTCTCCATGATGAAGTATCAACATACATTATCTATGTCAAGCGAGGGAATTTCATCCCTTGGACCGCCTATCCGGATGCCAACAACCATTTTCTCAATTCCTTACTGACCTGGATATCCTTCAAAGCCTTCGGTAACAGCGAATGGGCGCTCCGCCTACCCAATGTGCTGATGTTTCCGCTCTTCCTGCTATCCGTTTACAAGGTATCACGCTTCCTTGACAGCCGGATACTCAGGATCGCCTTCCTGGTCGTCCTTTGTACCACGCATGGTTTTATTGAATTCTTCGGCGTCGCCCGTGGCTATGGCATGTCGATGGCTTTATTAATGCTAACGGTTTGGATGGTATTGGCCTATGGCCGGAGCAGACGCGACCGCAACCTTTGGATTGCCATGCTATCTGCAGCATTGGCCGTAATGGCCAACCTGAACCTATTGCCATCCATGGGTCTAATATCGTTGTACCTGCTGTGGATGGTAATGAAAGAGAAGATGACGCTAATCCGGTTCTTCAGATTATTGTTCCCGGGTCTAATCCTGGCACTTGTTCTTTTTCTGGCCGTGAGACATAGCTTCTATCTCAAAAGCCAAAACCTGTTGTATTACGGGGGTGAGACCGGGCTGTACAATGCCATTTTAAGGTCACATGCCCGGATGTTGTTCTTTTCTGAAAGTAATATACTGATAATCACTGCTCTGTTCATCGGACTTGCCACTGGAATCCTGTACCTGGTGAAACTGATAAAAAGTAGGTTTACATCATGGTACACCCCCACAGTCTTTTTATTCGCACTCTTGCTGGCCGGATCCTTCGTGGTGATCCTGGGGATGCACTTTTTGATGGATGTCCAATTCCCCGAGGATAGAACCTCCTTGTTCCTGTATCCCTATTTTATTGGTTTTGTTTTCTTTACCCTAGATTACGTTCGTTTGAAATGGACCGGATGGATGCTTGTTCCTTTTCTCTATGTACCCATCCATTTCTTTACACATCTAAATCTCACGTATTCCACGCATTGGCATCATGAGCATATTCCGGCTTCGTTTTTCTCTCAGATTGAGACGAACCAGGATCCACGTTATGATCTGGCCCACCATACGATATCGGGCTATAAGATTCATGAACAGGTGTGGGCGTATTATGTAGCCAACCAGTACCCCGGTTTCAACCTCATCAACCCGGCAAATTATCCCAATGATATCGATGATTTTTTATTGTTGAGGAAAGAAGAGGAGGAGAGGAGTCCCTTGTTGCTGGTGGATTATGCGTTACTGGAACGTGACCCGTGGTCATCATTAAGTCTCTGGAGACGCAAGGCTTTGAGTGAGCGCTTACCCTTGTTCGAGCGCTCAGTGATGCGGGATAGCGAGATAACTACGGATGAATTTATCGGTCTGCTGCCCGATACCACCTTCGATTTTATTCACAAATCACTCGTATTTCAATTTGATATACAACTGGAAACAGATGAGGATTACCTGAACAGTTCGCTGGTGGTTACCGTATGGGACTCACTTCGTCGGGCCGTCGATTATCAGCGGATTGAAATGGATTGGCTGTCGGAGAGACCACTGCGTCAATATTCCGCATCCTTAAGTGTACTGCATATCCCTGAACAGGCGCATTCCATTGTGGCCTACCTGTACAATAAGAATAAGCAACCAGTGCGGATTACCGCTGCGGGTCTTAAAGTCTTTGAACTTGTGAAGCCGGGTGATCCTTAATCCGCTAACGCAGTGACAAAGTAACCTTTACACCACTCCTTTCCTGAGGATGCAGGAACGTAATGGGCTGATTCAGAAACTGCTGATTTTGCAGATGCTATTTCAGGACGAACTTTTGACTGTACTGCTGCTGCTCTCTGACCAGTACCGTGTATACTCCTGGCTGAAGGTGATGCAGGTTGATGGTTGTTTGTGATACACTGACGCCTGATTCATATACGCAACGGCCCAGTGCATCCATGATTTGCAGCTTGGTATCCGGATTTATCAGAACGGAGGATAAGGTTACAGTTAGTTGTCTATGTAACACAGGGTTGGGAGAGATAGTGATGAGCCGGACCATGTCTGTTTCATTCCATCCAACCGATTGATTACTGATTGTAATCAACAATGAATCAGATTTCGAGGGATCCTGAACCGATGTTGCCCTGGCAAATACTGTTCCATCGCTACTCGCCGTTACCAATCCCGTAGGACTAATGCTGGCCATTCCAGTAAGAGGTACAATGCTCCAACTGACATTTTGCATCGCAGCAGCGGGAATGACCGTTGATACCATTTGCAAAGTACCCTGGGGTGTTTGGATAACCGGTGGCACGCCACCCAGGGTGACAACAACCACACCGGTTACAGTGACAATCTGGTTGGAGATGGTGATCAGCAGGGAGTCCATCTTGCTGGAATCCTGCACAGAAGTCGCTTTAGCCCAGACAGTCCCGTTGGTTATGGCTGTAACCAGCCCCGATGTATCAATCGTTGCCGTTCCTGTTCCGTTCACCATGCTCCATGTCACAGCCTGATTGGCTCCGGATGGTATAATACTGGCCTGCATCTGCAGCGTTCCACCATTGGTGTTGATCACAGCCGGAACACCACCCTGTGTGCTCACATTCACGAAGGCCACAGGGGTCACGCCGCCCGGACTGATTGTCAGTTGCAATAAGGGACGATTTGAATTAACCAGCATAACCAGAGCAGACAAACTGGTGCTTCCAACACGGGTTGCATTGGCGTTGGTCGTGGTTGATCGGCCCCAGTTGATGGCGGCGGTCGGTGTACTGGAACGGTCCCATTCAACGAAAACGGCAATGTTGCTGACGCCATTCCAGGCAAAAGGTGTTGTCAGAAACAGGGTTTTCCAGCCCGTTCCGGTGGGTATACTAAATGTGGTTGAGCTGAACACTTCAGTTGCTCCTTGTACTTCTGTGTCCCAAACGGGAACTGGGCTGGTGGACCATGCTGAGTCTGTGACGTGCTTGAACAGCACCTTGATGTAAGCATCATTGGTTGTGTATTCTCCTGTCCCACTCTTGTCCCATGCGAGACTGGTGACATTTCCGGCCACACCACCCGCAGCCAGTATTTCACTGGCTGTATAAAGGGAAATAGTTCTTGAGTAACGGTTGTTTGTCGTACTTGTTGAAAGCAGAACGTTGGTGGATCCTGCCCCGGTATAGGTTCCCAGTGATACCGTTACCTGGGCGATGGAAGGAATGCTGACGGCTAATAGAAGCAGGACAAGGAGTACATTGGTTTTCATAGGACTTGTTTCTTAGGGGGTGAATAATTCCCCTAAGATAATACAAATCTATGTCAGTAGACATATAACGCCATTCAACATGCATGATCATACATGCGAATGCTGCTCTTCCCAGGTTATATGGCCAACCCAGGCCCTGGTTGTATTACTGGATGGTCACCATCCTTTGCAAGGATTGACGGCCCTGCAGATGAAGGTAATACAAGCCAGACGGGAGACCAGTAAGCGGTACCGTTGTCAGCCTTTGCTGTGTCCTGCCTTCCAGAATGTGGCGGCCATTGACATCCAGCAGGATATAGGTAGCACCGGCCATATCGTTCGTGAGCTCGATGGTCAGATAATCCCGGGCAGGATTTGGATATACCTTGCAGGCATCCAGGTCGCTGACCGCTTCTAAGCCTACACCGCTGATCACGGTCAGGAGAACTGCATTGGAGGTATCAGCACAGCCTGCCAGGCTGATAAGGCAGCGGTAAAGGCCGTTGTTGTAAGTAGTCTGACAATTGCTGACCAGGAGGGTAGGCGTTTGGGTGCCACTGTATTGCAGGCTGTCGGTGAGATTTACCCAAACATTGCTGACCCTGATCTGCCACTGAAACGTGGCTGAAACATCCAGCGGTACAAGGCTGAAGGTAGCATTGGATCCGGTGTTGACGGACTGATTTACAGGTTGCTGCAGAATCAGTGTGGTGCACTGAACGCTGAGATTGACCAGGTTACTCTCTTCGGTGCAGCCGGACCTCTGGATGATGCACCGGAAACTTTGTCCATCATTCAACAGATTGAGGTCTGAAATGCGCAGACTGTCGGTATTTACACCACTATACTGCCCCCCATTGGAAAGATTCAGGTAGTTGAGTCCGTCATACCTCTGCCACTGGTAGGTCACGCCTGTATCGGTATCGATTGAAAATACGGCATCTTCCATAATATACCTGGACAGGGACTGGGGTTGGTTAAAAATCATGGGAGGGCAATATTGATAGAGATCCCATATTTCCGCCGGAGTCAGGGCGCGGTTCCAAACACCGACATCGTCGAGCAGGCCATTCGTATAGCTTCCCGAAACGCCACGCCCTACGTGAAATGGCAGCTGCGCCGATGTTACAGCAGTATGCGTAAAGGTATTATAGGCCACCGGCAAACCGTTTTTGTAAAATGTCATACTCTTGTTCTGATATACACCGACAAAATGCTCCCAAACATTCAGATTCATCGTGGTAGGTGCCCAGAACCAGGCTGCTCCTTGTTTATTGGTGCCAAATTGGGCCGTCGTCGTACCTTGGATGTTATAGATGAAGTTGCCATTGGTTGTACTGCCATGCATCAAAAATACCCCAACGGTTGACGTCGGTTTATTCACCCATATTGAGACGGTGAACGTAGATGTGTCCCTCATGATGAAGCTAGGAGTGTTGTTGATTAGGTAAGCATTGGTGCCATTGAAGGAGTATGCAGCAGAAGGATTCCCAAAACGGTCGGCTGTCAGCGTAGCATTGAAATTGGTCAGGTGGTTGCCGTTGCCGCTCAGGTCCTGGGTGTTGCCGTTGAACGAATACCAGGCCAGTAATCCCTGTGCAGGAACATTGACGGGCAATTGAGCATATAGAAAATGCGTAAGGCTGAAAACCAGCACTAAAATGGTAAATCTTTTCATGGATAAGGATTGGGTTGATATTGATCGATGCAAATATATGCATGGTTGATAATTTTTGAATAATGAATTGGTAATAAACACATCACCGGATTCTTCAGGTCCATTTTGTTTGCCCGATATGAATCCCATAGACATAGAGGGGCTATTCTTCGGTATCTGTATTGTTTGTATTTGTCCTATTATTAGCATTGTTTGGATCGATTAGTACCTGGGAAATTTCCTCCTGGAGCAGGATGACCTTTATTAACGTGGATTGGAGATGATTCTGAATGATGCTGTGATCCGGGCGGTTTCTTATGACTAAGTGATAGAATCAGGAACAGATAGGTTGCTTTTAATCAACTTATCAGGTAGAATTCATTCTCAATTTCTCTTGCTATCTGACAGGAAATGCTTATTTTAACAACTGGATTCAGACTAACCGTAAGAATAATAATAAAAAATATATCGATGAGAAAGATGTTAACCATCGCCTTCATGGTGTTCTACGCCACCATGTTGGTTTCACAGCCCGGTGTAAGCCATAGTCCTGATTCGCTCACAATCAGTATCTCAGGATGCAATGACAGTTCCCAATCATTATTGGTGCTTGGAAATACAGGGTCCGATACATTGTTCTATAACCTCGATGCAGAAGCAAGGCTTGTGGAGGACTTTGATGATGGCCTGGATCCAAATTTCTGGCATTCTGTCACCAACCTCATTGCTTCCGGCAGTTGCGGTAGCGTGAGTGCAACGAATGCGCTTTATTTCACAGGGTCGGGAACACGCGAGGCGGTTACAAAGCCATTTGATGTTGCTGAAAATCTGATCGTATCTTTTTACCTGAAGTTTGCTACCGGTAGCTCGCCATGTGAGAACGCGGATGCCAACGAAGATATGGTTCTTGAGTATTCCAATGACCTGGGTGCAAGCTTTCAGATTTTCAGAACCTACGATACAGAAGCTTATCCAAATTTCACACTTATAACCGAGGATCTTAGTGCCGTCATTACAGCCAGAAAGGTTATGCTCAGGTGGCGCCAGGTGGCACATAGTGGAGGTTCGTCTGATAACCTTGCCATCGATAATATTACACTGACCTCCAGTGCAAGGTCCATAGCCGGTTTTGCCTTCTCTTCAGGCCATATCATCCCAGGGCAGCAGGTCAATATTCCCGTTACTTTCTATGCTGCTTCCCTTGCAACAGGCGTATATCGTTTCAATCTGGTTGTGACAACAAATGATTCAGCCAATCCCTCGTTATTTATTCCTGTTGAACTTACCGTCTCCGGCGATGCATGGCTGGATATCTCAAAATCTCATTTTGATTTTGATACCATGATGGCAACACTCGTTCGCAGTGATTCAGTGCTGGTATACAATAAAGGTTGTGACTCCCTTCATATTACAGGGTTTCTATCCTCGGAACCGGGATTCAGCCACCCTGCATTGCCGTTTTCAGTGCCGCCATACGATTCGGCCTGGTTCATTTTAACTTATTTGGCAGGAGCCACCGGGCAGGTAAATGCGGTAATAACACTTCAAAATAATGATGCAGATACCCTTATCACAGCAAGTGTGTTTGTTTTTCCTAAGCCGTTAGTCGCCACACAACCCTTCAGTTCTTACTTCCCCATGCAGGGATGTAATGACAGTCTACAGGTTACGTTGACCATTGAGAATACCTATCCAGATAGCCTGACAGTTGACCTTTGGTCACAGGAGCTTTCCAGCATCACACATTTACAGATCCTCGCCTTCAACCTGGGAACCTCAACTACACGTGAATATCCCAATACAATCGCAGCTATTAATCAGCTTTATACAAATTACACGCTGACACAGACAAACACTAGTTCGGTAGAGGCTTTCCGGCAGGCATTAGTGAATAAAGATATCCTGCTCATTACGGAACCATCATCAGCCTCAGCATCTGTGTTTACAACCCTGGCCCCTGCAATGCAGGAGTTTGCCGGCAGGGGCGGAAGGATTGTCTTTTGCGGAACCAGCAATTCTGCTTGTGTCTTCAACACAGGACTATTCTCTGGTAACTATGTTGGCTCAACCTCAGCTTCACTGATTGTCGTTGATGCGGGACATTCGTTTACAACTGGACTCCCCGCTTCGTTCAATGGTCCGGGAAATAATTACGTATACAATTTCACCGACAGCGATTTTGTCCGGCTTGTCAATGCTGCCACCGGAATAATCAGCGGATATCGCAGATTTGGGTCTGGATTGGTAGCCTACATCGGATTTGATTTTTATAATATTAATGCCAATGCAGCCCGTCTCCTGACCAACCTGATCACGGCACCCTATGCTACCTACGGTAATATGTCGGCTGGCAAGCTGGTTGTTCCGGCCTCATCTACCGGAACCGTTCAACTCAATTTTGAAGGAAACGGTCTGATCAGTGACCTGTACCCAGGCAGGATTTTTATAGCATCCCCGCAGATTGGTTGGTTTGACACACTGGATTATGTTTTTGACCTGATTGGAAACCCCTACATGGAATTGTCCCTTGATACCCTGGTTTGCATACCTACGATCGTTGGCGCTTCAAGTATTAATCAATTAATGGTTTACAATGAAGGTTGTGATACGTTGGTTATTAGTGTTTTAAGTTCAAGTAACAGTGTTTTTCAACCCCAGGGGACTCCCGTTATTGTACTACCGTTTGACAGCACCATGCTTTCAGTTAGTTTCAATCCAACTTTTGTTGGCATACACCAGGCTAACCTGCAAATTGAAAATAATCACCTGAACAGGATATTGCCATTGCAAGGTGTCGGACTCCATGTTCCCCATCTAGAATTCTCAACAGATACGTTGAGCGCTGTCTTTCATCAGTGCCATGATACCATCAATGATACCGTTTACATCATAAACACCGGGCTTGGAGAGCTTGAATTCGAGATTGTGCCATTCTCCGGAAGCATCCTTGACAGTACCAGCGTCCGTTACTTCTCTACCACGGGTGAATTGGTGTCGCATACCTTTACAGGCCTGCCAACAGAAGCAGATACCTTGAAGTTGGTCTTTACCATCAACGGGGATTATGATGCCACAAGCGAATACATGGATCTTTATGTTGAAGGGCTCGCTATAGGAACAATGCCCGGTGGTCCGACGAATACGAACATCTCTGCAACCTGTACCTTTACAGGAGTCCAGGTGCAGAACTGGCTGATGGATGGCGTGCTGCAGGTCGATATGCAAAATAGCAGCAGCGTGAACACAGGCTATGGAACGAACCTAAATCAGGCCAGACTGATTTTGTCGGATTTGCCGCTTTTCGAGATTTCGCCAATGACGGGAAACGTGCCACCGCTTGATACCTTGATGCTGAATCTTTTGTATAAATCCAGGGATTTCTTCAACGGCAACTATCTCCGAAAAGTGGTTACGAACTCCAACGATCCATCTAACCCTGTGGATCAACTGTGGTTTAATATCACAATCGATAACCCGGCATTGCTGGCAGTTGATGCTGCCCAACTTGATTTTGGCGCCATTTCCCGTAACCTCTCCGTGACCCGTTCTTTGGAGGTCTACAACCATGGATCTGAGATGCTTATGGTATACTTTCAATGCCTGGATACAAGTTTCAAACCAGCGCTTGACAGCCTGCTGCTCCTCCCTTGTTCTTCGGAAGCGGTCGACATTGTGTTCACTCCGGATTCGATTGGCTTGTATACTGACACACTGCAACTGAGCTCGGCGGGAGGAAATATCATGATTCCCATGCAAGGGATGGGCCTTGGCAGGCCTGAGATTAAGGTTGATCCATTGCTCTTTAATATCAAACTCATTGATACTACTAATGTTATCGACACTCTGATGATCGCCAATATTGGTGAAGATACCCTTCATTGCCTCCTCTCGGATCAGAATACCAAGGAAATCATCCTGCTTGAACTCAACAAAGCCAACCTGACAACATGCTCAAATCTGAAAGGAGACAATGCTGATGACTACATAAGGTACCTGGAGAATGCGGCTGCCGTGAAGGCGGATGCACCATGGCTCAGCACTTCAGTTAGCAGCTTGTCCGTTGCGCCTGGCGATGCCGTTGCGATTCTGGTGTATTTTACCGGAAAACAGATGGCAGTAGGATTTAATGCAGCCAGCCTTCTCTTGAATTCCAATGATCCTGTAACACCGCTATTGACCCTTCCGGTTCAGTCAGAAAGGGCGTTCAAGAATTTTACAACATACGATAACAACAACAATGCCTTGCAGGATATTCCTGACAATGACATGGATATATACTTATGCCGAAGCAGTGCCATCGTACCTATTGAGTTTAATATTTTTGTTGAGGACACTGCTTTTACCTCTGGTCAGCTGAGTCTTTACAACTACGATATTGATGAGACCAGTGGAGAGGTCGATAAGGTATACCTGAACGGACATTTTATTGGAACCCTGACGGGGGCCAATAACCAGTGGAGCACGACTGTACTGAACTTTCCCGGCGCATATCTGAACCCTGGGCCGGCCGGCAAAAACGTCATTCAGATTCATGTTGATGTGACCAATGCTGGATGGTGCACCACCATCGACTGGGGTCAGATCGTGACGGATAATACCCCATCAGGCACAGCATTTATCCGTTATGCTTTGCCAGACAGAAATATCTATTTGCCCGGGCAAAATGTATTGGTAACCAATGAAATAGATGCTGATTCTGGAGCGATGAGCGTAAGGGTGGAGACTAACCTTCTGGATAGCAACCAGGTAAATATTGATGGTATTTCCAGAAACCTTACGATTAATGGTTCTAATGATGAGCCCTTTACAGAAAATCTGACTTTCCCCGCCGGCAGTTATCTGGGTAGGTACTTCATCCAGGTAATCGTATACGATGCCATAACATTTGTGCAGCAGGATATCAGATATATTGAAATAGAAAAGGGATTACCACCCATTGGTCTTGGATTACAGGGAGGAGAGGTGTGTCCTGGTGATACGGTGGTCGTTTCTGTTACTGCCCAAAACCTGGAACAGGTAGCAGCGTTTATGCTCAATCTGCAGTATGTAGATTCCCTGGCATCCTATATTGGTTACCAGAACCTGAACCCTGCGCTGGCAGCAGGCAATGTGAGCGTTAATACTGCTAATAATCACCTGTTGTTTCAATTCCAGGCCAATACTTCGGTGTCGCTGGTCAATGGCTTGCTGGTAGAGCTGAAATTCACTGTAGCGAAGAGCAGATCCTCCATCAGTGTTTCATTTTCACCGCCCAATCCAACGCGCTTCGTCCATGCGTCTGGCTATATTTTCCATATCGCCGACAGCACCATCTCCGATAGCTTGTTGACGTTCCCCCCTGCCATTATAACCCAGCAGCCGGTTGATCTGACAGTCCTGGTTGATGGCCTTGCCGTTTTCACCGCCACTGCTGAACGGGCTAGCGCCTATATCTGGGAGCGCAGTGTTGATAATGGCCTGAGTTATCAGTCGATAACAGATACATCCGTGGTAATGCTGGGCTCCATTCTGATCATCGCCAAGTGTGAATTGGGCATGGATGGTCACCGGTTCCGCGTGGCTGTTATAGATACCTGCGGCGATACGATCAGAAGTCAGTCAGCTATATTGCACGTTATTGTAAGCAATGGGTTGAATATTAAAGTATTCCTACAAGGTGCCTGGCAGGCAGGAAAGGGCAGTATGCGGACTCAGCTGAAGAATTTGCCCACCTTCCCGTTGACGCAGCCTTACAATGTTGCGCCATGGTTCTATACCGGAAATGAAACCGTCGATTCTACCACACAGGGGATGGTAGATTGGGTGTTGGTGGAGCTACGGTCTTCACCTGATACCATTATAGAGCGAAAGGCCGGTATTTTGCTTGCTGATGGAAACATCGTCGCACCTGATTTGAGTTCTGGTGTCCAGTTCGTAAACACCGGCAATTACTATTTAACCGTCAGGCATCGCAACCATTTAAGTGTGATGACAGCTGACCCGATACAAATACCCTATGCCGGCATTCACGACTTCACCGATGCAAGTGCTTTTCAGCCATATGGTGGTGTAGGCGTTGGGACTATCCTGCTTGAACCCGGCACATATGGGATGATTATGGGGGATATCCTTCAGGATGCAAATCTGAAGTACAGTGGTGCCTCAAATGACCGGGCTCCTATTCTAACACGCATCCTCTCAGTTGTTGGGGGTACAGCCATTACATCCACAATAACTGGTTACTATCGTGAGGATCTGAACATGGATGGTGTCGTCAAATACAGTGGACAGAACAACGATCAGGCGCGCATCATACAGAATATTGTTAATCTGAAGGGAACAACAGCCATCACGGCCATCTTCATCGGGCCTGTACCCGTAGGCATTGTTAAGCATTAGTTTTCATGTTGTTTGTTTTCTTATACAATCGCACTAACATGTGATTATTCGCAGCCATGCATAACAAAGTCAGCAAAACCGTTTCCCTGGTATTATCCAGCGGTGGCGCCAGGGGTTTCGCGCATGTGGGTGTCATCAGGGCCCTGCAGCATCATGGATTCCGGGTGGGTGCCGTTGCCGGTACCTCAATGGGGGCTCTGGTTGGAGGCATATTTGCTTCCGGTCATCTGGATGCATTTCAGACATGGGCTAAGACGCTCGACAAGATGGAAGTCCTGAAGATGACAGATTTTTCCATCAGCACCAAGGGCCTCGTTAAAGGGGACAGAATCATCCGGAAACTAAAAGAGATCGTTCCACAGCGGCGGATAGAAGAGCTGGAACTGCCTTTTGTTGCTGTGGCCACTGATATACTGAATGGTACGGAGGTGGTGTTCAGGGAAGGGGATCTCTTCGAAGCCATACGTGCCTCCATTTCCATTCCCACTGTTTTTAAGCCGGTTCGTAGGGGGAAGGCTTATCTGGTTGATGGCGGATTGCTAAATCCCATCCCTGTCGATCACATACAAAGAACGGATAATGACCTCCTGGTTGTGGTGGATGTCAATGCTCCCATACCACCTCGGGTACAGACTAAGCAAGGGGCGCATGAGGAAAGTAGCCAGCATTCAGAGCTGATCGAACGCATCCGAACCAAGCTGGCAGAGTTGATACCTGTCAGGCAACATGAAGACCTGGGTATCTTCAACCTGTCGAATAAGTCAATACAGACGATGATGCGGCGGATATCAGAGTTCACACTGGAGAAATACCGCCCGGACCTGGTCATACGCCTGTCACGCGATGCTTTTGGAGCCTTTGAATTCTATAATGCAGAAGCCATCATGATGGAAGGGGAGGCCATAGCGCACGGGCAGATTGCGGAATGGCTTAAAGAATAAGGTTGGAGTTTACCGGAGTATCAGCTCAAGGGCGCCATGGCCGAATTCATTCATCGGCGCATCCTGAACCCTGATGTGACGGTAGTCTTCCAGCATGTGGATGATTTCCTGCTTCAGTTTCCCCTCTCCAATGCCATGGATGAAAGTGACCCGTTGATAATCATTGCGGATGGCACTCTCAAGGCAGGCACGAAAAGTGGCCTTTTGTAATGTCAGTATTTCATGGGCTTTCAATGAAGCGGGATTTTCACTGAGACTTTCCGCATGAAGATCAACCACAGCCTCGTAATCCCTGGTGCGGTATTGCTCGATGACTTCTTCAGGAAGTTCGGGCCGGGCTTTAATGACAGGGACTTCCATATCCCTGCCTTCTCTTTCCTCCTCCGGTTCGGCTCCCCTGGGTAATGGCATCAGGGAAACCAGGAAATTACGCTCAGTCATCAGCGCGTTTTCCATATAATTCGATTCAGCAAGGAAACGAGATTCCGATATCTTAAAATTCACACTGGCGGGCATCAGGACCTTGCTCAGTTTCTTTCTCCGGAAAAGGAACTGAACCGTTCCTTTGGACCATTTGCCCAGTTGATCAGGTTTTACCGTAGCCAGGTAATATTGGCTTCCTCTCGGAATGATGTCAAAATCCCGGCTGCGGTACGTGCCATCAGTTGCTTCCAGTAACAGGCTGAACATGACATCATAAGGTGTATGGTTCAGGAGGAAGATATCCATATTTCCTGTGAGCAACCACCGCTGGTTGACTGGATGAAAAGCAAGGTACAAACCATAAGGCTGAACTTTCTGTCCACTCCGGGCGAGAAGCGAATGGATGCGGGCCTGCGCTGCATCTTCAGCCGCCGATACTGCAGAAGGCTGGGGCTGAGAACTGGCCATGGACGGAGCCGATTCTTCCTCTACCTTGATCAGATTGCTTACCATCGTCGGGATTTCAAATCCGTCTTCGATGGCCACATTGACCAATCCATGACTTACGATTTTACTTATGATGCCTCCACCACTTTCGTTGAGGAAACGAACCTTATCACCTACCTTGAATTTCATTGGACAAAGGTAATGCAATATGACATAGAGATGTATGCAATAACGCCCCTTCTGACACAGTAGATTGGGATAAAGCAAGGAACTCAAGCATCAAAAAATCACAAAACGAATGCCGATTTCAGGCAACCTTTCGACCGTATTTATGTCTTGTAAGTGAATATTTGGGGTTAGATGGATCCCCCGTTTGTCTATCTTTGATGGAGCAAATGGACAAGTGATGGTCAATTAGGATTTTAGGTGAATTATCTTTAACTGACAATGATTTTAAGATGGCTACAACGCTGCGAAAATGGTGGATATTGCTGGCATGGTTAGGACTGGCAATGGGTTCTAATGCACAGACAGGTAGTGTTAACGGTGTGATCCTGGATGGCGTCACCGGCAGACCCCTTGCAGATGCAGAGGTAATAATCCAGAAATTGAACAGGGGAACAGTCTCTGACCGCAATGGTTTGTTTTCCCTGAAGTCGATTCCTGTAGGCAGTTATGATGTTGAATTCAGGCATATAGGATATGTGACCCAGGTTGTGAACTTCCCGGTCAGGCAACAGGTAACGCTGAGAGTGAAAATAGAAATGCAGCAAAAGGTCACTGAATTGTCGCCGGTTGAGATCCGTGAATCTCTGATCCGTAATGTTCCTTATATCCGCAGCGAGGTATTGCGGCTAGATATACTGGAATCACCGGCACGCGACATCGGCGATCAGCTGCGGCAGACCCCCAACGTATCCGGTGTTCGTAAGGGAGGCATTGCCCTGGATCCGGTGGTGAGGGGGTTTCGCTTTGGCCAGCTCAATGTCCAGGTGGATCATGGAATGAAAATTGAAGGAGGCTGTCCCAACCGCATGGACCCCACACTGTCCCACATTGAAACCGAAGAGGTGGAAAAGATGGAAGTGATCAAAGGCCCGTTCGCCCTGCGTTACGGCCCTGTAATGGGTGGCGTTATCAATATCTCAACCGTCTCGCCAAAGCCACGCGATACATGGGGGATAGGCATACAGGGCATCAAAAGTTATGAGTCCAATTGGAACGGAAACCGCGAGTTTCTGGCCATTGACGGGGGCGATGACCGTATCTTCTTTCGCGCTTCGGGGTCCCGGAAGGAATACGGCAACTATGACGACGGGAATGGCAACACGATTCCGACCGCATTCACACGTTACAGCTATAAGCTGCAGGCAGGTGCTGAACCTGTTGAGGGACACCGGTTGCTGCTGGCTTGGGTAAACAGCAAGGGTAGAAATGTGGATTACCCGGCTTTGCCGATGGATGAACTGTCGGATGATACTGAGTTAACCTCATTGGATTACAGCATTGACGGATTGAGTGATGTGATCAACAGCGTAAAAATGAAGCTGTATCACTCTGATGTCCTGCATGTGATGGATAACAAGAAACGTCCGTTTTCTGATACAACCGCAACCGTTTCTGCTGTACATGCCCTTAACCGGGGCGGCAGGGTAGAAGCTGGTTTGTTTCTGGGCAGGGGGCATCTCATAACTGGTGTGGATTTTGAATATATAACAAAGGACAGCGACAGAACAAAGAATTTGATCGGCCAGCCAACCCTCCCGGTTTTTGTTGAGCAACTCTGGAATGAAGCATGGATTCGCAACATGGGCCTGTTCGGAGAATACAGGCTTCGCCAGGGAAGGAATGAGTTAGTAGGTGCTTTGAGGCTGGACCTGAATGATGCCAATTCAGAGGATATCGTCATCAAAAAGATGAACAATACCATATACACCAACACAGAGAATGCCTCCAGCTATGTCAATGTCAGCATTAGTGCCGGTATCACGCATCATTTCAATGACCGGACCTCCGCCAGCCTGGCATTGGGGCGGGGGGTCCGCAGCCCCGATATGCTTGAGCGCTTTATCATCTTACTGCCCGTGGGATTTGACCGCTTTGACTATCTTGGCAATCCCGCTCTGAAGCCGGAAGCCAACCACCAGGCCGACCTTACTTTTACCTATATGCATCCTGATCTGGGACAAACAGAATTCAATGCCTTTTATGCTTACATAACAGATTATATCACCGGTCAGCGTATCCCACCGGCTCAACAAACGCCGCTGACACAGGGTGTCCTTGGGGTGAAACGCTTCTACAATGCCGATTATGCCACACTGGCAGGATTTGAATGGATCTACAGCAGTCCGGCCCATTGGCCTGTAAGATTAAACCTGATGGCAGCCTATACGCATGGTACATTGGGTGAATCCGTAAAATATCTGATGCAAGGCGCACAGATAAGTGGAGAAGAGGTGCTGAGTGGTGATGCCATGCCTGAAATTCCTCCTTTTGAAGCTACCGCAAGCCTGCAATGGCCGCTCAATGGCGGAAATCTGGTTCCCAAGGCTTCCCTGCGCATGGTCGCAGCACAGAAGCACCTCTCAGCCTCATATGGAGAGGATGAAACACCTGGTTTCTTCATTACCGACCTCTCGGTCAATTATCGCTTCAATGAGCTGCTGAGGTTTACAGCAGGGGTTAAAAACCTGTTTGATATTGCTTATTACGAGCATCTTAGCCGACGGATGATCTTGTCGAGCGGAGACCTCTACGAGCCAGGACGTTTGTTTTTTGTAAATATGACTGTGGATATTAACCGATAAGACTATGAAAAATATAGTATTCCCGTTTCTGATGATGATGGCCCTTTTTGCTGCCTGTGAAAAGGGTGTAGACCAGAAAGAAGTTGTGTACCTCGTTACTGATTCTGATGCGGGCTATAGCCTGACCTATGTTGACGAAGAGGGTACCAAGAAAAAAATCAATGTAGTAACAGCAAGTAAAGACGATGAATGGCGTTATAGTTTCATGGGGGAACCTGGCAGTATCGTGTATATTTCAGCTGTTGACACTACGCAGGATTCGTTTGTGAAGCTGATCATTTATGTAAATGGAAAAGTGTATAAACAAGGAATGCGTACCGAAGATGTCACAAAACCGGTGACAGTCTCCGGTACAATTCCGTTTTAATGAGGGGTATTATGGCTTTTGGGAAAATTATCAGACCGGGATTGCAGGACAATCGGCACTGGTTTAGGAATGGAAAACTGGTTCTTCTCTCCTGTTGTATCCTCGGAGTCATATTGTGGGGATGTAAAAAAGACGATCCTGATCCGGAGGATCCCTACGGTAAAATCAGGATCACTTTCGCGCACCAGGTTGATGGACAGGCTGTTCAGCAGGATACGATGGTCTATACCAATGAGGCCGGGAATGATTATCTGATCACTGAAGTACAGTATTTCATTTCAGATGTGACCCTGCATCACAGTGATGGTAGAAAAATCCTGATCGATGAATGGAAAGATATTCACTATGTCGACCTGGATCTTCCCGAAACCATGACCTGGGAGGTGTTTGACAAATTGCCGGTTGGCCAGTATGAAAAGATCACGTTTACGTTTGGTATCAATGCAGAAAAGAACAAGACCCTGATGTTCCTTAATCCACCGGAGCGGGATATGTTCTGGCCGGTGTTTTTGGGTGGTGGCTATCATTATCTCAAGATCAACGGGAAATGGCGCACTACTGAGAACAACATTTACAGTTATAATTTTCATTTGGGTATTGGCCAGATCTATGCTTCAAATGTGATCGTGGTGGACTCCATCACCGGATTTGTTCAGAATTACTTTGAAGTGGACCTGCCACAATCATCTTTTACATTGTCGGATGGAGGTACAGTACAAATACCTCTGGTAATGAATATCGCAAATTGGTTTCGGACGCCTCATGTCTATAATCATGACATAGAAGGCGGTTATACCATGCAGACGCAGTCGACCATGCAGAAGATCAAGGAGAACGGTTGGGATGTGTTCAGCGTTGCCAGCAGTAAGAAAGGAGGCTAAGTCATGAAAAACCTTATATTATATATTGTTTTGCTATCTATTTCAGCGATATTCTTTGCTGGGTGCCGCAACGACCATGTCGAACCTGATCCTGTCTTTCAGCCTACGCCATATCAGATCGAGATTCCGCCCTTCTTTCCGACCAAAGTGTATGTCCCAGAAGATAACCCAATTACAGTGGAGGGCGTTAAGCTGGGGCGTTATCTGTTTTATGATGGAAGGATCGCAGGTCGTGCCAGTGAAGGCAAGTATATGAGCTGTTCTTCCTGCCATAAGCAGGAGAATTCTTTTGAAATTGGATTACCCCGCCCGCATCCGATGGGTCTGGATGGGATCTCTACCCCCCATACAATGTTGCCCCTTATCAATTTGCTCTGGAACCCGGGTCATATCAACTGGAATGGCAGCACAGCTTACATCGAATCTGATGTATATGCTTTCATCACTGTGCCTCATGAGTGCAATTCTACACATGAAAAGGCAGTGGCAGCAATTCGCAGTATTCCTATCTATCCGCCCATGTTCAAAGCAGCCTTTGGGACCGAAGAGGTGAACATGGACAGGATTGCCAAGGCCATTTCACAATTTGTACGTACCATCATTTCTTCCAACTCAAAATTTGACAGATACCTGAGGGGAGAGGAGCAGCTAACCAGCCAGGAGCTGCATGGGTTTGTATTATTTACTACCGAAGAAGGGGCCGATTGCTTTCATTGTCATGGCGGCGATGGAAATCCTTTATTCACGACGCACCAGTTTTACAACAATGGCAAGGATGCCGTTTTTACGAGCCAGACTGATCCCCGCGACCGCTATAGTGTTACAGGAGAATCAACCATGCGTGGGGCTTATAAAGCCACTACCCTGAGGAATATTGAACTTACAGGTCCTTATATGCATGACGGACGTTTCCAGACTTTGGATGAGGTTATAGATTTTTATGCACATGAGCTGGTATGGTCTCCTTTTATCGACCCATTGATGCATCATATCAACAATGGTGGGAATCAGTTGACGCCCAATGAGAAGGCCAGCCTGAAGGCTTTCCTGAAAACACTAACAGATACCACATTACTGACAGACCCCCGGTATAGCAGGCCCGCTGACCTGCCCCCGGGGGTCTGACCCGAAAGGATGTCTTGACCTTCGTTATAGTTTTACGCCGAGGTTATACATCATAAAGCTGTATAGATCAGCTGCTTCTTCTATGCGTTTGGCAGTTGGTTTACCTGCACCATGGCCTGCCTTTGTTTCGATCCGGATCAGGACAGGATTTGAACCTTCGTGCTTTTCCTGGAGGGTAGCAATGAATTTGAATGAATGTGCCGGGACAACCCGGTCGTCATGGTCTGCCGTCATAACCAGGGTTGCAGGATAATGCACACCTTCTTTGATGTTGTGCAGGGGCGAATACCCAAGCAGGTACCGGAACTCTTCTTCATTGTCGCTGGATCCGTAATCACCGGTCCACGCCCATCCAATGGTGAATTTGTGGAAACGCAACATGTCCAAAACGCCAACCGCGGGCAAGGCTACTTTGAATAGTTCCGGCCTTTGTGTCATTGCTGCACCTACGAGGAGACCTCCGTTACTTCCGCCATGTATCGCCAGCTTCTCTGGACTCGTATATTTTTCTGCAATCAGGTATTCAGCGGCAGCAATGAAATCATCGAATACATTCTGCTTCTGAAGCTTGGTACCTGCCTTATGCCAGGCTTCTCCGTATTCCCCTCCGCCTCTTAGGTTAGGCATGGCAAATACACCACCATTTTCAAGCAAAACGAGTCTGCTGACACTGAAACCAGGTGTGAGGCTGACATTGAATCCACCATACCCATAAAGCAGCGTAGGATTCTTCCCATTGAGCTTCAACCCTTTCTTATGAACAATGAACATGGGAATCTGGGTGCCATCCTTGCTTGTGTAGAACACCTGTTTTGTCTCATAGGCAGTTCCATCGAAGTCGATTTGCGATTCCTTATGCAGGCTTAGCGTGCTCGTAGCAATATCATACCTGTAGATACTGCTCGGGAAGGTGAAGGAGGTAAAGGTATAAAACATCTCAGGGTCCTCTTTCTGTCCGGTCAGCATACCAATGGATCCCAGGCCTGGAAGTTCAACTTCGTGCAGGAAGGTGCCGTTCAGATCATAGAGCATTAACCGGCTGGTTGCGTCCTTCATGTACTGTGCAACAATATGATTACCAATAACCTGGGCGCTTTCCAAAACTTCCTCAGCCTCTGGAATGATATCCACCCAGGCTTCCCTGGCGGGTTGGTTGGGATCTACAAGGACAAGCCTGTTTTTGGGGGCTGCAATATTGGTCATCATCAGGAGCTTGTCTCCTACATTCTCAACGATGCCATTGATATTCTCAAGATCAGTAATGATGGGCGTGAAGTCCGTTACTTTTCCATCCAGGCGCTTATGATAGACCATATTACCAGAGGTGCTTTCCTGGATATAAAGGATCATATGTTGTTGATCCTGTGTGATCTGGACGTTGTGCATGCGCTGGGGATTG
>JAGNHN010000054.1 GCA_018001695.1 Lentimicrobiaceae bacterium
TGACCATTCATGGCGGGGCTGAAATGATACGGGCTGTGAATGAATTCAAAGGTGATACAGAGGACATTGGCCGGCATGTCAACCTCTTCTATTGTAATGGATGCATGATGGGTCCCGGCACCTCACCCGGCGGGAATGTGATGCTGAGGCGCACTGCGGTGACCCGCTATGCCGTCAAGCGTCTCAGGGATTTTGACATCCGGGCCTGGGAGTCTTACATTCTGCGATTTTCCAAATTGAACCTGGCAGCCTCATTTAAGGCCGACGACCAGCGGCTTCCTGATCCTCCGGAGGAAAAAGTAGCTGAAATATTGAAACTCATCGGCAGGGAAGACCCGGACAGCCATGGTAACTGCCAGGGATGTGGCTTTCATAATTGCCGGGAGTTTGCTGTTCATGTGGCACATGGTTTGGCGCGTACCGAGATGTGTACCCAGTATGCCCTGCGCAGCCGGGATGAGTACATCCGCAGCCTCAGGAAGAACAATGAACGCCTGCAACAGGTGCAGCGTGAGATTATCAGCAGTGGGCAGACGACAAAGGAAGACCTGGTAAAAGCGCAACAGGCCAATGAGCGTGCCCAGGCGATACTGCAGCGGCTTCACTCAGCCGTGGTTGCAGTGGATGCCTCACTGAAGATCATCCAATCCAACCAGAACTTCATCAACTTGCTGGGGGAGGAAGCACATGAAATCAATGAAATCATTCCCGGACTCATAGGCGCTGACCTGAAAACGCTGCTGCCACACCCGTTCTACAATGTATTCGCCTATGTCCTTCAGAATGGCGATGAGTTTATCCAAAGGGATGTGCATCTCGATGATAAGTTATTGAATGTTACCGTTTTTACCATCAGAAAGCATGAACTGGTCGGGGCTGTAATCAGGGATATGTATATGCCTGAAGTACAAAAAGAAGAAGTGATCAAGCGTGTAACGGAGGTCATCACAGAAAACCTGGGCATGGTTCAGAAAATTGGGTTCCTGCTCGGTGAAGGTGCAGCAAGAACCGAACGCATGCTCAATTCCATTATCGAAACCTACCGTTCCGGTCAACAGAAGTAAGCCTTATGGATGAGCGTTTCTTCATAGAGGTCCATTGTGAACAGAAGAGCCACGGCCAGGAACGCATCTGCGGTGATGTTTTCATCTCCCGTAAGGTGAAAGAAGAGGGCAGGATTATTGTCGTTCTCTCCGATGGCATGGGCCATGGCGTCAAAGCCAATATGCTGGCAACGCTGACCTCTACCATGGCCATCAACTTTACCGAGGAGCATAAAGAGCTTAGCCGGATTGCCGATATCATCATGAACACCCTTCCGGTATGCTCTGAGCGCAAGATGAGCTATGCAACGTTTACGATTATCGATATAGAGCAGGACGGCCTGATCCGTATCATGGAATATGATAATCCTCAGGCTGTTGTCCTGAGAGACGGGGAGGAGTTTCACCCCAACTGGCAGTGCATCATGCTCACGAGTGATAAAAATGCCGGCAAGGAGATCCTGAGCTGTTCCTTCTATGCCCGCAAAGAGGACCGCATTCTTTTCTTTAGTGATGGTATAACACAGAGTGGACTTGGTTCTGCCAAATTTCCGTTTGGATGGGGCAGGGAAGCGGTATCCGATTATGCGCTGAAACTGGTTGGGGATGATCCTCAGATTTCTGCCAAGAAGTTGGCTTCCAAGGTTGTCAATCTGGCCCATATCAACGATCACTACAATCTCAAAGACGATACATCCTGTGGCGTAATCTACTTCCGGGAGCCCAGAAAGCTGCTTTTATGTACCGGCCCTCCATTCGATGAGGCTCATGATAAAGTCCTTGCTGAGGCTGTCAGGGATTTCAAAGGAATGAAAATCATTTGCGGGGCCACAACCTCGGATATCATCGCCCGTGAGTTAAAGAAGGAGATCATAGACAGCTTTGTATTTGAAGACCCTGATCTGCCTCCTGTCTCCTCTATGGAAGGCGTTGACCTGATCACAGAAGGTATTCTTACCCTGACCAAGGTTACGGATATCCTTCGCAATTATGGTCCGGCCACTGCTTTGGGTAAGGGACCGGCTGACAGCATTGTCAAATTGCTGCTGGAAAGTGACGAGATCCATTTCCTGATCGGCACCAAGATCAATATTGCCCACCAGGATCCCAACCTGCCGGTCGATCTCGAGATCAGACGTACTGTCGTGCGCCGTATCGTCCGCCTTCTGGAAGACAAATTCCTCAAAGAAGTGAACCTGACCTTTATCTGATCAATGCCCAAAAGAAGGCTTCATTTCTCCTGCCATGATGGCTACCTTCAGGGTATTGGCTACAGGTGGAATCGGGCATGAATAGCGCTCATTATAAGCACAATAGGGGTTATATGCCTGGTTGAAGTCCAGTACCAGCATTGAATCAACTGGGATTTTGGCATCGATATAGCGACCGCCCCCATAGCTTTCTTTCCCTGATGTTTGATCTCTGAAAGGGATAAAGAGATGATCCTCATAGCCTTCTCTCGAGGATAGCTCCAGATTCCGGTAAATTTCCAACTTATGCCATTTTCCTTCCAGCTCGAATTCCGCGGTGCCGAACATGACATATACCGGTCGCCGGTCAGTGGTTGTCGCCATCTCAAATGGTACCGGATCAGGATTCAATGTAAATCGGGCATTCATTATAAAGTCTTCATTTACAGGGAAATAGGAAAGACCTTCAAATGTCTTCCTCAGGCTGTCGGGGATAGGACTATCCATATCAAAGATGAAGCTCGAATCCTTGGCGTGTCTTTCTTCCAGGATTTGCTGATGATAGGCTGATACCGGCTGGTTTGGCCGGCTGGAGCAGGCCGAAAGTACGATCAGAATTATGATAGTGGTTATTGTCAGCGTCTTAGACATAGACGGATAGGTTTTATGTGAATGATCTAATAAGCATGCCTGTCCCCTCTGATCATATTCCATAATGTCAGCAGGATGATCTTGACATCGAGCCATAAGCGCCAGCGTTCCATATAAAAAAGGTCTAGCCGGACCCTGCCGGTGAGATCTTCATGGTTTCTGATCTCCCCTCTGTATCCGCGAACCTGCGCCAGGCCGGTAATGCCGGGTTTCACCGTTTGCCGGATCATGAACTTATCTGCCATCAGCTTATAGCGTTCAGTATGAGAGAGCATGTGCGGTCTTGGTCCGACCACCGACATCTGGTTCATCAATACATTGATAAACTGTGGCAGCTCATCAACATTGGTTCTTCGCAGGATCTTACCCAGAGCCGTCACCCTCGGATCTTGCTCACTGGCCTGCATGAACTCTGCGTCAGGATGGGCAACCATTGTCCGGAATTTAATACAGGAGAAAGTGCGGTTGTTCAAACCTGAACGTTTCTGAATAAAAAATAAGCTTCCCTGTCCAGTGATCTGGTAAATAAACCAGAGTAGTGGGATCAGCCAGGACAAAACACAAAGTATAACGAACCCGGAGAGGGCCATGTCAAACAAGCGCTTGATCCAGCGGTTGTAAAACTGGCTCAATGGACCCTGGGTCACTTCAATCACCGGGATCAGATCATAATTCACCAGGGCGGTATTCAGATATGAAAACCCGGCCAGGTTGGGAATGAACTTGATATTAACAGGTACAGTATTGATAATTGATCTGATATCATCATGGTATTCAGATGGTATCTGGCTCAACGAGAAGAAGACTTCATCGGTTTCATGCTCAAGAAAGTACTTTTTCATATCATCATAATCCCCCAAATACAGCGGATCATTGAGTGGTCGATGATCGAAAATCCCTGCCAGATGTATATTCTCAGAAGGGTGCTCCTGCAGATACTTTTTCAGCATAGCCGCATTCTCCCCATATCCAACCATGACGGCACGGACATCCTTCATCCATTTACGCCGGAACGCATAATAAATATTGAATGCCAGGATTTTCCATAATATGACACTGCCGGCAAACAGCAACAATACCCATTTTACTTCTTCACGTTGGTAATAATATCCTATCTCGAATACCTGGAAAAACAGGAGAAAGGAGATAAAATAGAAGCCCAGAGCCAGGATATCCGGTTGAAGAAAGGCCCATAAACCCTGTGCAGGTTTGTCTTTCAGTCCACCTGACATGATCACCAGGGCAATCCATATCAGGTTAAGGTATAGATACAACAACAGGTTCTGGGAACTGTAGCTGCGGTGAAAGAAATCATAATGCACGGCAAAACCCACAACGAAGTAGCCGTTCAGCAGCATCAATGTGCCGAGTAACGAAAGCAGGGGCAGATGGTGTGAGGAGTTGCGTTTCACGATTTGGGTAATGCCAGGTTCAAAATTAACAAAATCCTTACTGAGGTCAGGCAGTTACTTACCTCCATCCGAACTTCTGCTTTAGCTTATCAATAACAATCTGATCCTCAGCATCCGGTTTCAAGAGCAATAGACAGATGGCGAAAAGAACTGCATAGGCCAACAAGCCCAGGACGAATGAGAGTATAGGGTTGTTATTAAATATACTGGAAGTCAATATCATGCCTGCCAGTCCACACACAGCCGAAAGCAGGTGCTTGAAATACTTGATTGAGAAGGGAGTCATCCTTTCATGCCGGTACAAAGGGACCAGATAAAACAGCGGCATCAGTCCCATCGAGATGCAGACAGAAACGACAGCACCTTGCAGTCCGAAGGGTTTAATCATGAACAAGCATAACAAAAGCGTAAGTCCGAAATGTATCAGTGCATTGATCATGATCAGTCTGGGTCTTCCGCTCATCAATAGTACAGCAGCGGCCGGACCGGTAATGGCAAAAACCAGTTGCCCGGCCAGCAGGATCACCAGGGCAACTTCACCTTCTTTGAATTCCTCTCCAAAGAATCCAAGTAAGGACTTTCCGTAGTAAGTAAGAATGATAAAGATGCTGATACTGATAGACATAATCCATTTCGAGGTGGTTCTGAGCAGGGAATGGATTACGGCTTTTTCGTTTCTGGCATAGAGGCTAGAGATGGTTGGACCGAAGATGCGTAAAAAGGCTGTGGTTGATAGCAAGCCAACCAGGATGCTGATTTTGTAGCTGATATTGTATATGCCAATCTCTGCACTGCTGGCCCAAATCCCGAGAAAGTAGAGCGGCACGAACAGGATGGCCTGTGAAATCAGGTCGTTGACGTATAAAGGGGCTGAAAAACGCAGTAGTTTCCTGCCTTCGTAAACAGGTGTTATGGCCCGGAATTTATGCGTAAAGTGATGCGAAATCAACCAGAAAGCCATCAGCAGCAACAAGATAGCGAGCAGATTGAATGCCCAGATCACCCCAGTGATTCCCTGGGCTGTCTGTATGATCAGCAAAAGCAATGCAAGCCATATCAGCGGTTTGCTAAAATACTCCAGACCCACCTGCCATGAAACCAGCTTTAATCCCGTCAAGGCGGACAGCGCAAGCGTTAACAAAGAACCAACCGGCAGAAAAACCACGAGGATGCGTAGTAATGGACCTGCTTCCTCATATCCAAGAGCGATGGCGATGGGTTCACTGAAAATGAACAGCAGTAATCCTGCGACAATGCTTATTACGGCAACCAGCGTCATGGAGAAATAGAGGCTGCCTTTTATTGACGCTATCGATCCCTGCCCGGCATAATAGGAGATAAATCGGACTGTCCCAACCGGTAGACCCAGTGAGACCAAAGTCCCTAACAGTAAAACAAACTGGGTTACCAAAACGTAAAGACCATAATCAGAAGCGCCAAGATACCTGGTCAGGATGGCGCTGTTGACGTAGGCCAGCAAACTGGAAAAAACCAGGCCAATCAGTCCATATCCGGCATTTCTGGCGATGCTGGCAGTTTCATCTGTCAGGACCTGCTGCCGGGCAATATCTTCAATGTCCTGTTTCATCTGCTGCCTGACCCGGAGGCCTGTTGGTTGGTAATGATGACGCGTCTTCCGGCCGCAGCATGATAAAAATCAATGGCAACAGCAACACCGGGAAATAGTAATAATATCCATTGAAAATAGCGGCGAATATCATTGTGTAAAAGAACACGGACACATAGGCGTTGTGTTGTATCTCCCGTCGATGATTCCGGTAGAATTCGCTGAAGATCATTGTATAAGCAAGGAGGGCAGGGAGGCCATAGGCAAATGCGATCGAAAGGAAGTCATTGTGAAACCAGGTCCGGAAATGCAGGTTCACAGCATTGGCCTCAAATGAGGCAGCGAAAGATTTCCCGATGAACCAGTCAGCCCAGTTGAAGCCGGCCATTTCTATGCTCCATGATTTCCATAGCATAACGCGGCTTAGCTGGTTCCAGTTATCAATGCTGGTGACAACCAGAGAGATGTATTGAAAGAATACAGTGTCTTCCGAAAGCAGGAGTAATTCGTAGCGAAACGAGATCACGATGAAAAGCAGAAGGATGGCCAGGGATGGCAGCACAAACTTTCTTCTTTCTATGAGCACCAGTCCTATGGCCAGGAGCGGTGCCACCATTGCTGTTCGCGACCCGGCAGCTACCAGCATGAATAACGAAAGCAGGAGTGCAGCCCATGTCAGATAAGAACGCCTCTGGCTCAGGCGGTAAGCCAGGGCGATCGACAGGAAGAGCCAGAAATAGGCTGCGATGTGGGGAAGCCGGAACAGGCCCATCCGGTAAATCCGGATATACTCAATCACACTGATCTCATTCGTCACCTCAGGGACTACCCTTGGCCTTACAGCATCGGTCACGATGGAATCCTCCGAAATGCCTGCGGTAGAATCAAACCCGAAAAAAGAGAACGAAAACAGGATCAGGGACATCCAAAACAGCAGTTGGAGGGTATAAGCGGGTATTTCAGACCGGTTTTGTGAGTAATATATCCAGGAACAGGCAAACAGCACGATAAACACCAGGTCGGTGAGGTTACTGAGCTCAAAGCCCGAACGCATCAGGTTGATGAAAGCGGATAGGATGGTCAGCGCCATCAACAGGAAAGGGGTAAGAGGTTGCCTGGACTTCCATTCCATCCTGGTCAGCATCAGACCGATCAATACCGGGCTGGAAGACACAAACAAGGGCAGAGGATAAAAGGCATTGATGGCAGAATCGGCGGAAAAGAGTATAACCGATAACCAGAGTATGACCGAAGGTTTGTTATAATAGCGGATATCCAAAGCCTTCTTTACCATAGTTTTAACCTGTTGATCAGTTTAGAAGGATAGAATGCAGTGGCCAGCAGGAGATGCAGTATCCTTGCAGGATAGTCTGTCGCAAGTTGAAACTTCCGGTAGTGCTGAATGTGCTTGAAGTAGCGCCACCGTTGAAGCCGGAAAGTATGTGTTCCCCACAAAAGGTCACGGTAATCGAAGGTTTGGCTGATTTGATGAAAGGTAATGTTACTGGTTGAGCTTCCCGTATGGACACGCATGCGATACAGAGGCTGACGCAGATTCGCGAAGCGATATCCGGCCAGGGCCATCCTGGAAAAGAGATCATAGTCCTCGGTTGGGGCCAGTCCGGGTGTGTAGCGGAATTGCCTGTAAACATCTCCTTTGATGCAGACTGTGGGGTGTTGTAATCCATGTTCACCCCGACGGTACCGGTCGACGATGGCATCATGATCCAGCGGAAAATGAGAGGTGTTCAGAATCCTGCCATCCAGGTCGCTGAAATACTCAACATTGCTACCCAGGATGTCAATGTCAGGGTGGGCTTCAAGGTATGCAATCTGCAGGGGGATACGCTGTGGAAGGAAGATATCATCCGGATCCGCCCGCATGATATACTTGCCTGTCGCTGCCTCTAATGCCAGATTCAGTGCCGCCGACAATCCAATATTCTGCTTCAGGTCGATCACATGAAGAAAAGGGACGTCTTTGAAACCGGCAAGGATTTCGACCGACTGGTCCGTGGAACCATCGTTAACCAGGATGAGCTCTGCGGGCCAAACCGGTGAGTCGATGATACTCCTGATAAAGGTGGAAAGATAGCGACCATTATTATAGTTGGCGCTGATGATACTCAGGTCATATGTAGGCTTATCCTGACTCAAAAGGTGCGGCTCCAGAATTTGGCGGTTACCTGGCTGATAAAAGTAATAGATTCGCGCCTGCTGAGATGCCGGAAGAGATACACACTTTTCAACCACCGGTTGAATAACTCCCGGGCCAGTATCATGGTCTGGTATCTATTGATTTCCCGGTTTTGTTGATAAATTCTATCCAGAAAGGCCGCTGTTTTGTGCAATGGCTCCTCGACAAGGGGCTGTTCATTCCTTTTCAATCCATACCACAGCAGGAAGTCCTCTTCACTGGTATCTATCTGTAATTGATTCATTAACCTGTTGAAAATCAATTTATCATATTGCTGCAGGGGAGCGTGAATTTGCTGTGTCGCGCTCCCGCTGTGGATCCGGTAATGGGTGAGGTAGGACGGATAATTCCAGACAGCATGGTGTTCTGCCACGTCCAGAACCATATCGTAATCCTCGACGAGTTCATGGTCTTCTCTATAACGTCCTGAGGGCCATGCATTCCTGCGGATCAGCAAAGATGAATGTACAAAGTAATTCCGAAATAGCAGGATCGGTGGAATCCGTTTCGAGGTTGCATTGAGTTTCCACCGGGTCCTCATCGGCTGCCCGTCCTGGTCTATCAGCCTTGCCCAGGTCCCGAGCAACCCAATATGGGGGTTTTTGTGCATGAACGCTATCTGCCTGCTGAACTTTTCAGGATGAGCGATGTCGTCTGCATCAAAAGGAGCAATGAAGTCGCCATAGGCATGTTCAAGGGCACGGTTGCGGTTTATAACGATTCCTCCCCGTGAACTGTTTCTGATAATCCTGATGCGACTGTCTCCGAAACTCTCTGCAATCTCCAGGGTGTCATCCGTGGAATTATCATCGCTTATGATCAGCTCAAAGTTCGTATAGGATTGGTCCAGAATACTTTGTATGCTAGCCCGTATGAATTTACCGGCATTATAAGCGGGCATGATGATGCTCACTTCGGGATCGGACATCCTGGTTGGTGTTTTTCCTGATGTCTTCATGTCGGGAAATCGGTCTGAGGTTGGATGGACCTGGTTTGGGTTGCCATTTGCAACAATAGATCTTCGTAGGCCTTCAAAATCTTCTCCTGTGAAAAATCTGAACGTATTCTGTCCTGGCCACGTCTTCCCATTTCCTGCAGAGATTCCCGGCCTGGTAATGTTTGAATAATGCCTGCCAGGTCATCTGCCTGGTTGAAGTAAAGGCCCTGTTCGTCCAATACATGCCGGTTATACGGATTGTTGTGGGCACATACAGGAGCACCGCAAGCCATGGCTTCGAGGAGCGAAGGGTTTGTTCCACCGGCAGAATGGCCATGAAAATACAATGCGCAATAGTGGCGAAGTTGATTCAGGAACGGCTGATCGAATATGGCCCCCAGGTACCTGATTCCCTGATGGCTGTATTTCAGTTTCATCTGCCGGCCATAGGCGTTGTCCATGTTTCCGATGACCACCAGGGGATAATCATGCTGTGCATCCGTATAAGCCTTGAGTATAGTATCGATATGATTATCAGCTTGCATTCTGGCGATGAGGAGGAAGTATTCATACTTCCTAATATTCAGGCTTCTAGGTAGCGTGTCCGATATGTCTTGCGGAATGTCAGCACCATAAGGGATATAGGTAGCACGGACCTGGTAACGTCCTTTGAGATGCCGGGCAATCTCAGGAGCATCTGCAATGAGGTGATGGCTGCGCTTCACGACCAGTCTTTCACTGAATTTAAGAAACCGTTTCACCAGGTTTGAGTATTTGGCCCTGTGATATTCAATGCCATCCATATTGGTCACGAGCCTGGCACTTTTCGGGATGAGCCAGCCCCAGACCGCACTGCTTGTATATCCCAACTGCAATATGACATCAAAACTTCGTTTACGGCTGTCGATGATGCACAATAGGTCATAGATGAACTGCCCGGCAGGGCCCAGGATGCTCTCTGGATTGTACTTATGAATAATGCTAACATGCTCATATTCAATTTCTTTCCAGGGATGATCATGGGTATTATATACCAGGACATCATGCCCGTTTCGGGCGAGGAAAGGCGCTAAACGGGTGGCGAACTGTTCAAACCCCCCATACCTGTTTGGAATACCGCGGGTTCCTACAATACCAATTCTCATCGGTTCTCCTCCCGTAGTATGCTTTCTTCTCCTTGAAGGAATTGATTAGCTTTTTCCATCAGCTGCATCCTCCATTGTTGATGGGTTCCGGTAGTATCAATACCCATTTTTAGCAACATATCATCCAGGGCAATGAGTTCAGGTGGCTTTCCGGCCCACCGAGCCGCTGAATACATTCCCCTGAGCCAGGCGCTGTCGGCGGGATATGGGGCAACCAGCAAATCCGGCTCATTCAGGGCCTGCAGTATCTGATTCATACGTCCTTTCATCGCTCTGAAGACATAGGTGTCATAATACCTGTCTGTTTTAATAGGTTTCAGGTAAGTAAGCTGATGCAATGCCCCGGCATACTCGCCTTTGTTGAGGTAAAGGTAGATCAATCTCAACCGTGCCGTGCGGTAACGCGCATTGTAAGTAAGTGCTTCCTTGTATTTTTCAATCGCTGATAATGTATCCCCCCGTTCCTCATCGAGAATGGCCATGCTGGTAATAAGATGTCCATGGTAAGGATTATCAGCAAGGGCGTTGCGAAAACTTCTCTCGGCCTCGCCGGTATTTCCCGTCTGGTAATTGGCCACACCCTTATACCATTCCAGTGGGGTGCTGAACAGGTCGAGCGTATAAAAGGATGAGACTGCTTTGTCCACCGTACGGATCACCCCTGCATGATCAGCGTTCTGAATATAGGTATAAGCAGCTTTCATCTCCCTTTCTCCCCTGATACGCTGCAGTGTGATAACGATACCAATTAGACCGGACAATAGTATCAGTGGCATACCAATGCGGTTGGAAAGGAGCAGATTCCGGGAAGTTCGCTGGCCCGGGGTTGTTGGGTGCTGCATGATCACCGCCGTCATGGCCATGAACAACAAACTATGCTCGATCCGCTCCCGCGGGAAGGAGAAGACCGAAATCGTAAGGTAACCCGTGATACCCGCTAACAGCAATACTATCAGCCATTTATCGTGAGGGTGAGCGGCATGCCGCAAGCTTTTGAGACCCTGCCGGAATAGCAGCACCACGAACAACAGAAACAACAACAATCCTATACTCCCATTTTCTGTCCAAATCCAGAGGAAGTCATTATGAGGCCGCTGTATCCGGGTGTTCGACCTGGCCTCCAGTTCATCGTGGATTCCTGTGGATGGGATCCACACTTTCCAGTTACCACTCCCGATGCCGGCAATGGGATGGGAATGTACCAGGTCCATCGAACCCTCCCAAAGGATCATACGCGAATGCGTTGTGCCATATTGCCGCTGTGTCATCTCATGGAACCGTTCACGGAATGCATCAAATGAAAACAGGCTGCCATAAAGTACAGCAGCGATTAGAGCTGCTCCAAGACCCATCCAGACCAGCCGGATAATGCGGTTGAGCAACTGCCGGTACATCATGAATTGGCTGCGGTTCATCAATACCAGCAGCAAGGCAGCCATGAAACCCGCAAACAGTGCAACCCAGACAGACCTCGCCATCAGCAGAATGTTCAAGATCAATATAAACACAGTTGTAAACAAGGCAAGTCGCTGCCATCCTCCGGGTAGAAAAAGGGTACCGTATATGCAAAAAGGCAGGCAGAGGAAAAGGAATTCAGAATATAGGTTACGGTGTGCAAATAAGCCTGTAATCCTGTATAGATTATCAGCAGTAAGTTCCAGGTCAGGAAGATAGAGGAAATACTGAACTACACCGCTCAGGGCCGAGAGCAATGCAGTGACCAGGATGATTTTAACCATGATGATGATCCCCTCACGCCTGCCTTCCAGGAGCGTCAGCATCAGCACCAGGGCTGCAAGCAGCATGAATTGTTTGATCCCTTCATTCAGTGCCTCGGCAGTATTAACAGCATAGAAGACCGATGCCATGACCCAGCTTGCCAATAAACCCAGACTGATCAGAATGGGGTTTAGCGGAACCAAGCCAAAAGTGCGCTCCCTCATCTTCTTGGAAAGAACAAACCACAGCATACTGCCTATCAGGAGGCTAATGGCCAACGCCATTTGTCGGGGCAGGAGGGCTGCATCCATCAGGTCTGTGGTATACATGAGCGGTGATACCAGTAGGAGCAGCAACCATACCACGGTGGCCGGTATCATGGTTGCCCACGGGGAGATGGTCTTCGACTTGTTTTTGGTACGAGGTTGCATGCCCGGGTGTAAGGGGGTTACCCCTTCAAAGGTAAGAAAAACAAGCTACTGCCGGCGCAGGATGTGAAAGCCGGTTAGCTCAGCGGAAGAATTGATCAGCAAGCAATTATACCAGGCCTGCAAATCCCATGAAGGCAAGGGCCAGAATCCCGGCTGTAAGCAGTGCGATGGGTACTCCCCGCATGCCTTTGGGCACATCCATCAGCTCGAGGTGCTCACGGATACCTGAGAAGATAATCAGGGCGAGGCTGAAACCGATGGCATTCGCGATGGCATAGACCACCCCTTCCATCAGGTTGAAGTCTTTCTGGATGGTGAGAATGGCCACCCCAAGCACCGCGCAGTTTGTGGTAATCAGGGGGAGGAAGATGCCCAATGCCTGATAGAGAGAAGGACTCACCTTTTTCAGGATGATCTCCACCATTTGAACCAGGGACGCAATGACGAGGATAAAGGTGATCGTTTGCAGAAATCCAAGGCTCAGGGGCAGCAAAACGAAGGTCATGATCAGCCAGGTAACGATGGTGGCCAGGGTCATGACGAACATGACAGCGCCTCCCATGCCGGCGGCTGTGCTTACTTTTCCGGAAACGCCCAGGAAAGGACAGATCCCGAGGAACTGAGCCAGAACGATGTTGTTGACAAAAACCGCACCGATGATAATGATGAAATATTCCATATGCTAGGCCTTTCCTTTGCTTCAGGTTGTCTTGAATTTCCGAATAATGGCGATGAGGTATCCCAGCGCAATGAAGGCGCCCGGGGCCAGCACGAAGACGAGCATGCCATCGCCCTTGTAGATCGGGATGCCGAACACGGCCCCGCTACCAAGGATCTCGCGTACCGCACCCAGGAGGGTAAGCGCGAAAGCGAAACCCAGACCCATGCCCAGTCCATCGATGAGACTGCTCAGGATGCCATTCTTGGAAGCAAAAGCCTCGGCACGGCCCAACACGATGCAGTTCACGACGATCAACGGAATGAATAGTCCCAGCTGCTCAAATAATGCAGGTACAAAACCTTGCATGACCAATTCAACGATGGTCACAAACGAGGCGATGATCACGATGAAAGAAGGGATGCGTACCTTGTCAGGAATCAGGCTTTTTATACTGGAAACCACCACATTGCTGCTTACGAGTACAAAAGTCGTTGCCAGGCCCATACCCAGCCCGTTGATGGCAGAAGTGGTTACCCCCAGTACAGGGCATAAGCCCAGCAGTAGCATGAAGACCGGGTTCTCCCGGATAAACCCCTTGGTAAAATTGGCAAGTTGACTCATGGTGTGATTCCTCCTTCTTTCTTTAAAGTCTGATAGGCACGATCAAGGGCATCGCTGAAGGCGCGGGAGGATATGGTGGCTGCTGTGATGGCATCCACCTCTCCACCGTCCTTGGTTACTTTGATGTTAAATGCTGCCGGGTTTTTGTCCTTGAACTGCAGGCACCATTCCGATTTGCTAATGTCCATCTTGTCGCCCAGTCCGGGTGTTTCTTTATGTTCCAGGACGGCGGTATTGAATATGGTCCCATCTTTCAGGAATCCTGCCATGATGACGATACGGCCGCTGAACCCCTGATCTGTATAGGTCTTGATGGCTGTTCCGACCACTTCCCCATCCTGGCTGGCTTCATAAAACACCAGCGGATCTTTGCCTTCGGCCGGCATGACTTCCTTTTCAGCGATCTCGCTGAAGGGAGGGAGTACCTGGGCGATGGCTTTCTGCAGCTTCGCTTTCTTGGATGCCTCGATGGGTTCCTTGGTGAGGTTGTAAACCCCACCGAGGGCGACGGCGGCCACCGCTGTTACGGTCAGCAGGGTGACCACCATATTGACAAAAGATGACTCTCGTTTGGCCATGTCCGTTTTTCTTTAATGTCAGGCTTTTACAACTTCTCCGAAACGTTTGGGCTTCAGGCTGCGGTCCAGCAGGGGAACGAAGGCATTCATGATCAGGATCGCGAAGGAGACACCCTCCGGATAGGCGCCCCAGATGCGGATGAGCATGGTCAGAATACCGGCCCCGGCCCCGAACACCAACTGCGCTCTGGGCGACATCGGTGAGCTGGTGTAATCCGTAGCCATGTAGAACACGCCCAGCATCATACCACCCGTAATCAGGTGGAAGAGCGGATCAGCATTGACGCTGGGATCGATCAGCCAGAGGATGCCCGAGAACAGCACAACAGAACCGATATAACTGCCCGGGATATGCCAGGTGATGATGCGGCGAAGGAGCATGTATGCAGCGCCGATCAGCAGGGCCAGTGCGGAGACTTCTCCAATACAGCCTCCCTGGTTGCCCAACAGGGCTGTGATATAATCAGGTAGCTGATCCTGCATCTGCGGAATGGTCTGACCCGCGCGCAAGCCTTCTTTCAGGATGCCCAGGGGCGTGGGCCCTGTGATGGCATCTGTCAGGCCTTCGGCGAAGATTGGCTTGGGAACAGGCCAGGAAGTCATCTGGACCGGAAAGGAGATCAGCAGGAACACACGGCCAACCAAGGCAGGGTTGAAGACATTCTTGCCCAGGCCCCCGAACGACATTTTGCCAACCCCGATGGCGACAATGGCGCCGATGACCAGAATCCACCAGGGAAGGTTGCTGGGCACATTGAATGCCAGCAGGATACCCGTAATGATCCCCGACCCGTCCATGATGGTGACCGGGCCCTTGATCAGGTATTTCTGTATGAGGTACTCCACCACCAGGCAGCTCAATACGGAGATCAGCATCACCCGTATCGCATCCAGCCCGAAGAAGTAAACCGATACCAGCATGGCGGGTATCAGGGCGTAAATCACACCATACATCAGTTTGCTCACCGACTCATGGTCATGCACATGTGGGGAACCGGAAACGGTTAACATCTTCATATTATGCTATTTACGGCGGTTACGAATAATATGGCCTACCCTGAGTTTGCCGACACGGATCTGATCCAGCAAGGGCCGGCCTGAAGGACAGGTAAACTGGCAGGACCCGCATTCGATGCAATCCATGACACGTCCTGATTCACATTTGTCCCAGAATGCTTTGTCGCTTAAAACTCCAAGCAGATAAGGCTCAAGTCCCATCGGGCAGACTGAGACACATTTGCTGCAACGGATACAGGGTAGCATTTCAGGCCGCGTGCTTTCCTGCCCGCGCATGATCAGTATCCCAGAGGTCCCTTTAACAACCGGAATATCAAGACTGGTAAGGGCTTTGCCCATCATCGGGCCCCCGTTGATGATCTTGCCGCTATCTTCAGGCAACCCGCCTGCCTGTTCCACCAGCGCTTGCACCGTTGTGCCGATGCGGACGCGGAAATTGCCCGGATTGGACAGGTTTTTTCCAGTTACAGTGACGATACGGTCTACCAGTGGTTTGTTTTTCTGGATGGCTTCATAGACGGCGTAAGCGGTACCAACGTTGTTGACAACACAGCCTACATCCAGTGGCAATTTTCCTGAAGGTACCTCACGCCCGGTTAATGCTTTGATCAGCTGCTTTTCACCTCCTTGGGGGTATTTGACTTTTAAGCCATGCACGCTGATGCCGCTAAACCGCGAAGAGAGGTTGGTAAGGTGCGCAATGGCATCCTTTTTATTGGCTTCAATACCGATCATGGCCTTGCTGACACCCAGTCCTTTCATGAGGATCTGTGTGCCGATCAGTATCTCTTCTCCGTGTTCCAGCATCAGGCGGTGGTCAGCCGTCAGGTAGGGCTCACACTCTACACCATTGATGATCAGTGTTTCGATGCGCTTTCCTTCAGGGACCATGAGCTTGATATGGGTAGGGAATGTAGCGCCGCCCAAGCCTACGATGCCCATGGATTTGATGCCTTCCATGATCTCTTCCCTGCTTGCACGGATCTCCTTCACAATGTCACGGCTCAGGTCGATGCCTTCTATCCATTCATCTCCTTCAGTTTGTATCAGGATGGCCGGCCGCTTGTATCCTGTGGTGTCCGTTACCTCGTCGATGCGCACCACGGTTCCTGAGACAGGAGCATGAATATGGGCCGAAATAAAGGCTTCGCCTTTGGCGATGAGCTGCCCTGCTTTCACCTTGTCGCCCTTGGCCACCACTGCCTTGGCAGGTGCGCCCAGGTTCTGGGCCAGGGGAATGCTGACTTTCTCCGGCAACGGCAAGGTCTCGATCGCTTTGCCGGCAGAGAGCTTATTTTCCTCGGGGTGAACCCCGCCCAATGCAAATGTTTTCAAGGTCTGATATATTGATGTCGTGAATAACTAAAGGTAAATATCAGGCATTTATGTTGTTACAGGTTCAGTCACTGGCGTGGGAGCCGGTTTATCTCCGGCTGCCTCCTCAGGTGCTTTTTCTTTGCGGGGTGGGAAATTCAACTCCAGAATAGCCTCCGTGGGGCATTCCGGCACACATTTGCGGCAGAGTTTGCATTTATCCGCATGGATATAAGCCAGGTTGTTTTCCATGGTGATGGCGTCATGCGGACAAACCTTGACACATTTCCCGCAACCGATGCAGGCCACAGCGCAGTTCTTCCGGGCCGGTCCGCCTTTTTCCTGGTTGATACAGTTGACATAGATGCGACGGTCTTTTTTTCCACGGGGTCGCAGCTCGATGATGGCGCGCGGGCAGGCCTTGACACAGGCGCCGCAGGCCACACATTTCTCGGTAATCACCACAGGCAGTCCCGTTTCCTCATCCATATACATGGCGTCAAACTGACATGAAACCACACAATCGCCCTGACCCAGACAGCCAAAGGGGCATCCGCTCTCGCCGGCATACAGGTTATGTGAGAAGAAGCAGGTGGTGGCACCTTCATATTTGACTTTGGCAGGGGCATGGGTGCGACTTCCGTTGCAACGAACCACCGCGATCACCGGATCTTGTTCTTCTACGGTAAGGCCCAGCACTTCTGCGATTTTCTTCATGACATCGTTGCCTCCTGGAGGGCAGGACATGCCATCCATGCTGCCGGCCTTGACCAGCCCTTCCGCGAAGTTGCGGCAACCGGCGAAGCCGCAGCCTCCGCAATTGGCGCCGGGCAGAAGATCCGCAACGATATCTATCTTGGGGTCTTCAATGACCCTGAAACGCTGGGCAACAAAAAATAAAATGACGGCAGCCACCGTACCTATGGCCCCCAGCGAAATGACAGCATACAGAACTACTTCATTCACGTCAGCATCGTTTTAGAAAGCACCATCTACAAGCCGGAAAACTAAGCGTTTCAGCGGCCAGACAAAAGTAAGAACATCCTGATTTTTTCTTTTATATGATGGTTTGATGTGCTGTGTATGTAACGTAATGTTTATCAGATATATAATTAGATAGTGGTGTTTGGTAGTTATCTTGGTAGTTATGTATGTATTTGATTTACAAATGCATATATTTTTGTTTAGATTAACTATAAATTACAGGTGCTCAGCTGTTGCCCCCAACGCGTCCTCTTCGAAAAACAAAATCTGATAATCCAAGGGTGTGAGCTGGGGTTCACGCAGCGATCCGAAGCAATCAGCTTACTCCGGAAAGTTCACTTTTCAATTCGTGTGCACGTTTGGGCGTGTGCAAATGTGCGCGTGTGCACATTATCGTGATCACGTGTAACGTTCACGTGCACGTACAGATATTCACATCCCGGGCTATTGGCGATCGTATTGCCGGGGTTGATATTTTACCACAGAGATTGCGAAGGAGGAGATTAATACTTTGCGCCTTAACGTCCTGGAATGAACAGGAAATATTAGACATTGGTTATGCGTGTTTTGGTTCTCGCCTGGAGAGATGATGCACCCATCAAATCTCCGGGTTTCGAGAAAAAGTGTTCCTTATGAATAGTACCAGTATATCGTTACATATTCTCGATCAGTTGCATTCTTAAAAATTCATACGCTTCCACCGGGTCATAGATCAGGTCGGGCCGAAGCAGAGCTGTAGTATCACCTAAAAAATCAGAATCTTGCATTTTGGCATCCACGTTTAGTGCATATATCTTCCGATTGGGTGGGGTGTCGACAGAAAAACGGATATATTCATAATAACTCTGCAGCAAGTCTTCGGTATTGATGGCCGGTTTTTGTCTAAGGGCAGTATATAAATCAAAGAGGTCACGCCCTTTTCTACGTTGGTATAGTGCCCTTAATTTGGTTCCCAGTAATTCCTCAAGCCTGTAGGTGGTAATCCTGCAGCTCGAATTGGCTGCAGTTTCTGAAATCCAGGATGAATTCACCTGAAAATCGATTTGCTCATATCCCAGGAGGCTGAAGTGTTCGCGTGTATTGATTTCCACCTTCAAACGCATCTTAGCAGGTTGAATAAATTCAGAATCATAACGATAAACCAGCCGTATGCCATCCTTGCGAGGTAGGACGGCAGCGTTCCCCAGGAACGAGAGCACATGCTGTAATCGCTGAATCGTTTCTTTGATAGGTTCTGACCGCAGCTGTACCAGATCAATGTCTTCAGAATAACGCGGCTGTGGATGCAAATAGAGTTTGTGCAAAGCAGTACCACCGCGAAATGCCAGACTTCGGCCCAACCATTCATCCGAATAAATTTCCAATAACGCACGACAGATCACCAGGTCTTGCTCGACCTGCTCCCTCTGTATCCAGGGCACCTGTTGACTCCATTCTGTGATATAGGCCTGTGGAATCATTCATCTATCTGTATTTCAGTATTAACAATCACCTTCCACCGGTTTCCGGACGAGAAACCTTTTGTTTCCTCAGCGGCCTTTAACGGGATGCGATATAAACTTATGTTTTCTCTCTCTATGGACTCATATAATGCATCCGCTAACTCCGGATGTTCGCATACATTGTCAAACAAGTATCCCAATCGTTGCAACGTGGTGACATGCACAAATTTCAATAATATGCCATGAAAAGCATCTTGCTGGATCTCATCAGCCAACTCCCTCAGCACTGTGGCTGCCCTATTCAATCCGCCCAGGCGTTTTTCATACTGTACCAGATCACAGGCGGTTAATGCAGCATTGGAAATATTGAGGTAGCCTGCTTCCGTCTTTCTTCTTTCAAGTAGCTCCCGTGGCGCTATCTTGATGCTTATATAGTTGATTTTAAGACCTTTCCTGTTAGTTGGACGCAATGCCGGAAAGGCAGTCATCACGAAGAATTCCTGAGGCTGCTGATGGGAGGCACCATGATACACCGCCGCATTCAGCAGTGATACATAATATGGCCGTTGCAAGTACTTCATGAATGCGTCCAGGTATAAATGAGGTGGTAATATTCCTTTTACAGCGTATTGGGGCGGTATAATCAGGTAATAGCCTTTAAAAACAGATATCACCTTGCCTTTATCGCTCAATCGCTTAAGTGCAAACTTAATGGCTGTATCACTCAGTGCTTCATTCGCTGTTTTCCTGTTTTCAGCGTTGGGACACCCTAGAAATTATTTTGGATAATATCAAATAGTTCCTGCTGATCCTTATCCATCTTTAGTAAGTGTTTTTGTGTATGTTTAGAGATTGGGAGGGTATATGTTA
>JAGNHN010000055.1 GCA_018001695.1 Lentimicrobiaceae bacterium
AAGGAATTTAGATCAATTTACTAATAATTCCTGCATTTATTGGCTATCACGGCGCTAATTATTAACATTCAAATGTTTGTTTATCAACACTATAAAGATTGTCGATGCTTTTTTGAGGAAGCCCTATATAAATGAAAAGGGAAAGTTTGCAGATAATAAACGATTGAACGTACATATTGGAGCAGCTTTGGGGCTTACAAGCGGAATTGATGTTAGTAATGGAGGTTGTTTTTGGGATGGCAAGGACGTTAATTATAATGAGCACTACACGAAATGGGGATTAACATTTGCACATCCTTCTCATAATATCTGGGGTCAAGTAGGAACAACTGGTAAAGCCCAGCTAACCACCACTGCCGCACATGATCAAACCATTTTCTCAAAATTTCAAAACCAAGGTGCAAAATGGTACATTTCAAAGTAAACACTGTTTTCATATTGTTTTCTATATTTCTATTAATTACAATTGAATCATGTAAAGGAGGAAATAGAACATTCCATGTTGAATTCAAGAAACAGAATGAGTCATCAAATGTTGTTGTTCAAGATTCGTATTGCTTCAACAAAATAATTGACAGCTTGACATTGATTGGAGAGATAAATCTTATCGACACATCTCATTATTATTCAATAGATTTTGAAGAAGTAATTTCTTGGAACAATGAATTTAGCATTTTCTCGTCTCAATTCATGGAATATAGTTTTGAAGAAGAAGCGTTTATTGTTAAAGTTGGTCAAGACAGCATATTATTACTCGTTGGCAGAGCTGTTGGAGCAACTGCCCCATACTGGAATTATGAATGTTATTATAAAGGATCAAAATCTGATTTAAAAAGACTCTATTTTACATCACTTGTGAAATCTCAATACTCTTTGATTTACGATAATGGCGAATTAGTATTTGTCGAAATATTGGACCAAAGAGTGGGCCCTACTGATAAAAATGAGGTTTATCTTGAAAAGATACCGCTTTTAGTGATAGTGTTCCATTTTGATCAAGCTAATCTTCAATTTGAATACAATTGCTTTCAGTAATTGAATTTGTAATGCTTTGTCAATGACTATAATTCTCACCACTACTGTTGTCCGTAATCTGTGCCTGCGAACCCTGAGTTGTTTAACCACAGAGTTAGACCGAGTTAAAAGGAGTTGCACAGAGTTGTTTAAGAGAATATTTATGAAAGCCCTGGAAATATATCATATAAAATACGCTACTATCCAGCCCGATAGCCCTCTCGGAATTACTTTTTCAACTTTCAATTTTCAACTTTCAATTTTCAATTTCAAAGAACGCATTGCATGAAAGTTTCTGGTTCATTTCAATCCATTACTTGATTTGCAGAATGCGTATGTTATACCTATTGACGCATAATTAAACAAAGAAAAAGTGTAGACCTCATTATTATCAGCACCTCCTTCGAGTATCCGGTATCCTGCCCTGATTTCTATGCGATCAGAAAGCGTATAGGTTGCAGCAATCATGACATCTTCTGCCCGGCCTTGCGGTGCAGCAAGCGCATCGCCATAAAGCAGGAGTCCGTATTGATCATCCTTTTTCCATAAGAGCCTGAAATGAATTAATGGCACGAAGCCTACATTGATTTTTTCTGCTGTATGACCAGCTGAAGTAAGCGAAATACGTGCATCTCTGACCTTCCCCGTGATACCCAGTCCAAACTCAAGCCTGGGATTTTGGACCAAATCGTAACGATAGGTTAATCTGTAAGAATTGAACCGATAGCTGCCCTCCAGCGGCGTATTGGCCGGAAACACCACCTCCTGAAACAGGACATCCGTTACCACATTACCTGTTGATCTCGTCTCCAGCGGAGCATATAGCAATGAGAATGTATGACGCTGCCGAACAGTATAACAGGCAGTTATTCTGTAGAAGATCCCTGGTTTCGGGCTCAGGTCGTCTTTCAAAGAAACCAAGGTGCCCTGATTTCCAGGAATGCGAACATTGTTATACCCTGTAAAAACCATGCCTGTTTCAACATCGACTATCCCTTGCGCCTGAATGGAAATCGTGCAGAAACAAGCCAGGAGTAATCCGGCAATAGGGTAAAGAAATGGTCTCATCTTCCTATAAATTGTGCATCATCGCGAAGGGAAAGATACGAAAAAGACAGATTTTGTGGTCTATCATCTGGCTCCTGGATATGGAACACATCATACGCACAGATTTCGTAATTTGGCCGGAAATCGCTGCTATGAAAAGGCATATTCCGAATGCCCTTACCCTGATGAACCTGATGGCGGGCTGCGCTGGCCTGGCACTGGCTGCGGGAGGAGATACTTTGATGGCCGCATGGATGATATTGCTGGCCGGGCTGTTTGATGTCCTGGATGGCATGATCGCCCGACTGCTTCATGTAAGTTCTCCCCTGGGCAAGGAACTGGATTCGCTGGCCGATGTGGTCTCGTTCGGGGTACTGCCAGGCTTCATCCTGTATGACCTTCTGCAAGGAGCGGGTCTCTTTGCCTGGCTCCCGCTCATCCTCATTCCTGCCTTGTCGGCGCTGCGACTGGCCCGCTTCAACACCGATGTGTCACAGTCCGATACTTTCCTGGGTCTTCCTACCCCAGCTTCGGCACTGCTGCTGGGCACCTGGCCCCTGGGATTGCATGAAGGACAAGGCCTCGCCATGGATGCCCTCTTCTGGTTGAAAAGTAATCCCATGGCTGGTGTGGTGATCGTCCTTATCCTGGCCCTGCTGATGGTGTCCCCCTTCCGGCTGATGTCGCTCAAATCGTTGAAATCAAAGGATAGAAACGGGCTCGCCATCCGGAATGCATGGATTATGCTAGCCCTGCTATCGCTTGTCCTCATCCTGGTCTTCAGGATGGCCGCCCTCAGCCCTATCATCCTTCTCTACATCCTGGGATCGCTGGCGCTTGCCTCCAGGCTGAAGCCGCAAAGCCCGGCTTAACGGATATTGGAGAGCTTGTTGGTCATTTCGAGCAACTTAGCTCTCTGCTGGTCAATATTCAACTGGCTCTGCTTCATCTTCTCCCCGTTAATGCGGATCGTGCGCTGCATCGACTTGATTCCTTCCTCCAGCTTATCCACCTGCTTATGGGCTGACTCCCGCTTGCGCTTCATCTGTTTCCTCTCCTTCTCCAGGCTGCGTAACTTGGTGCGGGCTGCTTTCTGCTCTTCCGGGAAATTATCCAGGGTGGCGATCAGGTTTTTCTGGCGCTCAATCTCGGCAGATTTGCGGTCTTCATCGCTGGTGATCTCGCGGATACGCTGCTGGAGGTCCGAAATCCTGCGTTCATTCTTGCTGATGTTCCGTTCCGCCTTCTTGTTTTGCGCTTCCAGGCTGGCCACCGACTTCTCAAGGCCTTTCAGAACTTTTTCTTCGTCTTTCACAAACTTGCCGAAGGATTCCCTATAAACGCCGATGGCAAAATCCCGCAGGTAGTTACGGATATTCCCTGAGAGGTCGGGGTTTTCAGTCCCGTCGAAAAACACGCTGTCGATCTCAAAAAAGGTATATAGCAGGACGTCTTTGCTGTCCTGGTAGAACCGGGCATAAACGTTCATGGCGTCGCTTCGGATGGTGCCCAGCACGGCCTGCTGGATCGCGATCTCCTCGCGGGATTTGGAGGGTTTTACTTTGTTTCCCTTCCGTATCTCCTTCATCCAGGCTTTCTCTGCATCAGGCAAGGCTGAGCCTGGGATGCGGACCAGGAAGCCCGGCTGTTCTCCCTTGCTCATCAAGCGGCGGGTGTTCTGGATATCAATCTCTGTCTGTGCCATCATAACGAAGGGCACGCTCAGCAGCAGCATGGTGATGAATCGCTTCATGATTTCCTGATTTAGCAATGCATAGCAAGATAACGAAATTTGAAACATACTGCAAGTACAACCCGCAGCGTGAGAAATGGTTTCAGGATATGGCCTGAACCTGGTGGGCGAGGCGCTCCAGTCCGGCCCGGTCGAACTGGCAGTTGATCCATTCCTGGCTCATGGCGGCTCCTTTGCGCCTGTAAACTTCGATGGCGTCCACATTCCAGTCAAGCACCTGCCAGCGCAACCGGTGGCAGCCTTGCTCCCAGGCAAGGTGGATGATGCGGTCCAACAGCCTGCGGCCAATTTTTTTTCCGCGATGTTCCGGTTTGACATAGAGGTCATCCAGGTACATGCTTTTGCCCACCCAGGTATAATAGGCGAAAAAATACAGGGCCATCCCCACGATTTCCCCATCCAATTCAGCCATGAAACAGCCAAAAAGGTGCTGCTCCTGATGCATGCGCTCCAGGGTATTGGTGACGGCATCCGGGGCACGCTCAAAATCCGCCAGATCCTTGATCATCTGCAAGATATATGGAAAGTCCTGCTCCGTCGCTTCCCGAATGACAATATCCATCCCGTCCATAATAGTGTGCATTTTCGATTGATCTTCCATGTCTGTTTGCTGGCATGGGGGCTGCCATCTACCTGTGCCAGCTCATCTCCTCAGCTCAAAATTACGGCCCAGGTACACATTACGTACCTGTTCATCGTTGGCGAGGTCTTCTGATGTTCCTGATTTTAAAATACTTCCTTCAAATAGCAGGTAAGCCCGATCAGTGATGCTGAGGGTTTCATGCACATTATGATCTGTGATGAGGATCCCTATATTCTTTTCGCGTAACTTACTTACAATATGCTGGATATCTTCCACGGCGATGGGATCTACGCCAGCAAAGGGTTCGTCCAGTAGTATAAAGGAAGGGTTATTGGCCAGGGCCCGTGCAATCTCGGTGCGCCGGCGCTCTCCCCCTGACAATGTGATTCCCTTGCTGCGACGAACTTGCTGTAGTCCGAATTCTGACAACAGGCTTTCCAGGCGCTCATCCTGGACTTCCCTGCTTTGCCCGGTGAATTCCAGGATGGCGCGGATATTGTCTTCCACACTCAGGTGGCGGAAAACAGATGCTTCCTGGGGGAGATAGCCTATCCCCCTTTGTGCGCGTTTGTACATGGGCTCTTCCGTGATATCTGCATCATCCAGGAACACATGGCCGGCAAAAGGCTTGATAAGTCCAACGATGATATAAAAGGAGGTTGTCTTTCCCGCCCCATTGGGGCCCAGCAGGCCCACGATCTCTCCCTGTCTCACTTCCACCGACACCTCATTCACCACGGTACGCTGGCGGTATTTCTTGACGATTTTCTCTGTTCTAAGTATCATATGTATCTAAAAATCAAATTGCAATGCAGCGCGGATACCAAACGGGCTGATTCCGCGATGCGAAAGGTACGACAACCTCCACACAAAATCTATGCGGAAGACCTTGAAGATGTTCTCTACCCCAGCACCAGCCTCAAAATAAGGCTTTTGCAGTACATAGCTACCCTTAGGCAACTCGGCATAAACCTGGCTGCGGCTGTCCATACGGCCAACCAACGCCCGGGCATGCACGACCTCCCGCCACTTCAATTTGCGCAGCAAAGGGATGCGGTTGAAAAACAAGCCCTGAAAATGATGGGTATAATAGGCGCTGAGGTATTGATCGCTGATGAATTCGTAATAATTCATCATGTTAAAGGCATATTCATCAAAGGAATAGCTTTCATTGCCTTCATGGACCTTCAGCAAAGGATAAGGAAGGGATCCAAAGATCCTGCCGGCTTCAAAATTGTATTTGGACCAACCCAGGGCCCCTATGTTGAACCAATGTCGCAGGTTGGCCTGAACGCGGTGATACTGAAATTCTCCTTGTAACAAATCACTGATTCCCAATGCATAATTGATTTCAAGAATGGGATATTTGGCCCCCAGACTGATTCGCTCAAACTCACCCAGGACAAATTTTTCCTTGTAGGCCATGCGGACGCCCAGACCTATTTCACTGGTTTTGATGGAGCTACGTTCCACGATGCCTTCCGGTTGATGGATCCGGAAACGGGTGGATCCGACGGCAAAGATTTCCCGCCTTGAGAAATGGATGGAGTTGGATAAGCCATTAAACCATTCATGCTCATAGCGGAGGTTGTATTGTTCGACCAGAGATAGTTTATCGAAGGGCCTGCGCCTCAGGATGGCCGCCAGGAGGAAGTCTTCCCGGAAAGCATTCTGACTTTGACCGATCTGTTCAATATCATAGGAATATGCGCCTGAAAAGCTACGGCGGGGGTTCTTATCGACCATATACAGGAGGCCGATATTGCGCTTCAGCAGTTCATCCTGCATACCATAGGCCAGATGACCTTCCAGCATCAGGCGTGTGCTAAAAGCGTTGCTGGTCCTGCCCCCCAATCGTAAGCGTATGCCTTCCAACTCATTATAACTTACCAGCGACATATACGGGCCCCACTCAAATAACCCCCTGACATAATAGCCTGTCGAAATCATCTTGATGACCTCCACATAGGTCATGAAGATGGGAAGGCTTTCAAGTGTATCTATCATGCGATAGATGGCTTGCTCATCGCGGGAGAGGGTGTCGTGACGGTTCTGGTCCCAGAAGGTCAGGTCACGGTCCAAAGCTTCATCCTCCACGACCACATTCACCGGAGCAGCATGTACCTTTGCATCCCGCTCATCATTGAAAACGAAATGACGGTAGGAGCTCGTTTTCTTACCAAAGAATCCCATGGTAGAACGGTTCTTCCCGGCGATGTTGAAGTCGGCGACCATGCTTTCACGCATAAGCATCCAGTAGCTGTCATCAAACATTCCATATTCCTGCTTGACAATGATATCGCTGATGAAATTGATATTGGCATCCGGTACAACCCTCATATCCACCCTGGCAATGGCATGGGTTTCCTTATCGACCCAGAAGCTGCCGGTGAAGGTAAGCTCCTGTTTGCGCCGGGGTTTGAACATGATCTCGTAGGACCAGCGATCATTCACCCAGGTGCTGTCGACCAGGTAGTAACGGTAAAAGCCCAATCCAAAGTTGGCGACCGGGCTCACGAAATTCTTCTGGAAGATGGTCAGGTAGTTATCGTAGACATTGATATTCTGTGCGATATCACCCAGAAACTGAGAGATAGACTGGTTGCGGATTCCGGTAACTTTGCTGGCGCGGATGACCTCTTTGGTGGATTTGGGTGAGCGGCGATAGTAGATATCCGATAATGTTTCGGACAGAAAAACAGGCAGATATGCTTTGGCATTGATGGCAGAGGTATCGACATAATCGAAGATGAAGCGGAATGGTTCGAATATTTTCCTTTCCATGAAGCGGTCGGTGATGTTATTGGCATCGAACTCGATCTTGGTATAGGCTTCGTAGCGGTAGTGGGCGTACTCGTCCCTGTTATTCAGCGATTTATTCTCGATAATCTTACGTAAGAGTATCTCAGCGGGGTTTTCACCCGGGCGGATAACGACCTCGCTCAGTTCCATGCTCTCACGCTCCAGGCTGAATGTCACCTGGTTAAATCTGTTTTGCCGGATGGGAAGCTCCGATTTATGGTATCCGATAAATGAGGCCACTAATGTATCAGAAGCCCGGCCTGTTTCAATGGAGAAATCTCCGTCGAAATTACTGGTAACCCCGATGGTTGTGCCTTTGAAGTAGATATTGGCAAAAGGAATTGGCTCGCCGGTCCCGGCATCCAGGACCTTGCCCATAACACGGGTACTCTGGCCCCAGACAGGTAAGGCTGTGCAAAGAACACAAAGCCATGCGATCCATATCTGACGTATGATGCGATTCACGTCCTCATTTGCCTGAATTTTCCAGTTCTTCCCAGAACTCGAGGGCCCGGCGGGTATGTGGAATGACAATAGTACCACCAACCAGGTTGGCGATGCCGAAGATCTCATCCAGTTCTGCCCTGGTAAGGCCGGCTGCATGACACTGGATGAGGTGGTAACGGATACAGTCGTCGCAGCGGAGTACCATAGAAGCCACCAAACCAAGCATTTCCTTGGTGCGGTGGTCCAGGGCACCATCGCTATACGCCAGTGTATCTGCACTATAGATACGTTGCAAGATGCGTGGTTTTGTCTCCAGTATTTTGGCGTTCATCTTCTCCCGGTAAGTATTAAAGGCATGCAAGCTGTTCTCCATATACTTGTGCTGTTACGTCAATTAACTGAATATATTCTGTTTATCTAATCAGATAACTCCTTCTCTCAGGATGTCATGCAGGTGGATCACCCCAACATAGGTTTCTCCATCAACAACGAGCAATTGGGTGATGTTGTTTTCTTTCATGACCCGCAGGGCCTGGATGACCAGCACCTCTTTTTCGATGGTTCTGGGATGGTGTGACATGATATCACGCGCGACGACACGGCTGAGGTCTGCATCGCGTTCGAGCATACGCCTCAGGTCCCCATCGGTAATGATACCGGTGAGGCGGCCCTGTTTCAATACCGCGGTGGCGCCCAGTCTTTTTCCGGAGATCTCCGTAATGACCTTACGGATGTGGTCTTCTTCATCGACCATGGGGGCAGCATTTCGCGGAAAGACGTCAGCTACCCTGAGGTACAGCTGTTTACCCAGGGCACCTCCCGGGTGGTAGCGGGCAAAATCTTCCTGGGTAAAGCCCCGGCACTCAAGCAGACTGACAACCAGGGCATCACCGATCACAAGCTGTGCAGTGGTACTCGCGGTTGGGGCCAGGTTGTTGGGACATGCTTCGCGAGAAACAGTGGCATCCAGCACCAGATCTGACTGTTGCGCCAGATAGCTGTCGGTATTTCCAACGATGGCGATGATGGTATTGCCCAGGGCCCGGATCAGCGGCACCAGCACTTTTATCTCAGGGGTGTTGCCACTTTTGGAAAGGCAGATGACTGTATCGTCGGGCTGAATGGTTCCAAGGTCACCATGGATGGCATCGGCCGCATGCATAAAAATGGCAGGTGTACCCGTTGAATTGAGGCTGGCTACGATCTTGGTGGCAATATTGGCACTCTTTCCGATGCCGGTGACAATCACCCGCCCATGGGATTCAATGATATGGCTAACGGACCGGGCAAAATCAGGTGTCAGTCTGGCACCCAGTCCGGCTACCGCTTCCGCCTCCTCGGATATGGTGCGGGCAGCAATTTTCAGGATTTCTTCCGTTGTCTTCACCAGGTTTTTCTCCTTATTTGAAAAAGCGATACAAATATTTTTAAATTTGTGTTAAGTCCATCAACAACCGGGATATATCGTCAAGCCGGGGCGTATCCAGGCCAGGATTGGGAAAGATAGACAAAAAAGCCGCCCCTTGTCTTTAGCGGCTGCAAATCTATCTAAAATAAACAGAAGGGGAATATGGCGGTAAAGGAGGCACATATCTTACATGATCTCTTAAAGCAAATATTTGGTTTTGATAGCTTTAAGGGGCACCAGGAAGCTATTATCCTAAGCGTTCTCGATGGCTACGACACCTTTGTGATCATGCCTACAGGGGGCGGCAAGTCGATGTGTTACCAGTTACCGGCCCTGATCAGCGAAGGGACAGCCATCATCATCTCACCCCTTATTGCCCTGATGAAGAACCAGGTGGATGTCATCCGCAACTATCACAGCGAGCATGGAGTAGCACATTTTCTGAACTCATCCCTTACGAAGGCTGAGATAACTCAGGTTAAGAAAGACCTGGTGGATGGCAAGACCAAGTTGCTATATGTTGCACCTGAATCTCTGACGAAAGAAGAAAATGTTGATTTTCTGCAGGATATTGAGATCTCGTTCTATGCAATTGATGAAGCTCACTGCATTTCGGAATGGGGGCATGACTTCAGGCCGGAGTATCGACGGCTTCGTCCCATCATTGATACCCTGGGCCGCAAAGTGCCGATTATTGCCCTGACAGCAACCGCGACACCCAAGGTACAGCAGGATATCCAGAAAAACCTCAAGATGCAGGACGCAAGGATTTTTAAGTCATCCTTTAACCGTCCCAACCTTTACTACGAGGTAAGGCCTAAAACCAAGGATGTTATCAAGGATATCATCCGGTATATCAAAACACAGCCCGGAAAATCCGGCATCGTATACTGCCTCAGCCGCAAGAAAGTGGAAGAGATGGCTGAAACCCTGCAGGTCAACGGAATCAAAGCCCTTCCATACCACGCAGGACTGGATTCAGCCACCCGTGTCACCAACCAGGATAAATTTCTGATGGAAGAGGTGGATGTGATCGTGGCCACCATCGCATTTGGAATGGGAATCGATAAACCCGACGTGCGCTTTGTAATCCACCATGATATCCCTAAAAGCCTGGAAGGGTATTACCAGGAAACCGGGCGTTCGGGACGGGACAACGGTGAAGGCAACTGCATCACCTTTTACAGCTACGATGACATTCAGAAGCTGGAGAAGTTCATGAAAAACAAACCTGTTGCTGAGCAGGAGATTGCCAAACAACTGCTGCTGGAAACCGTCGCATATGCAGAGTCATCGGTTTGCCGGCGCAAACAGCTGCTGCATTATTTCGGGGAGGTGTATCATGAACCCAGCTGTCACAACTGTGACAACTGCAATAATCCACGAAAGAAATTTGAAGGTGGTGAATATGTCCGCCAGGTACTTGAGACCATCCTCGAAGCCAAACAGCAGTTCAAAGCCAGTCATATCATACACATCCTGACGGGAAAAGCGAGTACCCAGATCAAACAATATAAGCATCATCTGCTCGCCTCATTCGGTGCCGGAAGCGAGAAAGATGAACGTTTCTGGAATATGGTCATTCGTCAATCCCTGATCAATTTATTAATTAACAAGGACATAGAGAATTATGGCCTGTTAAAGGTCAGCGAAAAGGGCTTGAAGTACCTGGACGACCCCTATCCCATCCAGCTCACACTTGACCATGATTATGAAGAGGCGGAGGAAGCGTTTGAGGAGGCTGCAGCCGCTAAGGGCGGCAATGCCGATAAGGCTTTGTTTGCCATGCTCAAAGACCTTCGCAAAGACATTTCACGCAAGGAAAAACTTCCTCCTTTCGTGATTTTCCAGGACCCCTCTCTGGAGGATATGGCCATTCTGTACCCCGTTACCCTGGAGGAGCTCAAGCAGTGTACCGGCGTGGGTACCGGCAAAGCGCAGAAATATGGGGATCCCTTTATCCGCCTCATCAAGGATTATGTTGAGGAAAACGACATCATCCGGCCCAATGATCTGGTCGTCAAGTCGGTCATAAACAAGTCCGGACTTAAGGTTTATATCATTCAGAGCATTGACCGCAAGCTGGCCCTGGAGGATATCGCCGAAGCCAAGGACCTCAGCATGGATGAGATGCTGACAGAGCTGGAAAGCATCGTTGCCAGCGGTACCCGCATCGACATCGATTATTACATCGAAGAAAACATTGATCCCTATCATCAGGAAGACATTTATGAGTACTTCCGTGAAGCCGAGTCAGACTCCGTGGAAGAAGCATTGGAAGAGCTCGGGCAGGATGAGTTCACCATCGAAGAAATCCGCCTCGTCCGTATCAAGTTCATGTCGGAGCTGGGCAATTAAACCGGCTGTTTCTGATGGCATAATGCAGGCTTAGGATTACCTTTGCAGCATCAATCAATCCTTAATCCACTATGAATACCTGGAAAGTACTGAATATTCTGAGCCTGGCAGGCGTTGTTATCCTCCTGTTGCTGGTGCTGAACCGCAAGGGTGAAACAAGGTCCTCAGGCCCGGCTGCGCCACAGGCGGCTGTAGCCGGCAATATCGTCTTCATCAACAGTGATACCCTGCGGGCGCATTACGACCTGATCACTGATATGAACGACGAGCTGGAAGCCCAGTTCAAAGTGAGGGAGACTGAAATGACGGCCCGGCAGCGCACTTATGAAAAGGATGCAGCTTATTTCCAGCAGCAGGTGGAGAAGAGAACGATCAGCGAAGAGAGTGCGAAGGTGATCTATGCGGATCTCATGAAGAGCCAGGAGCAACTGCTGGCCTTGCGCGATCGCTATACGGAAGAACTCTCAGAACAGGAATTCATTATGAATGAACGCTTTGTCGATAGCGTATACACTTATCTGAAGCGCTACCAGGAAGACAAGGGTTACGATTATATCCTCGGATTTTCCCGTGGTTCCGGTATCCTGTATGCCAAAGATACCCTGGACATCACCTGGGATGTCATCCGGGGGATGAATGAATCCTATCAGGCCGGAAAGAAGAAGAAATGAAAAGGCTGGGGCCCATATTTTTTCTGTTCATGGTGCTGACAGCCTGTCACCGCGAGAAGGTACAGATCCCTGATAATGTGTTAAATGAGAGCCGGATGGCTGCAGTGCTGGCCGATCTTCAGCTGGCCGAATCCACACTCTCGCAGTCTGCCGTTGACAGCCTCGATATCTGGCGCAATAAGGTCAACCGCTCCGTCTTCCTTAAACATGGCATCACCCAGGCTGAATTTGACAGCAGTTTTCGCTTTTATCAGCGGCATATGAAATTGATGGGTGGCATCATGGATCAGGTGATCATCATCCTGAGCCAGCAGCAGACTGTTCTGGAGGGGGAACGCACGGCACTGCAGCAGGAAGAAGATACGCTGACATATCAATAAGCCATACGGGTATACACGGCAGTGTAATTATTGACATCACCCCCAACTTTGACCGTATAGGTCCATTCCATCCTGTTGCTGTTGATGAGTTTACCGCTTCCCTGAACCTGCCAGCCATCGCATGGGATCTGGGATGGGACGCTGAGCTGGGTTCCTGCAAACGTAGCATAGGCGTATTCTCCCATACCGATGTAGGCGAAATTCTCCAGCAATAGGCGTGTGGTGTCGGCATTGTCTTTCCTGATCACAACGGTATATGCGATCTTGGCGTCATTCTCTACGCAGTTCCAGGTACCCGTGAAGGCTCCACGCAGGTCACCTGACGGATCTGGCTCCAGTGGATCATCTTCCTGGCAGGCAGTCAACCAAAGGGCGGCCATCATGGCCCAAACGAGGATGTATCGCGCTTTCATGCACGGATAATATCAATTTCCATGCCACAATCCGCTAAGGCATATAATACATGGAAGCAGGGCATAAACCACTATCAATCTGTTTATAAGGGCTTTATATAGACTCTATTGCAAAAGGACCGGTCGTATGATGCGTTGTGCTCCCTGCTGAACCTGTAGAAGATACAGTCCTGGAGGGAAGTGACCCACATCCATATGCTGCTCCCAGGTACCGGCCTCTTGGATCCTGTCGCGCGCCATGGAGTATACCCGTCCCTGCATATCTATCAGGCTGAGGTGAACCGTTGACCGAGCGTTCAGGGTATACCGGACCTGGAGTAATTCCCGGGCAGGATTGGGCCAGATCTGCAGAGCGGCCTCGTCAAGGAGGCAATCAGGTGGGCAACTTCCGGTTGTGATAGCACCATTGGCAATTAGGATACTGTCGATACGGGCAGTTGTTGGCGGCCAGATATGCTTTTCGCGTATGCTGCGGTCCGGCATGATCAGGATAACCGTTGGATAGGACAGAATGTTATAATCCAGAACCACTTGATTTCCATTTCCCTGCATCCCAGAGACGGAAGGGTAGGTAATGCCGTAGGTGCTATCGAAGCTGTGCACCCCCTGGTTATCATCGCCCCAGGCAATGCCCAGGAAGTAGACGTTTCCTGTATTCATACCGAAGTTCTGGTAGGATGCCTGTATCGCAGGTGCATACGTTGCGCAGGGGCCACAGGACGTCGAGAAAAAATCGATGACGACCATATAACCACTGTCAAGGATGTTGTAAAGCTTATGGGTATAGCCTGTGATATCTTTAACGGAGAAGTTCACTGCCGTATCAAGGGTGGTTTGTGTCCTGGCGGTGAAAGGCAGCAGTAATAAGAGGATAACAGGTATTGCTTTTCGCATCATCCGGGTATTAATTCGTAAAGGTACATTCCTCCGGGGAGGTTTCTTCCGGATTAACAATGCATTAACACAATGGTTCAGACGTGGCTGTCAGGATCTGCTTGTTGTAACTCTGATACGACATGATCGACGAGTTGGCTGGCACCTATCCTGAAGTACTCCGGGGTGATCCATAATCCCCCCAGGACGTCATAGACCAGGCTGAGGTACTGGAAGGCCTGCACCGGTTGCCGTATCCCACCGGCGGCCTTGATGCCAATCATGATGCCAGCCTGATCATAATAGGCTTTGATGGTATCCAGCATCACAAGAAAACTATCCAGGCTGGCAGCCGGCTCAATCTTTCCTGTAGAGGTTTTCAGAAAGTCTGCTCCGCCAAGAATGGCCAGCTCACTGGCTTTCTGAACATTGGAAAGACTGCCCAAAGCCCCTGTCTCGATGATAACCTTCAGGGTTACATCCTTGCAAATGGTTTTGATGGCGCTGATTTCGTCCTGAACTTCATTGTATTTACCCTCGAAAAACTTCGGAAGGTTCAGAACCATGTCTACCTCTTCGGCGCCTGCATCTACTGCTTTTCTGACCTCTATTATTTTCTCGGCCTGAGGCATGTCGCCACCTGGAAATCCACCGGCGACGGTGGCCACCAACACTTCCGATTCACTCAATTCCTTCAGTGCAATAGGGATGAAGGACGGATAAATGCACACAGCAGCCACATTGGGGATGCGAGGATCCAGGGCTTCGAATGTACGGGCTTTTTTGCACAACGTACGTATTTCTTCCTTGCGTTCATCTCCTCGCAGGCTGGTCAGATCGGTTACACTGATGATTTTCTTCAGGGCTTCCGGACGGGAATGGATTTTGACAGCCTTGCAGGTGATTTGCCCAACCCTTTTCTTAATAGATTTTGGGTTGACGGGCTTTTGATCGGAAAAATATGTCATAGGCTCCCTCCTGATGCTGGTTCGGTATCAGGAATCCAAAGATAGGCAATAATTGGCTCCTTTGATGTTAAATTTATTATGTGGTTGATAATGTGGTTCTTATAGTGAGATGGGGATAGGGATAGGGATAGGGATAGGGACAGATATCCAGGAAAAACCAGACTATTGGTATAAGGTGGTGATATTGTTACCTATGGAGCAGCTAATCCAGGGTTATCTTGCGACGAGCAGGGGATACACGCCCATAGGAGTGCCGGAATGATGATGTATTTGCAGGAAATACATCCCCGGGACAAGGCCTGTAACATCAATACGGCTGAGGGTCTGTCCTGGCTCCAGCCCACCTTTGTTAACCGGTACTCCCAGTGTGTTGTTCATTTGCCAATACAAGTCCGTGCTCAGAGGCTGGGTGAAATTCACAATACAATAGTCCATGGCCGGAACGGGATAAAGGCTGGCAACCAATGTTATAGCATCCCTTATGCCTGCTGTAGGGCTCCAGATATCCTCGACAAAAGCGGGATGATCTATGAAAGGATTGCGGTTATTCTGGATGGCATATACCGCATTGTTGCGGTCTATCTCTTTCTGACTGACCGGGTCCTGCTGGTGCCATTGCCGCAACATGGCCAGGGCCCAGGGCTTGGGCTGTGCTCCATTGGTCATATCGCTTCCGGGCCAGCTCCCATCCTGTCCATAGTAGCGCACAGCCATATAGAACATCGTTCTGGCAAAATCGCCTTTGTATTCATGAATGGGTTCAAAAACCGTTCCGGTGTAACCGGGCACCGCCGAGCTCCCGCGCTTGCTGCCGTTCAGGGAGGTCCAATTGGCGTTCTGCACCACACCATAGGGGAGATTGCCTCTCTGGCCATTTACAAAACCATCGGTTGGGTAGAGGTGGAACAAATCGGAAAACATGGGCATCACATCCCCGCCAAACCAGCTTTTCGGAAAACTATGCTCCCGGTTGTAGCAATCTCCTTCCTGGGAATAATTTCCACATTGATCCTGTGGAATGAAATGATAGACATAGGGTGGCGTACCTCCCGGAACATCAGAATACATATCCCATACCGTGCTGTCAGCTTTGGCGTCGGTGCTCATGAAATGGCCATGCAACGCGCTGTATTGTGCTGCATAATGGTTGTCAATAATTTGATGCAGTGCCTGTTGCAAGCTGACGCCATATAATCCGGTGGCACTGCTGTAATAGCCTGGCGGGGGTTGTGCCTGTACGAAACAGGCCAGAAAGAAGAGTGTCGCAAAAACCAGCCTGGAAATCATTAAAATCTAATTAATGTAATAAGAATGAGCAAGATACCAGCAACAGGAAAGAGCCATCTGGCTTGTTTTCCTGCTATCGGCCAAATGCCTGGAATAAAGAATCCTATCCAACTGAGAATAAGGACGAAGAGTGAAACATAAATTGTAAACGGCTGCACCATTTCTCCGGCCAGGGCTAATCCGATCGCCATCAACATCGCATTTAGGCCATTGGCGAGGGCGACCATGACAACCTGTGTTAACTGGCTCATATCCAATGCATAGGTCTGGGCCGGCATTTTTCGTGATGACAGTAACATTTTCAATCCTACCACAAACCAGAAGATATCGGCAATCCAGCGTGCATCTTCTTTCATCATACCCAGCAGCCACTGACCCATCCAGCCCCCGCCCAGTGTCAGGATACCGGCGGCAAGAGAAAAGAGCGCGGCAGCCCGCAACGCATTGCCGTGCCTGGGCTCACCCAGCTGGTCGTGGCTGGAAAGGGCCGTTACAATGGATGTTGTCGCGGCGACGAAGGCAAGTATAACATAGAGGATGAAGGGTATATGCATATTGAAGATTATTACAGGAGATGCTGAGACAGCATTTTCAGAATCGCTTCTAATTCACGGGCATCTATGTCGTCAAAAGCCGCCAGGCTGGTGCTGTCAATATCCAGGACGCCCAGCACTTCGCCATCCTGATTTCTAAGGGGAACCACAATCTCCGAATTGGAGCGGCTGTCGCAGGCGATGTGGCCGGGAAACTGGTGGACGTCGGGCACGACGAGGGTCTTGTTCTGAAGGATACCGGCCCAGCACACCCCGTTTGGATATGCCAAATGCTGGCAGGCGAGGGGGCCCTGATAGGGGCCTACAAAAAGTCCCTGTTCATGGAGCAGGTAGAAGCCGGTCCAGAAGAATTCCGGCATTTTATGATGCAACACAGCGACCACTGTCGCCAGTCTGGACATCATTGGAGCCGGTTTGTCCAGTAAAGATTGTAACTGCTCGGCCAGGCGCCGGTACCTGGCTTGTTTACGTTTGGGTTCCATGCTGTAAAGATAGACAATCCCGCTGTTTCAGGATACGATGCTTATCCGTCACTCAGAGCCGTTCCAACCTGACTGTGAAATGACGCATGATGGGTGCTTCATATAAGATCTTCAATCCGCGCGTGATCTTATCCCGGCGTTCAAAGACATTAGAAAGGCTGGCAGCGATATAATCCATGTGGTTGTTGGTATATACACGGCGCGGAATGGCCAGACGCAGCAGCTCCAGTCTGGGGTATCTGTTTTCACGGGTTTCCGGATCCCGGTCTGCCAAAAGCGTGCCGATTTCAACCCCCCTGACACCCCCTTCCAGATAAAGCTCAACAGCCAGGGTTTGTGCCTGAAACTCTTCTTTGGGAACATTTGGGAGGAATCGCTTGGCATCCACGAAGATGGCATGACCGCCGAAAGGCTGCTGAACTGGGATGCCATAATCCTTGAGTTTGGCTCCCAGGTAAGCAACCTGACCGATGCGTGTCTCAAGGTAATGGAAGTCCAGCCCCTCGTACAAACCACAGGCCAGGGCATTCATATCCCTGCCCGACATACCGCCATAGGTGATATAGCCTTCAAAAAGGATGTTGTAGACGCTGGCCTGCTGAAACAGGTTCTCATCCCGCATGGCGATAAACCCGCCCATATTGACAATGGCGTCTTTTTTGCTGCTCATGGTCATCCCGTGGCCACAGTTGAACATTTCCCGGACAATCTCAGGGATGCTCATCTGACGGCAGGCTTCTTCCCGTGTCTTGATGAAGTAGGCGTTTTCAGCAAAACGGGCGGCATCAAAGAACACCTTAATCCCGTAACGATCAGCAAGCGCCCTGACGTCCTTCATATTCTGCAATGAAACAGGCTGACCACCGGAGGTATTGCAGGTAACGGTGATGATGATCATCGGAATGCGGTCGCCGGGATACTCTCTGAGCACTTTCTCGAGTTTCTCCAGGTCCACATTGCCTTTAAACGGGTGGTCCCTGTTGATATCGTATGCCTCATCGATGGTGCAGTCAATGGCTTTAGCCTTACGAAACTCAATATGGCCTTTGGTGGTATCGAAATGAGCATTCCCCGGCACAATGTCTCCGGCTTTTATCAGTGCACTGAATAACACGTTTTCGGCAGCGCGTCCCTGGTGCGTCGGGAGAAAGAAAGGAAATCCAGTGATATCCTGTATGGCCTCCTTGAGTTTGAAGTAGGAGGAGGCGCCCGCATAACTTTCGTCGCCCAGCATCATGGCCGACCATTGACGGTCGCTCATGGCACCGGTGCCACTGTCAGTCAGCAGATCGATAAAAACTTGTTCACTTTTAAGGTTGAAGAGATTGTAATGCGCCAGTTGAAGCCAATGTTCCCGCTCCTCGCGTGTGCTCCGTCTGACCGGCTCCACCATCTTGATTTTGTATGCTTCTGCAAATGGAAGTTCCATGGAAAATGCCTTTAAGAAA
>JAGNHN010000056.1 GCA_018001695.1 Lentimicrobiaceae bacterium
GGAAGGAATAGCCAGGGACTGGCCATGGGATTCTTCAATGCTGTAACCAGTGAAGCCCGTGCCATCGCGGCAGACAGCAGCGGAAATGAGCGATATATCGTCACTGAGCCCTTGGCCAACTACAACATCATCGTTGCAGACCAGCAATTTAAAGGTACGTCCTCCGTCTACCTCATCAATACCAATGTTCTGAGACAGGCCGAAGGCAGGGATGCCAATGTAACCGGCATAGGCATGGTGCTGGCGGATAAGAACAGCGTTTATCAGGTCAGTGGATCGGGGGCACTCAGCCAGATTCACTTCTTCGATGATGAGAAGAAGCAATCAAAACAAGGGTACCAGTACGGCTTGGAATTCAGCAAAATCAAAGGGAAGATTCATTTCAATCTCAGTCACGAGAGAACAAGCAAAGAGTATAACATCAACGATATGGGCCTGATTCACAGGACATGGAGAGAAGAGAACAGGGCATTGATCAGCCACCGCGTATATGAACCCACTGGCCCGTTTCTGGAAATGCGCAATACGATTGAATGGTTGCAGGCTGTGAATTTGCAGGACAGAAGCAACGAACTCATGAATATATACCTGGGCGGCTATTTCGCACTGAGAAATTATTTAAGTGTTTGGTATGGAGGAAATTATGCACCTCTGGACAGGCATGATTTCTATGAACCCAGGACAGCTGGCAGGTTCTATGTCAAGCCCGGATACATTAATGGAAACATTGGGTTTTCAACTGATTACCGCAAACAAGTGGCCCTGGACGGGCAGTTCTACATAGCCAAGGATTTCACAACATACCGTGAGACGCAGGTTGCGTTGACACCTATTATCAGGGTAAACGACCGCCTGAGTTTCAGCATGGAAGGCACCTACAACCGTCACCAGGGCGTGAGAGGATATGTGAAACGTCAGGAAGGCAATCATATCCTGTTTGGTGAACGCAGCATGCATACCGTAACCAACAGCCTGAACGCCCGTTATATGTTCAAAGCAGATCTGTCGGTTTCTGTCTGGATCAGGCATTACTGGCAGGAAGGGCATTATGGACAATTCTTTTTGCTTGGGCAGGACGGGCATCTGCAAAGCACAACCTATACGGGTAATCATGATTACAATTTCAATGCCTTCAACCTGGATCTGGCAGCCAACTGGGTGTTCGCACCCGGCAGCCTGTTATCCGTCGTATGGAAAAGTGCATTATTAGATGAAAACCAGGATATTAATTTAGATTACCTGCAAAATCTCAGACTCCTCGCCGACAGGCCCCACGCCAGTCTGTGGTCCGTCAAGTTTATCTATTATCTTGATTATATGACGCTCTTTCATGGAAAAACCGGATAGTGAAATGATCATACGTGCGGAAGATATTCACCGCCGTTTTGGAGATATTGAAGTGCTAAAAGGTGTCGATTTCTCCGTGAAGAAATCCGAGATCGTGGCCATTACCGGTCCTTCAGGTGCAGGAAAATCGACCCTGTTACACATCCTGGGGGCATTGGATAAGCCCGATCAGGGAAAGGTCGTGGTGGATGGCGTTCAGCCCTTTGGCCTCAGCGAAAAGAAGCTTTCCGCTTTCAGAAATAAATCAGTCGGCTTCATTTTCCAGTTCCATCACCTGTTGCCGGAGTTCACAGCCCTCGAAAACATCTGCATACCCGCCTTCATTGCCGGTAAACGCAAGGCAGAAGCCGTAGAAGCCGCTATGGAGCTCATCCGCATGCTCGATATCTCCCACCGCAGCACACACAAACCTGCGGAATTATCAGGCGGGGAACAACAGCGTGTGGCAGTATGCCGCGCCCTGATCAATGCCCCGGCCGTAGTACTGGCCGATGAACCCAGCGGTAACCTGGATTCTGCTTCTGCCAAAGAATTGCACCAGGTCTTCCTCCACTTGCGAAAAGAACTGAACCAGACTTTCGTCATCGTTACCCATAACCAGGAGCTTGCGCAAACTGCCGACCGGATCGTGAAACTGCGCGACGGCACCATTCTTGATTCGAGATAACCTGCAATGAAATCCGCCCGGGTACGTTAACTTCGCAGCCTCAATACAGGTTGAAGCGACGTTTTAATCAATCCAATGCAAATGAAGTTGAAAGATTCCTTCTTAAGAAACACAAGATCAATATACTATATTTTTATCCTGCTGATTTTCCTGCTGACATCCGCCTTGCAGGGTCAGCAAGTGCAGATCGTAACCCTAAAACTATTGGCGAACGGGAAGCCACTGAGTGGTGTCAATGTGCAGACCTCAGTGGGTGGAAAAGTAAGCCGCTATGCCAGCAACGCTTCCGGTGATGTGACCTTCACGATCCCCGTGAATGAAGTATTGACACTCAAAACTATGCAGAAGGGATTCAGGAGCGACTGGATCGTCATCACTTCAACCGAACCGGTTGTCAAACAGCAACTGGATGCTTTCAATCTGGAGCTTATTCCGGTCATACCCAATGTTGCCCTTGAAGACCCGGAAAAGCCGGTACTCTACTACATCATTCAGGAGGGAAAGATCAGTTTACAGGATGACCAGCCCGACTTTGCCAGGGCGAATACCGAGCGCGCAAGCCTGGCCCAAACCGTTAAGGAGCGGTTGGAACAAATGCAGGGTAAAGCCATGATGCACCGCAAAGAAGCCGAAAAGGCTTTTGCAGAAGGCAGTTACAACAATGCCCGGGATCAGTATCGACGGGCCCTTGAGACTTTCCCTGCCGATATCGTTAAATACTATTATGATGACACCACGGTCAGGGATGCCATCGCAGAATGCACCCGCATCCTTGATCAGCAGCAGAAAACCAACGAGAATTTTCAGCTGGCCATCAAGACGGCGGATCAGTTTTTGAAAGACAATGATTTAGAAAATGCGCTAAAAGTATATCAGCAATCGTTGCAGTTTCAGCCCTCCTCCCCTTACGCCCTTGATCAGATCGAGAAAGTGAAGGAAATGATGAAGGGTCAGCAGGCCAACCGCATGATCTATGATCTTCTCATGGCCAGTGCCAGCCAGTCGGAACGCGACAAAGCCCTTGACAGGGCACTCGAGGAATACAGGCAGGCACAGGCACTTTTCCCTGCGGATAAGGAGGTTAACCTGAGGATAGTGGAACTTGAAAAAGCCATTGCTGAACGCGACCGCCAGTACAACCTTACCATTGCCCAGGCAGATAAGCTGGTTCAGGGTCAGAACTACGAAGACGCGCTGGCCACATACCGTAATGCCCGCCGCATCCATCCAAATGAAACCTATGCCAGTGACCGGATTGACGAAATCACTGCCAAACTTGCTGCCCGGACATCCAGAGATGATTCCGATCTGGAATCGGTGCAGCAGGATAGGGCCCTTGCCAGAGAAGAAGAAGCCCGGCTTAAAGCCCTGGCTGAGCAGGAAAAGCGGCAACAGCAGGCTCAGGCCGATTTTGACAAGAAACTGCAACAAGCAGGACTCATTCTCGATCAGAAAAGGGTGGAAGAAGCCGAGCGCCTGATGGAAGAAGCCAACAAGATAGCCGATCAGCATAAACTGGATAAAGCACCTTTGGATGCCCTGGCCAGACGGGTGGATCAGGTCAGAGACAACCTGATGGTTACCGCTGCCTACGACAAAGCGATGTCCGATGGGAAAGCCGCCTATGCTGCCCAGAAGCTTCAGGATGCTGCCGGGCATTTTGCAAGGGCAGTTGACATCCAATCCACCGAAGAAGCCAAGAAATTATTGGCTGAGGTGAGGGGTAAACTTGAAAGATCCCAGGAGATCGAATCTGGTTATAAGAATGCCATGGCGAATGGCAAGTCGGCCATGGATCGCGTCGAATGGGCCCAGGCTGCAAGGTATTTCGAGGACGCCCTCAGCTTCAAACCCAACGACAGTGAAGCCACTTCGCTCGTGCAAAGGTCGAGAACTGAACAGCGCCGTGCAGTCCTCATACAGGAAGGTGAAGCCGCTGAATCAACAGGAGATATTGGGCTGGCCATCGAAAAGTTCAAAGAAGCCTGGCCAATGCCACCGGAAGACAGCCGGTTGAGGCAGCGTACCGAAGCACTGGAATCCCAGTATGCAGAGCAACTTCGGTCGCGCAAAGCCCGCTATGATGCCCTGATAGCCGAAGCTGACGGCAAATGGCAGAAGAAAGTCATGGATGAAGCCATTATCAAATACCGGGAAGCATCTGCCCTCCGGCCAGCCGAAGAGTATCCGAAACGGATGATACGCGAAATCACGACCTACCTGGAGGAGAGACTTGTCATGGAACTTAATCGCGAGGAGTTGGCCATATCAGATAGAAAGGAGCAACGGTTTACATTCAAACCCCTCAATGTCAAGCAACGTAAATCAACCTATGTGCTGATCAGTGCAAAAAACACCTCAGGACAGGAACTCAAGGTGTACCTGAACTACGGACAGGGCAATTCTAAAAACGGGGGCATCGTCTTCAAAGCACCAGCCAGCGAGCAGGTCCAGGATTTCATCATCCGTGTTAGCAGTCAGTACCGCTGGTATGACCTGAACAATGACTGGATCGGTATCTACCCGGAAGGCGGTCCGCTGGAGATCACTGTTGTCCAGCTTGCATCCGGCGAATAAAGAAAATTTTTCCTTCCCTGTGACTTATGTGAACTATCGTGACAGACTGCTGCGAGGTGAGCCTCACTTGATTATCTTTGCCCCCAGCAACGGCTAATCTATGGAAACCTATTTCAGAGGATTCAGGCATCATATCATCGGGCAAGGTTTGCAGATCAATACCCCTTATGGCCCAAAAAACATGCTCTACGCCGACTGGATTGCCAGCGGACGGCTTTACAGGCCTATCGAAGAGCGACTCATGGAGACATTCGGGCCCTACATTGGCAATACGCATACAGAGACCACCGAGACAGGCACCTTGATGACCAAGGCCTACCATTATGCGCACCAGTGCATTAAACAGCATGTCAATGCCGGTCCCAACGACAAGATCATCACAGCCGGATTTGGAATGACGGGAGTTGTATCCAAATTTCAGCGCATTCTTGGACTGAAATCCTGTGGCCTTCTCAACCACCACAAATGCCTCCAGGAATCTGAACGCCCGGTGGTTTTCGTTACCCATATGGAACATCATTCCAACCATACATCCTGGTTTGAGACCATCGCAGATGTCATACAGTTGCAGCCTGACAAGGATTTGCTCGTCGACATGGAGGAGCTGAGGCGGCAACTGGAGCTTCACCAGCACCGCCCTCTCAAGATCGGCGCTTTTACTGCCTGCTCCAATGTCACCGGCATCGAAACGCCCTACCACCAGATGGCCGCCATCATGCATGAGTTTGGAGGACTCTGCTTCGTTGATTTTGCTGCATCTGCACCGTATGTCGACATTGACATGCACCCTGCTGACCCCATGCAGAAACTGGACGCCATCTATTTCAGTCCACATAAATTTCTGGGTGGACCTGGTTCATCCGGTGTTCTCATTTTCGATGCCTCCCTCTACAACAACCCTACGCCTGACCAACCCGGCGGTGGCACGGTCGACTGGACCAATCCCTGGGGTGAGTATAAATACATTGATGATATCGAGGCGAGGGAAGATGGCGGAACCCCGGGATTCCTGCAGGCCATAAGAACGGCACTTGCAATAAGGCTCAAAGAACAGATGGGAACAGCCAATATCAGGAAACGGGAGGAGGAACTCGTCCCACTGCTCATGAAGGGATTGAGGGAAATTGAAGGCGTCCACATCCTGGCGGATAATATTGAAAAAAGGTTGGGTATCATCTCATTCTATATCGATGGCCTTCATTACAACCTGGTCGTCAAATTACTCAACGACCGCTTCGGCATTCAGACCCGGGGCGGTTGCGCCTGTGCCGGCACATACGGCCATTTCCTGCTGGATGTCAGTTACGACCGTTCCCGTGAGATCACCCAAAGAATCACCCTGGGAGATCTGAGCGACAAACCCGGCTGGATCAGGGTTTCGTTGCACCCCACCATGACCGCTGAGGAAGTGCTGTTTATCCTGGAAGCTGTCCGGGAAGTCGTTCAGAATGCAAAGAAATGGGGCGAGGAATATATCTATAACCGTCATACCAATGAATTCCGCCATCCATCCGAACCAGAAGACAAGACAGTCCTGATCAAAGACTGGTTCATCCTGTAGTTTTTCAATGACGTGTAAGGAATAATGCATGAACCATTCGTGCCTTACCTTGTTTGCTATCCATTCAGACGCCATAATAAAGTTGCAGGATATGTCTCTTAATGGAAAGAAAGTCATGGTAACCGGTGCCACCGGGTACATCGCAGGTTGGATTATCAAATACCTGCTGGATGAAGGGGCTGTTGTCAAAGCCAGTGTCAGGAGCAAAGCCAATACTGAAAAATATGCACATTTGAGGGCCATGGGCAGCGACAGCCCCGGCTCTTTGGAAATATTCGAAGCCGACCTGCTGGATCCGCAAGCGTTTCATGAAGCAATGAACGGCATTGAGATCCTGTTTCATACCGCCTCACCCTTCCAAATCACAGGAATTAAAGATGCCATGAAAGACCTGATCCAGCCAGCTGTTGATGGTACCAGACATGTTCTTGACGCAGCTACCCAGTCCGGAACTGTGAAACGGATCGTTCTGACGTCCAGTGTGGCAGCTATCTACGGTGATGCCAGGGATGCCGCCCTCCACCCTAAAGGATATCTGGACGAAAGAGACTGGAACACAACCTGTTCCGCCTCCTACCAGCCTTATAGTTATTCTAAAACAGCCGCGGAACGCAAAGCGTGGGAAATGGCGGAATCCCAGCAACAATGGGACCTGGTCACGATCAATCCCGGTTTGGTGCTCGGACCTTCACTGACAAAGCGCACCGACTCCACAAGCATCGACATCATGATATCCATTGCCTCCGGAAAATATAAGACAGGCATTCCTGATCTGCATTTTGCCATTGCCGATGTCAGGGATATTGCACGTGCCCATTTGCTGGCGGCACAGCATGTCCAGGCCAAAGGGCGGCATATCATTGCCGGTCCTTCGCAAAGTATGCTGGAGATCACCCAAATCCTGAGAAAACAATTCGGAAATACACTGCCCCTGCCAGGCAGGACTATTCCTAACTTTCTGCTTTACCTTGCCGGGCCGTTAATGGGTTTTTCCTGGAAATACCTCCGCAACAATGTTGGATATCCACTGCCCCTCAGCAACGAAAAAAGCAGGAAAGAACTGGGATTGGTGTATACTGATATCCAGGACACCCTCCGGGATCACATTGCCCAGTTGCGTAGCGATGGACTGATCAAGGCCTGAATGTAGCGGCCCCGGCATCAGTCATATCCCCATATCAATATTTTGTACCTTTGGCCTCCCAAGTGGGATAACTATGTCATCAGCCACCAATAAGCCAAAAACCAATACCCTGAAGAACGGGGAGAAAAGTGAAGGGAAGAAGAAAACCCGAAAAGGCTGGCGGCTGGATGCACTGAATAATCCCAGGCTCAGGCAGGTGACCGGCTTGTTCCTGTTACTGACATCCGTTTACCTCCTCTTTGCTTTCATTAGTTATCTGATGCACTGGAAGCTGGACGATAGCCTGGGCTCGTCCTTCTGGTCTATCGTCACGGATCCGGGAGCCGATGCCCGCAATGCTGCAGGAAGACTGGGACATGCTCTTTCCCTTTGGCTCATCAAGAAAGGATTTGGTGTCGGGAGTTTCCTGCTTGTGCTGATGCTCTTCGTTTCCGGAATAAAGTTGGCTTCCGGAATAAGTCTGATGCCAGTGTGGAAAACCATTCGACATGCCAGTATTGGAATGGTATGGATATCCGCCCTCCTGGCTTACCTGTTCCATAACGGAGGCCTAGAAATCCTGGGAGGTGCTACAGGCCACCAGATGGTGGCCTGGATGAATGGCGTCCTGGGCAAGCCAGGCACAGGCATCCTGCTGCTGTTTTTTCTGCTGGCTTATCTGATCCTCTCCTGGTCCATCCCCTGGGATAAGCTTATCCCGGCAAAGAAGCCGAAATCAGAAGATGCCATACCTGTCATCACCAACGATGATGAACAAGAGGAATCACTCAAAATCAACACTTTAAGAGAGGATATCAGCGAACCGGTCAAAGCCGAAGATACAATAATAACAGACGAAGAAGCCACCGATGGTTTTGAGACCGTAGCCCCATGGCCGGACACGCCCCCCCCCGTAGCCAAACGAGTGGATGAGGAACCGGAAATTGAGTTCACCATTGAAAAACCTGCGGTTTCGGCTCCAGATGTCAATGGAGATGAGCCTGCGAATGGTAACAGGGAGCATTACACATTGGATACCTTGTATGACCCGACGCTAGACCTGCGTTCCTATATCAAACCGGGATTGGAATTGCTGGAAGAATACGGAGACGGGCAAAAACAGGGTGTCAATCTCGAAGAACTGGAAAGCAACAAACGTCGCATCATCGATACCCTTAAGAACTACGGTATCACCATCGACAAGATCAAGGCGACGATCGGACCGACCATCACGCTGTATGAGATCGTCCCGGCGCCAGGTATCCGTATCTCCAAGATCAAAAACCTGGCCGATGATATCGCCCTAAGCCTGTCTGCCATCGGCATCCGTATCATCGCACCCCTGCCTGGCAAAGGAACCATTGGTATCGAGGTTCCGAATCAAAAGCCGGAGGTGGTTTCCATTAAATCCATACTAGGCAGCGAAAAATTCACAAATGCCCGCATGGAATTACCCATCGGACTTGGGAAAACCATTTCCAATGAGGCCTTCGTCGCTGACCTGACCAAGATGCCGCACCTCCTTGTGGCGGGTGCCACCGGACAGGGCAAATCGGTCGGATTGAACGCCATCATCACCAGCCTGCTTTACAGGAAGCATCCGGCAGAACTGAAATTTGTCATGGTTGACCCAAAGAAGGTCGAACTGACACTATACGCAGCCATTGAAAGGCATTTCCTGGCCAAATTGCCGGATACCGAGGAAGCCATCATCACCGATACACGCAAAGTGGTTCGTACGCTCAACTCCCTGGGGCTTGAGATGGACATGCGATATACGCTCCTGAACCAGGCCCAGGTAAGGAATATCAAGGAATACAACCAACGTTTCCTGGCACGGGAGCTGGATCCCAGGGAAGGTCACCGCTTCATGCCTTACATCGTTGTGATCGTGGATGAGTTCGCTGACCTCATCATGACGGCAGGCAAAGAAGTTGAAGTCCCATTGACCCGTCTCGCCCAGCTTGCAAGAGCCATCGGAATCCACCTTGTCATCGCCACCCAACGCCCATCCACCAATATCATAACAGGAACCATCAAAGCCAATTTCCCGGCCCGTGTCGCTTTCCGCGTCATATCGATGGTTGATTCCAGAACTATCCTAGATGCCAATGGCGCCAACCAGCTCATCGGCAGGGGTGATATGCTGCTGTCCACCGGCAGTGACCTCATCCGCCTGCAGTGTGCCTTCGTGGATACACCAGAGGTGGGCCGTGTCACGGAATATATCGGGTCACAGCGCGGCTATCCCGATGCCCACCTGCTTCCGGAATATCTCGACGAGAACGATGAAGCGAACAAAGACCTGGATCCCAGCGACAAGGATGAGATGTTTGCAGAAGCCGCCCGCGTCATTGTTCAGCATCAGCACGGGTCAACTTCTCTGTTACAAAGAAAACTGAAGCTGGGATACAACCGTGCAGGGCGCATTATCGACCAGCTGGAAGCTGCCGGAATCGTCGGCCCGTTTGAAGGATCCCGGGCCAGAGAAGTAAAATTCAAAGATCCTGTCGCTTTGGAACAATATTTGAAACAACTGGATGAAGAGCAGCGTTTGCTCTGACATGATAAACAATCCATATGAAAAAAACATTTGCAATCAGCCTGCTCATCGCAATAACCGCCTTGGTGCAGGCCCAGGTTCAGGATAAGAAAGCCAATGCCATTATGAAGGAGGTCACCGACCTCACTCGGAGCTATAAAAGCATACAGATTGCCTTCGATTATCTCATGGAAAACAAAACAGCCGGTATCAATGAGACATTCAGCGGCACCCTGCTCATGCAAGGCGACCGTTACCGTGTGGATGTGGGTGGCCAGCGCATTCTCAGTGACGGAAAAACCCTCTGGACGTATAACAAAGACGCCGGTGAGGTCCAGATACACGATGCGGGTGACGCCATGGATGCCATGGTACCTTCGAAGCTTCTCACGACCTATAGCGATGAATTCAGGGCCAAGCTCATCCGGGAAGACAAAGAAGGTGGGCGAAAGATATGGATCATCGACATGAACCCTACCTCCACCAAATCCTTCCATAAGGTCCGTCTGCATATTGATCAGGTGCGTAAACAGGTGACCAGCCTCTCCATTCACGAAAAGAATGGAACGACCTTCACTTACCGCATCAAAGATTTTAAAACCAACCTCAACCTGGATCCCGCCACCTTTGTGTTCAACAAGAAAGACTATCCCGGCGCTGATATCATTGATATGCGCTAATCCTGTATGGTACTTGAAAAGATGAAAAAGGTGTTCCGAGCCAGGAGCACCACGGACCTGATTATCATATTTATCGTCTTTGGCCTGGCAGGCTCCAGCACTGCCTGGATTGCTGACCTGATAAAACCATGGTTTGGGCTGCATAAAGAAACATCCTTCTGGTTAAAAGCCCTCTTCTTTGTCGTAGCCACCCTGCCCATTTACCAGGTGGTTTTATTGGCATATGGATTGATCTTTTTTCGTTTCAACTACTTCTGGAACTTTGAAAAGAAAATGTTCTCCCGCTGGTTTGGGAAGAAGAAAAGTCAGGCTTGAAGCTGACATTTTCTTTCATCCCGGGTAAACCTTAGCGGCATTTCCTTGTCTTACCTAAGGAATGCATAGTTCATATTAAGCATCCTGAATACTTAAACATCAGGCTATGAAGATCAAGAACAGCATAGCATTGAGTGAAAACGGATTCCTTTTCAATACTGAGACAGGGGAATCATTCACCCTGAACCAGACCGGGCTCAGTTTGCTCCATTACCTAAGGGAAGGAGAGACCGAAAAGGAGTTGCTGCAACACCTCCTCAGTGAATACGAAGTTCAGACTGAGGTGGCAGAGAGAGACCTGCATGATTTCCTGGAAACCCTGAGGCGTTATAAGCTGTTGATGCCATGATCAGGCCCAGATATACGATTGCCGTAACAGGCCTGAACGTGGTTGACAGTCCGGGGCCCGGCATTGCCGTGATCCGTGGACTCAGGGAAAGCACCCGCTTTGATGTCCGCATCATTGGGCTGGCCTATGAAAACATGGAGCCGGGCATCTATATGCGCGACATGGTTGACAAGACCTACATCATCCCCTACCCTTCAGCAGGGCATCAGGTCCTGCTCGAGCGCCTGCAATACATTCATCATCAGGAAAAACTGGACATCATCATCCCTAATTTCGATGCGGAACTGATTGGATTTATCCGCCTCCAGCCGGTGCTTCAGAAAATGGGGATACGCTCGCTGCTGCCCGGCATGGATCAATTCGAGGAAAGGCTGAAGGACAGGCTGCCTGAATATGGTAAGAGATATGACGTGCTGGTGCCTACCAGCGAGCCGGTTACGACCATAAGCGGCCTTCACGAAGCTTTAAAGAAATTTGAACTCCCTGTAATGGTGAAAGGTAAGTTTTATGAAGCTTACCGCGCCTATTCCGAAGAGCAGGCCGTGGCCTATTTCCACAAGCTAAGTGCAAAGTGGGGGACACCGGTCATTCTGCAACAATACATCGCAGGTCAGGAATATAATGTGACAGCCCTGGGTGACGGTAAAGGGGGACTGATCGGCGCTGTTCCCATGCGCAAGACCTTCATCACAGAATCCGGCAAAGGCTGGGCCGGCATTACCATCGCCGACCAGGGACTGCTGGATATGGCCCGGCATATCGTCACCCAGACCCACTGGGCCGGTGGAATGGAGCTGGAACTGATGAAGGAAGAGAAAACCGGAAAGGTTTACCTTCTCGAGATCAATCCCCGCTTTCCTGCCTGGGTATACCTGGCTACCGGCGCCGGCCAGAACCACCCGGAAGCATTGGTAAGACTTGTGATGGGAGACGACCCTGAACCCATGACGCAATACAAAACCGGCACCATGTTCATTCGATATGCCTACGACATGATCTGCAACCTGGAAGATTATGCCAGTATTTCAACCACAGGAGAATTGTAAGGATATCTTACCATGGAAATGAAGCAAAAGAAGTCATATGAAAGGCCGCTTATAAAACCCCTGAACACAGGGATGGCCAATAAGTTCGGGAATATCCATTCACACCGGCCAACCCCGGATATCGACGACATTCCGGTGAAACGACTGCTGGAAGACCATGGCAGTCCCCTCTTTGTTATATCGGAACGGAATCTTCGCAATACATACAGAGAGGCGTACGCTGCCTTCTCCAACCGCTACCCCAAAGTACAATTTGCCTGGTCCTATAAGACCAATTACCTGGATGCCGTCTGCCGAATATTCCATCAGGAAGGAAGCTGGGCCGAGGTTGTATCAGGTTTTGAGTACGACAAGGCATTGCATAACGGAGTACCAGGGGAGCAGATCCTTTTCAACGGGCCGGATAAGAGCGACTCAGATCTTCTCAAAGCCATGTCGCATCGCTCGATGATCCACATCGACCATTTGGACGAGCTGTATTCACTGGTCCGCCTGGCCAGGGAGTCGGGAATACGCCCGCGCGTGGCTATCAGGGTGAATATGGATACCGGCATCTATCCTACCTGGGACCGCTTCGGATTCAGCTTTGAAGCCGGACAGGCCCATGATGCCATCAATAAAATCATCCACAGTGGTGAGATGGACCTCATTGGGCTACACTGCCATATAGGCACGTATATTCTCTCTACTGAGGCCTATGCCATCGCCGCCACCAAATTGGGTGAGCTGGCCCGGTTCATCCATGAGAAACATGGCAAGACAGTCAGGTACATTGACCTGGGGGGCGGCTTTGCTTCGCGCAATACCCTCAGAGGCACTTATCATCAGGGTGTGGATGTGGCACCCTCTTTTCAGGATTATGCTGAAAAAATCACGACTGCCCTTCTGAATGCCGGATTCAGGCAGGGAGAGCTGCCCATGCTTATTCTTGAGACCGGACGTGCCCTTGTGGATGATGCGGGCTATCTCCTCTCTACTGTTTTGGCCAGCAAGCAATTAAGTGATGGAAGAAGGGCTACCATCCTCGATGCAGGTGTCCATCTCCTGTTCACCTCATTCTGGTATGATCATACTGTTACCACCACAACGGCCAGCAACGGTCCTGGTGAAGACACGGTGCTATACGGCCCGCTATGCATGAACATTGACGTTGTGCGTGAAAGCATCAGGCTGCCATCTCTCAGCAAAGGAGATCCGGTTGTCATCCACCGGGTGGGTGCTTACAACATGACACAGTGGATGCAGTTTATCCATATGCGGCCGGCCATCATCCTGATCGATACCGAAGGGAAGGTGCATCGCATCAGGGAGAAGGAAACCCTTGAGGATATTCTGCGTATGGAGCATTTACCGGCACATATACAATCATAAAAACCCGCAATACTTGAAGATTGCAGGCTCTGCACAGCTCCGCACAGCGGCGCAGGAATTCATGGAGGGAATACTCTTCAGCTATTCCCTGATTTTCTTTCTGCAGCACAAGACTGCGGCATGGATCATATTGATTTCCAGCTTCTTTATGCCGGGTCTTGGATTCTGGGGCGTTCTGGGGGTGACCATTACACATATTCTTGCCCTTCTGATGGGTTTCGATCGCAAGCACCTGCGCGATGGATTACTGGGTTTAAACGGCATCCTTGTCGCCATGGCTCTGGCAGCCTATTTTCAGCCCGGACTGCCATTTTTTATCATTTTGCTGGCCGGCAGCATGCTTACTTTACTCCTGGCCATCGGTACACTGCACTGGCTCGGAAGTCGCGGCCTCCCATTTCTCAGCATCCCATTTTTGATTGCTTCATGGACCATCCTTCTGTCCCTCAGAGGATTTACGGCAGTCAACCCAAGTGCCGGCAATATTTTCTTCCTGAATGACCTGTTTTCTATTGGAGGAAAAACACTGGTAGACTGGTATCTCACGCTGAATAACATTCCTATCCCCGAGATCATCCTGGGGTATTTCAAATCACTGTCTGCCATTATTTTCCAGTACAACTGGATGGCCGGACTGGCCATTGCCCTGGCATTGCTATTCAGCTCCCGTATCACCTTTCTGCTGAGCATCACAGGCTACCTGGGTGGATACCTTTTCTATCTGATGGTCGGCGCCATCATGACACCGCTCTATTACAGCTATATCGGATTCAACTTCATATTGATGGCCATCGCGCTGGGTGGCTTCTTCTTCATCCCATCCTGGCGGAGCTTCCTATTGGTGATCATCCTGATGCCGGTGCTGGCCATGCTTGTATCGGGCAGCAGTGCTGTTCTGGCAAATCTGCAGCTGCCTGTGTTCTCCCTGCCCTTTGTAGCCATGGTCCTCGTCATGATGTATGCCTCCTATTTCACGACCCGGCCACACCTGCAGCGAACACTTTATCAGCAGTATCTACCCGAAAGAAACCTCTATGCCTGGCTGGCCTGGAAGCAACGGTTCCGTGATGCTGTTCCCATTCCTACAGGACTGCCTTTTTTGGGCGAATGGACTGTGGTACAGGGACAGGACGGAAAGCATACCCATAAAGGACCATGGAAATATGCCTGGGATTTCGCCATCCTGGGCCCGGACGGAAAAACATTCCGCAACGGAGGCCATATACCGGAAGATTACTGGTGCTACCAGCTTCCGGTGGTTGCGCCGGCCTGGGGCAGGGTCATCGACATTATCGACCATCTGCCTGACAATCCCATCGGGGAGATCGACCTGAAACACAACTGGGGCAATGCCATCGTACTGGAGCATGGTCCAGGATTGTACAGCCAGATCAGTCATCTGAAAGCCGGCAGCTTCAAAGTCAGCAAAGGAGATGTGGTAACCTCCGGTCAGGTTCTGGCCAGCCTTGGAAACTCAGGGCGGTCACCGGAACCACACCTACATTTTCAGTTTCAGGCAACACCAGATGTCGGGTCTCCAACGCTCCCATATCCGCTGGGATGGTACCTGGAAAAAGATAAACATCAGCTCAGGCTACGTATGTATGCCTACCCAACTGAAGGCGAGCGTGTACTCGCGCTGCAACCTGATGCTGGTCTGCAACATGCTTTTGGGTTGCATCCCGGTAAGATGTTGGCATTCAAATGGAAATCCCTGAAAGCAGGTCAGGTTACCGATATCCTGATTACCCGCGTGGATCCCTACAACAAGACCTACCTGGAATGCCTGCGGACAGGTGCCCGGGCCTATGTCGATTCAATGGACGCCAGTGTCAGCTTTACAAGCTACCAGGGAAGCCGGGATACCGCCCTTTACCATTATTATCTGGCATTATTCCGGACAGCACTCACCCGGCAACCCGGGGTGGAGGTCCATGACACCATCCCTCTAGACCATTATATGCCTGTATCCCGCAGGCTCTGGCAGGATTTCTTTGCGCCATTCAGGGTTTACAAGCGCGTTGAATTCCACCTCAGGCCTCTCAGCGGCACCGGGCCATTTGATGCTCATGTTATGGAGTTTGTAAGCTCCATTACCACCTCAAGGAAAAGCAGGCAGGAAAAGGCGGTAAGCTACCGTATCCGCCTGGATCAGGAGGGCATCGTGTCGATTGCGTTACATAACCAGGCTGAAAAATGTACCCTGCAACGTTGTGATATCCCTGAACATTATGAAAATGAGCATCGTTGGTAGGTTCTCTCTGACATTCCTGATGTTATTGACAGGTGTAGTGCCGCTCACCGCCCAACCGCTCAACTTCCGTGAAGCTGACAGCCTCTCTCAGGCGCTTTGGCAAAACAAAGATTGGAATGCATTGCTGGATCATTACCGGAGTGGTGACTTTAAAGGATTGTCATTTAAGAACCTGCACTACCGGACAGGGGCAGCAGCCTTTCACACCGGACGGTACAACCTCGCGTACCGGCAATTCCGCAAAGCCTACCAGTACAATAAATCTGATACCTATGTAAGGGAATATCTCTACTGGAGTCTAAGCCATCGGGATGAGACAGAGCTGGCCTCCTATTTCGCAAAAAATACGCCTCTTACCGGGATTCGCTATCCCAAACCCATACAGGGCGTTTATGCTGAGACCGGGCTGAAATTGGCAACGATCATTGACAGCATCAGGCCCCTTGCATATGGAAGTGTAATGATGTCCCACGGCTTAAGCCACCGGATCAGCATTCTACACGGATTCTGTTATTTACAACAAACCTACCAGGGATTGCCCTATCGGCAGCCGGAGTATTTCATCAGCATGGCCTATGTCGCTGGGCCTGACCTGATACTGCGTCCTGCGCTCCACCTGGCAGGAGGTAGCGCCAGGGTTGAAAACCGCAAGAATACTGGAGGCACACCCCAACGTCAGGTTTTTGAACTCAGCCGCGTAATACTCGCAGCATCACTGGAGGCACAGTGGAAAAGCGGTCCTTTTGAGCTGAGACCCGCTTATCTGACAGCGACATCTCAGACTGATTTGATGGAGCAGGAATACAGTCAGGGGTTTGGGCCAGGCAATCCTGGAAGCTTGTTAAAGGAAAGCGATTCAAACAGCGGGCAACATCTTATACAATACGGGTTGAAAACATTTTACACTATGCCATTGCACCACGAATCCTTCACCGTGGAGGCGGCATGTTACCGGCATGAAGTGAACTCCAGCCAAAACTGGATATACCTGGCCGGTCTGAGCTGGCATCCAAAGCCAGGTGCAGCCCTCTTTGTTCAATGGAAACAGGTGGGATTACCCTTCTTTCTGGAGGAGAATGGCAGGTACCTGATCAATACACCGGCGATCATGAAGCAGCGGTATCGTTTGGGCGGACATATCCCTATAGGCCAAAGGTTCCGCTTCCATCTGATCGCGTCGATGGAGAAGATGCAGGAGAAAACATTTAACTTTGACTATTATTCATTGTTTGCAGGACTTGAGATCAGTTTATGAAGTGGATCATGATAGTTAGCCTCTGGCTTGCCCTGGGGGCAGTCAATGCGCAGGAGACACAACTCCGTCAGGCCTTTGGCAGAAGTTACGTTCTCGAGAAAGAGACCAGGTACAAGGAAGCGGCGGCGGCCCTTATGCCTGTCTATGATAACGAAGCCTACGAGCTCAACCTGCGTCTGGGTTGGCTGCATTATAAGGCCGGACAGTATACCGAATCCTTGCGGTATTATGATCGCAGCAGGAAGATCAGGCCCATGTCCATCGAGGCGAAGCTGGGCTATGCTTTACCGGCTGCCGCATTGGAGCATTGGGACCAGGTTCTGTCTACCTATCTCGACATTCTCAATATTGATCCCAACGAGACCACAGCCCTGTACCAGGTGGGGGTGATCTATTATTACCGCAAGGATTATGACAAGGCCGACAAATACCTGGGAAAGCTCGTCAATTTATATCCCTTTGGATACAATGGATTGCTGATGCTCGGATGGAACCGATTACAGCAGGGACGGATGAGTGAGGCCCGCGTATTGTTCAACAAGGTTTTGTTGTATGATCCTTCAGATGCGTCTGCACTGGAGGGTTTATCATTAATAAAATAAAGATTTAATTTATATGAAAGATAAAGCCATAGAAGCACTTCGCCAGCAGATCGCCAAACTGGGTGAGTCAAAGTTTGATCTGGAGGCATGGAAGACCGGCACGGCATTATTATTGGCGCGCTTGTTCGGGGAATCCTCCGAGCAGGTCAACCAGGTGCGACGGTTGCAGCAGGACTTCAGCAGCTGGACGCTCAGGGACACCAGTGGCAATGAGGATCCCATGGACAAAGTCAGGCGATTGGCAAGGGATATTGTAGAGGCGGCCATCACGGAGCTGGAGATATTTGGATTGCCTGGCAGTTCTGAAGCTGGTCCTGCGCTCGAAGCAATCCGGAACGCCCTTCAGGAGCACCTCAGGATGCAGGAATACAGGCAGTTGAGCACCATCGTTTCTTCCGGCATGAGCCGGAAAGAGAAAGAGGATAAGCTCAACGACCTCTTCAAGACCTTTCCGCCCCGTCTGGAGCGCGACATCCTCGTCAGCCTGCTCAGTCATCCCAACCTAAAGTTGATCGAGTAACCGATAGGCAGACTTAAGGGCTACCAATATATCCCCCTGCGGGGTTGGGGCCATTAGGAATTAGGAATTAGGGATTAGGGATTAGGAATTGAAAATCAAATAATTACGAATTACGAATTACGAATGATTACTGATCGCTGGGAAATAATTAGGGCTTCCTCAAAAAAGCATCGACAATCTTTATAGTGTTGATAAACAAACATTTGAATGTTAATAATTAGCGCCGTGATAGCCAATAAATGCAGGAATTATTAGTAAATTGATCTAAAT
>JAGNHN010000011.1 GCA_018001695.1 Lentimicrobiaceae bacterium
GGCTGAAGGGAAACAACCCTTTGGTTCAAACATCAACTTTGGATTAAGAATTGAAATGAAGTTAAACCTTGTCCAAAACCGGTCAACGTCTTTTAGGCATCTACCATTCGTAATTCGTAATTCGTAAATCGTAATTGCCTGATTACTAATCCCTAATTCCTGATTCCTAATTATTTCCCCTACCCCCTGCCCCCCTCCCAATCACCATTTCCCAGCTATAAACGCGGGACATGGGAGGGGGAACGATTCTGTGGTTATTCCGCCGGGCTACCAATATACCACCCCTACGGGGTTGAGTGCACCAGCGATCAGTTGGCAGCGATCGGTTGGCAGCCATCAGTTTACAGCCATCAGCGATCACTGGAAACTGAATACTGTCATCTGCTAACCGAATCATTCGTAATTTGTAATTCGTAAATCGTAATTGCCTGATTACCAATCCCTAATTCCTGATTCCTAATTATTTCCCCTCCCCCCTGCCCCCCTCCCAATCACCATTTCCCTGCTATCAACGCGGGACATGGGAGGGGGAATGATTCTGTGGTTATTCCGCCGGGCTACCAATATACCACCCCTACGGGGTTGAGTGCACCAGCGATCAGTTGGCAGCGATCAGTTGTCAGTGGTCAGCGATCAGCGAACAGTTGACAGCGGTCAGACACCCAATCATCGAGTAGCCGTTCAAGATGCTGGGGTTGGAAATATTGAGCCAGCGTATCAAGATCTCAGCCATCAGCGGGCAGGGAACAACTTTTTTTGTAGCTTTGATTCTGTCTTCAAGGTAAAAGGATTTGTGGTTGATTCCTTTATTCGTTGAAAACACGAAAAAGCTAACCCGGATCAGCTTCACACCTGGACGGCTGTGGAGCGGGCTTTTTTTATAGGATTGTATATGACAAATTTTGGAAGGCTTATTACTAAAAAAAAAGGCAGAAATGAAAACCGCTGAAATTATTGAAGAATTACTTAGACTTCCATTGAATGAGCAAATTTATGTAATTGAAAAGACAATTCAATCCATTAGACAGCAGGAAGATTCAAGTCAGATGGCACTAGCTGCTGACCGACTGGACAATGACTACAGAACAGATAAGGGTTTGACTGCTTTTACCAATATTGACTTTGAAGATTTCTATGAAACAAGGTGAGATTTGGTTAATAAACCTTGATCCTACTATTGGCGCAGAGATCAAAAAAACCCGACCAGCCATCGTTGTGAATGATAATGCTTTAGGAAAACTACCACTCAAGATTATTGTTCCATTGACAGACTGGAAAGAGAAATACGATGTAGCTCCATGGATGGTAAAAATAACCCCTGACACAAAGAATGGTTTGGATAAAGAATCCGCAGCAGATTGTTTTCAAGTACGCTCCCTCTCCCAGACAAGATTTATAACACGAATAGGAATTGTTTCAATTCATATACTGGAGGATATAAAACGTGGATTATCAAAAGTCTTGTCGCTTACTAATCAATGAACCTTATACATAATGTGCAAGAATTCGACGCTTCCAGCGATCAGTTGACAGCGATCAGCGATCAGTTAACAGCGATCAGCGATCAGTTAGCTGATGACCGGTCATCACGAAGCCGTTCATGATGCTGGCGGGTTGAAAAACATTGTGCTTGCGTATCGAAATGGCCGCCATCAGTTTACAGCGCTCATTAAACATTCTTCATCATGGTTTGTTCCTTATCCACAATGACCATGACAGCATCGGCAGCATATAGCATCAACGACCTTGAAACCCTGACAGGGATCAAGGCCCACACCATCAGGATGTGGGAAAAACGTTATGGCATTCCGGAACCGGAACGTACGGATACCAATATCCGCCTCTACTCCGACCGGGATCTCCGCTATCTGCTCAACGTGGCCATCCTGCGTAAAAAGGGCCATAAGATCTCCGAGATCGCCGGTCTGCATCCGGAAGAAATGAAGCGGCTGGTCATCAACGGCAGCGCCAGAAACCAAAGCGATGAGCGCATCGAACAGATGATCCTGGCCATGCTCAACCTCGACGAAGACCATTTCAGGCAGCTGCTCACGCGGTCGATCATGGACATCGGGCTGGAGGAAACCTTTGAAAAGACGATCTATCCTTTCTTCAACCGCATCGGACTGATGTGGCAAACGGGCACGATAGACCCTGCCCAGGAGCACTTTGTATCCAATATCGTCAGGCAGAAGCTCATCGTATCCATCAACAGCCTGGACGGCACCCTGGAATCCACGCGCAAGCCCTTTCTGGTCTTTCTGCCGCAGGATGAAATCCATGAGCTGGGTATCCTGTTCTATACTTACCTGATCCGCAAACAAGGATACCGTGTGATCTACCTGGGTCAATCTACACCGCTGTCCTGTGTGCATCATGTGGCGGAATCCCAGCAGCCGGGAGCGGTACTCACATCCCTGATCACCGCCCGACCGGAGGGATGGATACCGGAATTCCTTCAGTCTTTTTGTGATACATTGCCGGCAGAACATATCCTCATCACCGGTCCGCAAGTCTTTCTGCATGAAACAGAAGCCTCGCGGTATCCAAAACTGAAGCTTCTCCGGGGGGCAGATGAACTTAAGTCCTGGCTGCAACATTTCCAGGCTGAAGTCGTATAGCGGGATTTCCGGCAAACGGGTCAACATTATCGTGATTGCATTGTTATAAAGGTGCAAGTCATCCCACATGAGCGTTTGCGACAACACATAATGTAGGCAAAGAAAAACCCCTGGCTGGTTTCTGCGCCTATGAGACCCCGGTCTCTCTACCACAGGCACACTATGATTAAATACGCTATCAACGATCTGGAGCAGCTCACAGGCATCAAAGCCCATACCATCCGTATCTGGGAGAAGCGCTACAACATCGTCAGTCCGCAGCGGACCTGCACCAATATTCGCTTCTACACCAACGACGACCTCCGCAAACTGCTGAGCATCTCCATGCTGAACAAGCATGGCTTCAAGATCTCCGATATCGCCAGGATGAGTGATCAGGAGATCCAGGACAGGATCGTCAACCTCAGCATGAATTCTGGAGATCACGCGACGCTGATCGAAAGCCTGGTGGTGGCGATGATTGAAATGGATGAATACCGTTTCGAGAAAATCCTCACCACGGCCAGCATTAACCTGGGATTCGAGGACACCATCACGCAGGTGATCTACCCTTTCTTTCACAAGGTGGGCATGCTATGGCAGGTGGGGGCCATCGTTCCGGCACAGGAGCACTTCATTTCCAACCTGATACGGCAGAAGCTGCTCGTGGGCATCGACGGGCTGACGCCGCTGCGCCGGGAAGATCCGAAGACCTTTATACTATACCTGCATGAAGGAGAATTGCATGAGATCGGATTGCTCATGTACCATTATATCCTGAAGAAAAGGGGGCACCGTGTGATCTACCTGGGTCAGAGCGTGCCTTTCGATGACCTTCAAAAGGTCGCACGCATCCACCCGCCCTATGGTTTGCTGACCACCTTTACCACAGGTATGTCAGACACAGCGCTGCAGGGATATCTTGAAAAGCTCAGCGCTGCGTTCGCGCATGTCCGGATCTTCGTCTGCGGGCCTCAGCTCAGAAACATACAGCCCTTTCCCTACGGCATTGAACGGCTCCAGGATATCCTGACGTTCAGGGAAACCATCGATCAGATCTGATTCACTGTCTTTTTCCAGCGATTTTTCGTGGCATGAAGGTGCTTACTGCATGACCGTGGCATGTCCTCTGGTAATGGCCAACACATAGATAATGACGTCTTTGTAGCTCTTCAGCAGGGTTAAAACCAGGATAACATCACCTCCTTGTTCAACCTTTCCATAATTCAGATAAACATTGCAAAAAAAATCTACTTGTCTATATATTTGTTTTTCAATTACTTAATACTTTTTTGTTAATTTTATTTAAAATTCTTCTAAATTATTTTGTTTAAGAGCAATTGTTGTTTAACTTTGCTTCGTCTTATGTTAAACATTAAATCTGTTCGACCATGACCGCCTTAGAATTCAGCCACCAGCTCACAGGATTATACGATAACCTTCATTACTTCGCCCAGACCCTCACCCGTAACAAAGAGGAGGCTGAAGACCTTGTTCACGATACCGTGCTGAAAGCACTCACCCACAGGGATAAATTCCAGGATGACACCAACCTCAAGGCCTGGACATTCACGATCCTAAAGAATACCTTTATCAACAAATACCGTCGTGCCGTCAAGGCCAACACCATCATCGACACCACCGATGATCTGTTTTACCTGAATATCCCGCGTCCAACGAACTTCAGCCTGCCTGATTCAGAGTTTTCTGTGAAGGAAATCCGCAAAAACATCGGCAGGCTCACCGACGAGCACCGTCTGCCTTTCGAAATGCATACCCAGGGATACAAATACAAGGAAATTGCAGACAAACTGGACCTGTCGATCGGTACGGTGAAGAGTCGCATCTTCTTTGCCCGCAAGAAACTCATGGAGATGCTGACCGATTATTCGAACTAAACCATCCAACGCATAACAACTGACAGCCGGATCCTGCCTGGATCCGGCTGTTTTCTTTATCAGACAACCCTTACTTCATCTGCGCAGGAAATAATTCCTTCAGCCTTCGGGCACGGTAGGTGAATATCTGCCGCACACGATGGTCCACCAGCCATTTCCCGGCGAGGTTACCCAGGAATCCCAGCGGCAGACTGTAATGGACAATATCCGTCATCTCTGTTCCCGTTCCCTTTGCGCTGAAGTGATGCTGATGATGCCATAAACGGTAGGGCCCACTGCGCTGATCATCCACAAAAAACTTTCCCTCCTCCACATGGGTGATCTCTGTCAGCCATTCCATGCGCATTCCGGGGAGCGGGCTCACCTTATATTGGATGATCATACCGGGATATATCCGTTCGGGCAGATCCGGTGTAAGGATGACAAACTGCATCTCAGGAGGTGTGATCAGGTTGAGGTTACGGGGATCTGAAAAGAATTCCCAGGCCTGTTCAGGCGGTATGGGAAGGTATTGTGTATCGGTTAATCGACGGATGGCCATGTGACAGGTTTTTCTATTTTCGTTATTAAAACAAACCCAGGGTCTTTTATAAGGCGCTCTGACACCCTGCGATAATAACAGATGTACCGGAGATTTGTTAGCATGGCTTTCATCACTCAAATTGTGCATATAAGGTATTGCCTGTGAAGCGAAGTTGGCTACCTTTGATCCCGGATGTAATCTTTCTGTATGGTATATATCACACGCAAAGAGCACTTTAATGCGGCTCACCGGCTCTTCAGACCAGATTTCAGCGACGAAAAAAACCTGGAAGTATATGGCAAATGCAGCAATCCAAACTGGCATGGGCATAATTATGTGCTTTATGTAACCGTGAAAGGCCGGGTCAACCCTGAAACCGGTTTTGTTGTCAACCTGAAAGAACTTAGCAAGGTCATCAAAGAGAAGGTGATCGAGAAGGTAGATCATAAGAACATGAACCTGGAGGTAGACTTCATGAAGGGGCGCATGGCTTCGGCTGAAATCATGACCATGGTCATCTGGGAGCAGCTGGAACAGCCTGTGCTTCTGATGGGTGCAGAGCTTCATTGCGTTAAACTGATGGAGACTGAAAATAACATTGCGGAATACTACGGAGGCTGAACGCTGTTTCAGTTGTAATAATGGAAGAAAAGAACATTGAAGCTTTGAAGGCCCTGGCCGAAGAGAATACCCTGGATGGGTATGAAAAGATCGACAACTATAACTGTGAGAAAGTTAAAGAACTAGCCTTTCACTACGAAAAGATCCTGCGCATCCTGGGCGAAGATCCCAGCCGGGAAGGGCTGTTGAAAACCCCTGAGCGTGTGGGCAAGGCTATGCAATTCCTGTTGCACGGCTATTTGCTTGATCCTGTGGAGATCCTTGAATCGGCCAAATTCCGGGAGGAATACAAACAGATGGTCATCGTAAAGGACATCGAGATATACAGCATGTGTGAGCATCATCTGATCCCATTCTTTGGCAAAGCCCATGTCGCGTACATTCCCAATGAGTATATCGTAGGGTTGAGCAAGATACCCAGGGTTGTGGATGCCTATGCGCGGAGGTTGCAGGTGCAGGAAAGGCTCACAACGCAGATCAAACAAGCCATACAGGATACGCTTAAACCACTGGGGGTGGCCGTTGTTATAGAAGCCCAGCACATGTGCATGTCGATGCGGGGCATACAGAAGCAAAACTCTGTCACGACCACCTCAGACTTCACCGGTGCTTTCCGGCATGAGAAGACCCGGGAAGAGTTCATTCATCTGATCGGATCCAAATTGCATTGATTTCTGTCTGACTAACACAAAAATACCATGAGAGCATATGTATTTCCGGGCCAGGGAGCCCAATTTACCGGTATGGGTCAGCCGATGTACGAGCGCTATAATGTGGCCCGCGAGCTTTTCGAGCAAGCCAATGAGATCCTGGGGTTCCGGATCACCGACATCATGTTCGGGGGAACAGAAGAGGATCTCAGGCAAACACGCGTGACCCAGCCCGCCATCTTTCTGCACTCGGTTATCCTTGCCCGAATGTTAGGTGATGATTTCCAGCCCGATATGGTAGCAGGTCATTCACTGGGTGAATTCAGTGCCCTTGTAGCCAACGGCACCCTGACCTTTGAAGACGGACTCGTCCTGGTATCCAAACGCGCCATGGCCATGCAGAAAGCTTGCGAAGCGGAACCGTCAACCATGGCGGCCATCCTGGGCCTGGAAGATGAGAAAGTAGAGGATGTGCTGCGGGGCATAGCCGGCATCGTGGTACCGGCCAACTACAACAGTCCCGGGCAGCTCGTCATCTCCGGCAGCATTCCGGCCATCGAAGCGGCCTGTGAAGCCTTGAAAGCAGCCGGCGCAAAGCGTGCGTTACCACTCAAAGTGGGCGGTGCCTTCCACAGCCCGCTGATGGAACCTGCCCGCCAGGAACTGGCCGAAGCCATTGGGCAAACCAGCTTCCACCAGGGCCGTTGCCCGGTGTACCAGAATATGGATGCCAAAGCCTATACTGATCCCGGGCGCATCCGCGAGAACCTCATCGCACAGCTCACCTCACCTGTGCGCTGGACACAGACGATGCAAAACATGATCGCCGGTGGTGCCACCCAATTCATCGAAGTGGGCCCCGGTACCGTATTGCAGGGACTGGTCAAAAAGGTTTCTGCTGATATACAGGCCGGTTCAGCAGAGATTGCAGGCCTGTAAATTATCCCGGTCTTTCGCCACTTAACGTCAGGATTACCTCTGCAAGTATTGTTGTTCGTAATACTGCTGGTAATCCCCACTTGTCACATGATCCAGCCAATCCTGGTTGGCCAGGTACCAATCGACCGTCAACGCTAACCCCTGGTCAAACGTGAGTGAAGGGGCCCAACCCAGTTCAACCTTCAGTTTGGACGCATCGATGGCGTAGCGCAGGTCATGCCCGGCACGGTCTTTCACATAGGTAATCAGTTGCTCCGATGTGCCGGCGCTGCGGTTTAACTTACCGTCCATGATGCGGCACAGGGTCCGGATCAGGTCAATATTCTTCCATTCATTATCACCACCGATGTTGTACGTTTCCCCCAGCCTGCCCCGGTGGAAGATGATGTCGATGGCGGCGGCATGGTCGCCGACGTATAGCCAGTCGCGGACATTCTCGCCCTTTCCATAGACTGGTAAAGGCTTGGAATGATTGATATTATGAATGAACAGGGGGATCAGCTTCTCAGGAAACTGATAGGGACCATAGTTGTTGGAACAATTGCTGATCACCACCGGCAGTTTGAAGGTGTGCCCATAAGCTCTGACAAGGTGATCTGAGCTGGCTTTGGAAGCGGAGTAAGGACTGCGTGGGTCGTAGGGCGTCTCCTCCACGAAATACCCTTCATCGCCAAGTGAACCGTACACTTCGTCGGTGCTGATGTGATAGAACTTCTTCCCTTCGAATGCGTCCTTCCACAATGCCCTGGCAGCATTGAGCAGGTTGACCGTGCCCACGATATTGGTATAGACGAATTCATTCGGATTGGAGATGGAGCGGTCGACATGTGATTCAGCAGCGAGGTGGATAACCCCATCCGGTTGAAGCTCTTGGAACAGGCCCTGGATGAACGCTCCATCCACAATATCGCCTTTAATAAAACGGTAATTGGGCGCCTTTTCGATATCCTTCAGGTTCTCAAGGTTACCGGCATAGGTTAGTTTATCGAGATTAATGATTTGATATTCAGGATATTTTGCTACAAAATATCTTACAACATGCGAGCCGATGAAACCGGCACCCCCGGTGATCAGAATGGTCCTTTTGTAGGTTGACATGGTCTTTTCTCTTAATAATGAATCAATTTGACACTATAAAACTACGCAATACCATGGGTCAGAATCAAGCATGGCCTTAATCCCCGGTGGTTTCGTACCAGCCGGTGGCCTGCAGGTGTTTTTCCCAGGCCCAGGCTGTAGACATCATATTTTCCAGGTCCCGCTCTGCCTTCCACCCCAGGATATTGTTGGCACGCGTGGTATCGGCCCATACCTGCACCACATCCCCGGCCCTTCTTGGCAGGAAGCGGTAAGGAAGCCCGATACCGGTGGCCTTTTCGAAAGCATGGATCATTTCCAGAACCGATGCACCCTGTCCTGTCCCGAGGTTGAACACCTCCCAGGATTGCGTTTGTTCGTTCCGGAGGTACTCCACTGCCCGGACATGCGCTTTGGCAAGGTCAACCACATGGAGGTAGTCACGGATGGCGGTACCGTCGGCGGTAGGGTAATCCGATCCAAACACCCGCAGAAAAGGTCTGCGGCCACTGGCCGTCTGGGTGATATAAGGAACCAGGTGATGGGGCACACCCATGGGCAATTCCCCGATCAGGGCCGAATCATGGGCTCCGATGGGGTTGAAATAGCGCAATGAAGTAGCCATTAACCTGCCCGCCCTCGCGGTATCTTCCAGGATCTTTTCCGACATCTGTTTGGTACTCCCATATGGCGAACCGGCAGGCAGGACAGGTGCATCCTCGCTAACCGGGAAGTGCTCAGGCTGTCCGTACACCGTACAGGATGAAGAGAAGACCAGCGACCTGATATTCCTTTCATGCATGCCTCTGAGGACATTGACAAGGGAACCCAGGTTGTTATGATAGTATTTCACTGGATCTTCAACAGACTCACTTACAGATAGATAAGCAGCAAAATGAACAACAGCATCACTCTCAGGGCAGGCTTCAAAAAAGGCATTGGCTGCCTGCGGGTCCGCGAGGTCGGTCTTGTAGAAGGCAGGGCTGAAGCCCAGCAACTGTGCAAGGGCCGGTAAAACACGCGGATGCGAATTGGACAGGTCATCAACAATGACCACATCATGACCTGCGTTCACCAGCTCAACGACGGTGTGTGATCCGATATACCCTGCTCCGCCTGTGACGATGATCCTCATTTCGTTGGCTATAAACTCCAGTATGTCATTTCCCTGATTTGTCCGCGGAAGATGCCTTTAACATCCACCAGGACCGGGTTTTCACCGCAAAAGGCCATCAGGTCTTGTTCTGTCAGTGCCATGTATTCCTTATGACTCACGGCCACCACGACGGCGTCGTAGCCCTGGCCGGGATGTTGTGTGAGTGGAATGCCATATTCTTCCATGACCTCATGGGCATCCGCAAAGGGATCACTGACATCCACTTTAACGCCATATGATCGTAATTCTGTATAAATATCGGGCACCCTTGAGTTGCGGATATCGCTGACATCTTCTTTGAAAGTGATCCCCAGGATCAGGACACGTGTGTTCAGCACATTCTTACCGGCAGCGATCATTTTCTTAACCAACTGCTTGGCCACATAGTAGCCCATGGAATCATTGACAAAACGCCCACTGGTGATGACCTGGGCATGGTACCTCAGCTTTTTAGCCTTGTAGGTAAGGTAATAAGGATCCACGCCGATGCAATGCCCACCTACCAGGCCGGGGAAGAACTTGAGGAAGTTCCATTTGGTGCCGGCAGCCTCGAGAACCTCATAGGTATTGATTCCCATGCGGTTGAAGATGATTGACAACTCATTCATCAGGGCGATGTTGACATCCCGCTGTGTGTTTTCGATGATCTTGGCAGCTTCAGCCACTTTGATAGATGAAGCCCGGTGCACACCGGCTTTTACGATCCTGGCATACAGATCGGCTACCACCTCAGAAGATTCTGCATCGCAACCGGAGACCACCTTTACGATGGTTGTCAGGGTATGCACTTTATCTCCGGGATTGATACGTTCCGGTGAATAGCCCACCTTGAAATCAGTAATATACTTCAAACCAGATCCTTGCTCCAGCAGGGGAACACAATCTTCTTCCGTTGCGCCTGGATAGACGGTAGATTCATACACAATATAATCCCCTTTCTTGAGATGGGGGGCCAGGGTGCGGGTTGCACCCAGCAGAGGGCTCAGATCCGGCATATTGCTGTCGTCGATGGGCGTTGGCACAGCGACGATATGAAAACTGGCCTGTTTCAGGTCTTCCGGATTTGCGGTAAAGAGGATATCCGTTCCCTCGAAGCCTTCCGGTCCGATTTCACGGCTGGGATCTTCCCCCCTGTTCAGCATGGCCACCCTGTCGGGCCGGATATCGAATCCGATGACACGGAACATGCGTGCAAACTCCAGGGCAATGGGCAAACCCACATAACCCAGTCCGATCACCGATATCGCACTCTTTTTTTCCTCAAGGTCTTTGACAAAATTCATATATCGCCGATTATTTAATATTATTTAAAAATGGATGAGACAATGCACCGGCCTGTCGGGGCTGTGTATTGCGGATACGGTAGGCCAGGTCGATGCTGCTGCGGGCATCCTGGGCAGAGAAGCCTTCGCCTCCAAGAATTTTCTGATAGCTGACCGTATGGAGGTCAGTAAACCCTCCGCTGAACTCTATTTCTTCTCCCTGGATGGTGATGCTGCGGTAGGTTCTTTGGCCTTTCACCCTGACCGCCTCAGGCAGGTGATCTTCATCAATGCTAAGGAACCAACGCACCCTGGCCCTGTCGAGGGTCACAATACCGGCACAGCTGTAATCGTCATGGCGGTGGACTTCCAGGTCGCGGACTTCTCCGAACAGCCACAGCAGCATATCAAAGAAATGAATGCCAATGTTGGTGGCCACGCCTCCGGATTTCTTCATATCTCCTTTCCAGCTACGGAGGTACCAGTTGCCGCGGCTGGTGATATAGGTGAGGTCGACTTCCTGACTGGGGAGATCGCGCATGGCGTCGAACTTCTCTTTCAGGGCCTGTATGGCCGGATGCAGGCGGAGCTGCAGGATGACACTGATATTATGCCCTGTTTCATGCTCAATATCCTGGAGCGCATCGACATTCCATGGATTCAGTACCAATGGTTTCTCGCAAATAGCATGTGCTCCGTTGCGCAGGGCGAGGCGGATATGTGCATCATGCAGGTAGTTGGGGCTGCAGATTGAAACAAAATCAACCTGCTGCCCGGGTTGACGTCTTAGCTTGTCCAGGTGCCGGTCAAAACGTTCCGGTTCAGAAAAATAATCCGCTCGCGGGAAATAGCTATCGATGATCCCGACGCTGTCAGAAGGATCGAGGATGGCGACGAGGTCATTGCCGGTATCCCGTATGGCCTGCATATGGCGGGGTGCGATATAACCTGCTGCACCGATGAGGGCAAACCGTTTCATGCTTTTATTTTTTATCATCCAATTTAATAACAATCTGATCCTGAAGCCTATATCGCTCTCCACTTTCCGGACAGGCAGCTTCTCCATGCTCATCAAAGCTGAGGCGATGACCGTATTCGCTCATCCATCCCACACGACGGGCCGGGTTACCAACGACAAGGGCGTAGGCAGGCACCGATTTGGTTACCACGGCACCGGCACCCACAAAAGCAAAAGCACCGATTTCATGACCACAAACGATCGTCGCATTGGCACCGATGCTGGCTCCTTTTCGCACGACCGTGACGGTGTACTGTCCTTTGCGCACCACAGCGCTGCGGGGATTGGTGATATTTGTAAACACCATGGAAGGACCCAGAAAAACATCATCCTCGCATATCACACCTTCATAAATACTGACGTTGTTCTGCACCTTGACATTTGCTCCTAGTGTTACACCGTTGGCGATGAAGACATTCTGGCCGATATTGCATTGCGGGCCGAGAACAGCACCTGCCATGAGATGAGAGAAATGCCAAATTTTACTCCCTGCCCCTATCTGGCAGCCGGCATCGATCACTGCCGAAGGATGTGCATAATAATCAGGATTTTGCATAGGATATACTTTAAGAAAGATACTGACGGACCAGGTCCGTAATGAACGTCTGCTGGGCCTCTTCCAATTCGGTATGCATGGGCAGGGAGATGCAGCGCCGGCTGACATCTTCTGCGACAGGAAAATCACCGGCCTTGTAACGTGGATCCAGGTAGGCTTTCTGCATATGCAGCGGAACCGGATAATATATAGCGCAGGGCACTTCATGCTGCTGCAACCAGGCGAGCAATCCATCCCTCTTATCTGCGGGGACCAGTAAGGTGTATTGGTGGAAGATATGGTTGGTTCGCGGACTGCGGGCAGGCAGGACCAGACCCGGGACGCCCCGCAGCGCGTCATCGTAGCGGTCGGCTGCAGCCTGACGTGCTGTATTGTATTGGTCGAGGTATTGGAGTTTCACTTTCAGTACAGCAGCCTGGATGCTGTCGAGACGGGAATTGACACCCACGAGGTCGTGGTAATACCTGACTTTCATGCCATGGTTAACGATGACGCGCAGCATGTCGGCCAACTGATCATCGTCGGTAAAGATGGCCCCGCCATCGCCATAACATCCCAGGTTTTTGGAAGGGAAGAAAGAGGTACAGCCGATATGCCCCATGGCACCTCCCATGCGCGCCCCTGAGCCATCCATGTAATGGTATTTTGAGCCGATGGCCTGTGCCACATCTTCGATAATATAGAGATCATGTTCACGGGCAATCTGCAATATTTCGTCCATATCGGCACACTGTCCGAAGAGGTGCACCGGAACGATGGCCTTTGTTTTGGGGGTTATGGCCTTGCGGATGGCCTCAGGATCAATGTTAAATGTATCAGGCTGAATATCCACCAGCACAGGCGTGAGGCCGAGCAGGGCAATCACCTCTGCTGTGGCGATAAAGGTAAAAGTGGTAGTAATCACCTCATCTCCAGGCTTAAGGCCCAGTGCCATCATGGCCACCTGCAGGGCGTCCGTCCCGTTGGCACAGGGTATCACGTGCCTGGAGCCCAGGTAGGCCTCCAGATCCTGTTGAAATGCCTTGACCTCAGGGCCATTGATAAAGGCCGTGGAAGCAACCACGGAAGCAATGGCAGCATCGATCTCCGTCTTAATCTTCAGGTACTGGCCTTTGAGGTCAACCATCTGGATCTTGTTCATAGCTGCATTAGGTTAAGTGACAGGTGTTCTAAAGGCAGCAAAGATAGATAATATGCCGGGATTGCCGAAGCCCGGTATCAGGCTATTCCTAAGCTCAGGTTGTATGCCCGGATCCCTTCAATCCACATCCAGACAGCGATATTCATGGGCAATTTTGTTACTTTGCAAACCAAAGGATAATGAACGCAATAAAGGCTTCTTTCTGATGCAGGCCCTGAAATAAGTACCGCAGGGTAGCGTTAGGTACGACAAGAATCCCACACCTATGCAAAAACATCTCCTATTCTGGTTTATTCTCCTGAGCCTACTGCCCTGGAACGGGCGCGGGCAGTCCAGGAATGAAGCCATGTCGGTGCCCTGGATACAGGGCAGCATGGGGGCTTTTCTGCCAGCGGGCGACCTTTCTGGACGTTTCGGACCATTGGCCTCTGCCGGCCCGGCCTTCATGTATAAGACCCGTTCCAACTGGGTGTTCGGACTGGAAGGCGACTTCCTTTTTGGCAATGATGTCAGGGAAGTTCATCTTTTCGACGCCATCAGTACTGAGCAGGGTTACATCATCGATGCTGGTGGGCTGTATGCTGATGTCTTCACCAGCATGCGTGGGTTTCGGATCGGCGCCAGGGGGGGATACATTCTGTCGTTGAGCGAAAAGAATAAGAACAGCGGGCTGATGATGACGCTGGGTGCAGGGTTGTTGCAGCACAAGATCAGGATTGATAACAAAGGTAACAGGGCACCTCAGCTCGATGAGGATTATGTGAAAGGATATGACCGTCTTAGCAACGGGCTCTCTCTCACTGCCAGTGCAGGTTACCTGCATCTAAGCTCCCGTCGTATTGCCAATTTTTACACCGGGCTGGAGTTCACCACGGCTTTCGCGAAATCGCGGCGGGATTGGGATTTCGACCGTATGGCGAAGGATGAGGCCAAGCGCACCGACATCCTGATCGGACTTAAGGCCGCCTGGATGATCCCGTTGTACGGGGCCTCCAAACAAAAAACCTATTACTACTGATTTTATCAAGGATGATGTGGGCCGGCCTTTACACACTGGGTATCCGATTCTACCTCCTTGGGATTCACCTGGCTGCCCTCTTTTATCCCAAAGCCAGGAAGTGGCTGAGAGGCAGAAAGAACCAGTTTATCCAGCCCTTACAGAAAGCCGATGGAAGGATGCGTATCTGGTTCCATTGCGCCAGTCTTGGAGAATTTGAGCAGGGCAGACCGCTGATTGAAGCCATCAAAGCGGTAAGCCCGCAGTCCACGATCCTGCTCAGCTTCTTCTCTCCCTCGGGTTATGACATCAGGAAGAACTATACCCTTGCTGACCAGGTCGTTTACCTCCCGCCCGATCTTCCTGGACAAGTGAGGCGATTTCTTGACAATCTGCAGCCGGATGTGGCCATTTTCGTCAAATATGAGTTCTGGCATAACTACCTGCAGGCCCTGCAAAACCGGCACATCCCTTATTATTTTATTTCCGCCGTCTTCAGGCCGTCCCAGCTTTTCTTCAGGCCATGGGGAAATTGGTTCAGGAAACAGCTGGTGCAGGCCTCCCATATCTTTGTTCAGGATGCCTCTTCGTTGCGTTTATTGCATGAGCACGGACTGAACAATGCCAGCCAGAGCGGAGACACTCGTTACGATCGTGTGAGCGCCCATGCGCTCCATCCACCTGCTGTGCCTTTGCTGTCAGATTTTGGCAGCAATGCCCTGCTCATCGTAGCCGGCAGCACATGGCCGCAGGACGAGAAGCTGCTCCTGCATCTCAAGGCTCAGACCGGGTTGCCTATTCGTTTTATCATCGCACCCCATGAAGTGGATGACAAGCGGGTGAACGGGATCACCTCTGACTTTGGCCCGGATGCCATGCGATACAGCCAGATACAGGATGTGATCCCAACTAATATCAGGGTTATTATCATCGACAACATCGGGATGCTGGCCGGTCTTTATGCCCTGGCGGATATCGCCTATGTGGGAGGTGCGTTCGGAAGCGGGTTGCACAACATTCTGGAGCCGGCGGCCCATGGAAAACCTGTGGTTTTTGGTCCACACCACCACCGTTTCCCGGAGGCAGCGGCCATGATCCAGGAGGGAGGCGGTTTCAGTGTCAAAGACGAGAAGCAATGGACCTCCTTGGTCAGGGAATGGAATGAAGACCCGGTGAAGCGACAGCAGGCGGGGCAGGCAGCCCGCCTATTTGTCGAGATACGACGTGGGGCTACGGACAGAATCATGAAGCATATGACGCGAATGGTGCTGAAATAGATCCACATTTTTCTTGACATGATGTTATTTATTTCTAACTTTGTGTTAGATTTAACTAACATCAACCATGAAAAGATCAACCATTATTTTCGTTGTGGTGTCGATGGTCATCATGACGGCGCTTTTGTGGCTATTGAGTGCCCAGGGGCAAGTGAACACGTTGGACCTTGTACATGCAGGGGTTATTCTCCTTTTGGTGGTCTTTGCTGTATTTCTGGGGATCAGCAGGGTACGCAATACGCGTAGGGGAGAACCACAAGAGGATGAGTTATCCCGCAAGCTTTTGCAGCGTGCTGCATCCATATCCTATTATATCTCGTTGTACATATGGGTCGCATTATTAATTGTGAAGGACAGGGTGGTTATTGATACAGAGCAGTTGATCGGAAGCGGGATACTGGGCATGGGGTTGGCGTTTGCCATTACCTGGGCAATACTGAACAGCAGGGGATTACAGCATGAATAACAGGATAAGGGAGTATCGCGCCAGGCACAACTTCACGCAGGAGGAGCTGGCCCGTTTGGTGAATGTGCGCCGGGAAACCATTGTTTTTCTGGAGAAGAACAAATACAATCCGAGTCTGAAGCTAGCCTTCGACCTGGCCAGGGTATTTTCAGTCAGTATTGAAACCCTTTTCTTTATGGAGGAGGATGAGAAATTAGGAATTAGGAATTAGGGCTTAGGAGCTAATTATCAGATAATTACGAATTACCTATGAAATCAATTTACAGTTATCAGTTTTCGGTGACTATTGATCGCTGATCGCTGGAAACTGATCGACTGTTTGAGGTTGGGCTCCAAAAACGAACAGGTTAAGCACTTCAACGTAACTAAAGAGAACACAACTATCTACATTAATTGTACTCCTGCTATTCAAGACTCATTCTAAATATAGAAAAGAAATGCGTATGATTATTATGTTTCGTAAATTTACGAACAACAATTCATGGATTTTTTCATCCTGATACAAGCACTCCAACGATGAAAAAAACGATCCTTCTCTGGCTCATTGCAATCGCAGTAGCATTTGTGATCATTACGGGATTGGCAGGTACCGGAGAAAGAACCGCCCCTGCCACATTCGGGCGAAATCTCATCACACAAGCAGGCGTCTGCCCTCCTTTCTTTTTATATGATGAAGCGGGTGCCCTTATAGATCCTGTGCATGATATCAACAGTAACAAACCATACTCACCAAGGCAAACATGCGGTAAATGCCACGATTACGAAAAAATCACGCAGGGATTCCATTTTCAGCAGGGTAAAGATGAAGCAGCAGCTCAAAGCTACACAGATCGGTATCAATGGGTTACACACCCAGGCAACTATGGTGGAAACTGGTGTTCTCCGGCACCCCTGTACAACTACCTTTCACAAAAACAAAACACAGGTCCACGGGAAATGGACATGACGTCCTTCACATTCATAACCAGCGGGTGTGGGTCTTGTCATCCCGGTGGTGGTCCGCTTGAGTATGACCGAAACGGTTATCGTTATGACCGCTACATGGATAGTGTTGGTTACACGGCCGGAGGGATCAACGACTATGATGGTGACTATTACAAGTCCCATTGGAACCGCAGCGGTGTCGCTGAAGGCGACTGCAATATGTGTCATTATCCGGAATATGATTTCAAGGAAAGAAATGCGCATTTGGCAAAATGGAACTTTCGATGGATGGCTACGGCAGGGTCCGGATTGGCCAGGGTGGATGGCTCTGTTAAGGACAATACGCAGATAAGCCTGGTTTACGACCTGCGTAAGTTTGACAATGAAGGCAAACTGTCGATGCACCTTGTTCGCGAACCACGAAATCAGGCCTGCCTGAATTGTCATTCCAAACCTCAATGGAAAAAGCGGGGTGCTTCCTTTACCCCATTCACGGATGTCCATATTGCAAAAGGCCTTAAATGTGTGGACTGTCACCCTGCCGGTTCCATGGCCGTGGACCCAAGGATCAATGGCAAGGAAACACATCAATTTGGCAAAGGGGATGACCCTGGTGGCCAGGTCAGAAACGACTTAGATAATACCATGCGCACATGCGAAGACTGCCATATTAGTGGGTATCTGAATGCCCCTATTGCCAGTCATAACTGGTTACCTGCCTTGCATCTGGAAAAGCTGAGTTGCCAAGCATGCCATATCCCACAGCGCAAGGTCAAGTCGGCACTGGTTCAAACCAGCGATGTCTTCAATCCAGGAACGAAGATCAATCCTCCTTCCAAATACATCTGGACTTTCTATGACCAGTATATGGCATACTGGAATCATTACGGTGAGCTTAGCATGTTTACCGCCGCCGATCAGCCAACGGATCCGTTTGTTCCGGTATATGCCAGGTATAAAGGCAAGATATTTCCCATAAATGCGGTGCACAGCGCATGGCCCGGCATAGAGACCGAAGGGAAGCCTGGGCTCCATCAGCCGAGGATGAAAGATATTTATGAAATGTGGATGTCACATCGCACTGACAGCACGCAATATGCCCTTCTGAGCGTGATACGTGACGACAACCTTGATGGAATTCCGGAAGTGAACCGTGCGGAGGAAATTGATGCCTTTATTGAATCGGTCAGTTCACATCTCCAACAATCAGGGTATGACCTGGATTCCGGACGCAGGGTGGTCTGGGTTAACAATGACAGAATATATTACAATGGAAACCAATTCAAACTTATTGAGAAAGAACTACATGAATCAAGTCCCTATGCTTCCGTTCACAAGTACAGTCATGATGTCTTTCCTGCCCGGGCAGCCCTGGGTTCCAGGTCTTGCACAGAATGTCATTCCTCCCGGTCTGATTTCTTCTTTGCCCAGGTAGTCAGGTATCCGTTTGGGGATGATGCTAAACCTGTCTACGAGATCCAGTATGAAAAGCTAGGATTGGCAAAATACCAGGTGTGGAGTTCTGTTGTCCGGGAACAGTATATTAAGCCGGTCAGCTTTGTTGCCATGACATTGCTACTGCTATGGCTTTTATTAAGCTTGATCCTCCATGTCAATCTCCGTTTGGGATTGATTGGTATGAGCCGTTCGCTACTCTATTTTTTTTGGACTATCATGCTTGCTTTTCTGGTCCTGGTTTTTCTGCGTCCGGATTTGCATTCCTATATACTACCGGAACCGATCTGGATCGACAGTAATCATTTCTATATCTGCATTGTTGCATTCCTGGCAGGGGTTTATTTCTGGATGGATTTCAGAAACAAGCATCAAAGGAGGCATTGGGTGACCTGGTCAATGGGATTTTTTGTTGGCCTGGCGTTTTTCAGCGGCGTGCTGATGCTGCTCAAATGGCAAGCCATTGATACAATGGTGCGGGTCGCTTATACGCTTTTTGACACATCCATTCTGTTGCTATTACTAGCTTCCATCGTATTGCTCATGCAATGTCAAAACAAGACTGTAGCAAATCAAGAACTTTCATATCATGCATCAACCGGAGGAGAATTGCCATCATAAAATGCTATCGTTTCATTCTGTAGATGGTAAGCTTGTTATAGGTCCGTCAGAGCTATACTCATTGCGGGATTCCGTGGACATCTGTGTCTTAGATGTCCGGGAAACCTACCTTTCATACCACAAGCGAATGGGATTGAATAACATCATGTATATACCGCTGAGCGAATTACATGAGAAGCACTCCCTGATTCAGGCCGGTAAACTGTGCATTTTGGTTGATGCCGCAGGGTTGCGGAGTAAGGAGGCCTACCTGCTTTTGCGAGAACTGGGCTATACACAATTAGCCATTTTAGGGGGCGGAATGATTGAGTGGGAAAGGGCAGGATTACCTGTCGTTACCGATCGGCTTGAACAACTTGATGGATCCTGCATGTGCCAGTTGAAAGGGCGGAGCAGAGATTGATGTCTGTGAAGGGGAATACCCGTAACAATGGGTCGATTATCACAAGACGAGTACTTATCCTTAATACCGTCTAAATGTGCACACACTCGGTCTAGCAAGTGATCAATGCGTTTGAGATGTGAGAATACGGCGTGATCGCTTACGCGATCACGCCGTTTCAGGTACCCGGAGCGGGAGTCGAACCCGCACAGCCGTGGGGCCAAGGGATTTTAAGTCCCTCGTGTCTACCAGTTCCACCATCCGGGCAGACAGTAAAAAACCTCCCGTATCTGAGAGGTTCTTGTTCGATGCTGAGCGGAAAACGGGACTCGAACCCGCGACCCTAACCTTGGCAAGGTTATGCTCTACCAACTGAGCTATTTCCGCTAATGGGAGTGCAAATATACATGCTTTCTCTGATTCGGTACAAGAAAATTTTTGAAAAAAATTCAAAGAACATAGCTGTTTCAGGATTTCTGCTTCTTCTCCTGGGATTTTCGAAGTAACTTCTTGATTTCGTTGAGTTTCATCAAAGCTTCTACGGGGGTGAGGGTATCCACATCAATATTGAGGATGTCGTCGCGTATCTGCTCCAGCAAGGGATCATCCAACTGGAAAAAGCTCAACTGGAAGGGGGAGCCGGATGAGTGGGACGCTTTTCTTCGTCCGGCCTCCGGGCCGGCAAGCTGGGCATGGCTGTGAGAGGATTCCAGTTTGCCCAGCAGGTCATGTGCACGCTGAATGACGCTGGCGGGCATTCCCGCCATCCGGGCCACATGGATGCCGAAGCTGTGTTCGCTGCCGCCTGGCATCAGCTTGCGGATGAAGATCACCTTATTACCAACCTCCCTGACGGCCACATTATAATTACGTATCCGTGGCATAGAGGCGGCCATTTCGTTCAGCTCGTGGTAGTGAGTTGCAAACAGCACCTTGGGCCTGAAAACCGGATGTTCGTGCAGAAACTCCGATATGGCCCAGGCGATGCTGATCCCGTCATAGGTACTGGTCCCCCTGCCGATTTCATCGAGCAGTATCAGGGAGCGACTGGATATGTTGTTCAGGATACTGGCGGTTTCGTTCATCTCCACCATAAAAGTGGATTCTCCGGAAGAGATATTATCCGAAGCGCCAACCCTGGTGAAGATCTTATCAACGAGACCCACGCTGGCCTGGGCGGCCGGTACGAAGCTGCCCATCTGAGCCATCAGCACGATGAGGGCAGTTTGCCGGAGCAGTGCGGATTTTCCGGACATATTGGGTCCGGTAATGATGATGATCTGTTGTTGCTGGTCATCGAGACGCACATCATTGGCCACATAGGATTCTCCGGGTGGGAGTTGCCGCTCAATCACCGGATGACGCCCCTGGTGGATATCCAGCAGCAGGCTGTCGTTGATCTCGGGCCGGACATAGTTATATTCCCTGGCGATGACTGAAAAAGCCCGAATGACGTCGAGGCGGGCGATGAGCAGGGCATTGCGCTGAATCGGATCGATGTACTCCGTGACGGAAGTCAGGAGCTCGCTGTAGATCCGGTTTTCCATTGCAGCGATCTTCTCTTCAGCGCCTAATATCTTCTCCTCGTATTCCTTCAGTTCATCGGTGATATAACGTTCAGCATTGACCAGGGTTTGCTTGCGATGCCATTCGGGTGGTACTTTGGATTTGTGCGCATTGGTCACTTCGAGGTAGTAACCAAACACATTGTTATACCCAATTTTCAGGGAGGTGATACCGGTCCGTGCTGCTTCCTGATGCTGGATATTTGCCAGGAATTCCTTGCCTGAGGTAGCCAGGTTACGCAGTTCGTCCAGCTCCGAGTCCACGCCTTCGCGGATGATATTGCCCTTGGCGAGTGTAGCGGGAGGATCATCCTGTAGTACGGCAAAGATGCGATCGCGGATCACAGCACAGGCATTGAGCTGATCGCCGGTTTTCTGTAACGGCGCGATGCGGGCAGCGAGGCAGGCGTCCCTGACAGGCGCAATGGCCTGAAGTGCCCGGGCAAGCTGCAGCATCTCCCTGGGCCCTGCTTTCCCGACTGCTACGCGGGAGATCAGTCGCTCCAGGTCCCCTACCCTTTTGATCTGCTGCGTCAGAAGATCCAGAAAATCCTGATCAGCCAGCAGATAATCCACCATGTCATGTCTTTCCACGATGGCCTGACGGTCCTTCAGCGGCAGGAGCATCCACCTACGCAGCAGTCGACTTCCCATTGGGGTCAGCGTCTGGTCCATCACATCAAACAGCGTGGTCGCGTCTTCATGGGTCGATTGCAGCAACTCCAGGTTCCGGATGGTGAAGCGATCGAGCCAAACATAATGGTCTTCCTCAAGGCGTCGTATCTGGGCGATGTGCGATAGTTTATCATGCTGGGTTTCAGAGAGGTAGTGGAGGGCTGCACCGGCAGCTATGATACCGTCGGGCAGATCTTCCACGCCAAACCCCTTGAGGCTGAGGGTCCCAAAGTGCCGAAGCAGCAGATCTCTGGCATATTCTTCCGTGAATACCCAATCCTCGAAGGTGGAGGTATAGAAGCGTCCACCGAAAGCCTCCTGAAAGGGCTTAAGTTTGCTTCGCTGGAGGATTACCTCACTGGGACGAAAAGTTTGCAGGAGCTTATCGATGGATTCATAGGAACCCTGAGCGACATAGAATTCACCTGTACTCACATCCAGGAACGCGATACCACCCTGGTGGCCAATCATATGAAGACTGGCCAGGAAGTTGTTGGTCTTGTGATCCAGGACTTTATCAGAGAATACGATCCCGGGTGTGACCAGTTCCGTGACACCCCTTTTCACGATGGTTTTAGCCATCTTGGGATCTTCGAGCTGGTCGCAGATGGCAACCCTTTGTCCGGCCTTCACCAATTTGGGAAGATAGGTATCCAGGGCATGATGGGGGAAACCGGCCAGTTCAATATGCGAGGCCGCTCCGTTGGCACGGCGGGTCAGCACAATGCCCAGGATCTCGGCCGCCCGCACTGCATCGCTGCCAAATGTCTCATAGAAATCCCCTACCCTGAACAACAACAGGGCGTCGGGGTACTTCGCCTTGATGGCATTGTATTGCTTCATCAGCGGGGTCTCCGCTGTTTCTTTGCCTTGTTTCCTGGCCACCTTCTCACTGCTTGTCCAGCACAAAGATACTTTTTATGCCCTGGTTTCCAAGGATCGCTTCCACCCCGTTCGATGAGGATTTTATCAACAAACTGGTTCAATACAGGTTGGGCTCAGGGGCGAAAACAGTCTGTTTTTGAAACCAATCCTCATATTGTACCTTTGCTGCACCAGGGAATGATATGATACAGAACAAGGTTGTGAAGAAATTAAGCATGGAAGAGCTGGGGCGACTTGATGCGGAGACGTATAAGTCGAGCTCCAAGATACCGCTGGTAGTGGTTCTGGACAATATCCGCAGTCAGCAGAACACAGGATCGGTATTCAGAACCGGGGATGCTTACCGCATCGAGGCACTCTACCTTTGCGGTATAACTGCCACCCCGCCCCACCGAGAGATTCACAGAAGTGCCCTGGGTGCCACAGAAACGGTGGACTGGAGATATTTCCATACTACCAGAGAAGCCATTGCTGACTTAAGAAGTAAGGGATATACCATTGCCGGCATCGAACAGATGGCAGGGAGTGTTTCATTAAATGATTTTAAAGTCCCTGGGAATCAGCCTCTGGCCGTCATCTTCGGGAACGAAGTTGAAGGCTTGTCTGAGGACATCCTGCAAGAGCTGGATCTGGCGATCGAGTTACCCCAATACGGCACCAAACACTCACTCAATATCAGCGTGTGTGCCGGCATTGTTATCTGGAACATATTCAATCAATTCGTTGAACAAAGGCCTGAAGCTTGGCGTTAATCTGATAACGCTGTTTGTTGAAAACTCAGCGAGGTGTGTTGTTAATCATTGCACAACAAATCAGGCTTTTACTATCTTTGCACCGGATTTGAAAGGATAATTTTATACAAACCCATAAAACGCACGACAATGATCAGAAAGATCAATTTCAGGTTGTTCGCAGGAATGGCGCTTACTGCACTGGTTTTAAGCAGCTGTGGATTAAGCCGCATGGTGAAGAATTACAACCAGGTGAAATATGAAGTAGAACCGCAGGTACTGGAAGCCCACGGAGGCAAAGCCGCTGTTCAGGTTAAAGGTCAGATCCCGCCAAAGTACTTCCATCGCCGGGCTACCATCACCTTCACACCAGTTCTTGAGTTTCAGGGCGGAGAATCCAAGTTGAAGTCGGCTACGCTGAAGGGTGAAAAGTCAACCGCCACAGGGACCACCATCAGCAGGAAGACAGGTGGCAATTTCACCTGGAATGATGTGATCACCTATGATCCTTCGATGAATGCCTCCCAGCTGATGGCCAGGGCTACTGCCACGCTGCGTAAAAAGACGGTGGACCTCGGTACTGTAAAACTGGCAGATGGCATCATCAACACCTCATCCCGTTACATGCATGACGAACCTGTGATGGAAGCCAACCGGGAGACAGCCAAGAAGCTGGGTATGGATCTTTCGGAATATTACGAAAAGGAGACCATCATAACAAAGAAAGCCAACATCTATTTTGTTGTGGATCGTTACGACCTCAACCTCCGTCACGAACTGAACAAGGATGCCGCTGCTATGCAGGCACTGGCTGATCTGAAGGCTTTTATGGATCAGGAATGGGTTATCCGCGATATCAGCATCAATGCCTGGGCATCTCCCGAAGGGGAAGAAAGCCGTAACCAGGGGCTGAGTGAAAACCGTTCCAAGACTGCCAAAAAGTACATCGATGATTATTTCAAGAAATGGCAGGCTGAAAAAGCCAAGGCTTTGAAAAAGAAAATCAAAGAAATAGAAATTCCGGTCGTTACAACCAACATGAAAGCATTGGGTGAGGACTGGGATGGTTTTATGCGTGCTGTTGAGCAGTCCCAGATCAAGGATAAAAACATTATTCTCAATGTTGTACGTTCTCAGCCTGATGTAACACGCAGGGAGCAGGAGATTCGCAACATGACTGTGATTTACAAAGAAATTGAGGATGCCATCCTGCCTCCCCTCCGCCGTGCAGAGATTACCGTCAATAGCTTTGAGCCCAAGCGGACTGATGCGCAGATTGCAACCCTTAGCACGAGTCACCCCGATTCACTCACACTGAAAGAGCTCATCTATGCCGGTGAACTGACCAGTGACCTGAACACCAAGCAGGCCATTTATGAAGCCGCTGTGCGTCTCCATCCTCAAGACTGGAAGGCTTATGCCAACCTGGGATACGTTTTCCTTTCCAACGGACAACTGGATAAGGCTGGGTCTTATCTCGACCGTGCCAACACCCTTTCACCCAACAACCCCATAGTACTGAATAACCTGGGTGCGCTGGCTGCCAAAAACGGGGACGATGCCGCTGCAAGGTCTTTCTACAAACAAGCACAGGGTAAGGGTGTCAGTGTGGACTACCAGCTGGGCATCCTCAGCATCAAGGATGGTGATTATGCAGCTGCCCTGAAGAGTTTTGGCAATACAAAGTGCAATTACAATGTTGCCCTTGCACAGGTTTTGAGTAAAGACCTCACCAATGCGGCCACCAACCTGCGTTGTGCTCCGGAAAATGCCCAGGTATTCTATCTTCTGGCCATCGTCGGTGCACGCAGCAATGACAGCAATATGGTTTATGACAACCTGAAGAAAGCCATTGCCAGCGATGCAAGCTACAAGGCTCAGGCTGCCACCGACCGTGAATTCCTTCGCTTCTTTGACAAAGCAGAATTCCAGGCGATTGTAAAATAGTAATATAGACTAAGAAATTAGAGAAGCTGCCTTGTGAGAAACGGGGCAGCTTTTTTTTTGACCTGTTCAGAGTCTGATACGCTGCAATCCGGGGGCATAGTCCTGGTCGATGGTCTCACGGATTAATTGGTAATCCGGTTCATTGGCAACAAAATCGAGCCGGTTTATGTCCAGCAGCAGGATCCGCATGGATGATTGCTGACGAAGATATTCCAGGTAACCCTGTTGAAGGCCATCCAGGTATTCCGGGGTGATATAGCGTTCATAATCTCTGCCTCTCTTTGCAATGTTCTGCATCAGCTTATCCACATCTACATAGAGGTAGACGAGCAACTCCGGTCTGGGCAGCGAGGCCGCGATGATATGAAACAGGCGGCTGTAGAGGTTCAGCTCGTCCCCTTTCAATGTCTGCCGAGCGAAGATGAGCGATTTCTGTATGAAATAATCAGCGATTGTGAGGGGTTGAAAGAGGTCCCCGGGAACAAGTTGGTCCTTCAACTGCTGAAAGCGTGAGGCCAGAAAACTGAGCTCAAGTGGAAAGGCATACTTGTCTGGCTCGCGGTAAAACTTTGGAAGGAAGTCATTGTCTTCGAACTGTTCCAGGATGAGTCGAGCATTGTTTTCCCTGGCCAACCTGGTCGACAGGCTGGTCTTACCTGCCCCAATAACCCCTTCGATACAGATATACGGGTATTTCATCTGTCTTTGGGCAGTTTCGGGCTCAATCCATACTCAGCCTCAATTTCTGCCATCGTGACCTTATTCTGATCCGGACAATCGGCCAGGAGAGATTCGATGGTCGCATCCAGCACCGGATGTACCAGCCTGGGAGCGATTTCAGCCATGGGCACCAGCACAAAACGACGGGCATGGAGGAATGGATGCGGAATGGTCAGTTGCTGCAATCCCAGAATAAGATCGTCGTAAAAAAGGATGTCAATATCTATGACCCTGGAAGCATACTTGTCGCCCTGGCGGATGCGCCCCATAACAAGTTCGATCTGCAGGACTGCCGACAACAGGGATTTTGGACTCAGCTCAGTCTGCACCATAATGGCCTGATTCAGAAACTGTCGTGCATCTTCGAATCCCCAGGGTTCTGTTTCGTAAACGGAAGACCGAAGCACTATTTTTCCGACCCGGTCACGAATCAGTTTCAATGCCTGACTGAGCATCAGCGGCCTGTTTCCCAAATTACTTCCCAATAACAGATAACATGTATGCATCCCTGAATTGCATTTAGACCCTGCCAAAGGCGAGTCATTACCAGCATGTTTAATCTACAACATGAAAGAACAAAGATAATGATAAGCTAAAGCACGTATGTTGCATTGTCACGATAAAGTCTGTAATATTGTATCATTCTAAACAACTCACACCGCTATGAAACAGTTCTTTAAATTCATGTTCGCCTCTATGCTGGGGACGATACTTACATTATTGTTGTTGTTTTTCATCCTCGTTGGCATCATTGCAGCGGCCATGTCCTTCACCAAATCCACGGTTGAAGTCAGTGATAAATCTGTACTCCATGTCACCTTCGCCCAGGCCATCCCGGACAGATCAACAGATGATCCGTTCAGCAACTTCAACCCTGCTTCGTTTGAAAGCATGGAAGTGACCGGTCTTAAAGATATTATGGACAACCTTGAAAAGGCCGCGAGGGACAGCAAGATCAAAGGAATTTATTTCGAAGTCAGCAGTGTTCCGGCCTACGCTGCTACGGTTGAAGAATTGCGTAATGCCCTTCTGAAGTTCAAGGAAAGCGGGAAGTGGATCATTGCATATGGAGAAATGATAGACCAGCAGGCTTATTATCTGGCATCAGTTGCCGACAGGATCTATATGCATCCCGAAGGGTTCTTCCTGTTCAAGGGGATCAACGGAGAAGTGGCCTTTCTGAAAGGCACTCTGGACAAGCTGGGGATTGAAGCCCAGGTAATCCGTCACGGAAAATTCAAGGCAGCTGTGGAGCCCCTGATCCAGGACAAAATGAGCGAAGCCAATAAGGAGCAGGTCAAAACCTATATCTCTGCCCTCTGGAATCAGATGGTTGATGGCATCGCCGACCGTCGCAACATCACCCAGGATGAGCTGAACAGCCTGGCCAACCAACTCAGTCTGACCGATCCGGGAGATGCCGTGGAAGCCGGCCTTGTAGATGGGCTTCGTTACATGGATGAGTTGCTGGATGAACTGGCTGACAGTGCGGGGATCGAAGCCAGCAAGGATCTCAAGCTCATTAAGTTATCCAAATACCTGAAAGCCGCTGATCCACAAGAAAAGAAGATCGCGAAAGACAAGATTGCTGTGATCTATGCGGAGGGTGATATCGTCTCAGGCAAGGGAACCGATGGCAATGTGGGTTCAGAGCGTTTTGCCAAAGCCATTCGCAAGGCCAGGGAAGATGAAAAAGTGAAAGCCATTGTACTGAGGGTCAATTCTCCGGGTGGTGATGGTTTGGCTTCAGAGGTGATTCACCGTGAGATCATCCTGGCCAAAAAAGCCAAGCCCGTGGTGGCCTCCTTTGGGGGTGTAGCCGCTTCAGGCGGATATTACATCGCTTGTGGCGCTGACAGCATTATCGCCAGTCCGAACACCATCACAGGTTCTATCGGGGTTTTTGGTGTCATCCCGAATATGGAGAAATTCTTCAATCAGAAGTTAGGGCTCACCTTCGACCGGGTCATGACCAACGATCACGCAGATTTTGTGGGTGTCAACAGACCCATGAACGAGACAGAGAAAGCAGTCCTGCTAAAGCAGGTGGAAGACATGTATGATGATTTCATCGGTCATGTCTCAGAAGGCAGGGGCATCGAGAAAGCCATGGTAGATTCCATTGGGCAGGGACGTGTCTGGGCCGGTACGGATGCCTTGCGCATCGGCCTGATTGATAAGTTTGGCGGTCTGGATGAAGCTATCCGAATGGCAGCTGGTATGGCGGGAATCACAGAATACCGTATCTCCGAGCTTCCGGAAGTTAAGGATCCCTTCGAGAAGTTTATGGAAATGTTTGGCAGCCAGGCCAGGGTAAAAGCCCTTCAGCAGGAGCTGGGATATTTTTATCCCTATTACACTTCCATCAAGACCCTTACGACCATGCAGGGCGTTCAGGCGAGAATGTTGATGGATATCCAGATCAAGTAAAAGGAAATCGTATTATAAATACTACTGCAAGGCAGAAGATGGTGCAGCAAGCTGTCTGAAGCCTTGCAGTTTTGTATTCCGCAAGGCCATTTTTGCATCCTGATCCAGGGTATCCTGTTCTCCATATAAAGCTGATTCCCAGTCCCCGTACATGGGGTTGGGGAATACGATATATCTTTTACCAAACAAGCGGGACAAGCTGTCGGTTAATTCTGCACGCCTTCGGGGATCGGCATGGTAATAGGAACCATAAAAATCATTCAGGTTGTCTCCAAGAAGAAGAGAGACATGGTACTTTGCTGCAATTTCCTGTCGACGGGCTTCTTTATCCGAGGAAGCTGTTCGCATGATGAGATGCTCGTCGTCCTTTAAAGGAAATCCCAATTCAAGAAGATTTTGTCTGGTTGCATCTCTAAGATGTTCCTTGCGATTGGTAACATAAAAGACATCCACACCGTACTTAATGGCGGTCTGACAGAAAGCAAGGGCACCGGGAAGGGCGGCAGCGCTGGCTTCCAGACACCACTCATCCCATCCTTCAGGATAAGAAATGCCTGATAAGACACACTCCGCCTGATAGGGGCTGTTGTCCAGAATTGTTTCATCAATATCTGTGATGATGGCCCTGCGCCTGGTAACGCTTTTATCCATGAGATCTTCTTTCAGGGCTTCCAGTGCCACGCTGAATCCCTGAATACTTAAAGCCCGGAACTCCGCGGATTGTTGTTGAAACAGCACCGCCATCTGCATATATTGATTACCACAAACGGTATCAATAATGTGTAAGGTATCTTGCTGACTCAAATCCGGCGGTGTGATATCCCCGTCCCATCCCCTTCTTATGTCTCTGTAAAGCAACACAATAACAGCCAGAAGACTGACAAGGAAAAGTATTCTCCAAATAATTGAGGCTTTATAAGCCTCGTTGGCACGGCTTTCCATATTGATCGGTTTAACCGCAAAAATACGTGCTTCCGGCTTAGGGTGTAGGTGGAGTATTACGGAATTTCGTCCATTAACAAGAAAGGCCCGGTCGGTTTCCCGGCCAGGCCTTTCTATGCAAGAGGCAGGTTGCTTATTTACCTGTGAAGAGATCCTTCACTTCATAGGTCTTTTCTCTTTCAGCCGCCACCTTCAACCATTCAGGTACGATGGTTTGCAGGAAGACCGCTTTATCTTTCTCATAGGTCTCCATATCCAGTCCAATGAAGGCTTGCGCTTTGGCTTTGGTAGATATATCAGGATAAGGAACCATCTCGTTGTGACCGAGTGAAGCGAGTAAGCGGGCCAGTTTGAGTCTTCCTTCCTGGATGATGACCATCCCAGAGGAGATGATGCGGGCTGTTTCGACAGGAGCATGGAAAGAAGCGCCATGGCTGGCGGCGGCAAAATCCCAGCGCCATTGTGCATGACGGATGGATTTAAGGATATCTTTCATCTGGTCTTCGGTAGCACCCAGATCCCAGGCTTTCTTGGCCTCAACATGGGCAAACACCAACATTTCCTCCAGTTTATCTCTGTTTTCCAATATCTTATCCTGACGGGAATACACATCTGCAAGGAGTTGTTCTTTGCTTTCGCGATGGCAAACCTGGCAGGAGCTGGCGATATTATTCAGAGGACTTTGGATATGGTGATCCGTAAACTTTTGTCCACCCTCGCTGCGATACGGCATATGGCAGTCGGCGCAGGACACCCCGCGGCTGGCGTGCGTCCCCAAGAGATAGATCTCATAATCAGGATGTTGTGCCTTAAGCATGGGTGCACGGCTCAGTGAATGGGTCCAGTCAGCGAACTCAATATTATCATAGTAGGCTTCCATTTCTTCGACCGAGAAGCCTTTATCCCAGGGGAAGGTGAGATAACTGACACCTTCCACCACTTTTTTATTGAAATAATATTCAACATGGCATTGGGCGCAAACCAGGCTACGCATTTCCTGGTGCGTGGCCGTGGTAATGTCCCTGCCCTGGCGCTCAAAGGCTTCGATGAGGCCTGGCCTGGAAATCCTGAGGTTCATGGTATTGGCATCATGGCAATCAGCACAGCCAATGTGATTGACCACTTCAGTGCCTTTTGTTTCCCAGGTACCGCGGTAGAATTCAGCGATACCAAGTTCATTCATCAGTCGCGGCACATCCGGGCTTTTGCAGGTCCAGCATGTATTGGGTTGCGGACTAGGTTTGCCATCCATGGGGGCACCGACCCTTAATGAATTGTAAACATCCGTCACGGCATAATAATGCCCTCTGCCCTGATTATAATCACGGGAAAAGAGGTATCCAGCCCAAAGCACCACCATGCGTGGATTAACTTCCAGCATATCTATCAGTGCACCGCCATTATGTTTGCTGATGAAGGAGGTGTCGGCAGTCCTCATATAAGACTCATATTCTTTGGGGAAGTTCTTACCCCAGATCTCATTGCGGGGTTCAAACTGGCTGTATTTCACCTGCGGGTTGAATACCACAGCGGCTTCAGCCCTTCTTTCCACGATGCTGGAGGCGAGGAGTCCAAGGAGGAAAACTACAACCACCGTGACCAGGAACAGCAGCCATCCAAGCCAGGGTTTTGACCGGATTTGTTCAGCAATAGGTTTCATTTGTGTCGGTTTTGGTATGGTTACATTATTTGGTTTTCATTACACGTTGCAGCCATTGTGGCACGACAGTTTCCGGGAGCGGGACGCGGGCATTGGGAACGCTGGAGAGGCTGTTCACCCTGCCATGGGGTGTTTCACGGTGGCATTCCCAGCATACACGGTCGGTTCTGCCTGCATGCACCTGATCGGTATAATTCAGCACCTTACCGTCAGTGATCAGGTGTTCATGGCAGCGGATGCAGTTCTTCTGAACAGCCCTTTTACCTGCGCTTTTGATAAAGATCACCTGAGGTTCGGCCCGGAGCGTGAAGATCGTGGCGTGGCGCAAGCCATCCATGGCCTTAAAATAATAGTGACTAAGGACATTGTTATGGGGTACATGACAATCGTTGCATGTAGCCCATTCACGATGTGAGCTATGACTCCATGTAGCATACTGCGGTGCCATAAGATGGCAATTCACGCATGTGGCAGGATCTTCCGAAAGATAGGAATGCGCTTTGGCGGCATAAAATGTAAAGGCAGCCAAACCGGTGAAGATGGCGAGTACCATCAGAACAGGGAAGCGCCAGGCTGGTGGCGGCATCAGTCGACGAAAAAAGTTTCCGGCCATAAGGATCTGGGCTTAACAAAAGAAATCAAGTACTTCTATGCGAAAATATACATTTTTCAATACAAAAACAATGGGTACAAAAAAATCAGGCCCGGAAATCGCGTGGACTTCCGGGCCTAAGGCATATCAAACAATTATTGGTCTATTCAGTATAATCCAGGCTGGCAAGGCGTTTGTAACTGTTGTGCCGCCAACGGGCATTCTCTTCTGCAGCCTTGAACAATTCGCCGGCTACTTCAGGGAAAGCCTTCTTAAGGGAGGTGTACCTCACTTCGCCATTGAGGAATTCCTGGAACTTGGACCAGTCCGGCTCCTTGGAATCCAGCACGAAGGGGTTTTTACCTTCTTTTTCCAGCATGGGATTGAAGCGGTAGAGTGACCAGTAGCCTGCTTCCACTGCCCGTTTGGTTTCATCCTGTGTCTGGGCCATGCTGGCGCGCAGACCATGGTTGATACACGGGGCGTAGGCGATGATCATGGAAGGACCGGGGTAGGCTTCTGCCTCTTTAACCGCCTTGAGGAACTGTGACTGGCTTGCACCCATGCCCACCTGAGCCACATACACATAACCATAGGTCATGGCCATGGCACCGAGGTCTTTTTTCCTGATCCGTTTCCCGCCGGCTGCGAATTTTGCCACCGCCCCGACCGGGGTTGCCTTACTGGCCTGGCCGCCCGTATTGGAGTACACTTCCGTATCCATAACCAGGATATTGACATCCTCACCGGAGGCCAGCACATGATCCAGTCCACCGTATCCGATATCATAGGCCCAGCCGTCACCACCGAAGATCCAGACAGATTTCTTGATGAGGTAGTTCTTCAGATCAAGGATGTGGGCAGCCACCTCATGTTTTTCCTTTTCGAGGATGGGGAGGAGTCTTGCCGTGACCTCTTCTGAGCCCTGGGCATCTTCTTTGGCAGCAATCCATTCCTGGAAGATGGCTTTGGTTTCAGGTGCCACAGCTTTCATGTTTTCGGTCATCAGGCGGGCTATCCGTGTCCGGATCTTATTGACGCCGGTGGCAATACCATATCCAAACTCGGCATTGTCTTCGAAGAGTGAGTTGGCCCAGGCAACCCCTTTACCATTCTTTTTGCTGGCACAATAGGGTGTTGCCGGTGCAGAACCACCCCAGATGGAGGAGCAGCCTGTGGCATTGGCAACGATCATGCGTTCTCCGAATAACTGGGTGATCAGCTTAACATAAGGTGTCTCTCCACAGCCTGCACATGCGCCGCTGAATTCCATCAGTGGCTGGGCGAACTGACTATTCTTAACGCTCTGATCCCTGGGAACAACATCATCCTTATAGGTCACATGGTCCACAAAATGATTCCAGCGGTCTGCTTCTTCGAGCTGTGAGCCCAGCGGCTTCATGACCAGGGCTTTGTCTTTGGTTGGACAAACTTCGGCACAGTTCTCACATCCTGTACAATCCAGCGGGCTCACCTGGATGCGGTACTGCAATGTACCAAATGACTTGGCGGGTATCGCCTGGAGCGTGGCTGTTCCTTCGGGGAGGCCCTTCATCTCCGTTTCATTGATCAGGAAGGGACGGATACAGGCATGCGGGCAAACATAGGCACACTGGTTACACTGAATACAGTTTTCAGGTATCCATTCGGGTACATTCACTGCAATACCTCGCTTTTCGTAGGCAGTGGTTCCGGCGGGAAGCGTTCCGTCTTCCCTTCCCAGGAAGGCGCTGACCGGCAGGTCATCCCCTTTCAGGTGGTTGATGGGTTCAAAAACATTCTTGATGAAGTCAGGGGTATCCCGGTCGTCATCTTTTGCTACGAGCTCCAGATTGGCCCATTCAGCAGGTACTTCAACGCGTATGACTGCACTACCCCTATCAATGGCGGCATTGTTCATCTTCACGATCATCTCCCCCTTACGCCCATAGGTCTTGTAGATGGCGTCCTTCATTTCTTTCTCGGCCAGTTCATAAGGAATGACCTCTGAGACTTTGAAGAAGGCCGCCTGCATGATGGTATTGGTCCGGGTGCCCAGTCCAATCTCTTCTGCGATCTGGGTGGCATTAATAATGTAGAAGGCGATATTGTTTTTTGCCAGGTACTTCTTCATATGGTCCGGAAGTCGGTGCTTGGTCTCTTCCTCGTCCCAGATGGAGTTAAGCAGAAAAGATCCTCCCGGCTTCAGGCCTTTGAGCATGTCATATTTCTCCAGGTATGCCGGCACATGGCATGCGACAAAGTCGGGTGAATTGACCAGGTAGGGCGAGCGGATGGGTTGATCTCCAAAGCGCAGGTGAGAGGTGGTGATACCGCCTGACTTCTTGGAGTCGTATGCAAAGTATGCCTGGCAGTATTTGTCCATGGCATCCGCGATGATCTTGATAGAATTCTTATTGGCCCCCACTGTACCGTCTGCACCGATACCATAAAACTTAGCTTCGAAGGTTCCTTTGGGGACAACGCTGATATCCGGCAGCAGTGGCAGCGAGGTGAATTTCACATCATCCACAATACTGATGGTGAACTGGTTCTTAGGTTCCGGAAGCTTCATATTCTCAAAAACAGAAAGAATATGAGCCGGGGTAGTATCCTTCGAGCTCAGACCATAGCGACCGCCCACGATAAGGGGGGCATTGGCAGCACCATAGAACAGGTCTTTGACATCGAGGTAAAGCGGCTCGCCGTTGGCGCCCAACTCCTTGGTGCGGTCGAGGACAGTGATCCGCTTGACCGATGACGGCATGGCACGGAAGAAATACTTGGCTGAGAAAGGCCTGTAGAGGTGGACCGCGATCAGGCCGACTTTTTCACCTTTGGCCATGAGGTAATCGATGACCTCACGGATCGTATCCGTGATAGAGCCCATGGCGATGATGATGTTATCAGCTTCGGTATCTCCGTAATAATCAAAGGGATGATATTCCCTGCCGGTGATGGCCGCCATTCTTTGCATCTGGGCTTCCACTTCATCGGCAATTTTATCATAGAAATGGCTGTTGGCCTCTCTGGCCTGGAAGAAGATATCCGGATTCTGGGCTGTTCCGCGTGTAAAAGGATGCTCAGGGTTAAGGGCATTATCCCTGAATCGCTGGATTGCCTGCCAGTCCACCAGCTCTCTCATCTGCTCCACCGTTGGTGCCTCAACTTTCTGGACCTCGTGAGAGGTGCGGAAGCCGTCGAAGAAATGGAGGAAGGGGATACGCGTTTTGATAGCAGTGAGATGGGCAACTGCTGCCAGGTCCATGATTTCCTGGACGCTACCTGTCGCCAGCATGGCGAATCCGGTCTGTCGGGTTGCCATGACATCGCTATGGTCGCCGAAAATGGACAGGGCATGTGTGGCCACAGTACGGGCGCTGACATGAAAGACAGCCGGCAGCAGTTCTCCTGCAATCTTGTACATATTGGGAATCATAAGCAGCAGCCCCTGTGAAGCAGTGTAGGTGCTTGTGAGGGCCCCCGCCTGCAATGCACCGTGGACAGCACCGGCTGCGCCACCTTCTGATTGCATCTCGCGAACCTCCACCGTTTCCCCAAAAATGTTTTTCAGGCCATTGGCCGACCATTCATCCACGAATTCGGCCATATTGGACGAAGGTGTAATGGGATAAATGCAGGCAACTTCGCTGAACATATAAGCGATATGCGCGGCAGCATAATTGCCTTCACACGTGACGAAATTCTTCTTTTTCATGGTATTGTATGTAAGTTAAAACCTGTTGGTGATCGTGCTCAAATTTCCTGCGAAATTAAGGGAATTGAAGCAATTTATGAAGGAAGAGCGGGTGCGGAGGACTAGTTATCAGTTATTTAAATTGATTATAAATTAAAAACGATCCCATGATCAAAGCCCGCTTAAGGACCTTATGTATCGTATCATTCTGTTGTTTGGTTATCTTTGTAATGTCATGGATCATATCTGCGACATAAATCAACCGTCTCTTAACTTAAACGATATAAGGCTATGGTAGACCTTCAGACCCATTATCTGGGCATTAAGCTCAAGAATCCCATCATTGTTGGGGCATGTAATTTATCCACCGACACCGGTAACCTGCAAAAAATGGAGGCTGCCGGCGCCGCCGCTGTGGTCTATAAATCCCTTTTCGAAGAGCAGATACAGCTGGAAGACCTGCAGATGGAAATGGACATGCAGGACTACAACGACCGCAATGCGGAAATGATCAGCCTCTTTCCTGATATTTCTCATGCGGGGCCAAGGGAGTACCTGCACAACCTGAAACAGGCCGTCGCTGCTGTCGATATCCCTGTCTTTGCCTCCATCAATGCCGTGGATAGCGGTTCCTGGGTGGAGTATGCCAAAGAAGTCGCAGAAACCGGCGTTGCCGGACTGGAATTGAACCTGTTTCAGGGCGCAGCCGGCCCGGACAAAGACGAAGCCGCTATCATTGATGAGCAAATCCGCATCATCAGGGATATCAAGGCGACCATCCAGATCCCGGTGAGCGTCAAGATCAGTCCGTATTATACCAATACCGAAAAAGTCATTCATGAAATGGACAGGGCCGGCGCTGATGGCTTTGTGTTGTTCAACCGCATGTTTGAACCTGATATTGATGTAGACAGTGAAAAACATCATTTCCCCTACAACCTCAGCAACCCTGAAGACAAGCGCCTGGCGCTGCGTTATGCCGGTCTGCTGCACACAGAAATTGGCTCGTCGATCTGCACCAGTGGCGGTATCTTCAGCGGTAAAGACATCGTAGCGCTCATCCTCGCCGGCGCCGACGCCGTACAGGTGGTCAGCGCACTCTACAAGTTCAAGATATCACACATCCGTAATATGCTGCTTGAAATGGAAGACTGGATGGAGTCCAAAGGCTATACCAGCATCGATGACTTCAGGGGGAAACTGTCCCGCTTCAACAGCAATGATCCCTATGCCTATAAACGCGCTCAGTACATTGATATCCTGATGAAATCATCTGAAATCTTCAGGAAATACCCAATGATCTGATATTAAGAATACTGAGACGAACAGTTCTGCCATCTGCCCTAAATGGAAGGATGGTATGATGATACTGCAAACAGCTACGTATTGATTTACCCTTACAATTTCGAACAGAAGACCGGCTTTGACCAGATCCGACGGCTGCTCAGCATGCATTGCATGAGCGACCCGGCCAGAGACCTTGTTGCGGAAATCCATTTCACCGATGACATGGATGATATCCGTGTTGCGCTCGACCAGGCCATGGAGATGCGGCGCATCCTGCTGTTCAGCGAACCATTCCCTGCCCAGGACTATTTCGATATGCGGGATGGCCTGCGTTTGCTGGCAGTGAAAGGGGCCTTCCTCGAACCTGCCGTTCTTGTAGAACTCAGGGCATCCCTTCACAGTATCGCCGGAATTTGCCATTTCCTGCTGGGGGAAAGGCAAGGGGAATACCCCGAACTGGCCACCCTTGCCGCTGAGGTTTCCATAGATCCTGAAATCATCGCATCCCTGGACCGCCTGCTCGATGAGCGGGGCATAGTAAGGGATGATGCCAGTCCGGAACTGGCCAGACTCAGGCGTGAACGTTTTCGCTTACAGGCAAGGGTGGAGCAAGAGATCAGTGCCATCATGACCCAGGCCAGGCGCTCGGGTTGGGTGGCCGATGATGCGGAGATGACCATCCGCAATGGCCGGCTTGTCCTGCCTGTATTGGCCGCATCCAAAAGGCAACTGAAAGGTCTCATCCATGACCGCTCAGCCACAGGACACACCCTCTATATTGAGCCGCAGGAAATATTCGAAGCCAACAACGAGATACGTGAACTTGAACTGGCGGAAGAAGAGGAGATCAGAAGAATCCTTACCGCGCTGGCAGATACCTTGCGGCCCATGCTGCCTGAGATACGCGCTGCCTATGACTTTCTGGCCCGCATGGACCTGATCAGGGCCAAAGCCAGACTCGCCCTGCAGCTGAAGGCAGACAAGCCACTGCTGAACGACAAACCCATTATCGAATGGTTCGATGCCGTGCACCCTCTCCTCTACCTTTCCCATCAGGCCCAGAAGAAATCAGTGGTTCCGCTGCGCATCAAGCTCGATGACGGGGAGCGCATCCTGGTCATTTCAGGTCCCAATGCCGGTGGTAAAAGCGTCGCGCTGAAAACCGTTGTTCTGCTGCAATATATGCTGCAATGTGGTTTACTGGTTCCCATGCGGGCCACTTCAGAGACCGGGATCTTCAACAAGCTGCTACTCGACATAGGAGATGAACAAAGCCTTGAAAATGACCTGAGTACATACAGCTCACATCTGCTTAATATGCAGGTATTTCTCAGAGAGAGTGATGCCGGTACATTGTTTCTTATCGATGAGTTTGGCGCCGGAACCGAGCCACGCTTCGGAGGGGCACTTGCCGAGGCAATACTGGAAAAACTGCATACCAAAGGCGCCTTCGGAGTGGTCACGACACATTACGCCAACCTGAAGATGATGGGTGGGCAAAGAGATGGAATCATCAACGGCGCCATGCAATTTGATGTGACAAATATGTCGCCCCTGTTTGCCCTTGAAACCGGTAAACCTGGGAGCTCCTTTGCCTTTGAGATCGCGTCACGGATCGGATTGGGGCAGGACGTGCTGGATGCTGCCGTTCAGAAAGCAGGGCAGGATCTTATTGATCTGGACCGTCAGCTGCAGCAACTGGAGAATGACAGGCGTGCCATGGATAAAAAACAGACCGAGCTTCGTGTTGCCGATGCCTTTCTTTCAGAAATGATAGATAAATATGAAAACCAGACCCGGGACCTGGAAAAACGCAGGCAGGAAATCCTGGCAGAAGCAAGAAAACAGGCCCGTACGCTGATTGAAGATTCCAACCGGTTGATCGAAACCACGATACGCGAAATTAAAGAAGCCAGCGCCTCCAGGGAGGCGACAAGAGCACTCAGGCAAAAGCTGGAAGAACAGGCCGCTGCTCTTGTCTCTGAGCCTCAGCCACCTGAGGTCATCATAAAAAAAGAGAAAGAAGACATCATTGAAAAACCACCGCCTGCTGCCAGAAAAACATCAAAAGTCAGTCTTCCAAAAGAACTCACCACCGGCGATAAAGTCCAGGTAGTCGGACAACAAACGATCGGAGAGATTATCTCTATACAGGGAAAAATGGCAGAAGTGGCTTTTGCCAGTATGAAGATGCGCCTACCTGTCAGTCAGTTGCAGCGCCCGGATGCGAAGGAAATGAAAGAACAGGCCAGGTCCAAACCCAGGAGCGAAAGACGGATCATTGATGAGATCAATGAAAAGATGGCCAACTTCAATGCCCAGATCGACCTCAGGGGCATGCGGGCAGAAGAGTGCCTTTACACCCTACGTCATTACATCGATGATGCCATCTTACTTAACATCAATACGATACGCATTCTTCATGGGAAAGGAGACGGTATCCTTCGCCAGGTCGTGCGGGAGTTTGTTTCCCATATTCCTGAAGTGCGGCAATACCATGACGAGCATATTGAAATGGGAGGGCACGGCATAACCGTTGTGCATTTCAGGTAGTTCCGATTCCATTGTGAACACTTTCATTAACCAAGCGTTTCCTTCACATGACAGAGCAAAAACAAGAGGAAGTAAAAAAATCCCGGTGGTTCGGGTGGTTTCTGATTGCCGTCATCATCGCCATGGCAGGTGTGATCATTGTCCAGCGAACCTCCAGCTATGGCAGCAAGGACAAGTACACCTTGCACCTCGATGACCAGAATTTCCAGTCCACCATTGCTTCAGGGGTGGTCCTGGTGGATTACTGGGCCGAATGGTGCAAGCCCTGTAAAGCCATGGAACCTGCGCTGCATGCCGTGGCCAAAGAAATGTATGGGAAAGCGGTTGTAGCTAAGCTCGACATCGACCAGCACAGATCCATTGCAGAAGCGCAGGGAATAGAGGTTATTCCAACCATGATCATCTATAAGGATGGAAAAGAAGTGAACCGGCTCATGGGGATGCAATCGCAGGAAAGCCTGTCAGAAGCCCTTCAGCAGACCATGATTGCAACACCTAACACAGATTAACCATGACTGAAGAGAACACCGGAATTAAACGGCTTAAGACCATATTGCTGAATCCCAGGATCCTGGGTTCGATAGCGGGGCTGCTGGGAGGTTATCTGTATTACACCGAAATCGGATGCAAACAGGGAACCTGTCCCATCACTTCCAATCCATGGCTCACCATGCTTTGGGGAGGCACGATGGGTTATCTCATCGGAGACATGTTCCGTCCCAAGCCATCCAAAAGGACTGCGGAAGGCGGAGAAAACCCAACAACATCCTGAGCGACCCCTGACACCAATGCGTCGCATTGAAACTGCTTTAGCCAACAAGTTAAGGTTGTTGCTTTTAGCCATTTGATTCATTATATTTAGCAGGCATTTTAAAGCTTCCTGCCATGACTGCTCTTTCTGCTTTGACTGCCATTCCCGGCAGCTTCCGGTTTCGCATCCTGTTCTTTATTGCCCTTCTCCTTATTAGTCTGGCTGTCGCCGGACAGTCCAGGGCCCGCATTCCCCAGGAATGGCAAAACCAGGGGGTCAGGGTTCCTCTTAGTTGCGACAATCCAGCAAGGCAATTAGACCATGCTGGTGATGCCTTCGAATCCATTCATCAACCTGACATCATCAGTGAATACATTACCGGTACGACCTTTTATGATCTACAGACAAACAAAAGCAATCAGAACCGGTTCTACCGCTACCCTGACGGCACCATGGCGGCAACATGGATGTATAGCACCGACTATCCCAATTTCGTGAACAGGGGAACCGGTTACAATTATTTCAATGGCACCTCATGGGGGGCAGCACCGACAGTCCGGATTGAGAATATCAAGGTCGGATGGCCTTCTTATGCTCCGCTGGGAACGGGTGGGGAGATCGTTGTCAGCCATATCGGATCCACGGGATTGAACATCAGCACGAGGGCTGTCAGGGGCACAGGAACATGGGCACACACAAGCCTCGCGGGTCCAACTTCCAACCCCAATCTGCTCTGGCCACGGATGATCACGTCGGGGATCACTCATAGCAATATCCACATCATGGCCCTCACCGCACCCATCGCCAATGCCGGTACTTTATACAACGGCAGCGACGGAGCGCTCCTCTATTACAGATCCACCAACGGGGGATTGAGCTGGGATATCAGCGGCGTCCAGCCTCCTGGCACCGACACCTCCGCTTATCTGGGTCTGTCGGGTGATTGCTATGCATGGGCCGAACCCAGGGGCAATACCCTCGCCTTTGTGGTGGGCGACAGCTGGTTCGATCTTTTTCTATTGAAATCCACCAACAATGGAACGAGCTGGACAAAGACCATGATCTGGCAGCATCCTTATCCTTTCTTTAACCGTACCACGCCGACTGTCACGGACACCTTCTACTGTCCGGATGGCAGCGTCGCGGCTGCCATCGACAACAACGGCAAGGTTCATGTGTTTTTCGGCATCAACCGGGCTTATGCCAACACAGCCGGTTCTTACTGGTTTCCGCTGGTGGATGGCCTGGGCTACTGGAATGAGGACATGCCGCAAATCACATCTTCGTTCGTCAAAAACACCCTGCATCCGGACACCCTTGAAAACCACGGCCAGCTGGCCGGGTATGCCCTGGATGTGAACAACAACGGCAGCCTGGATATCAGCACCGTGGGATATTATTATGTGTCGCTCAGCGGAATGCCCACCGCCACAATCGACAGCAACAATATCATATACCTGGTTTATTCCTCGGTGATGGAAAACCTGACCAACGGCGTTCAGCATTACCGTCATTTACTTGGTCGAAAATCCATTGACATGGGATACAGCTGGGGCAATATTCTGGATTTGACTGCCGCTCCGATACACAGTGCGCATGAATGCGTATTCCCCTCCATGGCCGCATTCAGCGACAACAAACTCCATCTGCTTTACCAGCAGGACATGGAGCCCGGGCTGGCAGTCAGGGGCGACCTGGACCCTTACGCCAACAACAACATCGTGTATCTCAATGTGGACAAGACCGACCTTGTTCATGTCCCTCCCGGGCCTTTATGGACATATACCATTACGCCGCATATGCACAAAATCGTTCTGCCTCCCCTATCGGGAATGCTGGTAAACAATGTGGCCATTAACAATGGTGATTATGTGGGTGCGTTCTATCAGTCTTCCACCGGACTGGCTTGCGCCGGGTATAAGAAGATTTTCTCAGCAAGCGACACCCTGACTGCTTATGGCGCCATGCCCGGCCAGGGTAATGGTTTCGCTGCAGGTGAAGTGATAAAGTGGAGAATATGGAAAGAGAGCACATCCACAGCCTACCAGGCCTTTGCCGTTTATGATCCACAGGCCCCGCAGCAAGGCAATTTTGCCGCAGGTGGGTTAAGCAAAGTAATGCAGCTCAAAGGCGGGCTGGTAGAGGTACTGGCCAGTCCCGGACCCAGCGTATGCTCCGGGACGCCTGTCAATATGCAGATCATCGTTAGTGGAGGATATCCGCCCTACACCTACGCCTGGTCTCCATCAACCTGGCTGAGCAATCCTGCCATTGCCAATCCTGTTGCTACACCTCTGTCCACCACCACTTATACTATTACGGTAACTGACATCATTGGGATTACGGGAACAGCATCGTCAACCATCCAGATCATCCCTCCGCCGGCCGTGAGCCTGGGCCCCCTTGCCAATGCCTGTGACGACTGGCCGCCCTTCATGCTGAGTGGAGGCATCCCGGGCGGTGGAACTTACGCTGGAAATTATGTCACAGGAGGGATGTTTAACCCAACGGCTGCCGGCCAGGGGAACCATATGATCATCTATAGTATCACTGATCCCCAGACGGGATGCATTGGAAAAGACACATCATATATATTGGTTGAGCACTGTGTGGGGATGGATCCGGCTAACACCCGGCCACAATGGCAGCTTTATCCGAATCCCTTCAGCGATTATATCCATTTCAGAGGCTTTATACCCGGTGATGCGGAGGTGGCTGTATCGATTCACCATAGTGACGGACGGATGGTAGGCGCTGAAAAGCTGACAACGGCCCGCCTGACATGCGAAGGAATACAGGTTTCCGGACTTGCCAAAGGCCTGTACATTGTAAGAATTGTGATTCAAGATACTGAGGCCGTTTTCAGGGTAGTGAAAACAGGCTATTGATCTGATCGGACTTCGCTGATTCGAGGCTGCGGACACCTACTTTTTCACGGTATTCCGTTTACTTTTTCCCTTTATCGAAGCGGATACCAGGTCATAGGAATGGTCAATCAGCCCGAGAATGAATGGTACCGGGAGGCTGCCATCCAGAATGATTGTATTCCAATGGACCTTGTTCATATGGTAACCCGGGGTGATGGCGGGATGGTGTTCCCGTAGCCCGGCTGACCGCTCCGGGTCGCATTTCAGGTTGATCCATAAGGGATGGGCATCCAGGGCGCATAAGGCAAAGATCTTTCCTTTGACCTTAAAGACCAGGGTCACATCATCGAAAGGAAAATGCTCGCTGACTTCAGGTTTTTGAAGGCAGTATGTCCGGATATCCTCAGCTTCCATGGGTTTTAGATGAACTGCGAATTTACGCAATATCGTGTTTCTGATTTCTACCACACTGATGGACAGCAGCAATAAAGAAAAGTCTTGCCTACGTCCAATATTTCCCTATTTTTGTACTCTTGCCGGAAGATGTGGCCGGCTTTTTTTTGCCTAACCAATCCCGATTCTTATGTCCTTGAAACAAAAGACCAGTGATCTTAAGAAACGGATGCGCGGAGCCCTGATGGGCGGCGGTCAGGAAGCGATCGAAAAGCAAAAATCCGTTGGTAAGATGACGGCCAGGGAACGCATCATTGCGTTGCTTGACCCCAAGTCCTTCCACGAATATGACCTGTTCGTGGAGCATGCTGCTAAGGACTTTGACATGGATAAGAAGTATCTTCCCGGGGATGGTGTCATCACCGGCACCGGGACGATCAATGGTTATCCAGTATGTATCTATGCGCAGGACTTCACCGTTGCTGGTGGTTCTCTGGGCTGGATGCATTCCAAGAAGATCTGCAAGATCATGGATCATGCCATGAAACTGAAGGTACCACTGATTGGGATCAACGATTCCGGCGGTGCCCGTATTCAGGAGGGGGTTAACTCCCTGGCAGGTTATGGTGAGATATTCTACCGCAACACCCTTGCTTCCGGGGTTATTCCACAGATTTCTGTGATCCTGGGACCCTGTGCCGGAGGGGCTGTTTACAGTCCGGCCCTCACCGATTTTGTTTTTGTTGTGGACAAGATTTCCAAGATGTTCATCACCGGTCCTGAGGTCATCAAGACGGTGCTGGGCGAGGAGATCAGCATGGAAGAGCTGGGCGGAGCCCGTGTGCATTCTGAAATCACCGGCAATGCACATTTCTTTGCCCTGAGTGAGCAGGAATGCTTTGATCAGATCAAGCAGCTGGTCAGTTTCATTCCCTGGAACAATGAAAAGAAGGCAGAGCCATTCCCAAAGAAACCGCCAAAGGTCCGTCAGTATAAGATCGACCAGATCATCCCTACTGATCCGCGACAGCCCTATGATGTGCGCGACATTATCCGCGGCATCTGCGATGATTCCGAGTTTATGGAAGTCCATGAGCATTTTGCGGAAAACATCGTTGTTGGCTTTGCCCGGGTGGCCGGCCAGACCGTCGGTTTTGTCGCTAATCAGCCCCTGGTCCTGGCCGGGGTGTTGGATGTCGACAGCTCCGATAAAGCAGGTCGTTTCATCCGGTTCTGCAATGCCTTCAACATTCCGCTGGTAACGCTGGTTGACCTGCCCGGTTACCTGCCAGGCATCGATCAGGAGCATGCAGGTGTAATCCGTCATGGTGCTAAGATTTTGTATGCTTATTCGGAAGCTACCGTGCCGAAAATCACTGTCATCCTCCGCAAAGCTTATGGTGGTGGCTATATTGCCATGTGTTCCAATCACCTGCGCGCCGACTTCGTCTTCGCCTGGCCCACAGCAGAAATTGCCGTCATGGGCCCTGAAGGTGCCGCCAATATCATCTTCCGCAACGAAATCAAGTCGGCCGAGAACCCTGAGGCTGTCCGCAAGCAGAAGATCAAGGAATACAAGAAGAAATTCGCCAATCCTTATGTTGCTGCAGCCTATGGCTATGTCGATGCCGTCATCGAGCCGGCCGACACGCGGAGCTTTATCCTGCATGCACTGGAGATATCTGCCAATAAGATCGAGACCAGGCCCAAGAAGAAGCACGGAATACCGCCCTTTTAATGCACAATATCTGGCTTATGGAGCACGAAGCAAATGAATCCCGGTACGAGACCCTTATCGTGGATGACATCAAATACCGGACGCTTTTCAACACGAAATACAACAAGCGGAAAAGCTACAAGCCCACAGACCCTAAGAAAGTCACTGCTTTCCTTCCGGGCACCATACAGAAGATCATGGTCAAAAAGGGAAGTCGTGTTAAGGAAGGGGACAGGCTGCTGATACTGGAGGCGATGAAGATGCGCAATGACATCATTGCTCCCTTGAACGGGGTCATCAAAGGCATCTTTGTCAGTGAAGGTGAGAAGGTCACCAAGGACCACCTGATGGTAGAATTTGAGTAGATAGGTTACTAAGATTCTCCCGATAGATTTGCGATGAGCTGGAGGATTTCCTCCCGGCCGCTTGCATTGATGGCCGAGCTGACGATGGCCAGTGGCAGCGTATCCCATTCTGCTTCCAATATTTTGTGGTAAGCATCGAGCTGACGTTGCAGGACATTGCGGGCGAGTTTGTCTGTTTTGGTAAAGACCAGGATGAACGGCAGGCCTTCATCGGCCAGCCACGACATAAACGCCAGGTCAGATACCTGTGCATCTATCCTGCTATCAATTAAAAGAAAGATAACCTTCAGATTACTTCTCCCCTTCAGATATTCACGCACCATCTTATCCCAGGCCTCGCGGTCCAGTTTGGATCGCCGTGCATACCCATATCCTGGCAGGTCGACAAGATACCAGGATTCATTAATAAGAAAGAAATTGATTTTCTGCGTTTTGCCGGGAGTGACACTGATACGGGCCAGCATTTTGCGGCCCGTTAGCATATTGATCAGGCTCGATTTACCCACATTGGACCGTCCAATAAAAGCAAACTCAGGGTATGCAGGCTCAGGGCAGGACTGCAGTGATCCTGCGCTGATAACATACCGGGAAGATTTGATTTGCATCATTTACACAATAGTTAATGGAGATATCTTCCCATCGTAACAGCCTGATGCCTTTCAGCGCTGGTAAGTACTGACATGCCTTGTAACCTTGCCATCATAGATATCTCCAATGGTAACCATAATGCCTGTCTCCTCAACCTTCCCGAAATGGTCGTTGATGGCTGTCCCGAAACTGCGCATCGTGGGAGACAGGTTCATGTAAGCATTTACGAGCGGCGGAATATTCATTTGCTGGCTTCGGACGTGCTGAACAAGGAGGCGGTAATCAGCAGCATACTCCTTTTCGCTTAGCATCTCATCCAGCCTGGATAACGGTGTCTGGAACGGTACTGGTTTGTGAGGTCTTACCAGTTCGTCCGGATCCGGGAAATGTTTCTGGAGGAAATACAGAATCAGTTCTCTTCCTAAAACGGGGGTATGCGGATACATGGTGATCTTGCCAAAAAAATACCGGATATGGGGATGGTCAACCATCAGGGCACCCAGCCCATCCCATAGGTTATCCAGCGAGTAAATCCCCTTTCTGGAATTCAGAGATGGCTGATAAGCCGGCTGAACGAAGGACCTGCCAAGTTCGATGGTGTATGGCAGAAATTCATCGATGAATTTCCGGCTGAAAGAAAAGAGGCCGGAGGTAGGGCTGTCAAAATCACCAGAGCCAGGCTGAATAAGGTCCTGACAAAGGATATAGCGGTATCCACCAACAATTTCCTCCTCCTGGGGCTGCCATACGATCAGTTGTTGGAAAGGAACAGGGGACGTATCGTGGTCATCGATATCAGTAGGTTTACCCGTTCCTCCGCCAGCTTCGCGGAATGTCAGCTCTCGCAGCCGCCCAACTTCCTGCATGACATGAGGCGCATTATGATGATCCACGATGTAGATCTCATTGTTCCCGTTATTGGTCATTCTGATGAAGCGGTCCCTGGTGAGTTCCTGCTTCAGCAATTCACGGCTTACAGGGGGTATGATGGGGTCCATGAACGGAGGATTAAGCAAGGGGTAAGTTCAATTATTTAACAAAGATAGCATCCTGATTGGATTCCAGGTGATATACATGTTCTTTCAGGAGCTCAGCCCAGGTTTTGTCCTTTCTTTCCTGGGTAAAGGTTTGCCAGGATATCGGATTACCAAATGTGATGATAATATCCTGGTTCCGTTGCTTATACATCTCATCCACCAGGTAAAGCATTTCAATATTCGCTTTCAGCCGGAGGGATTTCCGGATGTTGGCCAGTCGGTAGAAGAAATTCGAATTCCTTCCGCTGATATGGACAGGAATGATATCCCTTTGATACTTACGGGCTTTGGTAATGATGCTCTTTTTCCATTCAGTGTCGCAGATCACACCTTTTTGCTTCCTGGAGCATAAGCCGGCCGGAAAATACAGCACCATTTTATCACCAGAGAAGGTCTCGTCGAACACCCTGACATTGGCTGCATTGCTGCCGTGTTTATTCACCGGGATGAACAATCCCCTTAGATTGGGAATATTCAGGAGAAGATCATTGACCGGAAAGACGATATCTTCTCGGACACGTCCCACCACATGCATCAATGCCAGTCCATCGAGTCCTCCCAGCGGGTGGTTGGCCACGACGATGGCTTTCCCGTCCCTGGGGATACGCGCCTCCCCTTCCACAATAATATTGGCATTGAATTCCTTCAGAATGGCTTCGATGAACGGTAAACCCTGAAGGTGGCCCATACGGTCCAGGGCGCCATTAATCTCATCCTCATGCACGATGCGCTTGACATAGCGCAGGATAAAACCGGGTATCCATTTGAGTAGCCGGGGGTCTTTGCTCGCAATGACCTTATTGATATCGATGAACTTATCCTTCTTCTCCATGCGCAATTCCATCAGTGTTGAGGTGGGACTGACCCTTGTGTCAGGGAATAAACAAATATAGAAGAAAAGTGAGCCAAACACAAAAAAGCATAAAAGCCTGGCCTTAAGCCACTTATTCAAATGTTAATAATTGAACAAATTTCCCACCTTCTCCCACTAACATAAATACTACTTTATCAATAATTTACTGAAACATTAATCGTTTCATTTCGTAGAATTCTCTGAACTTATCAACAATAGTGGTATTAAGTGGGTGAAAGTGGGAGAAGGTGTACTATATTTACGCCTTGAAGCGAAAACGGATGATCAACCTGATCGGAGAATATGAGTGCAGACTGGACGCCAAGGGGCGCCTGGTATTGCCTTCCGCGCTGAAGAAGCAGATTCCGCAGGAAGCGGATGAGCGCTTTGTGATCAACCGTGGCTTTGAGAAGTGCCTGACCCTGTTCCCGCTGAATGTCTGGCGGGTGGTCAGTGAGGAGGTAAATCGCTTGAATATGTATGTTAAGATGAACAGAGAATTCATGCGGTTCTTCTTCCGTGGTGCCAGCGAGCTGCAGCTCGACGGCGCCAGTCGCCTCTTGCTCCCCAAAACACTGCTTGAGTATGCCGGCATCGACAAGGACGTGATCCTTTTCGCACACGGCGACCGCATTGAAGTATGGGATAAAAAGCTCTACGAGCCGCAATTACAGGTTGATTCGGAAGTGTACTCCGCGCTGGCTGAACAGGTGATGGGACAAGTCACCAAACAAGCCGGTCAAGGAAATGTACCATAAGCCTGTCCTCCTTACGGAATCCATTGAAGGCCTGGCCATCCGGCCCGACGGGATCTATGTGGACCTCACCTTTGGAGGAGGCGGACACAGCCGTGCTATCCTGGATCGTCTGAAAAACGGGCATCTCTATGCCTTCGACCAGGATGAAGACGCCCTGGTCAACCTCTCCTCTGACCCACGCTTCACTTTTATAGCCGCCAACTTCAGGTTTTTTACCCACTTCCTGCAATACCACGCTGCCTGGCCTGTCGATGGCATACTGGCCGACCTGGGTGTAAGCTCCCATCAGTTTGACACAGCCGACAGAGGATTTAGCAGTCGCTTTGATGCCCCCCTGGACATGCGCATGAACCGGACACAGAACCTCACAGCCGCCGATATCCTCGCCGGAAGCGACCGGCCTGAGCTCATCCGGATCTTTCGCGATTATGGTGAGATACAACATGCTGGTGCTCTGGCCGCTGCCATCCTGAAGCGACGTCAAGAAAAACCGATTGCCACTACCCTGGACCTCAGGGAGACAGCCCTGCCACTGGCTCCCCCACGAAAAGAAAACCAGTACCTCGCCAAGGTGTTCCAGGCCCTGCGTATTGAGGTAAACCAGGAACTGAGCGCCCTGAAAGAGATGCTGATGGCCCTGCCAGCCTCACTGAAACCCGGTGGAAGGGTCGCCATCATCACCTACCATTCCCTGGAAGACAGAATGGTAAAGCAATTCCTTAAGACCGGCAACCTGGATGGCCTGCTGGAAAAGGACTTTTTTGGTAAGCCGCTCAGCCCATTTTCCCTCGTGACCAGAAAAGCGATCACACCGGAAGAAGCCGAGATACAAGAAAATCCCAGGGCCCGCAGTGCCCGTTTGCGCATTGCCGCCCGTAATGATATCCAGTGATGCAGAACGAAGAAACACACCAGTCAAACCCGCTCAAGGAACAACCCAGGGCGTCAAAGCCAAATCGCTTTGTCCGAGCCATGGCCGTGATCCTGGGTGGAAGCGTGCTGACACGTGAGAGCGTGCTGCAATCACTGCCCTACCTGCTGTTTTTAATGGTACTCGGCCTGTTCTACATCGCCAATACCTACTATGCTGAGAAGACGATCATCGAGAGCGACAGGCTGCGGACAGAGATCAAGGAATTGAGGTATGAATTCGTCACCACACGGTCCGCGCTGATGCAGCTGAGTAAGCAGTCGGAGGTGGCCAAAAGACTGGAGGAGACCGGCATCAAGGAATCCAGAATACCTCCTGTGAAACTGAGTAAAACCGCATCGCAACCCTGATATGGCGAGCATTGGTAAAGACATATTAAAGCGTATCTACCTTGTCTACTTCCTGATGATGGGTGTTGCCCTGGCTATCCCTGCCCGCATCATCTATATACAATCGGTGCTGGGAGAAGAACTCAAGGCTACCAGCGAGGCACGGATTCTGCAGTATCAGGATATCGAAGAAAACCGGGGCAGTATTTATGCCGCCGATGGCAGCCTGCTTTCCACCTCTGTTCCCGTTTTTGAGATCCGCCTGGATATGAGTCCGATCGTGGTTCCGGATGAGGTGTTTTTTGGCAGCGTGGACAGCCTGTCCAGGAATCTGGCCCGGCTGTTTCGGGACAAACCGGCATCCCATTACCGCCAGGTGCTCACCCAGGCCCGTAAGGAAGGCGACCGCTATTTCCTGCTGAAGAAAAACGTGACCTATCCGCAATACAAACAGTTGCGGACCTTCCCCATCCTGCGAAAAGGCCGCTTTGGCGGAGGCATGATCACCATCCCGGGCCAGGTGAGGCAAAAACCCTTTGAGCTGCTTGCTTCGAGAACCATTGGCTTTCAGCGCGACAGCATCCGCGTTGGACTGGAAGGCGCCTATCACGATGAACTGGAAGGCATCTGCGGACGCAGGTTGATGCGACGGATCGCCAACAATGTCTGGGTTCCTGTCAACGAAGAAAATGAAATCGAACCCCAGGACGGGAATGACATTATTACCAGCATTGATATCCATATCCAGGATGTGGCTGAGCATTCCCTTATGCAACACCTCCAGGCCCATGATGCCGATCATGGATGTGCCGTCCTGATGGAAGTGGAAACCGGCTATGTGGTAGCCATCGCCAACCTGGAGCGTGTCGATACCGGCCGCTATGAAGAGCGCTACAACTACGCCATTGGGGAAAGCTCCGACCCCGGATCCACCTTCAAACTGCCTGTCCTCATGGTCGCAATAGAGGATGGTGTGGTAAGGCTGAGTGATAGTGTGGACACGGAAGGAGGACAAAAGCGCTTCTACAGTCAGGTCATGCGCGACTCAAGGATAGGAGGCTATGGAACGATCACCCTGCAGCGCGCTTTCGAGGTATCATCGAATGTGGCCATCTCCAAAGTAATACATCAGCACTACCAAAAGCAACCGGAGAAATTTATCGCTGGCCTGGAGCGGATGTCGCTGAGCAATAAGCTCGGACTTGAGCTTCCGGGAGAAGGGACGCCACGCATTAATCAACCCGGCATGTCCACCTGGACAGATTTCTACAGCATCCCATGGATGTCGGTGGGGTATGAAGTCAACCTCACCCCGCTGCAGGTGCTGACCTTTTACAATGCTGTGGCCAATCAGGGCCGCATGGTCAAGCCATTGTTTGTGCGCGAAGTGAGGCGTGGAAATCAAACCATCAGAAAGATTGAGCCCCATGTCATCAATCCTGCCATCGCCTCAAAGACGACGATTCAACAGGCACGGACGCTGCTCGAAGGTGTCGTACTGCAAGGCACCGCAACCGAGCTGGCCAAAGCTCCTTACCGCATTGCCGGCAAAACCGGCACTGCTCAAAAGCGGCAGGTAGAAGGCCGCTACACCAAAGATGCCCATATCGCTTCCTTCGTCGGGTATTTCCCGGCCGATGATCCCAAATATTCCTGTATCGTAGTAATCAATTCTCCGCGCAAAGGTGCTTTTTACGGCTCGGCCGTGGCAGCACCTGTCTTCCGCGAAATTGCTGATAAAGTATTTGCGACACACCTCGATCTGCAGCAGCGCAAAGACTCCCTCCCTCCCTCCTCAGGCTCCTTTCCCATTGCGCACGGGGGGCACGCAGCCAGCTATGCCGCTATATGCGGGCATCTGGGCGTTGCCCCCCGGCTGACCGAGGCCTCAGCTACCTGGGTCGTTCCTGTGCAGCAGGAAGATGGATGGGTGTATGGGCCACGCGTTGTGCGGGAAGATGAGGTGCCCGATGTCGTAGGAATGAATGTTCGTGATGCAGTCTATCTGCTTGAAAAAATGGGACTTAAAGTAGACCTACGAGGATTTGGCAGGGTATCCACACAGTCTCTGCAAGCCGGTAGTCCCCTGGTTAGAGGAAATAAGATAACCCTTGAATTATCCGCCTCCTGAATGAAGAGACTGCAGGACATATTGTACCGGGCCGGGCTGCAGGCTGTTGAAGGGAATACAGATATTCCGGCCAGTGCACTCTATCTGGATTCCCGTGAAGTAAGCCCGCAGAGTGTGTTCATCGCACTTCGTGGCAGCAAGCTCGACGGCCATAACTTCATTACCCGGGCCATTGAGAATGGCGCTACCTCCATTGTATGCGAGGAGATGCCTTCGGTGAAGACGGATGGCGTGACGTACATCAAAGTCAGGGATGCCGCAGGGGCACTGGGCCAGATCGCCTCCAATTATTTTGATAACCCATCTTCCAGACTGTCTCTTGTCGGTGTAACAGGAACAAATGGAAAAACAACCTCGGTCAGCCTGCTGTACCAGCTCTTCACAGCACTGGGCCATCCATGTGGACTGCTATCCACGATTTCCAACCGCATCCTGAATCAGGTGATCCCTAGCACCCATACCACACCGGATGTCATCAGCCTGAACAGCCTCCTGCACGATATGGTCGAAAGCGGATGCACCTATTGCTTTATGGAAGTCAGCAGCCATGCCGTCGACCAGCAACGCATAGCCGGATTAAGCTTTCAGGGCGGGGTGTTTACCAACCTGACCCATGACCACCTCGACTATCATCACACTTTCGACGCATACCTGAAGGCCAAACAAAGGTTTTTCGATGGCTTATCCCAACAGGCCTTCGCTTTGACCAATGCGGATGAGAAACATGGCCAGGTGATGGTACAGAACACCCGTGCATCGCGGCATACCTATGGGCTTCTAAAGGCATCGGACTTCAAGGCACGCATCATGGAGAGTGGCTTTGAAGGTATGCTGATCCAGATGGATGGAGAAGAACTCTGGACGCGCCTGTTAGGTCGTTTCAACGCATATAACCTCCTTGCCATATACGGAACTGCCCGCCTGCTTGGAGCAGGAAAAGCAGAAGTACTTAAGGCACTCAGCAATGTCAGACCGGCCGAAGGAAGGTTTGAGTATGTGAATGATGAAGGCGGCCGTGTGGCCATCGTAGATTATGCCCATACCCCGGATGCACTGAAAAATGTACTGGAAACAATCAATGAGGTGCGGGGAGGCATGGGTCAACTCATTACAGTAGTAGGTGCCGGTGGAGACCGCGACGCCTCCAAGCGGCCGGTAATGGCAGCCATCAGTGCCAGGCTGAGCAGCAAGGTGATCCTCACCTCCGACAATCCCCGCTCTGAAGATCCCCAGACGATCATCAATGAGATGATGCAAGGGCCCGATATCACAGACCGCAGAAAAGTGCTGCAGATCGCCGACCGCCGTGAAGCTATCCGCATGGCCTGCCACCTCGCAAAACGGGGCGACGTGATTCTTGTGGCGGGTAAAGGACATGAGAAATACCAGGAAATCCAAGGTGTAAAACATCCCTTTGATGATAAAGAGGTAGTTCAGCAAGCATTGAAGGAAACCCTATAAGCCAGGACATTATGTTATATTATCTGTTTGATTATCTCGACCGCGCATATGACTTCCCTGGAGCAGGTATGTTTCAATACATCTCGTTCAGGGCTGCTATGGCGGTCATCACCTCCCTGTTAATCAGCCTGGTATTCGGGAAAAGCCTGATTAATGTCCTACGCCGCAAACAGGTTGGAGAGACGGTCAGAGACCTGGGTCTGGAAGGACAAAAGGCCAAAGAAGGTACGCCCACCATGGGCGGACTGATCATCCTGGCTGCGATCCTGATCCCCACCCTGTTGTTTGCGAAGCTCAACAACATCTATATCATCCTTATCCTTTTCACCACCGTCTGGCTGGGTTTCATTGGCTTCCTGGATGACTATATCAAGGTTTTCAAAAAACACAAGAAAGGCCTTGCAGGCAGGTTCAAAATAATCGGACAAGTGACGCTGGGACTGATTGTCGGATTGACCCTATATTTCAACGAAGGGGTCGTAATTCGGGAAAAAGTCAGCACGGCCACCATTGAGCTGAATGCTGAAGGGGAGCTGAACCCATCTGCTGTCTTTGCGCAGGAAAGCACCAAATCAACAAAAACCACCATCCCGTTTTTTAAGAACAACCAGTTGGATTATGCTGTCCTCCTGGCCTGGGCCGGGCCCGGCTACCAGCGGTATGCCTGGCTGATCTTCATTCCCATCGTCATCTTCATCATCACCGCAGTTTCAAACGGCGCCAACCTGACAGATGGCATTGACGGTCTGGCAACAGGAACAAGCGCTATCATTGGGGCAACCCTAGGTGTGCTGGCCTACGTTTCCGGCAACACCATCTTCGCCAATTACCTCAATATCATGTATATCCCCAACACAGGTGAGCTGACCATATACATCAGCGCCCTGGTCGGAGCCTGCATCGGATTCCTGTGGTACAACAGTTACCCAGCCCAGGTATTCATGGGCGATACAGGAAGTCTCGCACTGGGTGGTGTCATCGCTGTGATTGCTATTATGATCCGCAAGGAACTGCTGATCCCCATCCTGTGTGGCATTTTTCTCGCCGAAAGTGTCAGCGTCATCCTTCAGGTCACCTATTTCAAATACACCCGAAAACGCTTCGGCGAGGGACGCAGAATATTCAGAATGTCTCCCCTTCATCACCATTATCAGGTTCTAGGGTATCCCGAACCAAAAATCGTCCAGCGCTTCCTGATCGTCGGGATTATGCTGGCAGTATTCACCATCGTCACACTTAAAATCCGCTAACAGGGATGTCAGGAGGGCTTGTCATACTCGGAGCAGGAGAAAGCGGATGCGGTGCAGCCAGGCTGGCGCGCAAACTGGGCCAGGAGGTCTTTGTATCCGACAACCGTCCTGTGGCCAGTCCATTCAGAGAGGACCTGCTCGCACATGACGTCCGCTTTGAAGAAGGTGGGCACAGTCTCGCACGGATATGCCAGGCCACCGAAGTCATAAAAAGCCCTGGCATTCCCGAAGATGCAGAGGTGGTGCTGACAGTGAGAAATGCTGGCATTCCTGTCATCTCGGAGCTTGAATATGCAGGCAGGTATGCCCAGGGTAAACGGATCTGCATTACCGGCAGCAATGGTAAAACAACGACGAGTCACCTGATTGCCCATATCCTCAGAAAAGCCGGCAAAGACGTGGCCCTCTGCGGCAATGTCGGACAAAGTTTTGCCGGAATGCTTGCCGATGGACAGCATGATTACTGGGTGATTGAGGTGAGCAGTTTTCAATTGGACGGGATGTTCGAATTCAAATCTGACATTGCCATCTTACTCAATATCACCCCAGACCACCTCGACCGCTATCACAATTCCTTTGACGCTTATGCCAGCAGCAAAATGCGGATCATGCGTATCCTGGGCAAAGGCGGCGCTTTCATATACAACCACGATGATCCTGTTATCCAGGACAAACTGCAGGCTGTCTCCACATCAGCAGACTTATATCCCTTTAGCCTTGAAGACATTACACTAACTGAAGGCGCCTGGATCCGTGGTCAACACACTCCCTGGACTAATAATGAATTCGTCATCCAAACTAAAACTGGACAGCTCACTATGACACTGGAAAATTTGGCCCTGCAAGGACGGCATAACGTCTACAATTCCATGGCAGCCGGTATTGCCACCCGGATACTCGATATCCGCAAGGAAGTAATTAAGGAGAGCCTGTCCGATTTTGAAAACATCTCGCACCGGCTGGAATTCGTTGCCAATGTTCACGGCATTGAGTTCATCAATGACTCCAAAGCCACCAATGTCAACTCCACCTGGTTTGCGCTGGAAAGCATGAATAAACCGGTAATCTGGATTGCCGGGGGTATAGACAAAGGTAACGATTACAATATGCTGCGCGACATTGTCAAGCAAAAAGTCAAGGCCATCGTCTGCCTCGGAAAAGACAACCGTGCCATACGCACTGCCTTCTCTGACCTCGTGGCCACCATCCTGGAAACAGGAAATGCCATGGATGCCGTCAACGAAGCCTATTACCTGGGTGAGAAAGGGGATGTCGTCCTGCTTTCTCCCGCCTGTGCCAGTTTCGATCTCTTTACCAACTATGAAGACCGCGGTGAACAGTTCAAGCTGGCGGTAAAGAAACTCTGACAGAGAATGCGCAAACTTCAGGACATACAAGGAGACAAGGTTATCTGGGTGATCGTCATCCTGCTTTCCATCCTATCCCTGTTGGCTGTCTATTCGTCCAGTGGCAGCCTGGGATATCGCAGGCAGGGTGGTAATACCGAATACTACCTTGCCAAGCATGCCCTGATCCTCATCGGTGGCCTTTTTCTGATGTTTTCTATTCAAAAAGTTCGTTATCAATATTTTGCACGACTTAGCGTCATCGGAATGCTCATTGTTATACCCCTGTTGATCCTGACGCTCTTCATGGGGACCAATCTGAATGAAGCCAGTCGCTGGCTAACTGTACCCATTGTCAATGTGTCCTTCCAAACCTCTGACCTGGCTAAGCTGGTGCTTATCGTGTTTACGGCCCGTATGATTGCAAAGCGACAGGATACGATCAAGGATCTCAAGACGGGGTTTCTTCCCATCGCCATTCCCGCGGTCATGATCTGCCTGCTGATATTGCCAGCCAATTTCTCCACAGCAGCGCTGCTTTTCTTCTTCTGCTTGGTCCTGATGTTTATTGGTAAAGCCAGTATGCGTCATGTCTTCGGGCTGATCGGTATCGGGATTGTCGGACTGACACTAGTTATCGGTATCCTGATGTTCTCCGAAAAGAGCCGTATCGGAACCTGGCAGAGCCGCATCGAGTCTTTTGTTCAGGGTGATACCGAAGAACACGGACAAATTGAGCAGGCAAAAATCGCCATTGCTATGGGAGATATTGTGGGAAAAGGGCCCGGAAAGAGCAACCAGCGCAATTTCCTTCCTCATCCCTATTCCGACTTCATCTTCGCCATCATTGTGGAGGAATATGGGTTGGTAGGCGCTTCTATCCTGGTCCTGTTGTATACCATCCTGCTTTACCGTGGCGTGAGGATCAGCTCTAAAAGCCCAAGCCTGTTTGGTTCCCTTCTTGCAATTGGCATCATCTTCAGTATTGTTTTTCAAGCATTTATAAATATGGCGGTAGCTGTCAACCTATTACCGGTGACAGGACAACCCTTACCCCTGATCAGTATGGGAGGCACTTCTGTGCTGTTCACCTGTCTGGCCCTGGGGCTGGTCCTGAGTGTATCCAGGGCTGCCGATCCGCCTGCACAGGAAACCGTGAAAGCCTATGAAACCGTCTGAGCTGCGCATACTGATCAGTGGAGGGGGGACCGGAGGTCATGTGTTCCCCGCCATCGCGATAGCGAAGGCCATTGAGCGCCTGCATCCTGGTGCCATTATTCGCTTCGTGGGGGCCAAAGGAAGAATGGAAATGGAGAAGGTGCCACTGGCAGGATATCAGATTGAAGGACTGTGGATCAGCGGATTACAGAGAAGATTGACAATGCAGAACCTACTTTTCCCCATCAAGGTCCTGGCCAGTCTGTGGAAATCCTGGCGCATCGTCCGCCGCTTCAGGCCAGATGCAGCCATCGGCGTCGGTGGTTATGCCAGTGCACCTGCTGTATATGTGGCTTCCAGGATGGGCGTACCCAGCCTGATCCAGGAACAAAATGCCTTTCCGGGTATCGCGAATCGTATACTGAGCAAGCATGCAGATCTGATCTGTGTGGCCTACGAAGGGATGGAAAAGTACTTTCCTGCCAGCCGCATCCGCATGACAGGCAATCCAGTGCGCAGGGACGTGCTGGATAAACTGGACCATCGCACTGAGGCAAGCATGTATTTCGGACTGGATGCAGCCAAGCCTACAATACTCAGTGTCGGTGGCAGCTTAGGTGCAAAAACCCTGAATACCGGTATGCATGCCATGCTGCAAAGCCTGACAAATGCAGGCTACCAGGTTGTATGGCAGACTGGCCGTGCTTATGCTGCAGAAACAGAACACCTTAGGAATGAATGGAAGGGCAAAGGAGTGTGCATCCTACCCTTTATCGATCGAATGGATCTGGCTTATGCCATGGCCGATCTGGTGGTCTCCCGTGCTGGTGCCATTGCCATTGCTGAACTGGCGGCAGCAGGCAAAGCTGCCATCCTCGTGCCCTCACCACATGTCGCCGAAGACCATCAGAGAAAGAACGCTGAGGCCCTCGTGGCCAGAGATGCCGCCATCATGATAGCCGATCAGGATGCCAAAGGGCAACTGGAAGCAGCCATCCTGGACCTGGCTGCTAATCCGGCCCGCATCAAAACATTACAAGATAACATTCAAAAGCTTGGCAACCAGTATGCTGATGAAACCATCGCCAGGCTGGCCATAGAACTTGGAAAAAAGAAAGGGAGCGCATGAACCTGCCGGTGAACATACGTCAACTATTCTTCCTGGGCATCGGAGGCATCGGAATGAGCGCCCTAGCCAGGTGGTTTAAGTCGATGGGTTACCAGGTTAGCGGCTACGATCGCACACCCTCCCGGATCACCAGGGAACTGGAATCAGAAGGGATTCCTGTGTTGTTCGAAGACAGGCCCGAGATGCTTCGGGGTGCCGTGGATATGGTCGTCTATACACCGGCCATTCCAAAGCAACTGCAGCTGAGGCACCACCTTGAATCCCTCGGTGTTCCATTCATGAAGCGGGCCGAAGTCCTGGGGCGCCTGTCAGCCGACCATTTCACCATTGCCATTGGCGGAACGCACGGCAAGACAAGCATCACCTCGCTTTTAGCCTGGATCATGCACGAGGGTCAACTCCCCTTCCATGCCTTTATTGGGGGCATCAGTAAGAATTTCAAAAGCAACCTGGTCATGCATCCCGCCGCCCGTTACCTCCTGGTAGAGGCCGATGAATATGACCGTTCGTTTCTGCAGTTGCATCCCGAAATCTGCCTGATCTCCGCCATGGATGCCGATCACCTGGATATTTATGGCAACCGCGAAGGGATGCTGGAGGCCTATCGCGATTTTGCCAGGTTGACTGGTCCACGCGGCCTTTGCATCCAGCATTACAAAACAGATCCCCTTGGTGTTTCAGCCCGATCACTGACCTATGGCCTCCACCCGAATGCCAATTGTCATGCGGAAACCGTCCGCACTGATGGTTTTGGCACGGCCTTCACGCTCTGCTGGCAGGAATCACGCTGGGAAAATGTCCGCCTGTCCATACCTGGAACCCATAACCTGGAGAACGCCCTGGGCGCTTGTGCCATTGCGCTGAGCATAGGGATAGAGCCGGCCAGGTTGTTTCATGCCCTGAACAGCTACGAAGGCGTTGTCCGGCGCTTCGACCTGCGCTGTGATACGGGTGAGACCGTCTTTATCGATGATTATGCCCATCATCCCGAAGAGCTGAATGCCTGCATCAGGGCAACCCGTGAGATATATCCAGACAGAAAGATCACCGGTATCTTCCAGCCACATCTGTATAGCCGTACCCGTGACTTTGCCGACGGTTTTGCCCACAGTCTGGACGCCCTTGATGAGGTCATTCTGATGGAAATCTACCCGGCCCGCGAACTGCCACTGCCTGATGTCGACAGCAGCATGATCATGCGCCGCATGCAGAACAAGGCGGTGCGCCTCCTTACCCGCAGCGAAATCCTGGCATATCTCACGGAAAATAAGATGGATGTGCTGCTCACCCTGGGTGCCGGCGACATCGATACCCTGGTTCCGGAAATCGAAATCGTGCTTAAAACCTGGTCAACCACGCGGATATGAGAAAGTACCTGAACATAGGGATCGCGTTGTTGCTGCTGGGAGCCATCCTGGTCCTGCCCGGATTTGTGTCGCGGGAAAGGGCAGCCTTTCTCTGCCAACAGGTCCATATCCGCATCGCTGCAGATGAGTTGGCCCTGCAGGATATCTCCGAAGTTGAACAATACCTTGTAAACCGCTTCCACAACATCGTCGGGTCTCCCATGGATGCCGTTCCTTCCGATACCATGGAGCGTCTTCTGCGCCATAATCCTTACATCGCCAATGCAGAAGTATATACGGATCTCAACGGTCAGGTTTTCATCGACATCGTCGAGGAAAAACCCATTCTACGGATCTTCCGGCCAGGTGGCCACTCTTTTTACCTCAGTGAAACCGGGCGCCTGATGCCGCAGAAAGAAGGCTATGTCAACCGCTTGCCAATCTTCACCGGCGAGCTGGACAACCTCCCACTAACAGGTCAATACAGTGATGCAGAACAGTATCCCCAATTGCAGATGCTGCTCGAACTGGGTAATTACCTGAACCAGGATGCTTTCTTCAGGGATATGATAGACCAGGTATATATGGATTCAACACAGGATATCAACCTGATTCCCCGCATCGGGAGGCATTACATTGTGTTGGGCAATACGCTGGACCTGCAACAAAAAATGGAAAACCTCCGGGTTTTTTATGAAAAAGGGCTTAAAGAAGGGGCATGGGACCGCTATGCTGCCATCTCGCTCAAATACAAGAATCAGGTAGTATGTACAAAACGCTAATATCATCATGAAGTCATCGGAAATCATCGTCGGACTGGACATTGGGACCACTAAGATCGCCGCCATTGTGGGAAGGCGCAATGAATTCGGCAAGATCGAGATACTGGGTGCCGGAAAGAGCCTGTCGCTGGGCGTCCGCAGGGGCATGGTTTTCAACATCGACCATACGGTCAACTCGATCATGATGGCTGCCGAAGAAGCCAGTGAGAGATCGGGTGTGGACATCAAATATGTCAATGTTGGCATCGCCGGACAGCATATCAAAAGCCTGCAGCACCGCGGGGGGCTGATTCGCAACGAACATGAGGATGAGATAAGCCGCCAGGATGTGGAACGCCTGCATTCATCCATGTTCAACCTCGGCATGAATCCCGGTGAGGAGATCATCGATGTTATTCCTCAGGACTATATCATCGATGGAGAAGCCGGTGTCAAATCACCTGTAGGCATGCCGGGCCATAGCCTGGAAGCCAATTTCCATATCATCACCGGCCAGACCACCGCTGCCAAGAACATCTATAAGTGCGTGAGGAAGTCAGGGCTGGAAGTGGTGGAGCTGATCCTGGAGCCACTGGCTTCGGCCGAAGCCTGCCTGAGCGAGGAAGAGAAAGAAGCAGGGGTTGCCTTGGTGGATATCGGTGGCGGTACCACGGATATTGCCATTTTCCATGACGGTATCATCCGGCATACCGCCGTGATTCCCTTTGGTGGTGACATCATTACAGAAGACATCAAGGAAGGATGCAGCATCATTAAAAAGCATGCCGAAGAGCTGAAAGTTAAATTCGGATCCTGCCTCTCCAGCGAAAACAAAGAGGAAGAAATCGTCGCCATCCCCGGATTGCGCGGCCGGCCCTCCAAAGAAATCTCCATGCGCAACCTGTCAAGCATCATCCAGGCCCGCATGGAAGAAATCCTCGAGTATGTGCATTTCGAAATACGCAATTCGGGATATGAAAAGAAACTCATCGCAGGGATTGTCCTCACAGGCGGTGGGGCCCTCATGAAACACCTCGTGCAGCTCACCCAATTTGTCACCGGGATGGACACCCGCATCGGTTATCCGAATGAGCACCTGGCCAAAGAGGTTCCTAAAGAGATTGCCAGTCCCATGTACGCCACTGGTATCGGCCTGGTCATCATTGGATTGGAGCGCTTTGAGAAAGACCTTAACAAGGAAAAAGAGAAGTCGGGAAAAAACGAAAAGGCCGCCCGCAAAGCCAGATCCGGATTCTTTGAGAAAATCAAAGGCTGGTTTGATGAAGAACAGATTTAAATCCACATAACCACAATACTAACCAAACAAGGAGGAAACAAAAATGCCAGAAAAACTGAAATTCGATCTGCCGAAGTTCCAGAGCTCAATCATCAAGGTCATCGGCATAGGCGGAGGCGGCACCAACGCCGTCAACCATATGTATAACCAGGGCATCAAAGGGGTGGACTTTATCGTCTGCAATACGGATGCGCAGTCGTTGGAAACCAGCCCCGTTCCCACCAAGGTGCAGCTGGGCGCCAGCCTGACCGAAGGCCGTGGTGCTGGCTCTATCCCCAGGCAGGGCCGTGATGCCGCATTGGAGAATGTAGAAGATGTAAGGGCTATCCTGGAGCATAACACCAAGATGCTATTCGTTACCGCCGGCATGGGTGGAGGGACAGGCACAGGTGCAGCACCGGTGATCGCCGCTGTCGCCAGGGAACTCGGAATTCTAACCGTAGGTATCGTGACCATCCCCTTCTCTTTCGAAGGTCGCAAGCGCCTGCAGCAAGCCGAAGAAGGTATTCGGGAGCTGCGCAAAGAAGTGGATACGCTACTGGTGATCTGTAATGACAAACTGAGGGAACTCTATGGCGACCTCAGCCTCTCCAAGGCGTTTGGCAAGGCCGATGATATCCTCACCACGGCAGCCAAGGGCATCGCTGAAATCATCACAGTGACAGGCTACATCAACGTGGATTTTGAAGACATTAATACCGTCATGCGCAACAGCGGCGTGGCCATCATGGGTTCGGGCAGCGCCGAAGGAGAAAACCGCGCAGCCAAAGCCGTGGAAGAAGCCCTCGCATCACCCCTGCTTAACGACAACGATATCTATGGCGCCGAAAATGTCCTTCTCTATATCACCAGCGGCAAGGAAGAGATTTCCATGGATGAGGTATCCGGTATTACCGAGTACATCCTGGAAAAATCAGGCATGAGCGCCAACATCATCTGGGGAAATGGCTACGACGAACATCTCGGAAACAAGATCAGCGTGACCCTGGTCGCCACAGGCTTCAAGAAGGACGAAAACGGCCAACCCCGCAAGGAAGAAAAGCCCAAGGTCCTGGTCGGCAGTCTGGATGATGTGAAAACAGAAGAAAAGCCTGAAACACCTATGCCTGTAGTGGAAACGGAGGAAGCCACCATACAGATCGAGGTTGTCAGCGCCCCAAAAAATGAGATACATCTGATTGTCAATGAAGATGTTGAGATTCCTGTCTTTCAGGATGTCAGCAAAGACCCGGCTTACCAGCCCCTGATCCCGGACCTTGAGGAAGAGGTCAGACCCAGGTCCACCCAGGAGATCACGGAACCGGTCATGATGATCCGCCCCGCCAGGGAAGAGGAGAAAAAAGAGAAAACGGCGGCAACACCGGTATCCTCCGGAGCCAGTGAAAAGGAAATTGAACAGGCCGGACAGGGGCTGAGAAGCCGCGACCGCATCAAGCGGCTGAAAGACCTGAGCTACCAGCTCAAAGGGATCCATGACATTGAGAGCCTTGAAAGAGAACCGGCATATTTACGCCGTCAGGTTCAACTGAGCGATCCCCCCCATTCCTCCGAATCACAGATCTCCCGCCTCTCGCTCACCGACAAGGATGGCGAGCGCAACGGAAGTGAATTACGAGCCAACAATTCGTACCTTCATGACAATGTTGACTAATACCCCTGAAAAATGAGTCTCGCAGAACGCATCAATGAGGACATGAAGCAGGCCATGCGTGCCAGGGATCAGCGCAAGCTGGAGGCATTACGGGCCATCAAGGCTGGCCTGCTGCTGATAAAAACCGGCAAGGACGTTGGCAGTGGAGAGATCCCTGAAGAGGTGGAAATTCAGCTGCTCCAGAAACTGGTTAAACAGCGGCGGGAATCGGCTGAAATCTATAAAACACAGGCAAGGACAGATCTCCTGGAAGAAGAGCTGTATCAGGCTGGTGTGATTGAGGCCTATCTGCCGGCACAGCTCAGCGATGAAGACCTGAAGGAAGGGCTTGCTGCCATCATTGCCCGCACCGGGGCTTCTACGGTGGCCGATATGGGCAAAGTCATGGCTGCCGCTACCGCCGAATTTGCCGGCAAAGCAGACAACAAACGCATCGCCGGTCTAGTCCGACAATTGCTTGGGGCATAAGTTCCTCAGGCTCGTTTGATCCGCCCGGGAGTTTTGGCATTCTCCCGGGCTTTTTTTATTGAAAAGAGAGGTTCAGCGCCCCTTTGTCAGGCATTCGCACCGTGACATTGCTTGTATTTCTTGCCACTGCCGCAAGGACAGGGGTCGTTGCGGCCCACTGTCTTTTCAACCCGGACGGGCTGCGTCCGCGCTTGCTGCTGTGTCCGGGCATGAGCCTGCGACAGCAGGTCCGACCGCTCAGCTTTGAGCCGCGTATTGTCGAGCCCGCGCGCCCTGGTCTGCTGCACATTGGCCTGCACCTGGATCGGAAGGTCACCCTGAAGCAGGAAGGAGGTGATATCCTTGTTATTCTTCTGAATCATCTTCTTGAATAACTCAAATGACTCAAATTTGTAAATTAAGAGAGGATCCTTCTGCTCATAGGTCGCGTTCTGCACCGATTGCTTCAGCTCATCCATTTCACGCAAATGCTCCTTCCAGGCGTTATCGATATGCGCCAGCGTGACACCTTTCTCGATGGACAAAGGAATTTCCCTCTCAGGTTGCTCGTAAGCCTTGCGCAACTGGGCCACGACCTGCATGGTGCGCCTGCCATCGGTCACCGGAATGGCGATGAATTCATACTGTGGCTGATTTTCAAACACATCCTTCATTACAGGGAAGGCCTTCTCAGCCAGCAACTTCATCTTGACCCGGTAGGTCTGATATGCCAGGCTGAAGATCTCCTGCGACAGGCTGGCCGGGTTGGCCGACAGGAATTCCTTGGCATTGACGGGAGGTTCTATGGCCAGGACCGACAGCAGCTCCACCCTGAAGCCATCGTAATCCTTGGCATCCTGGAAGTCATGAACGATCTGCTCACATACGTCATAGATCATATTGGAGATGTCTACGGACAGACGGTCTCCGAAAAGGGCATGCCTGCGCTTGCTGTAGATGACCTCACGCTGGGAATTCATCACATCGTCGTATTCCAGCAAACGTTTACGCACACCGAAATGGTTCTCTTCCACCTTCTTCTGGGCGCGCTCAATGGAGCGTGTGATCATTGAATGCTGAATCACCTCCCCTTCCTGGATTCCCAGCCGGTCCATGATGCGTGCAATACGTTCTGATCCGAACATGCGCATCAGGTCATCCTCAAGTGAGACAAAGAACTGCGATGATCCTGGGTCTCCCTGACGCCCGGCACGTCCTCTCAGCTGCCGGTCCACACGCCGTGACTCATGCCTCTCGGTACCTATGATGGCCAGACCGCCGGCGTCCTTGACGCCCGGCCCCAGCTTGATATCGGTACCACGACCTGCCATATTGGTGGCGATGGTCACCGTTCCGGCCTTACCAGCCTGGGCCACGATCTCAGCCTCCTTGGCATGCAGCTTGGCATTGAGCACATTGTGCGCGATGCGCTGACGCGTCAGCATGCGACTGAGGATCTCGGAGTTCTCGACAGAGGTTGTACCAACCAGAATAGGCCGGCCGGCATCCACCAAGGCCTGTATCTCCTCGATCACCGCATTGAACTTCTCCCGCTTGGTCTTATAAACCAGGTCCTCACGGTCCTTACGGACAACAGGCTTATTGGTGGGGACCACCACCACATCCAGTTTGTAAATGTTCCAGAACTCACCGGCTTCTGTCTCTGCCGTTCCGGTCATACCGGCCAGCTTCTTGTACATACGGAAATAGTTCTGCAGCGTAATGGTCGCATACGTCTGTGTGGCCGCCTCCACCTTCACATTCTCCTTGGCCTCGATGGCCTGATGCAGCCCATCCGAATACCGCCGGCCTTCCATGATACGTCCGGTCTGCTCATCGACGATCTTAACCTTGTTCTCGATGATGACATACTCCACATCCTTTTCGAAGAGGGCATAAGCCCGCAGCAACTGATTCACAGTGTGCACCCGTTCCGATTTCACAGCATACTCCTGCATCAACTCACTGCGCTTACGCTGTTTGTCAAGGTCGGTGCCCTGCATCTTGTCAATCTCAGCAATGCCGGCACCGATGTCGGGGATGATATAGAATCCGGGATCCTGATAGGACGTGGTCATCAGATCTATCCCCTTTTCGGTGAGCTGAATGGAATTGGATTTCTCTTCGATTACAAAATACAGTTCGTCATCGATGAGGTGCATGTTTTTCTGCTGCTCCTGGAGGTAAAAGTTCTCGGTTTTCTGCAGCAGCGTCTTCATACCCGGCTCACTCAGGAACTTGATCAGGGCCTTGTTTTTTGGCAATCCTCTCTGGGCGCGCAACAGCAACTCCCCGCCTTTCTTTTCCTGCTCCGGACTTGGATTTTCGCCCAATAGACTCTTGGCTTCGGCGAGTATCTTTGTAACCAGTTGCCGCTGCATATTGTAGGCCTTTTCCACCATGGGCCGCAGCTCGTTAAACTCCTGCTTATCCCCTTTGGGCGTGGGGCCCGAAATGATCAGAGGTGTCCTGGCATCGTCGATCAGAACCGAGTCAACCTCATCGACGATCGCATAATGGTGCTCCCGCTGCACCAGCTCGTCGGGATTGCCGGTCATATTGTCGCGGAGGTAGTCAAACCCGAACTCATTGTTGGTACCGTAAGTGATGTCTGCCAGGTAGGCGTTCCGCCGGGCCTCAGAATTGGGCTCGTGCTTGTCGATGCAGTCAACCTTGAGGCCATGAAACTCAAACAACATCCCCATCCATTCCGCATCGCGTTTGGCGAGGTAGTCGTTCACCGTGACTACATGCACTCCCTTTCCCGGCAGGGCGTTGAGATAGACCGGCAAAGTAGCCACCAGGGTCTTTCCCTCACCGGTGGCCATTTCCGCGATCTTTCCCTGGTGCAGTACCACACCACCAATCAACTGAACGTCATAATGCACCATGTCCCAGGTGATCCGGTTGCCACCGGCCATCCAGGAATTCTGGTAATAGGCTTTTCCACCCTGTATGGTGACATTGGCCCGCACGGCAGCCAGGTCGCGGTCGTGATCCGTGGCGCTAACCTCCACGACCTCGTTCTCCTTCAACCGCTTCGCTGTTTCCTTCATGACCGAGAAGGCCTCGGGCAAGATCTCCTCAAGCATGCGCTCGGTCTTCTCGTATACCGTCTTCTTTAGCCTGTCCACCTCGGCATACAACTTCTCCTTTTCCACATTGTCGAGGTCGAGGTCCTCCTCAATCTGTTGCTGCATCTTGTCGATGGCAGCCTGCTCTGAGGCAATGTTCTGCTGAATCTTCTCCCGGAACCAGGGTGTCTTAGCCCTGAGTTCATCATTGCTGAGCTGGGAGATATCCGGGTAAGCCCTGGCAATCTCGTCGGCCATGGGCCGGAGTGCCTTGAGGTCCCTGTCTGACTTATTTCCAAATAATTTTCCTAATAATCCTGCCATGGTTATGGGTTTTCAGGTCCTGCCGCTGCCGGACCAGTCCTGGGTTCAATGTTGAGGGTCAGCCACCAGGGATGCCACGGCATATGAGGGCTGTTCCGTTTGTTTAACATGCAAAGTTACACCAAATGACCGGAACATCTTGATGCCTGCTTTGACTGCCTTCTAAACAAAAACGCGCCAGGAAGGTCTCCCTGACGCGCTTCATGTGTGCTATCAGCAGTTTTAATACTCGTCTTCGTGAAAGAAAAAATCTTCACGTGTGGGATAGTCCGGCCATAAATCCTCAATGGAATCGTAAACATCCCCTTCGTCCTCGATCTCCCTCAGGTTTTCGATCACTTCCATTGGGGCTCCGGAACGAATGGCATAGTCAATCAGCTCTTCCTTTGTTGCCGGCCATGGGGCATCCTCGAGCTTTGAAGCAAGTTCCAATGTCCAATACATAGCTTGTAACCCTTTTATTCAGGCGGTGCAAAAATATGCTTTTTTGAATAAAAAGCAAGTTGTTTTTGCTTGAGTACCCCATCATCCCCCCTTTATGGCAGGAATATCAACACTCTCGCAAAATACTTTATAAAACTGATGAACTAATATCTTGGTTTCCAAACAATTTCCTCCGCGCCTGCCCTCATCCCCAGGTAGCGGGCAAGAACGAAAAAATAATCAGAAAGCCGGTTAAGGTATTGGATGATACGCGGATCAACAGGATGCTCCCTGGCTAAACCAATGACGAGACGCTCGGCGCGGCGGCATACGGTGCGGGCTACATGGGCCAGCGAAACCAGGGGATGACCCCCAGGGAGAATGAATTGGGTGAGGGCAGGCAGATGTGTGTTCATCCGGTCTATTTCCTGCTCCAGGAACAAGGCATCTGCCTCCTGGAGTTCGGGAAGGGCACGGGGAATCCCCTCAGGATCAGCCGCAAGCAGAGATTCCAGAGTGAAGAGGCGGTCCATGATCTCCAGCAACACCAGACGCACATCCTCCTCCCCTGCCTGGTCACGAAGCAAGCCAACGAAAGCATTCAACTCATCTACCGTGCCATAGCATTCAATCCGTATATGATCCTTGGGAACCCGTGTCCCGCCGATCAGGGAAGTCTCCCCTTTGTCGCCCTGGCGGGTGTATATTTTCCATTCCTGGGTCATACACTATGCTTAGGATTCATAGGCCGTTAACTGGTAATCGGCCATAGTTATGATTTTCTTGTTGCGCTCATCGGATTCAACCTTACCGTCCCTTAAACGGATGATACGGTGGGTATGTTTGGCGATGTCTTCTTCATGGGTCACCACGATAACGGTATTCCCGGATTTGTGGATCTGTTCAAACAAACCCATGATTTCCAAAGATGTACGTGTATCAAGGTTACCTGTCGGCTCATCCGCCAGGATAATGGTTGGGTTGTTGACCAGGGCCCTGGCAATGGCTACGCGCTGACGCTGCCCGCCCGATAGCTCATTGGGCTTGTGATGCATGCGGTCCAGCAGGTGAACATCCCTTATACTGGTCGTGGCAAGCTCCAGCCTCCTGGACTTGTTATACCCTGCATACACCAGGGGCAACATGACATTCTCCAATGCACTCGAACGGGGAAGGAGGTTGAAAGTCTGAAAGACAAACCCGATCTCCTTGTTACGAACTTCCGCCAGCTCGTTGTCGTTCATCTGGCTGACATCGGTACCGTTGAGCCAGTAATGTCCCTGTGTGGCGGTATCCAGACAGCCCAGGATGTTCATGAGCGTCGATTTGCCCGATCCGGAAGGGCCCATAAGCGCCACATATTCGTTGCGGCCGATGTCCAGATCGATACCACGTAAGGCCTGGACAATCTGCGTACCGACCCGGTAATCCTTGGTAAGCCCCCGCAGCTTGATAACTTGGTTTTCCATGTCTTGGAGCGTAAACGACAAATGTATGAAAAATGATCAGTAGCGAAGTGTATATTGCATATAGCCCAAATCCTCAGACGCGAAGATGATTCCGGCATCGAACAGGTCAATGCTTACCGTCACTTCCGGAAAGCAGGTGATGCGCTCCCAGGCATAGGCCATGTCCCGGTTCAGGTGGATGCCCCTGATCACGATGAGACCATCTTGGTGCAGGCGTGATAAGAGGGCCTGGGCCATATCCAGCAAGGGTGCCGCATCTCCACCCGTGGCAAGGCATACCAGGTCGGGACTCTCATGATGTACCAGCCAATCCGGCAGCAGCACCTCGTCACCGGCCCAGACAGCAGAATGTTCTGCATGTCTGGGTCTCCCATCCGCAAACGGATCTTCCCATGCGCTAATGACACGCACCTCCGCGCTGGGACATCCGTGCTGCATAGCCAGAGCCGGCGCCATGGCATCCGTGCCAAGGCTGAGGATACGCGCAGGCTTCATATGCTGGCTGATCCGGTAAAGCAAACGAAGGTCTTTGGAGAGCAGGGCAGAATTCAGTCCGTAACTGTGATATGGGTCTGAGGCCGGAGACACCGTTTCCTGATGATCCCCGGCTTTCCGCCGGCTCTTTCTAACGGACTGAGCTGTACTCCCTTTCAAATCCTGCAAATACTGACGATAGGCCGGATCCCGCCGCCACGCACGTTCCCGGATCACCTCCGTATACAGCCTGAAGATCGAAGGAGAATGAATCCCCCCTGCACCGGAAGCATGCATATAATGTCTGAGATACCGTATGCCTGAATAAGCACCTTGCATACCACAAATCTACATCAGATTCCTGAAGATAAGCAGACTGAACACCAGTATCTTGCCCTGCCTCTATTCTGTTTGTTCATTTATTAAATACTGCATCCATTGTTTTTCCAGTTCCGTCGTCGACACGCCATATATGTTTTCAATATTCTCAGGCTCTTTTATCAGTAGTACCAATTTGTCAATGCCATAACTGACTGTCAGAAACTCAACGATCGTCACCGAGAGTGCATAACCGTTCATATAACCGAATTCCATCGGTGATGCGGCATTAAGCTGTGCCCATGTCGGCGGCGTTTTGCCTGTCAAACCGTTCTTTACTGACCTTCGAATGACGTCATTAATCTGACCCGCTTCATACTGCGCATATCCCTCACTCAGCCATCTCGGCAATGTTGCGCTCCCTTTCTCTCCCCTTGCAGCATATACCGCTATATGCACAAATTCATGAACAACTACCTGCATTAGTGACTTATACGTATGAATACTCCCCGGATTCAAGGGCGACACTATCAGTAATTCATCATCGATACTGGATCCTACCACCCAGTCCGGTGCATCAGGATAATTGATGGCGGCATGAAAGGACCTGAGGTCTGGATAAACTTTTACATCTACCTTCTTCTCCATTTGCGTCCCAAGACGACCCGTAATTCGGGCATAGCTCATTTCTAGCACGATGGCAAGTGAATCCAATACTTCAAGGTCGCCAGGGCTTGAATAAAAGACAAAATGCTGGCTCTCTTTTGCAAAACGCAGAGAGTCTGTATTTTGCCCGGCCGATACAGGCAACGTCACAAATACGCAAAGTACGCTTGAAAGCATACGCAAAGCCACTGTGCTTGTTTTACTTCTCATGGCGAAAATGTTTTGTTGAAACTAGTATAACTCCTCTATGCATTGGGATAACTGAAATTCACATGAATACACATCACCGGCTTTGCCTCCTGGCACCCCCCTCCGCGTTCTCTGCGTGAAATATAAGACTATTATTGATATGTCTATCAACGGCCAGGAAGAGGAAAATCATGATACATCACGACTCCAGTTATCAACTTCTCAACTTTCGATTAGCACGCCCCGGCTCACCCATTTTAAGCCATTCTGAAGCCTGCAGGAATTTTACATGGTTCGTTTCTTATCGGATCGTCTTCTGATGATCATAAGTACTCCGGTTCAAATCAAGCCATTCACACTGCTTGGTAACAGGAACCTCATTTGACTGGGGATCAATCATACTGACCCTATCCGTTATGGACATCACCGCAGTTTTTTTTTGTACCATTCAT
>JAGNHN010000057.1 GCA_018001695.1 Lentimicrobiaceae bacterium
CCTATTGAAATATGGAAAACTCCACCTCCCGCCCAACCAACAGAAGGAGTTTCCCACATTTCAACAGGACACAAACTATCAATGGAAATCTCTAATTTTAAATGCTACTACTTGAGGGGAGCTTTCAGTATGACCCACAAGGTAATTTAATATACTCAGCGAAAGACGTTTCAGTTTCGCCTGATATAACTTCCAAATACAAGCTTGAAGTAATTGCAAATACGGATGGTTTCAAAGATTATGATGAAGTTACTGTTACAGTAAAGCAATTCTGGATTGAACAAATTTCTCCAAATCCAACGAATTCACAGGCTTTAATTTCATACGAAATTGAAAATGCTAACAGTGCATATCTAATAATCATGAATTCGTTTGGCACAATTCACAACAACTATATCCTTCCGCTGAATAGCACCTCTCATTCTGTAGATGTTTCAAACTACACTCCCGGTGCATATAGTGTAATACTTGTTGTAAACGGTATAGGCGTTGATTCAAAGAACTTGATTGTTTATTAACAAACTAACCCATATAGGGGGATTTCTCCCCCTATATGGGTTTAATTTCTTTAGAAATGAAAAAGTATTGTTTAATATTGATATTTCTCTCCCCTATTCTATCATTTTCTCAAATGATAGTCGATGCCGGAGCAAATCAACATCTTTGTGACCCTGATTGGAACAACGACACAATAATAATTGGAGGTAATCCAACCGTTACTGGAGGTATTCCGCCATATACATATACGTGGTCGATAACTCCAATTGAAGCTTTTTTCCCGGGTTCAGGTATTTATTTCAATGCTTCAGACTTGTTAAATGACACAACTATACCTAATCCCGTTTTAATGGAGGTTTATCCAATGAATTGTCTCAATACAAATTATTTTAGATTAACAGTTACTGATGCCCTAGGTACAACCCTGACAGATTCAGTGCAAATAACAGCATCTAGCTTTTTTCATCATTTGCTTTGGTATGGTTGGACAATAAATCAAGGAGATTCTATTTTTCTTAACGAAGGTTCAAATGTGGGAGGAGGTATTGGAAATCTTTCTTATTTGTGGCAGCCTTCACATGGATTGAGCGACACTACACTTTTTACTGGCTTTTGGGCAAAACCGGACACTACGATTGAATATTATGTTACTGTAACCGATTCTATGGGGTGTCAGAGGACTGGTTCTCCTTTATATTACATCACTGTGAATCCATTAAGCACAAATTCTACTTTAAAACCAATCCTCGATTTTAATATTTATCCCAATCCAACAAATAATTATATAATAGTTGAAACTGACAAGCATAACCCAACCTACACAGCAACTATAACAGATATTCACGGAAAAATTATACTTACAACATTAATAAAAAGCAAAACAACAATCATAATAACAGACAAACTGACGACAGGATTTTACTTTATAAGCATAAGTGACAATAAACAAATTCTCCGTACAAAAAAATTGGTAAAGGAGTAAGCCAACAGCTAAAAATGCCCATTTGCAAAGTCACACAAAACAAGGCAGCACCAAAACTTTGCAAAAGCGCATTTTCTCCATCGCTCGACAGAAAGATGTACGTTTGCTAACAGCAAATAAGCTCAAGCAGGGCTTCAGTGCTTCGTAGGACAGGAAAGTGGTATATTGGAAGTTCAGTTCTTCGTAGCAACTTTCGTGGGTAAACTCCCTGCCTGCGCCTATTTGCAAACCGTTAGTACGCATAATCTTGAGCCGAGATTATTAGAACACCAGGCAGGCGGATGAGCCAATCATACCAAAAAGAGATTGCCGGTCAAGTTGATTTATTACGAAGAATATCAACGAATTGATGAAGCTTTTTTCTTCAGAAAGAAACAAGTGCAGGGCTGGAGCAGTAAGAAGAAAGAGGCATTGATAAATGGAATGCTTTAAGTGAAATAATCCAGGATACAAATAAACTGTTGATATGAGCAAATTTGCCTAATGGAAGGCGATTCCCGCTTTCTAGCCGCTTTCCGCTCAATTTTGCGTAAGTTTGACACCCTGTCCATATGGTTAGACGCTTTGATATGAGAAAGAAAAGGATCTTGCTTCTGATCGGCCTTCCACTGCTGGTAGCCCTGGTTCTGGTTCTCCTGTTTTTTAAGCCAGGGAAGACCGAGGAGTCTTCCATCGCTGTGCCGGTCACCTCCGGCCCCCTCGAAATCACCGTCACCACCACGGGTGAGCTGGAAGCGAGGAGATCGGAGAATATCTTTGGTCCTTCAGGCCTGCGAGCTGTCAGAATCTGGCAGGTCAAAATCGATGATATCATCCCCGATGGCACCCTGGTCGGAGAAGGAGATTATGTGGCTACCCTCGACAGGAGTGAAATCAGCAACCGCATCCGGGATGAGGAGAGTGAACTGGAAAAATGGCGGTCCCAATATACCCGTACAAGGCTCGATACTTCGCTGGAACTGCGCAATGCCCGGAATGAGCTTGTTAACCTCAGGTATGCGCTGGAGGAAACGAAGATAACCCTCGAACAATCGAAGTTTGAACCTCCGGCAACGATACGGCAGGTCCAGATTGAATTGGAAAAGGCAGAAAGAGCCTATGAGCAGGCGGTTCAGAACTATCAGCTAAGGCTGGACAAGGCCAGGGCCAGCATGCAGGAAGTGGCTGCCTCGCTGGAGCAGAGTCGCCGTAAGTATGAGCAACTGATGGAGGTGTTGAAGGAATTTACCGTGGTGGCACCCCGACCGGGGATGGTCATTTACAAACGTAACTGGGATGGCGCCAAGCAGGGCATCGGCGCTACCGTCAGCGCCTGGGACAATGTGGTTGCGACACTGCCGGATCTTTCGGAAATGATCTCCCGCACTTTCGTGAACGAGATTGACATCAGCAAGGTGCAGGTCGGTCAGACGGCCACCGTGAGCATCGATGCTTTCCCCGGCCGCAAATATGCAGGGGAAGTGATCGAAGTGGCCAATATCGGTGAGCAGATGCGAAACAGCAACGCCAAGGTTTTTGAAGTCAAGGTCCTCCTCCAGGGTTCTGATTCCATCCTGCGTCCGGCCATGACAACACAAAATGTCATCACGACGCGTGTCATTGAGCAGGTCCTTTCTTTACCCATCGAATGTGTGCATACCGAGGATAGCGTCTCGTTTGTCTTTATGGCGGGAAACCGTTCGGTCCGACGTGAAATAAGAACCGGTGAGGCCAATGATATGCGCATTATTATTGAGGAAGGACTGAAAGAAGGGGAGATGGTATTGCTCAACCGCCCCGCCGATGTCACGAAATACCGCTTGGAACCTTTGGCCACAGGAAAAGCAAAGTGAAGCGCTGGATCTACAACATCCGTATCGCATTGGAGGCGGTATTGCTCAACCGCTTCCGTTCCCTGCTGACCGGGCTGGGGATCATCTTCGGCGTGGCCGCAGTTATTGCCATGATGGCCATTGGGCAGGGAGCCAAACAGGAAATCCTGGAACAGATCCGGCTCGTCGGGGTTAACAATATCATCATCACGCCCCAGCGTGTGGACACGGAGGAGCAGGAAAGCACGGAGGCCAAATCAAGCCAGGACAGGTATTCCCCAGGACTTACTCTATTGGATGTGGAGAACATCCGCCTACTCTTACCCGGACTGAAGCATATCAGCCCCGAGGTAAACTATGAAACCGAAGCCCTGCGGGCCGGCAGGGGCAGCAAACTCCGCATCAGGGGTGTAAATAATGATTACTTCGGTATTTTTAATCTGACAACAACCTCAGGGGGGTTCTTCACAGCGGCCCAGATGGAAAATGCTGCACCGGTATGTGTCATTGGCGCCGGTATCCGTGTGCGCTTCTTTCCGAATGAAGACCCCATCGGAAAGCGAATCAAATGCGGCAGCATCTGGCTGACGGTACTCGGAGTTCTGGAGCCCCGGGGAACTCCGGGTGATCTGTTGGGGATGGGCATCAGCAACCATGATGAGTCGGTGTACGCTCCGGTTACCACCGTCCTTCTCAGGTTCAGGGACCGTTCTCTGATCACAGCCTCGCTGCTGAGGGGAAATGCCGGAAATGAAAGCTCAGCTGTTTCCAGTGGTGCCCAGACAAGCGAAGAGGATGCGGCCGCAGAGAATCATCAGCTCAGCAAGATCATCGTCCAGATGACCTCCTCGGATCAACTGAAACCTGCTGAAGAGGTGCTGAACAGGATGCTGCTCAGGCGGCATGGTGAGGTGCAGGATTTCAGGGTGAACATACCGGAAGCGCTTCTGAAACAGGAGCAAAGGACAAGGGATATCTTCAATATTGTCCTGGGTGCCATCGCCGGTATTGCCCTGCTGGTGGGGGGCATTGGAATTATGAATATCATGCTGGCTTCTGTGATGGAGCGCATCAAAGAGATCGGTATCCGTCAGGCGATGGGGGCCCGCAGGTCTGATATTGTTTTTCAGTTCCTGGCAGAGTCGACCATGATCAGTGTCATCGGCGGCATGATCGGTGTCGTGCTGGGTGTTGTATTGGCCCGGCTCATCATGCACCTGGCAGGTATCCTTACGATCATCAGCTTTTGGTCGATCCTTCTGTCGTTTGGGGTTGCAGCCGCCATCGGCATCGTTTTCGGATTCATGCCTGCCCGTAAGGCAGCACGGCAGGATCCGGTGGAATCATTGCGGCATGAGTGATTTGTATTATGCGAGAATGACATGAAAAACCGCCTTATTCATAAAAAACTTCTGCACAGACCAATCCTACTCCGGGTGCTTTTTCTGTGCTGTGTTTTTCACCTCCTGGCTTTTCCTGTCCCGGCGCAGGACAAGCAGGAACAGCTTACCCCCATCAGCCTGGATGAAACCATCCGCATGGCCAGAGAGCGTTCGCGGGAGGCCCTGGCTGCCCGTCACAGGTTCAGGAGCAGCTACTGGTCGTTCAGGACGTACCGCGCCACCTATCTCCCCAAGCTGAACCTGGAATCGACACTGCCCAATCTGCAACGTGCCATCACGAAATATACCCTCCCCGACGGGGAAGAGGCCTTTATCGAAAGAAGCTACATCTCCTATGCTGCAGATCTTTCCCTGTCCAAAAAAGTAGGCGCGTTAGGGGGCACGCTTTCTCTGCGCAGCTCATTGCAGCGCATCGATAACTTCAATGACAGCATGACGACGGCCTGGCTCTCCGATCCCTTGACAATTGGTTATACGCAGCCGCTATTCACATATAATGCCTGGAAATGGGACAGCAAGATTGCTCCCTTGCGCTTTGCAGAGGCAAGAAAGCGGTATATCCAGGACCTCGAAGATGTGAGTCTCAAGGCCATCGGGCATTTCTTCTCTTTGCTGCAGTCTGAAATCAGACTCAAAATTGCACGTACCAACGAGGCCAATTATGATACCCTCTACCGCATCGCTACGGGGAGGTTTAATCTCGGGAAAATTGCTGAAAATGAATTACTTCAGCTGGAATTGAGTCTGTTGCGCGCCCGTTCAGAGTTGGAGCAGGCTGTATTGGATCAGGAGATCAACATGTTCCGCCTCCGGTCTTTCCTGCGCATGCCTGAAGAAGCGCGGCTGTTTCCGGTCTTACCGGAGGCGCCACCGCAAAGTGCTCTTGGTGTAGAGGAAGCCATCGCTGCTGCACGCGAGAACCGTCCCGAGGCCCTGGCGATGGAAAGGCAACTGCTTGAGTCCGAGAGCGCCTACGACCAGGCGCGTGCCAACAGCAGGCTGAACGCCCAACTGTTTGCCCTCTACGGATTGACACAGCGTTCGGATCAGCTCAGAGAGGCGTACCGCAATCCTCAGGATCAACAACAGATTAATGTCGGGATTCAATTGCCAATCATTGACTGGGGATTGGCGAGGGGACAGATCCGCATGGCTGAATCGGATCTGGAGCTTACCCGTATTGGTGTTGAACAGCAACGCATTGATTTCGACCAGGATGTCTATCTCCAGGTAATGCGTTATGCCATGATGGACAACCAGTTTCGCATTGCCGGTAAAGCGGATACCGTTGCCAGCAAACGTTTTGAAGTAACCAAGCAACGCTATCTTATTGGAAGGATCAGCATCACGGATCTGAATATCGCCCAGACGGAAAGCGACAATGCCGGCATGGGTTATGCAGATGCGCTGCGCCAATACTGGTATAACTATTTCGAGCTGCGCCGGCTTACCTTGATGGATCCGGCGAAACGGGAACCATTGCAAGCCGATTTTGAATCTTTAATGCAGCGGTGAACAATGGAAATAGCTTCCTTGTTTGCATGGCAGTCAATTCATCCACTAACCAAAAAACATAACAATGGCAGTTCTTGTAGGTAAAAAGGCGCCTCTCTTTGAAGCAGACGCCGTGATTAATGGCAGAGACTTTGTTGAGAAGTTCTCCCTGGATCAATACATTGGAAAGAAACATGTGGTTTTCTTTTTCTATCCGATGGACTTCACCTTCGTTTGTCCAACGGAAATCATTGCATTTCAGGATCGTATGAAGGATTTTGAGGATCGCAATGTGGTTGTGGTCGGATGCAGTACCGACTCCAAATTTTCGCATTGGGCATGGCTGAATACACCACAAAACAAGGGCGGTATTGAAGGCGTGACCTTCCCGCTTGTCTCTGATATGGACAAGACGATCTCTATGAACTATGATGTCCTGGCAGGAGAATACGATTACAATGAAGAAGGAGAGATGTTCTTTTCGGGCGATGCCGTTGCATATCGTGGTTTGTTTCTGATTGATAAACAGGGTGTTGTGCGGCATCAGGTGGTTAACGATATGCCGCTGGGAAGAAGTGTGGAGGAGACCCTGCGCATGATCGACGCCCTGCAGTTCTTTGAGGAAAACGGTGAAGTATGCCCGGCCAACTGGCATAAAGGAGAAAAGGCGATGAAGGCGACCCATGAAGGGGTCTCAGATTACCTGGGCTCCAAATCCCACTAATAAAGAGGCAACAATAAGGCTTATAGGTCCGGGGCTTCGTTCCGGACCTTATTTATTTTTTCGCAGTCTCAAAGGCTTTAGCCTGGTTCCAGTATTCCTCCATCTCATCCAGGTCCATATCCTGAATAGAACGGCCACTGGCCCAGGCCTGGTCTTCGATATGCTGAAACCGACGGATGAACTTGCGGTTGGTATGTTCCAGGGCATCCTCAGGGTTGATGTCGATAAAGCGGGAATAATTGACCAGGGCAAAGAGCAGATCACCGAACTCATCCATTTTGCGGCCATTGCTGCCATTTCCTTCCACCTCTTTGCGCAGTTCGGTCATCTCTTCTTTTACCTTGATCCACACTTCTTCGGGATCCCGCCAGTCGAAGCCAACGCCCCTGGCCTTTTCCTGGATGCGGAATGCTTTGACCAGGGCAGGTAGCGAGTGAGGCACGCCACCCAGCACTGAGCGTCTTCCTTCAGAAAGTTTAATCTTTTCCCAGTTGGATTTAACTTCTTCGGCATCCTGTACCTGCACATCTCCATATATATGTGGATGGCGGTGGATGAGCTTCTCGCAGATACCATTCAGCACATCACCAATGTCGAAGGCCCCTTTCTCAGAAGCGATCTTCGCATAAAATACCAGATGGAGCATCAGGTCTCCCAATTCCTTTTTGATACCATCAAGGTCTTGTTCCATGATGGCATCCGACAGTTCATAGGTCTCTTCTATCGTGAGGTAGCGCAGGCTCTCCAGCGTCTGGACGCTGTCCCAGGGGCATTTGGCCCTGAGCTCGTCCATGATCGTCAGGAGGCGTTCAAAGGCTTCCAGTTTCTCTTTCATAACAAGGATTTCGGCAAAAGTACCAATTACTGCGCCATGCATGCTCAGTAAGAGCCCATAAACTTTGGCACACGATTTGGTTTAATACGTGTATACAAACCCACAAAAACACCTTTCATTATGAAAACAGCAGCAACATACCGGACCTTACGCTCCAGATACGGAATGATGGTTCTGATCGCCTTCGCGATGATCTTCACCTTGTCGTCATGTGACAGAGGCCGGGATGGCCGGCCTGGAAGGGCTTATCTTTCCCTTGCATGGGAAGTGGACCGTCCTGATCTGATTGATGCCGGTACACCGGATATTCCGGCTTATTTTGAATGGGGGCGTTCCTACCGGGCCTATCCGGGTTGGTATACCCTGTATTATGAAGGCAGGTTCTGGAATGGATTCGCCAATGCGTTCTATGCCTGGGAAGTAGATTATGAAATATGGTATGAAAAGGGAGACCGTGGTGGATATGATTATGACGGCAGAGACGGCAGAGACAACTACTTCACCCTGATCTGTTCACCCTATGGCCCCGGTGTGGATCGTTACACTGCCAAGAGCAGTGCATTGTCCGGCTCACCGGTGATAACCACAAGGGAAGATGGTTCTATCGAAATTGTTTACAATAATGGTGAGATGGGAATGCGCGCCATTTACCGGAAGGTAGAACCCCGTGAGGCCACAGGTTTGACATCCGCCGCTGCAAAGGAATAAGGATTGTTCAGGCATTCGCGGGTTGTATCCCCATGGCCGATGTGAGCGAGGAGCGGATAGCGTTGCGGATCTCCCTGAAAAGGCCCAGATGTTTGGAGGCACATTGGTTGCGCGCAAAGTGTTCATCGAGGCGGTTTTTGACCGCCTCTTTTATTTTCCCTTCGGGGCCCAGGATCGCATGGAGCTTACCGGCATCAATCAGCATCAGCAGGGCGACGTCACGCTCTTCAAGGGTTTCTGCTGTTTCTACTTTATGAACCACATGCTCAAGCAGCCTGGTTTGAACCCCCGGATCGCGCAGCCCGACTTCCTCAGCAGGCCAGAATCCAAAGTATTTTCGGGAAGAAAGACGGACCAGCCCCCGCTTTTCCCAGTCAGCAATGATCAGACGCCTGTATCTTCTGGAACGGTAAGATAAACGGATGAGCCACTGACCGGGCCGCTTCTTCTTAGGACTGTTCTGCACAGCCATGAAAGCATCATCCAGAATGGCATCGCCGGATTGCCGCTGGTCTTTGGGCCAGATACGGCTGTGACGCAAGGTAATATTGTCCCGTATCCCCAGTTCCAGTAGAATGGCTCCGGCCAGACCATAAGAAAAATGATACCAGCCCGGTTTGATCTTACCGCTTAACGGATCGAGACAAAGTAACAGAAACTGCCCCGGAAGATCATACACTCTTTCCATCTCTCATCGACATTGCCATTCAAAGATACATCCTGTCAGGGACTCTGTCAGCCCAGATTGTTATTTTTTCATTAATGAATGATAAAGATTTGAAACGTCTTACGATTCCGTCATGTTATTGTCGTTGGAAATCAATTTATTGAGTCTCCTTAGCACATAAGTCCCATGATATCGAATAGCGGAGGAATCTCTTTCAATGAGTGCCTCAACAGTCTCACTGAGCTCCTGGCCAATGTCCGGATAAAACTCTGTCAGTTTGCACAGCACATCCATGGCATATATTTTCATGGCAATCGCTTCTGAAGGATCATTCAACCATTTGAAGCAACGGTCCATGAGAAGGCCATGGCAGTGATCATCATCGGGCAGGGGTGAGAAGGTGAAGATACGGAGCAGGTTACGACGTGTCGATCCATTTTTAACATGGCAGAGGGTTTCAATGATCTCCGGCATGCTGTCCTGAATGATTCCGGGGTTGTTTTCTGCACAAACCCCCAGGGCATGAGCCGCCCGGGGTGAAATCTGATGGCGGTCCTGCCGGCATATCTGCAACAGAGAATGCCTAAACTCAGTACTTTGCCTTGCAAGATCCGCAATCATGCGCGCCCTGGCGATGCTGCTGTCAATGAGGAGTGTTGCGGGGTCCATGCGAAATGATGAACCACAAAAATACGGAAGGAAAAAGTAAGCAGGAAGGATTGTTGATCCAAATTCACTAAAAACAATCCTTTCTTAGCAAGCTATGCTAGGAGTTGATTTGCAGCAGATTGAAGCCGTTTCGGATTAGCGTCTGCAATGCAGGATCTTTTTCCTGCAGATGAGATAGATGTTGCCTTATCTCTTCTGATAATCTGGCATATTGTGGGTGTTGAAGGACGGCTTCGAGCAATTCCATGGCTGCGAGCCAGTCACCTGGAAATTCGGATTGAAGCTGATGCCAGACTGCCACAGGGTCGATCTGAGTATTGCCTTCAAGATATTGGCGGACATCAGCATACAAAGCGTGCAGCCTGCGATCGCTTTCAGTATAGATGATCTTATGTGTCTTCTCTTCCGGTACAGGATATGCCAGACCGTAAGCCTCCGGGTCAGCAGGGCCCGGATAAGCCGATGTTATTTGATCTCCAATAAGTTGTGTGATATGGCCGCCTGGCTGGGCTCCCAGTTCTCTTCCCTCAAATTTCAGGATAGCGTCTGCCCAGCGTATCATCACAGGGATGTTTTCATGAAAGACGATTTGTTCCACGATGCCCTCCAGCACGATCCCGGAGGGCCATGTGAGTGCTGCCCTGTGTCCCGGAATGATGCCGAGATATTGAAGCTCCTCCCTGTTCATGGCTTCCAGAGGTTTTTCAGCACCATGTGGCCGGCCAAGTGGCGAAAGTAATCCCTCAGGATAAGTGTCAGGCCCTTCTCCGACAAGGGCCTTGTTGCTCCAGCTCATCATCACCTGCCCCGCTGCCTGGATATATGCCGGTTCGTCTTCCCAGGGTATCACGACGGAAAATACCCCGCTGACTTCCAGCCCTGATGACAGGACCAGTGTGGCCGTGGCTCCGCTCTCAACAGCCTGCAGGCAGCCATATAGCCCGCCCCGTCTTAAAGCCATGCCATCGGCAAATTGCTCCAGCACCTCCATCAGGGTGGCAAAATCAGGGGTTACAAAGAGCTGGGGTTGCATGGTGGTGATATCAAAACCTACCTCGGCTGCTTCCAGGCTGTAAGGGATCTTCTTCACTTCAGGCTGCAGGGCACGAAAGCTTTCGCCAATGGATGAAAGTAGCCCGGCACCATAGATTCTGGGATTCTCAAGGTCTCCGATAAGACCATATTCTACGGTCCACCAGTGCAGGTTACGGATGCGGGCCATCTCGGAGGGCGTACCCATATTGTTTTCGAGGTAACTCAGATGGGCCAGTGCTTTATCAATATCGTCCTGGGATGTGTATGGATCCGCCTTCAGGATAGAGAGATGACGGATGGCTTCATAGAGCTCATAATCCCTGGCAGATGAGAAGGCTTTGCTGCCGATTTCTCCGAAAACCCTCAGATAGGCAGCATATTCAGGGTCGGCGATGATGGGGGCATGTCCGGCTGCCTCATGGATGATATCCGGAGCAGGGGTGTAGGCTATTTGATTCGCCGGACGTATATCCGCAGCGATGACCAGTACATTATAGGCCTGGAATGCCATGAAGGCGGCAGGAGGTATAAAGCCATCCACAGCAACGGCAGCCCAGCCTATCTCCTTCAGGATGCGGTTCATTCCGTACATATGTGGGATATAGTCGATGCTGATTCCGGTGCGCTGCAGGCCGTCCACATAGGAACCATGGGCTACTCTCCCAAGATAATGGACATTTTGCCGCATCACATACCTCCAGATGGCATGATCCTGGGCTGTATAGGTGTTATAGGGCTGGTCGATGACCAGGGACATCAGGTGACGCGGAAGTTTATCCAGAACTTCATTGGATTCCATATCAACATTGGTTTTAGGATATCAGGATCCTATAAGGTTCCTTTACTCTGCCATGAGAATACTCAGTGCCAGCAGGGGCTTTTCGCGTTCGAGAAAGAGTTTGGCAAAACCATGTAAACGCCGCCTTCTTTCCTCCGGCCTGCTGGCAAAGCGGGTCAGGATCTCACGGACCTCATCCATTTCCCGAGCCTGCTGGATCTGGGCTGCTGTGGGGAGCGCCTCAAGATTGCCCAGCCTGCCTAAATCATTGCCTGTCAGTACTTCACTTAATCTGATCTCTTCACTTAGCCTGTCAACACCGATTCCCAGGCGCTGTAAGGGCTTGGCTACCTTGAAGACAGCCTCGCCGGAAGCGCGGACGTAATAATCACCCCCCAGCCGACCTACCAGATCGATGCGATCGGGATCAACATGACCATCCTCATTAAGGATTTCTGCCCGTAGGTGAATCATCACGATCTCGCACATCACCAGAATACCTGCACCTCCTTCCTGGCCGGTCTCAATCACCTCCCTTACTTTACATTCATATTGTACAGGTGATTCGGCGACGCGCATTGGCCTCACGATGGAGGCAGGTAAAGGTGTGAGGCCCGATTTAATGAACTCATCCACCCCTTTGGGATACTCCGTCGAAGCCAGGCTGACCTGCTCCACCATGCCATAAGATACCGCATTGATGACCACTTCCGGAATCTCCCGGACGTTTTCATAGGTGTGTTTGGTGGTGTTATCCCGTCCCCTGCGGGAAGGGGAAAAGATGAGGGTGGTGGGGTTGACACCAAAAGCATTGTAAAAACTGAAGGGGGAAAGGTTATGGTTACCGCTCTCATCCACACTGGATACCAGCGCAATCGGTCTGGGGGCAATGGTCGCCAGCATCAGTTGATGCAGTTTTGGTACCGGAAGGTCATGAGGATCAATTCGTTGCATATCCATTAATGTTTTGAAGGCAAAATGGTAGTCACACATTCTCCAAATCCAACCCGCATACCATCATTCTCAGTATAGCCGCGCATCCGGATGGTATCATGATCCTGGATAAAGGTGCGCGTACTACCATCCTTCAGCACCAGGGGGCGCGTACCTCTCCAGGCCAGCTCAAGCATCGAGCCATAGGAGCCTGGCTCCGGACCGCTGATGGTGCCCGAGGCCATCATATCCCCCGGACGGATGTTGCAACCATTGACAGTATGATGCGCCAGCTGCTGGGCCATGCTCCAGTACATATGTCGAAAATTCGAATCACAGATGCGTGATGCCGGTCCACCCTGAGGGATGAGATCCACTTCCAACCGGATGTCAATATTCCTTGCACCCTGCTGTTGCAGGTATGGAAGAACGGCAGGCTCCTGAAGGGGGCCTTCGACACGGAACGGCTTCCAGGCATCCAGGGTAATGACCCATGGACTGATCACCGAACCGAAATTCTTACTGAGAAAAGGGCCCAGCGGGACATATTCCCATTTTTGTATATCTCTGGCTGATAGGTCATTGAATAGTACCAACCCAAAGATATGGTCTTCAGCTTCTGTCACTGGAATAGAATCGCCCAGGTCGGTAGGACCCCCGGTGATGAAGGCGATCTCCAACTCGAAATCCAATTGGCGGCTTGGACCAAAAGTGGGATATTCCTGGTCATCAGCTTTCGTTTGTCCCTTGGGCCTGTGCACCGGGGTTCCAGAAATCACGATGCTACTGGAACGCCCGTGATAGCCAACCGGAATGTGTTTCCAGTTGGGTAACAGGGCTTTGGATGGATCCCTGAACATGATCCCCACATTGGTGGCATGTTCAATGCTGGAGTAAAAATCGGTGTAATCGCCCACATGGACAGGCATGGCCATCTCCAGGTCAGAAACAGGGTGGAGGATGTCGTTCTGAAGCGCGTGATCCTCCCTGAGTAAGGGGTTGTCTTCCTGAAACAGGTGGAGCAGGGACTGCCTTACTTCCTGCCAGACGGCCTTGCCCAGGCCAATGAAATCGTTCAGGGTAGGGCGTTCAAAGATGTCCGCAGCGGGAAGGCCTGATCCCTGAAGGAACCCATGTCGGGCCAGGGAGGCCAGGTCAATGGCAGTGTCACCGATGCGTGTGTAGGCCCGTGGGCTCTGCCCTGCCTTACGTCCGATACCATAGGGCAGGTTGGCCAGGGAAAAATCACTGTCACCGGAAACAGGTATCCAGCTTCGAAAGGTGTTGTTGGAATGCATCATTGCCGGGATTTAGAGGGTTCCGCGCCTGGCTTGCTCTCTTTCAATGGCCTCAAACAAGGCTTTGAAGTTTCCTTTGCCGAATGACTTGGCGCCTTTGCGCTGAATGATCTCGTAAAACACCGTTGGACGATCCTGAACCGGACGGGTGAAGATCTGGAGTAAATAGCCTTCATCATCACGATCCACCAGGATGCCCAGTTCGGCCAACTCCCTGATCTGCTCATCTATGCTTCCAACGCGGTCCAAAACCGTGTCATAATAAGCCGAAGGCACGGTCAGAAACTCAACCCCCCTGCTGCGAAGACCTTTTACGGTTGCAATGATATCATCTGTGGCCATGGCAACATGCTGGACACCGCCTCCCTGATAATAATCAATGTATTCTTCGATCTGCGATTTCTTCTTCCCTTCGGCCGGCTCGTTGATCGGAAACTTGATCCTGCCGTTTCCATTCGACATAACTTTGCTCATCAGGGCGGTGTATTCGGTGGAGATATCCTTGTCATCAAAAGAGACCAATTGTGAGAAGCCCATAACGCGGGCATAGAAATCCACCCAGGTATTCATTTCACCCCAGCCAACATTGCCAACCATGTGGTCCACATACTTTAATCCAAGATCAGCAGGCTTATACTCCGGGTTCCAGGCGATGAAGCCAGGCAGGAAGGGACCATGGTAACGGGTTCTTTCAACAAAGACATGTACTGTTTCGCCATAGGTGTGAATACCCGATAGCACCACTTCTCCATGTTCATCTTTTTCGACCACAGGATCCAGGTACTTTTTAGCACCCCGTGAGGTTGTTTCTTGAAAGGATTTGCGTGCATCATCCACCCAGAGTGCGACCGTTTTCACCCCGTCACCATGTTTTTTTACATGCTCCGCAACCGGATGATCAGGTATCAGAGCTGTGGTGAAGACGAAGGTGATTTTACCCTGGCGAAGGACATACGAAGTGTATTCCTTGCAGCCTGTTTCAAGGCCCTTATATGCAAGGGGCTGAAAGCCAAAGGCAGTCTGATAATAATGGGCCACCTGTTTTGCATTGCCAACATAAAATTCAACGTAATCGGTTCCGTTGATGGGCAGGAAGTCTTGGTTTTGCTGTGTCATGGGTTTATGGGGTTATCCAGGATTTGTAATACGCTTTGTCTTCAATTTCAAGGGCTGTTTCCGTCAGCCATAGCGGCTTGAAAGTGTCCACCATCAGGGCAAGCTCGCGGGTTTCGGTTGCTCCCAGGCTCTTTTCCACGGTACCGGGATGAGGTCCATGGGGGATGCCAATGGGGTGAAGGGTGATCTGGCCCTTGTCGACATGACTGCGGCTCATGAATTCACCGTCTACATAGTACAGTACCTCATCGGATTCAACGTTGCTATGGTTGTAGGGCACTGGAATGGAAAGCGGATGATAGTCATACAACCTCGGAACGAAAGCACATATCACAAAATTATGTGCTTCAAAAACCTGGTGTACAGGTGGTGGCTGATGGATCCTTCCCGTGATGGGCTCAAAATCGTGCACGCTGAGGGCATAAGGGTAAAGGTAGCCGTCCCATCCAATGACATCAAAAGGATGATGCGCATAATGGTATGGGTAGAGCATGTCTTCTTTCTTGATGATGACCTTGAAATCCCCTTCCTCAGCGTGGGTTACCAGGTTTTCTGGTTTCCGGATGTCACGCTCGTAGAAAGGAGCGTGCTCTTCAAGCTGGCCGGCGCGGTTAACATAGCGTTTCGGGAAGCGGAAGGCCGAGAAGGATTCCAGGATGAACAAGCGGTTGGCTGGACTGTCGAAATGTAGCTGGTATATTGTTCCCATCGGGATAATCAGCTGATCCCCATATGAGAACGACAGTTCTCCATACATGGTGTGCAGTTTTCCACTGCCTTCATGGATGAAGATCATCTCATGGGCAGATGAGTTTTTGAAGAAATATGTTTCCATGGATTTCTTCGGTGCTGCAAGGCTGATGTGGACATCGTTATTTACCAGCACTGCCTTGCGGGCCTGCAGGTAATCTTCCTCAGGTTTGATATGAAAACCCTGGAAGCTACGGTGCTGCATGTTTTTTCGCACGGCGACTTTCGGGCTGACATCGATAGGGTCATCGATATGCAGGACCCGGGTGGGGGGGAAGTGGTGGTAGGTAATCGAATACACATCAGAAAAACCTTCAGTGGAGATGAGCTGCTCGGCATAGAGACTGCCATCCGGTTTACGGAACTGAATGTGGCGTTTGGGAGGGATTTGTCCCAGTCGGTGATAATGAGGCATTTTAAAATCTTATTTAGACTGATTTAACAAAACTACTGCAAATTTCGATACATAAGTATAGACTAAACAGCATTGCAGCCGATGTGTTTAACGCCACAGCAAAAATGGAAGGATGGCCCTGATGGCAGCATCGGCAAAAAGCCTAGCATGTCATCGGAAAGCCTGATAAGGCTGATTCTTCAGGTTTTCGTTAACAACCGCAATCACAACCGCTGGCACAGTTTTGCTCCATGGGTTTATATCCAGTCAGGGTGATGCTGAACAGGCCGCAATCAGATACGCCATCCTTACTGGATATGGTATCTTCATGATAGGATTGCAATATGTCTTCAGGTATTTCAATGGGCGTTTTCTTTCGTATGGTGATTTCTTTGAATCCTTGTTGATCAACAATTTTTAAATAATCTGATATCTGTGATGCCCCTGAGACACAGCCTGCATATAATTCAGCCGCTTGCCGGATGGCTTCCGGGAGGTCTCTTTCCCTCACGACATCTGATACACAGAAGTGTCCTCCGGGCACCAGGATCCTGAATATCTCTGAAAAGACCTTAGCCTTGTCAGGAACCAGGTTGATGACACAATTGCTGATGACTACGTCTGCTGAATGGCGCGGCAGGGGTATATTATCGATGTCTCCTGCCACAAAGCGCACGTTGGTATAACCCAGCTTTTCCACATTTTGCCGGGCAAGCGCAATCATTTCAGGCGTGAAGTCGATGCCAATGACTTCACCAGACTCACCCGTAAGCGCTCTGGCCACGAAACAATCATTCCCAGCGCCTGAGCCCAGGTCAACCACAATATTACCGGGTTCGATGGCCGCGAACTGGGTTGGAATACCGCATCCCAACTGCAAGTCGGCCTCTCTGCTATATCCCGCAATGCCCTCATATTGCTCATTCATAATAATGTTGGTGCTTCCGCAATCGCAACCACAACAGGATTTCTTAGCTGGTTCCGCCTGTGCGATATTGCTGTATTTTTCTCTTACGAGATTTTTGAGATTCTCTGGACTTGTTTGCATGTCAGGATGTTGTATTTAGTTCAGCACAAGGATAAAACATGGCACAAATGAAGAATTTGAATGACTACAAAAGTCCGAATTTTTGATCGTACTATTGTCAACGATCAAGAAAAAGCTTGATATAAGTCAAGTTTCAATATTTTATATTGATCCCAGGTTCAGATCTCTAAAATTTGATGTATCTTTATGAGATCGATGCTTGAAGCCATAGCTTATTATCTTCCGTCTCCGCTCACCCGGAGATAAGAGAAACACCGAGCGCTTCTGGCTGAAGGTCATCGTGTTACTCATCAAAAAGTTATGTAGCATGAAAAAGCTAAGCATTACCCGCATCGCAATGCTGGTTGCCCTGTTCGCCTTTTTTCCACTCCTGGGCACCGCCCAAATGCTGATCAGCATTCAGGTAAGTCCCAATGTGCTGAACCTGCAGAACCAGGGACAGGTTGTTACCGTACATACTGACATCGCTTACGGGGCAGTGGCAGCCACGACGGTTACCCTGAATGGCGTGGCCATCGATCATTGGAAGGCTGATAACCAGGGAAATTTTGTGGCGAAGTTTCTCATCGAGGACATCAAAGCACTGCCATTGAACATTGGTCAGTTAAATACGCTGACGCTGATCGGTACCACCACTAACGGGTTAACCTTTACTGGCGGTAGATGCCTAAAAGACGTTGACCGGTTTTGGACAAGGTTTAACTTCATTTCAATTCTTAATCCAAAGTTGATGTTTGAACCAAAGGGTTGTTTCCCTTCAGCCCGGAGGGCTGAATCCCTCCA
>JAGNHN010000012.1 GCA_018001695.1 Lentimicrobiaceae bacterium
TTGCGGTTGTTGTTCTGATATGTCTGAAAGAAATTATTTTTTACATTCTGTCTTTACTTAATTTTTTGTGTCTGAAATATATGAACTTTCTGTTTAGCACGGTCGGTTGTAATATAGCCGCTAACGTTCCTGTAAGCGATCTATGGCGTGTATAAACACCATATCCCGCGTCCAATTCTCCGGCCTAATGTGCCCAAATCCTGTGCTAAATATAGAATAATTCGATGTATGTTGAGCTGCCGGAAAAAAAATTAAACGTTCATACATCCAGGGGGCTGCGCAATACGCCCATCCCCTTGGTGGTAACGTGAGTGTAAATCTCTGTGGTCTTGGGACTTGTATACCCCAGCAGGCTTTGTATATAGCGCAGGTTGACACCGGCCTCCAGCAGATGGGTGGCAAAGCTATGCAGTAAGGTATGCATGCTGAGGCGCTTACTCAGCCCGGCCTGCTTATGGCGTTTAGCGTTGTTATCTTTTAATAATGGCCTCGTATATGGCATATATGATGGAATAATATCAGCAAATGATCAGGGAAGCTTAAGATTTGTGAAGGTTCCTGAGCTTTGGGAAGAATGTAGTCAAGTGTCTTAGCCCCCTAATTCACGGATCATTATCTTCCCCTCACAAAACGAAAGCTATGCCGGCTTCCATCCGTTGATCGCAGAATACCGGCATAATACCCAGTCGGAAGATGTGAAACATCCAGAAAAACCTTTTCTCCCTGCTGCACATAAATCACAGGGATATTAGCTCCCAGGCTATTATATACCATGATTTCACCTATAGGCTGCAGACTTGGCACTAGCAACAGAAAATCCTGCGCAGGATTAGGGAAGACGCTTATTTCTGGGTATTTGCGCTCATCTCTCCCAAGACTCTCCAAATGATATCTCACTGTAACGCTGGCCTCAACAGGCTGAGGCTGGGCGGCCGGGTCATAGATCGTATATTTTATGACAGATAGACCGGGCTCCAGCGGTATGCCTTCAAACATCCTGACATGACAAACGTGAGGGATGAAAGAGTAATCCAGTCCTCCCGGCGGAATGGGGTTCGGAATATCCGTACTGTCGGCATAAAACCAGCATTGGGTATAAAAACAATAGAAATCCATGGTACTGTCGCCCATCTGCTGGATGACCCGGCGCAGGTATACATGCAGCGTGTCAGGCCCATCATTCCTGATCAGGAAATTTGCCGTCAGCACCTGCATCCCAGTATCAGAGCTATAAACATGAACAACAGAGTCATTCACGACCCTGTCATTCTTATCACGGTCCATGATGACCAAGGCCTGACCCTGAACGGATAGCGCTGCCATGAGATAGGAAAATGTCAGCGTCACTGCTCTTGCTGTATTCCGGATTTGCCTGTACATCGGTAGACTGTTTTGGTTGACTGCTTTCGTACTCATACCACCTTATTCTTAACCGCATCAAGACCAGGCCTATAGCTCATTTTTCGTTCTAAAAACCTGCGATACGCCTTACCTGAACAGTGAAATCTCACCTCCTGGCCCTTCTGAAGATTGACAAAAATAATTAAAATGAAGTAATTGAATACTTGAACTGAAGGCAACAATTGTTTTACTTTGCAGTGAATGGTCCTATTTAATAATGAACATATGAGAAAAAAGATATATGCCTTGATTTTATTGTTATTTGTCGGCTGGGGCGTTTTGCACGCGCAAACGGCAGTGAACTTCACCTGTCCCGATTGTACAGGGACGACCTATGACCTGTTTACACAGCTCGATTCAGGCAAGGTGGTTGTCATCTGCTGGGTGATGCCCTGCGCAGCCTGCATCGGCCCGAGCCTGACCACCCATAATGTCGTCCAGAGCTTTCAGGCCACCCATCCGGGAAAGGTAATTCTATATGTAGCAGATGATTATGCAAATACCAGTTGTGCTTCCTTACGGGCATGGTCGTTGAATTACGGCATCAGCAATGCGGTATTCTTTTCAAATGCGTCCATCAGGATGAGTGATTATGGTGACGATGGAATGCCGAAAATTGTTGTACTTGGCCCACAGCGCCACGTTTACTTTAACCAAAACAACACAGTGAATGCCAGCGCGTTGCAAGACTCCATCCTGGCGGCTATCAATGCCCCGGCCACAGGTATCCAGGGGTACGGTGAGCGCATTCCGCTTCCGGCGATCTATCCCAATCCGGCCCGTCAGGAAGCCTATCTGGAAGTTCTTCTCACCCAGCCCTCATCGCTTGAAGTAACTTTGTTTGATGCCAGTGGACGGCAAATTTCGAGTCAAACCCACTCCCATCTGCTTCCGGGAACAAACACACTACCTCTTGAGATAAGTCATATTGCCGACGGAATGTACATTGTACGTATCAGGGTTGAAAACAAAACACACAATGTCAAACTACTGATTAACAACGACAAATGACAGAAGTAGCTGATTGAATTATGATTCCTTCATGTTGTAACACATAGATCTTCTACAGATGATATTTGCGAGAACGTTTGTCATGGCGCTGGTTTGCTTGATGCTGAGTATGCCAGAGGTGGTATTGGGTCAATGCTGTGCAGGCGGATCAGGAAGTCCGGTGGCAGGTGGAACATCACAGGGCGTGCTCGGAGCCAGCCAATTACAAATCAACGCGAATTTTCAATACATCCGGAGTCACCGTTTTTTCAGTGGCAGCAAAGCAAGCCAGGAGAAGTATTTCGACCGTTTCGAGAGCGCATACCAATACTATCGTTTCGCCTACGGGGCTTCTTCGCAGTTTACCATGTCGGTGGAGCTTGGTCATTATTTGTTCAAGAAAGAAACCGGTCTGAACCAGGATCCGGACAGAACCTATACCTCCAAAGGCATCGCTGATCTCATTCTCTTCCCCAGGTATACGATTTGGAAAGCGCAGAATCAGCGACATGAAACAACGGTTACGCTTGGCTTGGGTCTTAAGCTCCCCCTCGGATCCTACAATGATTCAACATCCAGGGTTGAGCCCTTTTCAGGTCAGGTGTTTCATGTTCCAAATCCACAAGCAGTGCAGGTTACGTCAGGTGCGCAGGATTTCCTGTTTTATGGCTTCCTGCAGCGTAAATACACCAGAGGATTCAGTCTCTATTCCAGCATGTTATATGTACGAAAAGGATGGAATCCCTTGGGAGAACGTATGGGTGATTTTGCCACTTTATCTCTGTTCGCAGTAAAAGAAATTAATACCTACATGGGTATCAACCTCCAATTGAGGGGCGAGACGATGCGCACCATGAAGGTTAACCCGGTTATCGAAACACTCTCCTTCCTCAATTACGATCCGGCAGCCACTGGTTATTCAAAGGTTTTCATTTCACCGCAGCTCAACATCGATTTGAATCGCTTCGCGTTCTATTTTCTTGCCGATATACCTGTATATCAACATGTAAAGAAAACACAAATCGGTACGGGGCTTCAAATCATGTCAGGTTTTTCCTACAATCTTCCCATCAAGAAATCAGCCCAAAACGTAATAATCCCAAGCCTCAGCATCCATTAGCCTGCTGCCATATAAGCGTACTTCCTCTGCGGTACTACCATATACTCCTTAATACTCTGTGGTTAAATACCCTATAAACAAGCACGCTGTGTCAAATAAAGATCAGATAAGCATATAGGTATTGATCATTGTAAGGAGTTAGTATTCCAAGACGCATGTAATGGAAATCCTGAAACCTGGCAGATACAGATAATGTTCTTAATACAAGGAATTGGCGGAAGTTTTGCTTACTTTTATATCCAATGAGGTTAAGACGGAAGTTATATAATACTTTAAGAGGGTAGAATATGGCCATTAAACATCAGCGACTTGGAAGACATGGCGTTCTCGTCAGCAATTTATGTCTGGGGACCATGAACTTCGGTTGGCATACAAGCGAAGAAGAGAGTTTCAGCATCATGGACCGGGCACTGGAAGTAGGTATCAATTTCTTTGATACCGCCGATGTCTACGGTTGGTCTGTTGAACATGGGTATACCGAAGAGATCGTCGGTCGATGGTTGGCACAAGGAGGAGGACGAAGAGATGCTGTTGTGCTGGCAACCAAGGTTTACAATCCCGTCGTCCGAAAAGCTAATCTCCCGGAAGTCAACAGTGACGGAAGAAGCCTGAGTGCCTACAAAATCCGCAAGCATTGCGAGGGCAGTCTGCATCGCTTGCAAACCGATAGAATAGACTTATATCAGATGCACCATATCGATCGCCACTGTCCCTGGGATGAAATATGGCAGAGTTTTAACTCCCTGGTGAATCAAGGGAAGGTAGTGTACGTCGGATCCAGCAATTTTGCAGGTTGGGATATTGCCACTGCCTGTCAGGAGGCCTCACGGCGTGGATTTACTGGATTGGTAAGTGAACAAAGCGTATATAACCTGGATAACCGTATGGTTGAGCTTGAGGTTATCCCAGCCTGCCGTCATTATGGATTGGGACTAATCCCATGGAGTCCGCTGGCTGGTGGATTGCTAGGAGGCGTTCTTGAGAAACAAAAAGATGGAAGGCGAATGGATGGGAGTATCACAGGACTTGTAGAAAAAAAGCGTAGCCAGCTTGAAAAGTATGAAGCACTTTGTCAGGAGCTTGGTCACCCACCCGCTGAGATCGCGCTGGCATGGTTACTGCATAACCCGGTTGTAACTGCTCCCATCGTTGGGCCACGCACCCTTGGCCAACTGGAAAGTGCAATTCGTGCTACGCAGATTCATCTGGATGAAGAAGTGCTCCAGAAGTTGAATGAAATTTTCCCGGGTCCGGGTGGAGAAGCACCAGGAGCTTACGCCTGGTAGTTCGCTGATGCTGTATTATCGTGTTGCAAAACCCATAACTAGCTGATTTTATTAACATTTAAGAAGACATATAAATAAAACACAAGTAAAACGGAATCAACATGTATCCTGAAGAGGTCATCGGGAAGACCTCCGGCACCGTCCTTCATCCACTGTATCATAATCCGGACACTTATGCTATCTTTGCAGCAATATACCTCGTTCGGGAGCCGTTAACCTGACAATGCCTGCACCCGGTCCTCCCGGATCCGGCAGAAATAGGCACCAAGAACCTGAGTCATTGACAAATAAAAGAACACAGCAATGTCTGAAATGGAATACAATTCTACACGGGATAAATTGATCATCCCCGAGTATGGCCGCAATATACAGAAGATGATCCGCCACCTCATGCAGGTTGAAGACCGGGACAAGCGGACACGGATGGCCTATGTCATCGTGGACGTGATGGCACAGATGTACGTCCAGCCCAAAGAAGCAGGCGACTACCGGCAGAAGCTCTGGGACCATCTGCATATCATTTCTGATTTTAAACTGGACGTGGAAGCCCCATATCCCAAACCGGATCCGGACAAACTTCATAAGAAGCCTGAACCCATTAAATACGCGACAGGAGGAATACGCTATTCGCACTACGGAAAGCATATCCAGGCCATCATCGAGAAAGTAGCCGAGCTTGAGGAAGGTTCTGACAAGGAAGTGCTTACACGCGTCATCGCCAACCACCTGAAGAAATCTTACCTGAACTGGAACCGGGACTCAGTGAACGACGAGCTCATTCTCAAACACCTGGAAGAGCTCAGCAAAGGCCGCATCAAATGGAATGAGAACATGCGCCTGATGGCTACCAACGATATCCTGGCCCGGACAGCCCAACCCGCCAGTCATACCAAGGACAGCGGTGGCAAAAAGAAGAAATTCGGCCGCCAGCAAAATGGCAGCTATGGATCACCGGGAAGAAAGAAGAACTACCGTACCTGATCAACGTCAGTCTTGTCTTTGTCATGAGCAGTTTTATTATCGAAGGGGGATGCCGGTTACAGGGTCATATCCGGCCGCAGGGCGCGAAGAATGAAGCCCTGCAGGTGATCTGTGCCACCCTTCTGACCGCCGAAGAAGTAACAATTCACAATGTACCCGATATCCGCGATGTCAATGGCCTGATCCAATTGCTGGAAGGCATGGGCGTCCGTGTTACCAACCTGGGCCAGGGCTCCTGGATGTTCCAGGCCGACCAGGTTGACCTGGACCATCTGGAAACGGATATCTACCGCCACAGGGTCAGCAGCCTGCGTGGCTCTGTCATGGTGCTGGGACCCATGCTGGCGCGCTTCGGGCGTGGCTTCATCCCCCAGCCGGGCGGGGATAAAATCGGCCGCCGCCGCCTCGATACTCATTTCCAGGGACTGGCAGCGCTGGGAGCCAACTTCGTCTATGACGCTGACCAGAAATCCTATACGGTTAAAGCCAACAACCTCCGCGGCACCTATATCCTCCTTGAGGAGGCTTCAGTGACCGGAACAGCCAATGTCGTGATGGCTGCGGTACTGGCTGAAGGTAAGACGACACTCTTCAATGCCGCCTGTGAACCCTACCTGGTGCAGCTTTGCCAGATGCTGAGCCGCATGGGGGCCGACATTCAGGGGATAGGGTCCAATCTCCTCACGATACAGGGCGTGGGATCGCTGCATGGCACCACGCATACCCTGCAATCGGATATGATTGAGGTGGGCAGCTTCATCGGACTGGCCGCCATGACCCGCAGCGAACTGTTTATTGAGCAGGTCTCGGCCGCTAACCTTGGGATCATACCCCACGTGTTCAGCAGGCTGGGCATTGCCCTGGAATTTAAAGAAGGAGGCTTGCTGGTTCCGGCCCAGGACGAATACGTCATCGACACCTTTATGGACGGATCCATACTGACCGTCGCCGACGCACCCTGGCCCGGCTTTACACCCGACCTGATCAGCATCGTGCTCGTGGTGGCCACCCAGGCCAAAGGCAGTGTGCTGATTCACCAGAAGATGTTCGAAAGCAGGCTGTATTTCGTCGACAAGCTCATCGACATGGGGGCGCAGATTATTCTCTGTGACCCGCATCGAGCCGCCATCATCGGAATCAACCGCCAGCACCTACTGCGCGGTATCCGTATGACATCTCCGGATATTCGTGCCGGTGTAGCCCTGCTCATTGCCGCCCTCTCGGCTCAGGGTACAAGCATCATCGACAATATTGACCAGATTGACCGTGGATATCAGCATATCGACCTCCGGCTGAATGCACTGGGAGCAAATATAACCCGTAAAGACTAACATATGCGAAGCATACCTTACTCCTCCTCCCTCTCCCTCTCCCTCTCCCTCTTCCTCTTCCTCTCCCTTCTCTTATTTCCCCCGGCGGGCCAGCATCACGCCAACACGCAACCACCTCCGCTTCCGGCCTCCATTGGTGATCCTGCTCCCAATATAACACTGAAAGATCCCAAAGGGAAAGAGCTGCAATTGTCAGATCTGCAGGGGTATTATGTCCTGCTCGATTTCTGGGCCTCATGGTGTGGACCCTGCCGTAAGGAAAACCCCAATATGGTGGCCGCATGGGACAAATACAGGAAGCGTAAGTTTAAGGACGCCAAAGGGTTTCGCATCTATAGCGTCTCCCTGGATAAAACAAGGGATGCCTGGGTTCAGGCCATTGAAAAAGACCAGCTTAGCTGGAAAGAGCATGTCAGCAACCTGCAGGGATGGCAGTGTGAATCGGTCAGGGATTACGGTGTTCGCAGCATACCTGATAATTTCCTCATCGGCCCGGATGGCAGGATATTGGCCAGAGGACTTCGGGGCATCAACCTGCATTATGAGCTGGAAAAATACGCCAGGGATTAGCTATTTCCTGCCTTTGCGTCATTCCAAGCGACAATTCACCCGAAAACATACTGCCATTCTGTCGGCACAGACGGTGTGGCAAGCGATTTGCTACGCGAATTCAGCATGTTAGCATACAACGGATATGGAAGAAAAAGAGATGAAACAAGACATGACGCAAATGCAGGAAGATCCGGTTAAGGCAGCGGAGCAGGGACATGCGAATGACTCGCATGCCGATGATCATAAATCGGATAAACGTAAACACAAGAAGGAAGACAGTCTCCGCAAGGCCCTGCAGGAAAAGGAAGAAGAATATAAAACACTGTATGAAAAGCATTTGAGGCTCCTTTCTGAGTTTGATAATTACCGTAAACGCACTGTAAGGGAACGGGCGGATCTGCTGAAAACCGCTGGTGAAGAGGTGATTCAGGCCCTTCTCCCCGTGCTTGATGATTTCGAAAGGGCGCTCAAAAGCACCCAGCAATCGACGGATCCTCAAGCCATTAAAGATGGTATAATTCTGATCCAGAACAAGCTCAGTAATGCGCTATCGCAGAAAGGCCTGGAGCCCATGAATACCATCGGGCAGGACTTCGATACGGATTTCCACGAAGCCATCACGGATATTCCAGCTCCGAGCGAGGAAATGAAAGGTAAAGTGATCGACGAAACGCAGAAAGGTTATATGCTGGGTGGCAAGGTGATCCGCTTTGCCAAAGTGGTTGTAGGCAAATAAAACACCTCGACAAACAGATTCATGGCAAAACGAGACTATTACGAAATACTTGAGCTACAGCGCAATGCGACGGAGGCCGAAATCAAGAAAGCTTACCGTAAGATGGCATTGCAATACCATCCTGACAAAAATCCGGGGGATACAGCCGCTGAGGAGAAGTTCAAGGAAGCTGCCGAAGCTTACGAGGTGCTGAGTAATCCCGAGAAGCGCAGAAAGTACGATCAGTTCGGCCATGCCGGCATGGGCAGCAGCAATGGCGGTGGATTCAGCGGTGGCATGAGCATGGAAGACATCTTCAGTCAGTTTGGAGATATCTTTGGTGGCGCCTTTGGCGGTTTCGGCGGTGGCACCAGGCGAAGGACGGTCAACAGAGGCACCAACCTGAGAATCAAAGTGAAGCTCAGCCTGGAGGAGATCCTCAGCGGATCTGAAAAGAAGCTGAAAGTCAGGAAGTACGTTGCATGCAGCGACTGCCAGGGTAGCGGGGCCCACCAAGGCTCATCCAAACAAGCCTGCAGTGCCTGCCGTGGCACCGGACAGATCACGCGTGTCACCTCCACCTTCCTGGGTCAGATGCAAACGACCAGTACCTGTCCACATTGTGGGGGTGAGGGTCAGGTAATTACAGAAAAATGTCATACCTGCGCGGGCAACGGTATCGTACAAGGGGAAGAAGTCATCAGTGTCCGTATCCCAGCAGGGGTGATGGAAGGCATGCAGCTTTCGCTGAGCGGTAAAGGCAATGCCGCACCAAGGGGCGGGATACCCGGAGACCTCATCGTGGTCATAGAGGAAGAACCCCATCCCGAACTCGAAAGAGATGGTATCCAACTGCATTACGACCTGGATATCAGCTTTGTTGATGCTGCATTAGGTACCTCCGTTGAGATACCCACGCTTGAAGGCAAAGCCAAGATCCGCATCCCGGCCGGCACCCAGGGTGGTAAGATATTGCGCCTGAAAGGTAAAGGACTGCCATCGGTCGAAGGTTACGGAAGGGGCGATCTCCTCGTGACCGTCAACGTTTGGACGCCACGCACCCTTAGCAACCGTGAAAAAGAGCTGCTGGAAGAACTCAGGCACTCACCCAATTTCCAACCACAACCCAATAATAAGGAAAAGAGCTTTTTCTCCAGGATGAAAGAATTCTTCCAGGGCTAAGCAATCATAAACGCACGCCATGAAACACCTCTTTGAAGCCAGGCATGTCACTAAAGCCTTCACCGGTCACCTGGCACTGAACGATGTCAGCATCCAGGTTCCGAACCAGAGCATCTTTGGGTTGCTGGGCCCGAACGGGGCAGGTAAAACGACCCTGATCCGCATCATCAACCAGATCACCGGGCCCGATACGGGAGAGCTGTTGTTCGACGGCAGGAAGCTCAAGCCCGATGATACGGCCCTGATTGGGTACCTGCCGGAAGAACGTGGCCTCTACAAAAAGATGAAGGTAGGGGAGCAAGCCCTTTACCTGGCCCAGCTCAAAGGGCTGTCGCGGCACGACGCCATGACCAGCCTGCGGCATTGGTTCCGCCGCTTCGAAATCGAAGCATGGTGGAACAAGAAAGTGGAAGAGCTTAGCAAGGGGATGCAGCAAAAGGTACAGTTCATCGTCACGGTGATCCACAAGCCTCAGCTCCTGATCTTCGACGAACCCTTCTCCGGTTTTGACCCCATCAATGTTAATATTCTCAAAGAGGAGATCCTCCGTCTGAAAGATGATGGGGCGACCATCATCTTCAGCACCCATAACATGGCCTCCGTTGAAGAATTGTGTGACCATATCGTACTAATTAACAAAGCACAAACCATCCTCAGCGGCTCTGTTGCTGATGTGAAGCAGACTTACAAAAGCAATACGTTTGAGGTGACCTTCAGCGATTTCAGAGGGCATATGGAAGACATCCGCCATAACGGATTCGAAGTTATCAGCGCCACCGCTGACCAGGGTGACGGCAGGATAAGGGCACAGCTCCGCCCTGGACAAACGCCCAATGACCTGCTCGCCCATCTCATGCGGTATGCCATCATCCATTCCATGGTCGAGATCATTCCCAGCATGAACGAGATCTTCATTCAGCGGGTGAATGAGGATAAACAGCAACAAGGCGGGAATGCTACACCCATCCATACAACCCTAACCGGCGAATAACATAAAAATGATCTGAACATGAACAAGATACTTCTCATTATCAGTCGGGAATACCTGGTCAGGGTTAAGAAGCGTGCTTTTATCATCATGACATTTCTGGGACCCGTTCTCATGGCCTCCCTCTTTATTGTGCCTATCTGGGTGGCCCAGATGACCGATAAAACCTATAGACTGGGCGTCGTGGATGATTCGGGCTTATTTTCCGGGAAATTCAGGGCCAACAGCGAAATAGAAGTGACATGGCTGGAGCAGGATATTGAAGCGGCCAAATCGGCATTCAAAGAAAGTGGCCTGGATGTCATCCTGCATATCCCTGGCACCCAGCTTAATGTGCCGGAAAAGGCAATTCTGTACAGCGAAAAACAGCCAAGCCTGAACGTCAAGATGTATGTTCAGGACAATATGAAACGGGTGGTGGAGGGCCAGAAGCTGGCAGCCAGCGGGGTGGATGAGAACATCCTCAAATCCATTTCTACCAGCATCAACGTGACCACGATCAAGATCGGCGGTGACGGCGTAGAGAAGAAGACCTTCACTGAAGTCAGCATGGTGCTGGGACTGGTAGCCGGTATCATGATCTATTTCTTCATCTTTATGTACGGATCGCAGGTCATGCGCGGGGTCATCGAAGAGAAGACCAGCCGCATCGTTGAGGTCATCGTCTCTTCTGTGAAACCCTTCCAGCTTATGATGGGAAAAGTCATCGGCGTGGCCCTGGTCGGTCTCACACAGTTCATGCTCTGGGTGGTCCTGACATTCGCAATTGTCAGCGTTTTCCAGCTTGCCTACGGCGACAGCCTCCAGTTTATGAGCGGCACAGGCATTGAGAATGCCAACAGGCTCATCCCGCAAGCGGAAGAGGAGATCATGGCCCAAGGGACGAGTCAGCTAACCAAGGTTTTTGAAGTCATAGATTCCATCAATTTCCCGGTGATGATCCTGAGCTTTCTCTTCTTCTTCATCGGAGGTTACCTTTTATACGCCGCTCTCTTCGCTGCGATCGGGTCGGCGGTTGACAATGAGACGGATACCCAGCAGTTCATGATGCCCGTTACGATTCCACTCATCCTGGCAATCGTCCTGGCCCAGTTTGTCATCAACAATCCCGAGGGACCGGTTGCCTTCTGGTTATCCATCATACCCCTGACCTCCCCCATCATCATGATGCTGCGCATACCGTTTGGGGTGCCTGTTTTTGATGTGGTGCTCTCGGTGGTATTGCTGGTCGCAGGTTTTGTCGGTGCCATCTGGTTAGCCGGGAAGATATACCGCACAGGCATCCTGATGTACGGGAAGAAAGTCAATTACGCAGAGCTCTGGAAATGGCTCAGGTACAAGGCCTGAGGCCCATGAAAGGAGACTGAATGAATAAGGTATTATGGCAAAGAAAAAGCAAGCGACCCAGCGCATCCTGGTCATTGATGATGAGCGCAGCATCCGCAGCACCTTAAAGGACATCCTGGAATATGAGCATTATCTGGTAGATGAGGCAGTGGATGGTCCTTCAGCTTTGGAGATGATTCGTCAGGCTGACCCAGCCTATGATGTCATCCTTTGCGACATTAAGATGCCCGGTATGGATGGTATCGAGGTGTTGGAGCAGGCATTGCAGCTCACCACCAACCCCATTATCATGATATCCGGTCATGGTACGATTGAAACCGCTGTTGATGCCATCAAGAAGGGTGCCTATGATTACATTGCCAAGCCACCGGACATGAACCGCCTGCTGGTCACCATCCGCAATGCCATGGATCGCACGCTGCTGGTGGAAGAGACCAGAAAACTTAAGCGGCAGGTCAACAAGGCCTATGACATGATTGGTGAGTCGGATAAGATCATGGAGATCAAGCGGTTGATTGAAAGGGTTGCCCCTTCTGATGCCCGCGTCCTGATCACAGGCCGAAACGGCACTGGCAAAGAACTGGTAGCCAGATGGTTGCACGAGCTTAGCCAGCGGTCTTCAGGGCCATTTATCGAAGTCAACTGCGCCGCCATACCATCCGAACTAATTGAAAGTCAATTATTTGGACACGAAAAAGGATCTTTTACCTCCGCCGATCGTCAGCGCAAAGGAGATTTCGAGCTGGCAAATGGGGGCACCTTATTCCTGGATGAGATCGGAGACATGAGTCTGGCCGCGCAGGCCAAAGTTTTGCGTGCTTTGCAGGAAAACAGCATCACGCGGGTAGGTGGAGAAAAGGCAATACCGGTTGATGTGCGCGTCGTCGCGGCCACCAATAAGGACCTGGCGGAAGAGATCCATGCCGGAAAATTCAGGGAAGACCTGTATCACCGCCTCAGTGTGATCCTGATCAAAGTACCGGCCTTAAATGAACGGCTTGAGGATATTCCTTTGCTGGCGGATCATTTTCTGAGCCAGATGACGGCCAGTCAGGGAAAGCCTCCGGTATTCTTCAGCGAGGAGGCCATACAGGCCCTGCAGGAGCTCACCTGGACCGGCAATATCCGCGAGTTGCGCAACGTCGTCGAGCGACTGGCTATCCTGTGCGATGGAGAAATCACCCGTGCCGATGTTGCGCGTTTCGCCAGCCCACTTAAATGACCATTCCTGGCATTATTGTTGTATCTTTGCAGTCGCTGATCGCTGATCGCTGATCGCTGATCGCTGATCGCTGATCGCTGATCGCTGATCGCTGTCAACTGACAACTGACCCCCGGGGCTGACCTGGTTTTGACAGCAAGGAAGTGGATATGTAAGCACGCCGGGCATTGAAGATGAGGCCCGTTAACAACCAGCTTCGCCGCCAATAACTGGCAACAATTCTTACGCGTTAGCCGCCTAAGCAAAGCTTAGTGCCGCTTTCCGCTTCCCGGGGAGCCCTGTCCATCGGCGCTCCGGTTCAAGCGTCGCAAAAGATGGAATAGTTTTTGCAAAGTCCCGGTGCAAAGGCGAAACAAAGGGAATAAGGATACCATGGGCAGGCCTCTGGCCAGTGGGATCCCGACAAGACAAGGTGAGGATAAGCGTGTAGAAAGCCTGTTTGCTGCTTGCCTGGACCGGGGTTCGAATCCCCGCAGCTCCACTTGATGATCAACACAGGCCGTAAGGCGGATGCGAGTTCCTGCAAAAAGGAACTCGTTTCTTTTTGTGGGGCGAGCAGCCACGCTGTCCGTAGCGTCCACGCTACGGACCTGATAATCATAAGTTTCACCGCTATGCGCAATGGACATCGCTACACAGGGTACGGCTGGAGCTTACACTTTATTTCGTGCGTAGCGAAGACGCTACGCACAACGTTAATCATGGGTTTTGCCACGCTGTCCGTAGCGTCCACGCTACGGACCTGATAATCATAAGTTTCACCGCTATGCGCAATGGACATCGCTACACAGGGCGCGGCTGGAGCCTACACTTTATTTCGTGCGTAGCGAAGACGCTACGCACAAGGTTAATCATGGGCCTGGCATAATCATGCCTACTGATGAATCCATCATTCAAACAATGAGACCGGCTCGCGCGTGGCTAGAACCGGTCTCAATTTAATGCGATGGTCCAGAATGAGGCCCTGGCTAATTCTTTATCAGCTTTCCGCTATAAACTTCACTTCCCAACACGACTCGGTAAACATAAAGGGCAGGTGAAAGTCCTTCCATGGAGATCCTTGTTTTACCTTCAAACTTTTCCGCGCGAACGACCCTCCCATGGCTATCTATGACAGTTAGCTCCGCCAATGCATGGCCTCCATCAATATTCACATCCAGGAAATCCGCAACCGGATTGGGAAAGATCCGGACTGGTATCACCTCAGCCGTCAGCGATGGCGCTGAAGTCTGTACGGTATAATATAACGTAACATTGTACATGGGAACCCATTGATTCATTACATAGGTTGAATGGACAAGCGACGTGATCATGTAATCCCATGTATACCAGAAAGGTACGATGAGGTCTGATAGAGGAACACTTAAATTGTAGTTGTAATCCGATTTGTAGGAAGGGATCCAAGTATTTGACTGATAGTCATAATCATATGCAATTTCAGTCTGAAGATTACCCATCGTACCATATGTATACTCCGTCTTATAGGTTGCAATCCAGTTGTTAATGCTGCTTTCCCACTCATACTCAGTCAACAGGATCATGTCTCCACTGGCATTAAAGACATAGGCCGTCTTTGACTCCTGCTGCCAGGTTAAGGTGAAACTATCATAAAAGTAATAAATGTAATGCAGCAACTGGTTGCTAGTGTTGTAGGTGTACTCGTCCTTTCCTGTGAGCAGCCATACAGAAGACCAGTCATAGTAGTAATACAGAATCTCGTTCACCTCACCATTTGACAGATAGCTGTACTCAGATTTACTGGCAGGCATCCAGCTGTTGCCAAATCCATCCCAATATGAAGAAATCTCCATCACCAAAACATTATTGGCATTAAACGTATAATCCAACTTATAGGAGGGTTCCCAAAGGCTATTCACCTCGTCCCATGCGTACTCAGTCTCCGTCAGGAGCAACCAGTTAGGGTTGTAGGTATACTCCGTCCGGTAAGATGGTAACCATTGGTTCAATGCTGACTCAAAGAAATAGCTGATCTCCTCCGTAAGCTGGTCAAATGCGTTGTAGGTATACACATCCTTAAAATCACTGACCGACATGGCACTATCCAATCGATGCTTGCTGTTGGGAGCCCAATCGGCACCCTGATACTGATTATTCAATTGTCTGATACGCTCCAGTTTCTGAAGGGCAGTCAGATCCGAAAGGCCAGAGATACCCGGCCGCTCAGTCTTATAAGCACCTCCATTGTTCAAATGAACATTAATCCGGTTTGAAACAGCCTCCTGTCCTGCAGCCTCGCTTATGAGCAGGAAAGAGGTAAGAAATGCAACTAACAGTGTTTTCATCTTTGTTGTGGGTTGTTGTGTGGGTTAGTTTAATTGATCTGGCAGAAAATGAGCCTTCATGCCTGTTTGTAATAATTCACTCAAAGGCGGTTTGAAGCAAAAACAATGCCACAATTTCGAAGAGTATTATCCTGGAAAATTTTCTCTGGGTTTATCATATTAACCCTCCACACAAGGCCACCCCCCCAAAAAAAAGCAGACCCACCAAAAGGCAGGCCTGCTTCCGCGTGTTAATGAAGTATGTCAGCCGGCGTCGCTCCTATCAAACCCTTATCCTATTTAGACGTGCCAGCTGAAGATAAACGCGGTCTCATCTGAAATCACGGCAGCCCCTAGCTCAGGCTGGTCATGATTCAATCAATATTATTGGTTCTTCAGGAAAACCGGTTTAAAGATCAACATGCACCATGCCCAGTTGTTAACCTCGGCGTGATCCCCGCCTTTCAATACTTCGAGTGAGGGTGTACCGAACATCTGTGAATACCCCAACCTGATACTCGCCTGAGGATTCAGGGTATAACCCAGGCTCAGGTCGATCTCCGTACCTAAAGTCCTTTCCATGGCTGTATTGGGCTTAACAGGATCCGCGATATCAGCGGCTGCCATGAGATAATGGGCATACAATCCAAATGTATAAGCATCCCGCTTATAATCAAACTTCATATAAGGATTGACAAGTCCGACGCTGTTCAGGTGGTTGCCCACATAGAAATAATCCATCCACCCGTTGAAAGCATGGTTGGTGCCATAGAGCGGGTTGAAGGCGGTGATTTTATCGCCCGGATCTAACTGGCTTATCCCGGACAACTGCTCAACCCCCATAGTAAACAGATAGTTTTCTGAGAGCCTGTAGGCCAGCTCCAGGCTGAGGTTGGTTGCACTGACTTCCTTACCTGTCCCATTCTTACCGCCCTGGAAGTAAGCATAACCCGTGAAGGTCATTGCATCGTGCTGATAGACAGCATGAAGGCCTGTGGTCTGACTGTATTCTATCTCCTGGTCAATCACCTGGTTGGCGGTATCCTTGATATTAACCGGCCGCCCATTATTGAGAAAAAGGAAGCTCAGGCTGAGTTTATTGAATTTCCGGTTCAGCCATAAGTATTGCATGGCTTTATAGGCATCCGGTCCGAAATAATAGTTATTGGTGAGGCTCCCGGACTCATGGTAGGCAAGTCCCAGGTGCATCTTGAAGTCTTTCTCGTACTTCAACACAACGGCATCATGCGAACGTGCCTGTTGTACCCAGTCGACATTGCCAAAGATGCGGGCATTGTCGTACACCAGTTCCTGACGTCCGGCTTTCACGGACCATCCCTTGCAAAACAGCCATTCGGCCCATGCCTGGTGAACGGAAACTGCATGGTCTTCGTTACCCACCAACTGCGGCTGGCTACCCCAGAGCCTCACATCCTGCAGCACCAGTCCGGTGCGGAAACCTGAACCTGCATAGTCCAGATTGAGCCGCGTACGCTGTGTGATGAAGGTTCCCGGTTTCTGATCGTTGCCGACCAGGGATTTGTATCCATGGTTATACTCCAACCTGGGCCTGAATTCGCCACTGAGCGTAAACTGGGCTATTGTATGATGGCTGGACAAGCAAGCTATCAGCGCAAACAAGAGGATTTGTCTTTGTCCTATCATGGTGTTACAATATTTAGGTACTAAATTAACTATTTAACCCAACAAACCAATCTCGGCAAGAATATTTCTTTTGAGGAACCAGGTGAAGCAGGCTGATATCAGGTTATCCGGTCGAAATCGATCAACACCTTACCAGCTTGTTTCATAAGACCGATTGCCCAGCGGGTGATGATGAACGCACTCAGGATGCCGCTGATACTATCCAGCCAGTGCAGGCCAAAGTACTTCCCGGCCAGCAGTGCGATGATAGCGGCAACACTGGTGACGCCATCAGCCAGCACATGCAGGTAGGCGGAACGTATATTGGGATCGTGGTGGGCATGACCATGATGCAGGAACCAGGCACTGAGTCCGTTGACAACGAGTCCGATCAAGGCCACAACAATGGCCTGGTCGAAGCGGATCTCTGCAGGGTGCAGGAGACGATGTCCGGACTCCACCGCCATCAGCAAGGCTACTATCTGGAGAGCCACCGCGGAGGTAAAGCCAGCCAATGCGAGGACCTTTTCCCTGCTGAAGCGCATGCTTTTACGATTTTGCAGCCGACGGGTGATCACATAAGCAACCCAGGTCAGGCCCAGGGCCAGGACATGGGAAGCCATATGCCAGCCATCGGCCAGTAAGGCCATCGACTGTGTCCAGTAACCATATGCAATTTCAGCCAGCATGGTGACCGCCGCGATCAGGATCACCCAAAGCGTGCGCTTCTCAAAAGACGTCTGCCATGAATCCTTGCCGTTAGTATCTGTCATGTTTGCTGATATGGTTCTTCATCATTCCTATACATGCCATTCGGGATGTATTCTTTCCCATTGGAGATGCCCTTTGGGCAAAGTTCCGCATTTCAATGTAAAAATGCGTGTTTTGCTCCGGATATTTCATATAATCACGTGTTTAACAATCCAATAACAAACATTGCCTTTCAGACCGGATAAAGTCGTATTTTTGCATGTGTTATTCCCATTATCCATTCAATTTGACATCTAACAATCCTGACCAATGAAAAGAATTGCAAACTATTTCATATTGGCCGTGTTGGCTTCCATGTTAGTGATATCCTGTAAACAAGGTGACAGTAAGGAAAAACAAGCCATTGTGCACGAAGGCATGAATGTCGTAGTGGCCAAAGAGGCCCTGTATGCCACCAACTACACCTATATGCTGGTGACCGAAGACCAGAATGAGTATTGGATCGCCGTCCCCTATCAGGAAGTAGAAATAGGCAAGACCTATTACTTTGAAGGCAAAATGGAAATGAAGGACTTCAAGAGCAAGGACCTGGACCGTGTTTTTGATGTAATCTATTTTGTTGACAACATCTATGATACGCCGCATCAGGCTCCGGCGCAGGATGCGGCCATGCCCATGGGAAGGCAGCCTGTTGAGCAGTTGGAAGGACTGAATATTGAACCAGCCAAGGGTGGCATCCGTATTGCCGATCTATACGCCAATCCGGCCTCCTACCAGGGCAAACAGGTAATCTTAAGGGGACAGGTCATGAAGGTCAATGAGGGCATCATGGGCAAAAACTGGATCCACTTACAGGACGGCAGCAGCCATGAGGGCAAGTACGATATTACCGTAACTTCCGGTGTATTACCCAAAGTGGGTAATACCATCACATTGCAGGGTACCGTTGCTGTGGATAAGGATTTTGGTGCAGGTTATTTCTATGATGTGATTGTAGAAGATGCCCAGGTAGTGCCTGCCTCCCTCTGATGACATTATAAAAATTCCATCACATTAGCCTGGCTTTGAATACAGGCTTGCAAACCAACGGCCAGCCCTGATGTGTTGGCCGTTTTCCTTTTCATCCAGGCTGTCTGCCTCATCCATTTTAGAATAGAAGCAACTATTTTCCCTTTTGTGTGAAAAGATTTCAACGTATTTTTCACGAAACAACGACCCATCAATATTACGCATCTCATTGATTACATGAATTATAATAATTTTTTGCCTTCACATTCATGGTATAACATGCTGTTTGTCAAACAAATCATACCGACATATCTTATATATTAATTTGGATTGCAGAAAAAAATTCCCGACATTTGAAAAATCACCTTAAAAACGTGTCAATCATGAAAAACACGCCGGTTATATGCATCCTTATCACCCTGCTTACGGCAGGTTGTTTCCTGACATCCTGTAAAACAGAAAATGCGCCATCTGAAGAAAGCAATGAATTGGCATTCAGTACAGAAACCGTTGATACCATCAGGCTGGCCGGCGCTTATGCCTTGTATCCACTGGCAACAGCCTGGGCCGATGCATTTCATGCTGCCTATCCAAATATTCACTTTGAAGTCAGCAAACTCAGCGTTGACGAAGCCCGGCAGATGGTATCAGATGGACGTGCCGATATGGCTATGTTGTCGCAGGAAGTCCAGGTACGCAAGCATTGCTGGCGTGTGGCCGTCGCTAAAGGCGGTGTTGTGCCTGTTTTGAATGCTGCCAATCCCTATCTTCCGAAGCTTCTTGAACAAGGGGTTCAGCATGACGACCTGATACAAGCCTATCAAAACGGACAGGCCAGCTGGGCTACCTGGACCGGACAAGGCAACCAGGATCCGGTGAAATTGTATTACAGGTCCGATACTTCCGGGGCAGGGATTACCTGGGCCCAGTTCCTGTGGACAGATATCACAGAGATCAAGGGTATTCCCGTCAATGGAGAGGATGAGATGATACAAAAAATCAAGGAAGACGTTTACGCGCTCGGCTATATCAATATGAACAACTGCTTTGACCTGAATACAAGGGATCTGCAACAGGGCCTGGCCATCCTCCCTCTTGATCTGAATTATAACCAGCGGATTGATGCCAAGGAGAAGTTGCCAACGACGTTGGATGAATTCCGCCGCTTCTTATGCCTGGGGAAGTATCCCAAGAACCTCTGCCGCAACCTTTATTTTGCAGCCCCTGAGGAACCTGCTGCACCTGCCATCAAGGCTTTCCTGGATTATTGCATGAATGAAGGCCAGGAAAAGTTGGATTCTATGGGATTTGGGAGCCTCAAAGGGCACTAAGCGAAAAAAATCCCGCTTCAGAATATGATTATAAAATTCATGTAATCAGTACGTTCTGAAAATATCGAAAAATATTTTCATATTTTTGACGTGGAGGGGGTTACCTTTTCCCCAAATGGGTATTAATACCTGGACAGGTAAAATAATTCAGAGATGAAACGACTTTTATTGGCAGCGCTCACCTGCGCAGCATGCATGGCTGTTCTCCCGGGTTACGCCCAAAGTGTGATACAGGGGCAATTGCTATACCACGATTTATGGCCCATACATCCGGCCAAGGTTTTATTGGTAAGAACAACCAACCAGACTGTAGCAGATTCAACCCAGACCGATACCCTCGGGCACTATGCCTTCAGCCAGGTAGCGGCAGGGAGCTATATTATCAAGGTGACACCGCAGTTTACCTATGATGATATTGATATGGCCGACGCCCTGCTGGTCATCCAATACCTTGCACCCGGGCAGCAGATCAACCTAAGCCTGCTGCAGCGGCTGGCCGCCGACATGAACAAAGACAGCCAGATCTCCATAGGAGATGCCCTGGCCATCATCCAGAAATGGATCGCCAATCAGCTCAATAAAACCACTACTGAAGAAGAATGGATCTTTGTCGCCGATACCTCCCTCCCGGATACACTGGTGATCTCGGGGCAGATAACAGATACAACGAACTATGATATGGGAGGGACGCCAAGTGGAAGCCCTTCACCTAGTAGTTCGGATAGACCACAGAAAAAACCCTCTTACCTGCACTATTTGAAAGCCGGGGCTGTGTTGACCGCCAGCGCCGCGACAGAAACCCTGATCCCCGTCAGGATGGCTGAAAGTGCCGGGATCGGTGGGATGGGACTGGTCCTGGGTCTTAGTTCCCCCGATGCCTGCTTCCTGGGGTTTGAACCGGTTCTGCCGGGATGGACAATACAGGTCAGCGGAAATTTCCTTCGCCTGGCCTGGGTGGATGAAACATCCGGTGGCCGTAACTTCCAGCCAGATGAGTTGCTCGGACATATCCGCCTGCAACTGTCCCCTTCCTGCACCCACCTCAGCATCACCCAGGGACCGGCCAGCCATGTCATATCGGCAGAGGGCACCCAGCTGAAACAAACCCTGTTCGAAATTCCTTCCGTTCAGACGGAAACACATACGACCCGCCTGGAAGCAGTTTACCCCCATCCGGTGACCGGATCCGCCCAGATTCAGTACGCACTGGCCGCAGCTTCCGAGGTAAAATTATGCCTGCTGGACCTGCAGGGCAGGATGGTACAGGAGATCCTGCATGCCACAAAAGAGGCCGGCAGCCACACCCAGCCGTTTACCGGCCATCAACTCCGACCCGGCATTTATGTGCTGGAGATGACCGTACAAGATACACAGCAGCGTTTCAGATTGACCAGGCAGGTCCTGCTTGCCGACTGAAGCTTTACCCGTCCACCTGTCCCAAGGCCGGCCTGTCCGGCCTTTTTTATTTAGCTTTGCAACAAATCCCTATATTTGTGGTATAAAGCCTGGGTATTATTGGGTTAAACAGAGCAGCACCAAGATGCACCGCATTCGACTTTTCCTACTGCTGGCATGCCTCACGGGATTCCTGTGCCTGCCCATTTTCTGGCCCATGGCCCAGCAGGGCAGTGTGAAGGACCAGGGAAGCCACTGGATGCAGAAGGGGGAAAGGGCCTTCCAGGAAGCCCGCTACGACAGTGCCATCCGCTGTTTTGAAGAGGCCGCGAATGCTTTCGCCCGGCCGGAGCAGCCGGCCGCCCGCGCCAGGGCCCTGATGCGGCAAGCGGAATGCCATCGCATCATCAGCCATATCGATAAAGCCTATCGCTTGTTTCTGGAGGCCAGGGGACTGATCGAAGCGCACCGCATACAGGATCCCATGATGCTGGGAGACCTGGGCCACCTCGAATCCAACATTGTGTCAGACCAGGGTGACTTTGTCGCAGCCATCCGGATCATGAAGGAGGCCATCGCCCTGAAAGCCAGGGCCCATCCCCGCCCCGATTCCAGCATCAGCATGAGCCTGAACAACATCGGCTTTAACTTCTTCTACCTATCAGATTACGATTCGGCCAAGCATTATTACAGCCTGGCCCTGAACCGGGCCTTGCAGGACCGCGAAAGGTACCTGTCGGATGTGGCTACCTTTATGCAAAACATCAGCCTGGTGCATAGCAGGAAAGGAGACCTAGACAGCGCGCTCTGGCTGATGCAGGAATCCATGGCCATGCGGGAAAAGATACTGCCGCCCGGCAATCCGGACCTGGCTCATAGTTATCTGAATATAGCTACCATCTATTCCGCAGTTGGCAATTACGAACAAGCCATGGCCTACAGCAAAAAGGCGGTGGACATCTTTTACAAAAGCCTGGGACCCGATGCCGTGGAACTGAGTATTCAATACACTTCAATAGCAAATCATTTGATTCGGCTGGGTGATAGGGAAAAGAGCCTGGAATATCATCGAAAAAGCCTTCAAATCAGCTATCAGAACGAATCACTACGGAGCGTTAGTACATCCAGCATTATGGCGATCGCTAATCATTATTTCGCCAAAGGTGACTATCAGGCATCCCTACACTACCTGCAAGACAGTAAAATTGCCCTCGATAACCCAGGTACCCGGATATCGTATTACATTTCGCTGGCCCGTACATTAGGAAAACTAGGACAGCAGCAGGAAGCATTATCCTATGTCAGGCAGGCCAACAAGCTAACCTTTTCAACGAACGGTCCTAATCACATTGACAACGGATATATTTTTTCATCATTGGGTGGAATCTTGCTGGAGATGGGGAATGCAACAGCGGCCCTCCAATACTACGATCAGGCACTTGCTGTATACAAGCACTATTTTGGAGACCGCAATCCAAGGATGTATTATGTGCACAGTGCCTATGCCAGTGCATACAACCGCCTCGGTATGCCTGACAAAGCCCTGGCGGCCTTTCAGGAAGCGATCATCTGTGCGTCAGCGTCCTTCGACGATACTTCAGTATTCCGTAATCCCAGGCCCTCTACGGTGCTGATGGCTTCCTTTCTCGTGGAGCCCTTAGCAGGTAAGGCCTTGATATTCAAAGACAAATACGACAAAACGAAGGACCTAAGGTATCTGGAGGCCTCCCTGGATGCACTCCGCTTGTCGGCCGATGCCATTGACCTGGTGCGCAACCAGTATACGGATGTAAGCAAGGCCAACATTTCGGCGGAGCAGCGTCTGGTTTACCTTAATGGAGTCGAGGTAGCCCGGACCATGTTCCAGCTCAGTGGCAGGACGGCCTACCTGGAAGAAGCTTTTCAGTTTGCGGAAAGGAGTAAATACGCCGCATTATTATCCAGTATGCGGGACATCCAGGCCCGGCAGGTGGGTCGCATACCCGACAGCCTGAGCCGGGAGGAACAGGAGATCAAAGACCGCATCATCGCCTATCAGAAGCTGATCTATGACGAGCAGCTCAAGCCGGAACCAGACCAGGACAAGCTTACGCGCTGGGAAGGGCAGTTGTTCCAGAGCAAGCGGGACCTGGAAAGCATGGTAGCCCGTCTGGAAGCTGCCTACCCGCATTACCATGAGCTGAAGTACCGTTCGGATGTTGTCCACCCACATGAGATCCAGCAACAGCTTGGAGATGAGGAGGCCATGGTGGCCTATCTCAAAGGAGACACCAACCTGTTCGCCTTTTACATCACCAGGGACGATCTCAGGCTGGTCAGCACACCCACTGACAGTAGCCTGGCTATTCACATCGAGACATTGAGAAATGCCATGACCAGCCAGGGCATTGCCAATAATTCTTCCGCTTCTTTTGCACGCCAGGCCGTTGCCGCCCATGCTCTTTTTAAGACCTTGCTTGAGCCTGGCTATGATTTACTGCAGGGGAAAGATCTCCTCATTATACCGGATGAGATGCTGGGTTATCTTTCCTTTGACATCCTGCTGAACAAGCCCCCGGACACGGCCTCTTACGATTACAGCAAGCTTCCGTACCTGATCCGGGACCACAACATCAGTTATGCCTACCTGGCTACCCTGCAATATCGCAGGGAGGTGTCGCATAGCAAGCGCGCAACCAAGGCCATTGCTTTTGCTCCCAATTATACCGGCATAAGGGAAGCTCCGTCAGAAAACCTCCTGAGTCTAAGAGGAATGGAGAAATTCCTTTTGCCGATCAAACATGCCAAGATGGAGATGGACCTCCTGAAGGACAAGGCCGACGCCCGGATATTCACCGATGATGCTGCCAATGAATCCAATTTCAAGGCATTATCTCCTGAATACGACATTATACACCTTGCCATGCATTCGGTTGTTGACAACGAGAATCCCATGCTGTCGAAGCTGGTGTTTACGATCCCGTCGGAGGTACAGGAAGAAGATGGTTTGCTGAATGCTTTTGAGATATACAACCTGAATTTAAGGGCCAGGATGCTGGTGTTAAGTGCCTGCAACACCGGTTACGGTCAGATGCAGAAAGGCGAGGGTATCATCAGCATAGGACGGGCTTTCATGTATGCAGGTATCCCTGGTATCATCATGACCTTATGGGAGATAGAAGACAAGTCGGGTTATGATATCATGACTCATTTTTACAAGTATTTATCGCAGGGCAAGGACCGGGATGAGTCCATTCGTCTGGCCAAGCTGGATTATTTACAGGCAGCTGGCAAGCTGCATGCGCACCCATACTTTTGGGCGGCCTACATCAACATCGGGGACAATTCACCGGTCTATACAAAAAACAGACACACCACCTGGGTAGTAGTGGTGTGTCTTCTCGCCTTGTTGCTGATAGCGGGAGGGTATCTCCGGGGGAGGAGATGGAGGGAATCTTAATTATCTTTTCAGCTTTTGCATGATGAACTCCGCCCTTTGTTTGTAGGGGTTTCCTTCCTGCGCCAGTTGCCTGAGTGTCTCCAGTACTTTTTCGTTTTGCCCGGTCTTCAGGTAGCATAGTCCCTGATACCAGGAAGCTTGTTCAACGAAGAGATTTTCGCCTTCATCCATGATTTTCTGGAAGGAATTGATCGCTTCTTCGTAATTATTGATTTCCATATAAGCCAGTCCGGAATAGAAGTGCACCAGCAGGTTGGATTCGCCTTGTTTGAACAACTGCAGGGCTCCCTGATAATCCTGGGCTTCATATTTTTTCAGGGCTTCCATGAGCTGGCCGTCATGGGTTCCTGAGGCACCGGCGCGCATGATCATGACAGCATCATCAGGCTGGTAGTACATGCTATACAATTGTTCGGACGACATGGTATCATCCTGAACATAGTAATAGATACCGGCAGATACGATGAGCAGCAGGAGGACAGCAGCAGCCTGATAGGCCCAGGTAAAACGCCATTTTCTGATTTTATCATCGGCAGGCTGATCTGCCAGGCGTGTATGAATGCGCTGGAGTGTTGCGCGCAACGTCAGGGCATCAGTTTCAGTCAGAGCGGTATCCATTTCACGATGGAGTTCTACTTCTTGCCTGAGTGCCTCATCGGTTCTCATTGCTTCGAGAAAGGCCGCTTCCTCGGCTTGGCTCAGGTCGCCTGACAAAAATGCATCTATTAATTCAAAATACTTCATAGTGCTGCCTTACTTGCTTTTGAACCTTGGATCGGCCTTTATTCGTCTCACCAAACTCTCTTTGCATTGGTACTTCTTCTTCTTAGCATACTTCTCGCTAGAAAACCCCAGGATTTCCGCAATATCGCGTAAGGGTATACGCTGATAAAACAACCTGAGTAATCGCTGACATCTTTCGGGCAATGCCAGAAAGTGTTCCTGGTAAATCCTGAAACGGATATCCCTGGGTGAGATTCTGGCAATTTCCTGATCCAATTCTGCGAACCCATCCCAGACTTCCAGGTGTGCCCTTTCGTTTTTCTTACTATCCAGTTCCTTAAACCACAGATTTCTGGCCACAGAATAGAGGAAAGTATTAAAACTGCATGTCAGGTCTAAGCTTTCGTATGTCAATTTTCGATACATCACGATCAGTGCTTCCTGAAACAGATCCTTAGCATCATCTTCTGATCCGCTGTTGAGCATCACCAGATTTCTGACCGAAGGATAGAACTTCTTGTAGATATACTCCAGGGTGTCTGTATCCTGCCGCTTGAAACCTTCTACAATGAGTTCGCTGTCGTATTGCATCAACGTCGTTTATTAATACCTTTTCAACCAAAAGGTAACCCCCTGTCAGGGTAAAATTTCGAAAAAAAATTAAAATTATTTATAAGTACTTATGAATAAACACATTACACATTATAACTAGGGCCATCTCTACAAACCGGTCCCATTATTAATAACTAAGAACGACCTTACCGCCCGGTAGATTGCCCTTAAGGTGTACCTGGGCAGTGTCGGTGTCAGGTGTCCAGGGCCCCTCAACCTTGATGTAGACCTGCGCTGTCTTCCCTGGTGCTATGAGAGATCCTGACAAGACGACCTGCACCCTTGGATCAGTCGTCTCGGTAGATTCAATGGACAAGGGAAGGTTGCCAGTGTTCTGAACCTCGACGATAGATGTATGGTATTGACCGGCAGCCACTGCGGGCAAGGCGTTTTGTCCACGGAAGACCGCAGTGGTATTCCCGGAGGTTGTCTTGGCGACCATACCCCCTACTTCCCCATACAGTATGGTGATTCTGCGGGCGCGGGCAGCCTCGGGGCTATAGACCGAATTCCTGAGGTCTCCGGCACGGGACGACACACGGCTTGCCGCCTCGTCCACCCCGATAGGTACCTCACGAATGCTCAGTTTAGCCATTCCTTGTACCTGGTTCAGATAAGGCAGCAGGGCGCCATTGTTCCAGGTATTCATTTCATTGATCATGCTGCGGATGCGCCTCGATGCCAGTGTGCGGTTATAGGCAAGCGTATTCAAAGGACTGGCATAACCCTGAACAATCAGGTCCACATCACGGCCATCGGCCAGGGTTTCGTAAAGGAACCCCATCAGTGTCTGCAGCTTCTCCCTGGCCGGCAGGACCTCTTCCTGGAAGAAACCACCTATTCTGGCCCTGGCCTGGGCAGTCTGGGCCGCAGGGATTCCTGTGCTATACTGCTTTTCATATTCTGCCTTTTTCAGCATATAGGCATCGAGAGTATTACCGTATGTATGCTTCGTGCTCTCCGAGTTGGAGCGCGGATCAGGATGATCGTTATCGAAGTACAGTGAAAGTGGCAATACGGTGTTGATGCGAGCAGCCTTTTCCTGATTGATCCGGTTGTTCATAACAACAGGGTCCTCCTTGGGTTCCTCCTTTTTAACATAAGGCTCAACCAGATAGATATCGAAGCAGCACGTTTCTTCGCCCAGGGTTCTGCTACCAATCCGGTTGGAGACGACATAGCCGGGACGCATTCCGGCCGGTGGAATAAAGCCAAGGTCTTCGGCCGGACTATTTACATCTTTGCCAAGGTTGATGGGTTTATCCCATTTCCCGAGTCCACCCTTACTGAAAAAGACATCCAATCCACCCAGGCCGGTATGAAAATCACTGCTGAAATAGAGGCCTTCCGCGTTGGCATCATAGTAGGGTGTTGACTCATTGCCCGGGGTATTGATGGTACTTCCGGCATTGACCGGCTCGGTGGGAAACCCCTTGCTGAGCACCGAATACCAGATATCATATCCACCCTGGCCTCCGGGCCTGTCGCTCACAAAATACAAGACTTCCTTATCCCCCAGCATGGCCGGTGCGGGTTGGCTTGCGCTATATCCTTTAATGTTGATCACCTCACCCAATGGCCGCACTTTGGTCCATTTGCCACGTGAACGTTCCGCCACCCAGATTTCGCAGGCGCCATCTTCGGTGAGGTCCATATCACAAACACTGAAATACATCTTGTTACCATCCGGAGTAAAGGAAGGATTACCGGTATGCATACCTTCCTGGTGGAGGCGTTTATCCAAAAACCTGGGTTTATCGAAACCCCGGTCATGTTGTCTGGAATAATAGATAAAAAACAGCTGGGTTGACTCCTCTTCGTCAAGGGATGAAACAGGGAGGCTGCTGGAAAAAACGACGAGGCTGTCATCGAGTCGCCAGGGCCGGAGCTCAGAGAAGTCAGAGTTCAGGTCATCTCCGGCATGGGTGATCTTCCACCTGATACTGTCGGGGTGCGCCAGGAGGCGGACAGCCTGGATACTGGCATATTGCTGTTTCGCATGATCAAGGATCTCTTCTTCAACATCAACAGGATTATCCGCGAATAATTTCAGGGAAGCCTCCCACCCGTCGAGGTCACCCGTTTGTTTCAGCATCAGGGCCCTGTAATACAGTGCCATTTTTTGCTCCTCTCCCCTTCCCTTTTCAGCAACAACCCGATATGCATCAGCTGCGATGGGATAGTTTCTTGCTTGCATGGCAGCTTCACCAAGCAAGCTATGTGTCTCAGGGTCATCTGGTTTCAGGGTTGCCGCTTCCAGGAAGCTGGCCACTGCCGAAGCATAATCACCCTGCTTCAGGAAACTGTTGCCACTCTTCATCCATTCTCTGTGACTCTGCGCATACACGTTTACAGAGGAGAACCAGAAAAGCAATAAAGTGCTGCATATCAGCAGACATCGGCCAAAGTGTGATAAGCTTTGTGTCATATCCTGTCGTTATTACATCAGCAAACAACCGGGAACGCGCAGCCGAGGGGGCTGGCTATCACCGATCAGATACATAATATTTAATTCCCAACCTCCCCGCCACTGTGAAGCGCGCCGGAGGCCTGAGTAATTCACATCGTAGGCCATGGACAAGGTCCATGCATTCCGCTGTCCGCCCAGGCTCAATACGAGGGCATCTCCAGCGCGGGTGAAGAGTCCAGCCTCCATGGTTGTCATCCCAAAGGCTGTCTCTTCCAGCACATAACCAATCCAGGAACCCAGAAGGTATTCCCGGAAAGGCCCCTGAACAGAAACCAGCACCTCAGGACGCAGGTACCAATCATTCCTTGCCTGGTACCCATGCTGTAAATATACGGTGTATCTTACATCCAATGGAATAGAATCTTCATGAAAGAACGACTGCCCAGGTTGATTAATGTGCCAAACAGACACTCCTGATTTCCAAAACTTTAACTCATTATCTCTCTTTTCCCAAACGAGGCCGGCCGCCAGGTCAACAAAAGAAAAGGACTGTCTACCAAGTTGTTCCGGTATTCCGAAGTCTGGATTATACTGATTTCCATCGTAACTGGCATCGAATCGAAGCCGGCCAAAATCGAGGCTTCGCTGGTTCCACCCCAGCGCGATCCCTGCCTGCAAACGATGTTCTTTAACAGCGAGCGGAATGGAGGTTGCCAGATGCAGTTGAGCTGCGGTTGTCCCCAAATGACCATCCCCTGCCTGGTCTCTCCAAACAAGCAGGCCATAGGACAGCCGCCAATCCGCATCCCTGGCACCAAGATAACTGTCAAAGCCAGCCTGGTAAGTCACGAAAGGCTTGGAAACGGCAGCCCATTGACTTTTATGTGCTCCACTAACACGGTATTTATCTATACCTAAACCTGACTCCGCCGGATTCAGCCAGATACCTTTCTGAAATGGCATGGAATAGTGCAGGTCCTGGGCCATGATCCACCCATCCAGCAGGCAAAGCCAGCAGATAGCGGTAATCGCAAACATCAGGGGCCTGGGCATCATCTCAACAAGGTTATATTGCCTTTGTGTGAATAGCGTTGCCCATCAAAACAGGTGACATCCAGATGATAAACAAACACGCCAGGGTCGCAGGGCTTACCTCTGAATATGCCATTCCATCCTTCATCAGGGTCAGTGGTCTCGAAAACTTTCTCGCCCCAGCGGTCAAAAAGCACAAACCGGATGGCGTATCCCACAGACGATCGCACATAAAGCACGTCGTTCTGACCATCGCCATTGGGTGTGAAGGCATTAGGAACATATATATATGGAAAGTCACAAACAAGCTCTTTTACAAAAATCACGACAGAATCCTGCCAGATACAGCCGTAAATATCAGTGATGGTGAGGTAATAGGTTGTCGGTACAACAGGGGCAGCCATCGTTTGCGCTGAAGTGGGATTATCCAGACCGGCTGCAGGTTGCCATTGATAGCTGGCTTGTGGTATCACACTAGCCATGATCCTGATTTCCTGTCCTTTAAAAATCGTATCAATGTGTGGATACACCTGTATCGTATCGAAGGGAGATTCAACGAGGATCTCAAAGGTATCCCTGGCAGGGCAACCATGAGCATCTAATACCAGCAATTCAAAGGCCCCGGCACAGAGGTTAGTCAGGAGCGGCGTGGTCTGTCCCTGGCCCCAGGCATATGAATAAGGATACATTCCACCACTGGCCTGGACCTGTATCTGACCGATACAGACCTCCTCACAGGGGACCGGGATCAGTGTGGCCTGCAGTTGGACAGGGGCAGGTTCAGGCAAGACTCCCGTCGAAATCGCCACACAGCCCTGGCTGTCAGTGATGGTCACTGCGTATGTTCCTGCGCAAAGGCCCACAGCGGTGTCGCCTGTTTGCCCGTCACTCCACAGGTAGGTGTAGGGGGGTGTACCACCAGAGGAATAGGCGATGAGGGAGCCATCGCAATATGCATGACAGGTGGGCATGCTGGCCCATAAAGGTGCGATGACGATCAGAAAATCTACATGGATACTGTCAATGGCAACGCAATACCCATCATGGGCTTTGACGTAGAACTTTCTGGGGCTGGTGATGCTGACCGTAGCAGATGGACTCAACATACTGGTATTCAGCGTATCCGTAAAATCCGGATTGGAAGACCAATGGTAGAAGAGACTAGGATTATTACCTGTGGCCTGAAGCGTCAAGGTAGAATGACATACGGCTGTATCTGTGCCAGCATCTACCTGAACGATATGTACATCAACGAGTTGCTGTAAAGTGTCGGCGCAGGATCCGTTGCTTACAATGAGCTCGTACAACTGACTGAATGGCGTATTGGCAATAGGATTGGATACACTCGTGTTACTCAGGCCGCCGGGTGGTGACCATGCATAGGTGATGCCAGGATCAGGGGTAGGTGGTATTCCCAACATGGTAATCTCTCCTGGGCAGAGATGTATAGTCGGCAGAGTATCCCTTTTGTTGCTCAGTACGACCAGGTAGCGGTAAACGGTATCACTCTGGTTACATGCAGCGGCATCTGACACTACCAGGCGCACCTGATAAATGCCGGAGGAAGTGTACGTATGGACAGGATGAGAGGCGGTGGAAGTAAAACCATCTCCAAAGTCCCAGTGAAAGGTGGTTCCAGAAGCAGACACCGTCTGAGATGTGTTTTGGAAATCAACCACATATGGCGCACAACCGGAGACCGGTTGCTGGAAATCGGCAATCAGAAAGGGTACATCAAAGCGGATTTTCACTACGGCGTTGTTGCAATTGGTGGCATTGTTGGTGTTGGACCAGGCTCCCGGCGTTGTTGGGAAATCATCCAGACCGCCACATCCGGCGCACACGGCCTGGTAGATGGCCCCCCTCCGGTCGAAACGGCTAGTGCCTCCGTCTACATGCTCTCCGCTGGCACCACCGTAATATGTGGCAAAGATGGGCTGGGAGATATTTTTATCCAGTACCAGGAAATAGTAGTCTTTGCCATCTGTTGTGAGCTGGAAAGCATCCGGGGTAACTGGCAGGCCGGCGGTACCGCCAAACCCATTCAGGGCAGACCCACCCCAGGCAGAGAGGTAGACATTAAAGCAGACATCTACCATGAAAGCACTGGGAGAGACGTCAGGGCCGCCATTGCCTGTTCCCCAGGCAGTTGACCAGATGCGGGCATTCAGACCCGGATTGTATTTAGAGATAAACTGCCCTCCACCAGGAACCGACCAGCTTACATTCTGGATAAAAATATTACCCGGTGCAGATGTCTGACCCAATACATATATATCATTATTACGGTCGGATTTGACAAAAAACACCTGGTCGTAGGTTGGGCCACCTACATAAGTACCGCCTATCAGTGTTTGTCCATTGGCACTGATTCTGACGATAAAACCATCGGCTGTGCCGCCTCCATTGAGGGTTTGGTACCCTGTCATGCCTGGCATATTCTGAGAGGTGGTGCCACCTGCTGCATAAATCTGCTGATCGGGTCCCAGGACAAGGCTATAGCCTGCATCCAGTCCCGATCCTCCCAGATAGCTGGCCCAGAAAAGGATACCCAGATCACGGTTCATCTTGAAAATACAGGCATCCTGAGCGCCACCACCATAAGCAGACTGAAATGCCGAGGCCGTTCCAGGAAGGTTGGAAGAGTTGGTGCTTGAGCACACATAGACATTGCCAATCTCATCGACTACAATCTCGCCCCGTACATCATCACCGTAATTGAATCGCAGGGGACTATGTCCGTTCAGTCCATCGTTGCCAAAGCCACCAAAATATGTAGAAGATAGCAGTTGGGTACCATCCACATTGAACCGGCTGAGAATGATGTCGGCCCCGTTGGGGAACTGCAGCATAGCCGAGAGGGTATAGGATAATCCGCCATTAAAAGTCTGATCATAAGCGCCCGAAGTGACCGGATAATTGGAAGACCCGGTCGTTCCCAGCAAGACCAGCTCATTGCTGTTGTTGACCACCAGGCTGGAGGGCACATCAGTGCCGGAGCCTCCGAGATAGGTCGAATAAACCAGGAAGCTTCCGGTTGTATCATACTTACTGATAGCGATGTCGCAACCGCCACCAGCAAAGTTAACCTGGTAACTACCTGTAACAACCGGATAACCAGTTCCAAAGGCTACGCCGGCAGCGTACAGGAATCCATCCTCATCATAGGTCGCCGAATAACCCCAGTTATCGATAGTCGAGCCTGAATAGGAAGCAAAGACCAGGGTTGGGTCGATCACAAGGGTATCAGTTACAGAATAGCCTTCCGGTAATGCAAAGCTGACGATGTTCTTTTCCAGGCTGAAATGACACGGAACGCTGTGTTGAAAACCCGTCTGCATTGTCCAGGCTTTGGGAGCCTGCTCAACGAGTTCGCCCAGGGGTGTTGTAATCAGGAGGTTACCACTTCTGGCTATTCGTATCCTTCCGCCATGCTCCCATGCCATGCGGATCACTGCCGGATCACTGCCCGGCGCCACGCGAAATGCATACTTCAGGTTGCCCTGTTCCGTGCTAAGGACCATATCCACGCCCGGGTATACCTTATGTATTGTGATGCCCTTTGCAGGGTATACGCCACCAGCCCATGATGATTCCTTTTCACCCAGGAAGTAATTCAGGTAATATGGTGCTTTTCCTTCTTCTGAAATAGTGGAAAAGCTTGCTGCATCAATGAGCGCACATCTGAATGCAAAATGGTCAATTTCAAGGTCGGGCAAGCCCCTGCGCGTGCGCTCATCCGGTTCAAGGAATTTATACCCTACCAGATCACGCACCTGGGTTTCGTTCCGGTAAACAAAGAGGAAGCCATTCCGCTCAACAAACATCGCACCTGAAGGTAGATCAGCCTTGTACAGCACATTCTCAGGCCACTGACCCATGTTAGGAATAAATGCATATTGATCCTGATATGAATCATGACCATATCCGGGCCACGCCATCATCAGCCAGAAGAAAAACATGCCAAGGGACAATGTCCCTGATTTGCAGCGATCGGTGTGCATGCGGATTGTTTTAGCACCTCCTCTGCATCCAAAGTTACAAAATATGGCTGAGAAGGGTAAGTATTCCGTGTGGAATAATATATTATTGATTCATATATCCCGCCCTTTGCAGAAAATCCAGAAGTTTTCGGGAGAAATGAACGTTATCTGTCTGGGTATAACGTTTTTGGGTAAAGATCTGGGCAAGGGTTTCGAGCTGATTCTCTTCCAGTAGTCGCTGTGTCAGTGGCAGGGCTTCCCTGGCAGCGTAGAACAGATCGATATCTTCCGGACCCGGATCCTGATACTGCTCCAGATGTACGATGGCTTCCATTGGTAATCTGTCGGTTAAACCCGGGCTCTCATCCGGGTAACCGATGACAAGTGTGGTCACAGGAACGACACCCTGCGGACAGGCCAGTACACTGGCAATCTCCTCCGCCATATAAGTAGTTGTACCCAGGTAACATACACCTAAGCCAAGGTCCTCAGCTGCAAGGGTGGCATTTTGAGCTGCCAGAAGGGCATCGATCGCGGCTGTCAGAAACGACAGGAAGTTATCGTATCCCGGCTCCGCCTTTCTTTGCAGGCACCACTTGTTAAACCTGTTAAAATCAGCACAAAAAGTAAGAAGAACAGGAGCTTCCTTCACCATATTCTGTCTGAAATGCAATCCCCACAGACGCTCCTTTAAACCAGGCTCAGTTGTAACGATGATACTGTAAACCTGCATATTTCCTGTTGTAGAAGCCCGTGAGGCCGCCTCCAATATTTGATTCATAACAGGTGATGGTACCGGATCCGGTTTGTACTTCCGTATCGTCCGGTGTTCAGATATCGTTTTCCACGTTTCCATATTCATGACTTTTCACAGCAAAGATGTCCAATTTTAGGCTGAATCACCACCTGCAGCCAGGAATAATCCACAGCTATTCCAAAAGAGGGCCCTTTTTTCGTCTATTCCCTAAACAAGGATTACAAGATATGTCAGATATCCGTCTCAAAACCAAAGCAGGTCATTCACATGGTTTACAAATGTCCTGGCTGCTACTACTTCTGATCCTGTTCCAGAACCTGAGCATCACAGTTACGGCCCAGACCACTGCAACATCCTCTTCCTCATTTCGATCAGAAGGTGATTCCACCATTCGTATTATGTTCTACAATATTGAGAACACATTTGATCACAGGAACGACCCATATCCTGGTGATGATTCTTTTCTACCAGGTTCGGAGCGGGCATGGACGTTCTGGAAGTACCGTCAGAAGCTGATTGCCGTTGGCCGTGTCATCCTTAGTGCAGGCGGATGGGAGCCACCTGAGCTTATCGGACTTGAAGAGGTTGAAAACAGAAGGGTTTTGGAAGATCTGCTACGTCTGAGTCCTCTCAGGCTTGCATCCTATGGACTTGTTCATTTCGATTCGCCTGATCCACGGGGCATAGATGTGGCTTTGCTCTACAGAAAGGATCGTATCAGAATTCTTTTTGCCAGGCCTCTTCGTTATAACCTTGCGGAGCACGGCATGACGAGGACCCGGGATATCCTGTATGCCTGCGTGGAAGCTTTTGGCAGGGACACATTGCATATTTATGTTAATCATTGGCCATCGAGATTTGGCGGGCACCTGACTACCAATAGCAAACGTCTTGCATCTGCCAAGAGACTGGCACAGGACATGGACAGCCTTCTGGCCCAACAGCCTAATGCCTGCCTCGTTGCCGGTGGTGATTTCAACGATGAGCCCCATGATAGCAGTCTGTGTCACATCGAAGGTAAATATGACATACGGCCCAGACTTATCAATCTGATGAAAGAACCAGCCAGGGTTCCAGGCAGTGGATCGCATAAGCATGCCGGCCATTGGGGGTTTCTGGATCAAATCCTTATTTCTCCTAACCTTGCTGACGACAACCATCCGCTTAGGCTATCATCTGCCAGGGCACAGGTCCTTACCGCCCGGTTCCTTCTGAAAAAGGAAGTAAGAAACCCTGGGTATACGCCCTTCCGCAGCTTTGCCGGACTATATTATCAGGGAGGGATCAGCGACCACCTGCCTGTTTGGATAGAGCTCGTGAGAGATAAGGAGCCCCATCAGGCTAAGAACCAGTTCCCTTGATATCGCCGCCCGACCACTGTTTTGCATCAGGGTTATCTGTCAAGTCCAACCAGCCCACGGTCCAGATTCATCTCATTTGATTATCTTTGATTCAGAATCAGTTTAAAATGATATTACTTGAATCTGTCATGATCCGTCATGTGACGGAGTGGATTGAGCACCTCGGCATACCAGCCTATGCTGCTCCCATCGTGCGTAATCTCGCCCTCATTGTCATCGCGGTCGGGCTAAGTATGCTCATGAACTTCATTGCGAAGAAGATCATCCTGCGAATCGTGTTTGTCATCGCGCGTAAGACGACCACGTTCTGGGATGACATCCTGATTAAACACAAAGTTTTTCAGCGGATGTCGCACCTGGTGCCAGCCATCGTAATCTATATTCTTGCGACACCGATTCTCAAGTCATACCCCGACTGGCTCAGCATTGTCAGGAACGGCGCACAGCTCTACATGCTGCTGGTGGTTATCATTGTCATCAATTCGTTTCTGAATGCGCTCAATGACATTTATCAGCAATACGAAATCTCGAAGACCAAGAGTATCAAAGGGTATATACAGATAATCAAGATTGTCATCATTTCCATTGCTGTTATCCTGGCGATTGCAATTCTCATCAATAAGAATCCATTACTGCTTTTTACCGGGCTAGGGGCTTTTGCTGCTGTGCTGATGCTTATTTTCAAAGATCCCATACTTGGCTTCGTTGGGGGTATTCAGCTCAGTGCCAATGACATGCTCCGGCCAGGAGATTGGATCAGCATGCCAAATTACGGGGCTGATGGTACGGTGACAGATATCGGACTGACGACAGTCAAGGTGCAGAACTGGGACAAGACGATCACAACTATTCCAACGTATGCATTGGTTTCCAATTCATTCCAGAACTGGAGAGGCATGGAGGAAAGCGGCGGAAGGAGGATCAAAAGGGCGATTCGCATTGACATGGAAAGTGTTAAATTTTGCCCGCCGGAGATGCTTGAAGAACTGAAGCAGATTCAGCTTATCCGGAAATATATTGAGGAGAAGCAGGAAGAACTTGAAAAGTACAATCAGGAACATGGCATTGATGAATCCGTTGAGGTTAATGGCCGCCGTCAGACCAACCTGGGCATATTCCGCAAATACCTGGAACTTTATCTGAAGAAAAATCCACTCCTGCATCAGGAGATGACACTGATTGTCAGGCATCTTGATCCCACTGAAACCGGATTACCCATGGAAATCTATGCTTTCAGCAAGATTCTTGCCTGGGCTGAATACGAGAGCATACAGGCAGATATTTTCGATCATGTACTGGCGGCCATTCCCAGATTCGGACTACGTGTATTCCAGAATCCAAGCGGGAATGACCTTCGCGTCATGGCCGAAAGCCACCAGGTGCATTGATTCTGGTAATCAGGCTTGTTCCTGAGGTTTGTTGCTGTATTCTTCTTTATAATACCGCCATGGTGCCACCAGAAAGCCGTAATTACTATGTGTATGCGGTTTGTGATGATCCATGTGTGCACGGATGGTCGCCTTCAGATAGCGGTTACTGATATTACCCAGTATTTTCACACGCTGATGCACCATCACATCATGGAAAAGGAAATAAGCAAGGCCATAAAGTGCGATGCCAAATCCTATCCAGAAACGGTAATCCATTCCTGGGAAACCCAGGTAAATGAGCCAAATGCTAGGCACGGCAAACATCAAAGCAAAGAAATCATTGCGTTCCACTTTCCGGCCATCGCGGATATGATGATCTTTATGGAAATACCACATGAATCCGTGCATGACGTATTTGTGCGTAAACCAGGCAACAAACTCCATAAATAGGAATGCTGCGATTACGATGAGAAAAGCTATCAAAGCGTTCATATCTGCATTTTTGTTAAATTTTCAACATTATTCACTCTTCTGGGTCCAGGTTAAATGGCATTCTGATCTCCCGGATCCAGGTGCCGCAATAATTCTGGTAGCGCAATGCGAAACCAAATGGTAAAGTTCTCCGGTGATTTAATCATCTCCATCTGCAGTGCTTCCAAAGAAATCCACTTCCAGTCTGCCACTTCTTCGGGATTTATCTGCGGCACATCATCGAAGCGCCCGACAAGCACATGATCAAGTTCATGTTCTGTCAAACCCTGACCTACATCAGCTTTGTAGATAAAATCGAAGATTTTCTCCAGGGGTGTGGTAAATCCCATCTCTTCATGTAACCTTCTGATACCTGCCTGAACAACCGTCTCTCCATCGCGGGGATGACTGCAGCAGGCGTTGGTCCATAACCCCGGAGAGTGATACTTGGAAAATGCCCTTTGTTGTAGCATCATCTCTCCCAGGCGGTTAAAAATAAAGACAGAGAAGGCCCTGTGAAGCACCCCGATCCGGTGGGCCTCCATCTTTTCCATGGTTCCTAAGGGCTGGTCACCCTCATTTACCAATATCACCTCTTCCTTCATGGCCAGTTTAGTTCTTTAAATAGGTTGAGATCAGCAGCATATACTTCTGGGAATTGGGTATCCTGACGCGTTTATCCAGAATCACCTGTGGTGACAGCCGGCGGATTTTTCTGAACAGGGCAAGGTAATAAATATAAGCTAGGCGCACGCCCAATCTCACACCCCTGGGCAAACGGGCGATACCTTCGGCTGCATGCCGGAAGTCCTGCTCGATATCTGCCTCTATCCTCTTTTTATCTTCCAGTGTGAAGCTCCGGATGTCAACATCCGGGAAATAGGTCCTACCCAATTTTTGATAGTCTGCCCTCAGGTCTCTCAGGAAATTAATCTTCTGAAAGGCACTACCCAGGCTCATGGCATGAGGCTTCAGCTGCTGATAGCGTGCCTCTTCTCCATCCAGAAATACCCGCAGGCACATCAAGCCGACCACCTCAGCAGAGCCAAGGATGTATTTCTTATACCCCGCTTCGTCGTATTCCTTCTTGCTCAGATCCATTTCCATGCTCTGCAGAAAAGTATCAACCAGGTCTGGTTCAATGTTGTACCTGTGTACGGTATCCTGAAAGCTGTGCAGGATAGGATTAAGGCTGATCTTCTCATCAATAGCCCGGAAAGTATCTTCGCGAAAACGTGCCAGCAAAGCCACCTTATCATGGTCATGAAAGGTATCCACAATCTCATCCGCCAATCTGACAAAACCATATATCGCATAAATCGGCGCATGGAACCTGCGATGAAAAACTTTGATACCCAAGGAGAAGGAAGTACTGTAAGCCAGCGTTGTGGTCTTGCTGGCTTTATAAGACACCTTATCGTAGATCGTTATCATGGCTTTCTCCAGGCTTTTAGAATTTGCTTTGCCGCTACCTGTCCACTAATGATGGAGGGAGGAACACCTGGTCCGGGAGATGTCATCTGACCGGCAAACCAGAAATTACCCAGTTTACTTCGCATACGGGGTTTCAGGACTGCGGTTTGGAGAAGCGTATTACCCAAACCGTAAGCATTGCCTTTATAGGCATTGTAATCAGCCGCAAAATGTTGCTGGGAGTAATCCCGACGAAATACCACATGATCCCGGATATCCTCCCCTGCCACTTCAGACAGCTTTTTGAGAATGTATTCGTAGTACTTATCCCTAACTTCCTGACTATCATGAAGTCCAGGCGCTACTGGAATCAGGACGACCAGGTTTTCCAATCCGGCAGGGGCGACGGCAGGGTCTGTCTTGGATGTACAGGAAACATAAAGCAAAGGCTTTTCAGGCCAAACAGGCTGATCAAAAAGGTCCTTCGCATGTTGCCCGAAATCCTCATCGAAAAGAAGGTTATGATGCAGAAGAGCAGGCAGGGGTTTGCTTATTCCAAGGTAATACAACAAAGAAGAAGGCGCCATATCACGGCTATCCCAGTATTTTTCATTGTATCTTCTGAAGGCCGGCGGGAGCATCTTCTGTTCTATATGATGATAATCTCCTGCGCCGATCACATAAGTCGCGGGATAGACCGCCTGACGGGTATGCACTGCCTTTACCCTGGCGTTTTCCGCCTCAACTTTGACGACCTCCTCATTCAGGTTTACCTTGACGCCCAATTCATTGGCAAGCTTCACCATGGCTTTCACCACTTCAGACATACCTCCCATTGGGTACCAGGTTCCCAGCGCGATGTCAGCGTAATTCATCAGGGAATAAAGGGCCGGTGTTTTTCTCGGCGTTGCGCCCAGGAAGATGACAGGAAACTCCAGGATAGGGAAAAGCCTGGGATTCTTGAAATTACGCCTGACATATGCATGAAATGACTGAAACACATTGAGTCTGAGCGACCCACTGATCACTTTCCAGTTCATGTATTCCAACCAGCTATCTGCAGGTTTCCTGACCAATTCACCGATACCGAGGTGATACTTGAATGCTGCTTCGTTCAGGTACTTCTTGAGCTTTGCGCCTGCTCCCGGTTCTTCTTTTTCAAAAAGATCGATGACACCCTGAGCCGAAGCGGGCAGGTCAAGAAAATCATTCTTTCCGTAAAAGACACGGTAAGAAGGATCCAGGCGCTCAAGGCGGTAATAGTCGGAAGGTTTCTTTCCAAAACCAGCAAAGAACTCCTCAAAGACATCGGGCAACCAATACCAGCTCGGGCCCATATCAAAGAGGAATCCATCCTCCTCCAGTGTACGTGCCCGTCCACCCGCCTGATCCAGCTTTTCCAGTATGGTCACATCCACACCCTCGGCAGCCAGCGTGCAGGCTGCCGAAAGGCCGGCAAAACCGGCACCGATAATCACTACTTTGTTGTTCTGTTCTGACATGGGCATTTCCGTGTGGGTGTTAATACAGGATTAACAAGCATTCCTGTCAATTTGTTTGGGAAATGTACCAATAAATGTCAAGGAGTACAATTCTTTTTATACCCCGCTGTCAACGACATCCGAAAATTCGTAAAACAATGATAATGAACAGTATAGATCAAAATATATAGCGAACATTCAAACCAGATCGGCTCCCGATGAAGGCCCGGTCCTCTCGATATAAGGGAATGGCGGGCCGCCAATCCAGGCCAATCACGAGTGGTGCACCCGGAACCCTGTATTCAGCCCCCAGTTCTCCGCAAACTCCGAATGTGAAGGGATCGCCAAACCAGGCAAACGGACCGGCACCGATATAATAATCAAAATCGCTGCGACCCAGGGGGGCAATAACAAAATCAACCAGCCATTCGACTCCGATACCATTGCCAAAGCTCACATCTACATGCTGGCGGTGTTTGTGACCGTCATAGACAAGGTCGAGTGCAATATTATTACCGACGATATCACCTAATCTCACCCCTACTTCCTGGCTTCGCGCTGTTAGCCCCGCCAGAATCATAACCAATCCGATAATGAAGCCTCTATTCACCATAGCAATTTGATTTTTATGCATTATCTAAAGAACGAAGATAAGGGCTTTATGGGTATATAGAATCCTTGTCTAGTCAATTTCACGCCATGATGCAGGAAGCGAATCCCAACGCTGTAGTAACGAGGGATGACAAATTCGATTATGCGGAGGTTGTTTCTGACAGATCTCTACCTTGAATATACCTCCTCCATTTCTCAAGGACATTCACAAAATCCTGGGGCAATTCACTGGCAAAGTACATTCTTTGGCCGGTGCCTGGATGATCAAAACCCAGGTCCCTTGCATGCAGAGCCTGTCGTGGCATCAGCGCAAAGCAATTTGCAATAAACTGCTGATACTTGCTATGGGTTGTTCCTTTGAGCACTTTATCTCCGCCATACTTCTCATCATTGAACAGCGGATGGCCAATATGCCTGAAATGGGCCCTGATCTGATGTGTGCGGCCTGTCTCCAGCCGGCATTGCACGAGGGTCGTATAACCAAAGCGTTCAACCACTTCGTAATGTGTGATGGCATGCTTTCCCTGGGAACCATCCGGGAAAACGCCCATAACCCTTCTATCCTTGAGGCTGCGGCCGATATGGCCCGTAATGGTTCCCGTTGCGGGCGGTTCACCCCATACCAAAGCCAGGTAAACGCGCTCACTGGAATGCTCAAAAAACTGTCGCCCGAGATATGACTGCGCCGTTTCATTCTTCGCAACGACCAACAGCCCGGTGGTGTCCTTGTCGATGCGATGCACCAGGAACGGGCCTTCATTTGTTTTTTCGAGGATATTCAGGTGCCAGGCCAGCGCGTTGACGAGCGTACCTGTATAATTGTTATGGCCTGGATGGACGACCATCCCGGCTGCCTTGTTGATTACCAGGATATCTTCATCCTCGAAAACAATATCCAGGGGGATGTTTTCAGGTATGATGTCGGTGAGCCTTGGCTCACCTGGGATCAGTACCGCGATATCATCCTGGGGTTTAACTTTGTAATTGGATTTGACAGGGGTGCCGTTAACAAGAATATTCCCTGCCCTGGCGGCTGCCTGAACCTTGTTACGTGTGGCGTTTTGAATCTTGGATGTCAGGAATTTATCTATTCGTAGCAGGGACTGGCCTTTGTCAACCTGAATACGAAACTTCTCATAAAGGTCATCGTCAGCCGGCTCTTCGGCGAGCGGATCTGTCACGTTCCATTCTTCCCATGTCGTGATATCCACCTGAACACTTTTATTGACTAATGATCAGTCTGTTAACTGCAGGAGCGCTGAGTTTGCTACTAAATACCCTGATGACATACAAACCGGTTCCAAGACCCGGCAAGGTTATCTGATCTGCATAGGGAACTTCCCAGATCATTCGGCCGCTGGCATCGAATATCCTTAGCAGGGCACGGGGATCATTGGCTGCATCCTTGTTGAGCATGTCAAACCTGAGCATATCATTCCCCTTGGCAGGATTGGGATACAGTCCCAACTGGGGCACCCCTGATCCCGTTTTATCCTTGCCTGAAGGTGGGATGCGCTTTCCAAACACGGGCCTGATCATCAGGCAACCTTCAAAGGAGGAGTTTTGCCAGGGCCCTCCGTCAAGGCTGTAGAAAATATGCTGCTGGGCATTGCGGTGACGGTCATAACCAACGTTCAGGTTGTCATCTGTTTTCTGAACCCAGCCAATGAAAAAGGTATCGGTCAGGATAAGAGGAGATTCCGCATCAACCTCAAAGCTCACAAAGGCATTGAGGGAAGGGCCATAGGTTGCCCTGACATTTTCTTTGGTCCACAGGACTTCACCGGGCTTTCCTTTATTATTGGCCCATACGGTCAGAAAGAAGAACTGCTGATTGGCCTCCTTGGATGTCTGGTTAAAATACATCCGGATGGATGTGAGTGTGTCAGGCTGATCCAGTCCAAAGCGGTAGGCCAGTTTTGATCCTGCCGGTGTCAGGCCATAACCTGCTTCGGCCGTACCGTCATCATAAGCGTAATAATTGCCGAAATGCTGCACATATTCAACAGTATCATTGGTTTTTACAATATCTCCGGCTAAACCGGTCTTGCTTAAGGCCCATTGCATTTTAAACCAGGTACTGTCGGCGCTCCCGGGTGGAAAACTAAAGGCCACCGGTGGCTGCGCATGCTGGGGATAATTCTGATAGCCGGCGATGGCGAAGGGAGCCAGGTTAAAAGTACCGCCGTCAAAGGAATGTATGCTGCCGCCCATCGCATCCTCAACAAAATAGGAAAAACGTGTGATAGGTGTATCAACGCCCAGGTTGGTGATCAGGGGCCGCAATGAATCGAGCATATGCTTTAATGGATCTATGCTATACTGATGATAAGGCATGGCGTCGAAATATTTCAACATGCTTCCCGGCCTGTTTGCAAAAGCGATATCCTGAACGGATTTTTGACTGCCTGTCCGGTTCATATCCATATAAACATAATCCAGATGCCAGTGGTCCACATTGCTTTGCCAGCTGGGCAGGGAATGGTCGGCCATACTACCATAACTGACAAACCGGAACCTGAAATCCTTGCGGAAGAAGAGGGGATCCATTACCGGGATCATGACCTGGGTAAAGTAGCTGCCATGCTCCTTGTAAAATGCGTCCAGGGTCTGGCCTTCAGCCGACCATACAGTGGTCCATTTGTCAACATAAACAGTATCTATAGGGAAACTGGTTGAATCAATAATGGTATCGAAGCGGTTTATTTCAAGGAACTGAAGGAGGAGGACATCATTGGGCTCTGGTGAATTACCCAGTCCTTGCGGCTGGTACCAAAAGCTGAGGTAGATCGAGTCAGCCGGACTCAGCGGTCTGGGTGATGTACCGAAAAGGCTGTCGAGACGTATAAACTGGGATGTCAGCTCATCCGCTCTGAAGGCAGAGATACTGGCGTTTTCATAGACCTTTCCGTTTTCATCTACGATGTCAAGGCTGGCCACGCCGACAGTGGGCGGAAAAACAGCATAATCATGGTTGACAAATGCCTTGCGGTCGATCCACCTGGTGGCATCGGGGAATGGCCCGGGTGTTGAAAAATCATCAATAAATGGAAGCGTAAGATACTGTTCCTGAACTTTCTGCTTCTTAACCTTACTATCCAGGGATCTCAGGACCGGATTTCCCATAATGGGTGATAGGTATTCCTGCGCCTGCAGTGTAACTGAAGCGTAAACAAAACCAAGGAAGATAAGTATGTATTTGCTCATTCTTTGAATGTCAGACTAATCACTATAATTCAAGCGTATCACCTTTCAGTTGGTCCAGGGTCAGGGAATCGATGCCGATCTGCAGTAAGGCCTGGTCGTAATCAAACTGAGCAGCAGGTGCAAACCAAAGGTCAATGGGTGTCCCCATTGGGATACGCAAACCGGGCTTGGGAGTTGGCCGTTGTCGAACGACGACCAGATCAACTTCTTCATAATCAGGCGGAAAGAACTCAGCCCCTGTGTTGAGTGACGATTCTGATAAGAGGCCATGAGCTTCATCCGGTGTTTTTCCAAGCAGAAGCGGCACTACCACCCTTTCATTGCTTTTACCCATACCAACTACCAGGCTGACGGCAGTACCCTTTTCAACCTGGGTGCCGGGACTGGCTTCTTCACCTGCGATCAGCATTTTCAATACTGTCATCCCCAGATCGGGGACAAAAACCAATGAGTCGATGGTCAGCCCGTAGGTTTCGAGCATGGCCCTGGCCTGCCGGAGTGTAAAATCACTCAGGTCCGGCAGACCTACAGTTTCCTTGGCCCTGGCTACGAGAGTTAGATAGACCTTCCTATGCCGTTTCACCTGTGAGCCGGGGGCCGGATCCTGGGAAAAGACGGCGCCACCGGGCATGGATGGCTCAAAAACTGAGTCGATCACGACAAATTTGAAGCTATGAACATCTGCCTCCGCCTCAAAATCGTCCGGCAGCAGGCCGCGAAGGTCTGGCATCACAACCGATTCCCCGTGCCGCGCATATACATCCAGCGCTTTTAAGGCACCAAATGACAGCAATCCAACCAGACCGATGGCCAGCAAAAGATGCTTAAAAAACAACCTGCTAGAAAAAAACCTTAACACGCTCATGGATGATGCCGTCCGTTGAATTCAGTATTTTGATTGAAACTAAAAACGCCTGATTTTATTGCCTCGTGTGCAAAGATACAAATATTCGTCCCGCAGATGGTTTCATGCAATGCTTATGTAATTTTGGACATCAAACAATCCATTATGAATCGAAAAAACATAGCAATACTGGCCGGTGGTGATTCAGGGGAATACGAGATATCCATCAACAGCGCCAGAGTCATCACCGAACATCTTGATCCTGATCTATTTAATGCATTTACCATCATTATACGCGGATCTTCATGGCAAGCATTGTTTGATGATGGATCACGGCATGATATCGATAAAAATGATTTCAGTCTGCCGCTACCCTCAGGCCGCATCATGTTCGATGCCGTTTTCATGGCCATCCATGGTCGTCCTGGTGAAGACGGGCGCTTACAGGGGTATCTCGACATGATGGGCATTCCTTACACCACCTGTGCCCACGATACGGCTGCATTGACCTTTCACAAGCGATTCTGCAACCAGTTTGTGCGGAGCCTGGGTATCAGGGTAGCAAGGGCTGTTTATATCAAGCAGGGAGATGAGGTCGATAAAATAGCCATATTAAAAGACCTTGGTCTGCCGTGTTTCGTAAAACCCATGCGCAGCGGTTCTAGCATCGGTATCAGTCGCGTAACGGAAGCAGCAGAACTTGATCATGCCATGGAAGTGGCTTTCAGGGAAGATCCTGAAATTGCGATTGAGGAGAATATACCCGGGGTTGAGATCACCTGTGGGATGTTACGCACAGGCAAAGGGCTGGTGGTATTTCCGCTCACAGAAATTGTATCGAAGAAAGCCTTCTTCGATTACGAGGCCAAGTACACCAAAGGAAAATCTGAGGAGATCACCCCAGCCCGCGTCAGTAGTGAGGTAGAAGCCGAGTGCAAGCAAATCTCGGTGCGGTTGTACGAAGAATTCAGTTGCAAAGGTCTGGTGCGCTTTGATTTTATCCAAAGCGAAAGAGGGCTCTATTTTTTGGAAGCCAACACCGTTCCTGGTTTGTCTGCCGCGAGTATCATTCCACAGCAGGCCAATGCCATGGGCATCAGCACACGGGAACTCTTCACGATGGCTTTGCAGAACGCTCTCGAAGGTGTTTTAAAGAAGTAAGTTTTACAGGTCTGCTTTGAGCCCGTTCAGATAACCAACGAGGGCATCGAAGGCACGGGCCCGGTGGCTCAGCCCATTTTTCTCCTCCAGGGACATTTCAGCGAAGGTATGTCTGGCGCCCTCCGGCAGAAAGATGGGGTCATAGCCGAATCCATTGCTACCGCGGGCATAATCCAGAATTTTCCCTTTAACTTCCCCTTCGAAGGCCAACTGCCGGCCTTCAAGGAACATGCTGATGACTGTACGAAACCTGGCTTTCCGGTTCATCTTCCCATCCATATCCCAGATCAGCTTTCTTACATTTTCTTCATAAGTGCTGCCGGGACCGGCATAACGGGCAGAGTAAACGCCTGGCTTTCCTTCGAGCGCACTGACTTCCAGTCCTGTATCATCGGCAAAACAAGACAAACCATATTGTGTCCAGATGTATCCGGCCTTGGCTGCAGCGTTCTCCTCCAGGGTATCGTAGGGTTCGGGTAAATCTTTACCACAACCGATATCCTGAAGCCCCAGTAATTCCCACTTCTGATGCAGGCCAGTACGCTGGAAAAGGTCTTTTACTTCTTCTAATTTATGTGGATTGTGCGTGGCGAAGATCAGTTTCATAGGATCAATTTTAAGCGAATCACAAGTATAACTATTTTTAACCTATTCAGACTGAATTATTATTTAACCATTCCCACCCCTTATCAACAACATCAATCAGAGAACTGTAGAACCCTGGTTTAATTTGTTGATATCTTTTATAGCTTATCCATCGTGCATCTGTAATCCCCTCGGCAGATTGGGGATGCAGCATGGGCGATCCCTGGCAGCGCATGATAAACCATTGATTTTCTTTCAGTACTAACGCATTATCTCTCAAAAAGGTATGATAGGTAAAGCCCAATACATCCTCAATCCGGAGGCCGGTAACAGCGGTTTCCTCCTGCACTTCTCTGAGGGCTGTCTGTACTGCATCTTCTCCGGGATGAGGTTTGCCCTTGGGCAGATCCCACAGTCCGTTGCGCTGTATGACCAGCAGGTCTCCGTCAGCGTTCAGGACAAAACCACCTGCAGCCCGTTCCGGGCTGCAAACCGATGCAAGAAGCATCCAGGCTTCATGGGGTGGCATCTCCATCCCAAACCTGAACACCCTACTCTCTGGGTCATGGATAAATTCTTTGATCTGGTAGTGGAGGAAGACGGGATGTGGGCGACCGTGAAGGACAGTATCCTTATCTGAGACCGGATAATCCACACCGGCAGAGCCGGGTAAGATGAGCTTATCGTTGTGAAAAACTTTATACATTTGCCGCATGTTTCAAAGAGAAGAGTCAGCCCTGATGGCAGCGGAATACCTGCTGCAAATAAAGGCAATAAAATTGAGCCCTGATCAGCCTTTCACATGGGCATCCGGATTACGTTCACCTATTTACTGCGATAACCGCAGAATACTTTCCTATCCGAAGATCCGCACCTTCGTCAGGCAGGAACTGGCAAAGCTTGTCACAGAAGCTTTCGGGGAAGCCGACATCATTGCCGGCGTTGCCACGGGTGGCATTGCGCATGGGGTGCTGGTTGCCCAGGATCTGGGACTTCCTTTTGCGTATGTCAGGTCCGAAGCCAAGGGTCATGGACTCACAAACATGATTGAAGGCATGGTTGAGGAAGGCCAGACCGTTATCGTCATTGAGGACCTGGTATCTACGGGCAAGAGCAGCCTGAATGCCGTAAACGCACTGCGCGAAGCAGGATGCCGCGTGAAAGGAATGGCTTCCATCTTCAGCTATGGACTGGATGCTGCCCTGCGTAGCTTTGCTGCTGCCAACTGCCAGCTTGAGCCATTAACTGATTATGACACCTTATTGCGCAAGGCCATCGACGAGAGATACATCAACGATGACCAACTAAGGTCGCTCAACGAATGGCGCATGAATCCCCAGCAATGGTCCACCCTCCGCGGAGGTCCCGTCTTATAATACCAGTCTATGCAAATCAGCAGCGAAACCAAACGGGTGGAACTACCCGCAGATGCATTATACCGTTTTCTAAACGACTTCCGCCATTTTGGTCAGCTATTACCAGAACAGGTCAAAGACTGGCAGGCCACGCCTGAGCAATGCAGTTTTGCCATTGAAGGAATGGCCAAAATAGCACTGGTGATGGGAGAATGCCGGGAATACGACCTGGTTACCTATCAATCCTCAGGTGCTACGCCCATATCCTTTTCCATCCTTTTCAAAATCAATCCAAACCTGGAGACCCAGACGGATTATACGGTTGAGATGCATGCCGACATGAATCCTATGCTGGAAATGATGGCCCGCAAACCCCTGCAGCATCTGGTCGATGTGATGGCTGAGAAACTGCAGGTAGTCATTGAAACCAATCAGGATATCAGGTAAACGATCTCTTTAAGATCGCAATGTGTGACCTTGCCGCTTACTTCCCTGACCATGAGAAGGCCATATTCATCTATACCAAGAATGGTCGCCTGAACCTGTCTTCCATGAATGAGATAACCAGCCTGGACGCCACGGCGGTACATACAGGCGTGGTATGCATCCCGGAGATCAGATCCATGGCCTGAACGCAGTCGATCGTACCACTTCATCAGGATTTGCTGAAGCTGATCGAGCAGAACGCCCGGATTTCTGGTCCTGCCGTCCACCTGGCGTAAACTGACAGGATTGGGAGCGTCGCTACGAAAACAAACCTGATTGATATTCAGCCCTATACCAGCGTATGTAACATCCAACAATTCACCACAGATCTGATGCCGGATGAGCAAGCCGGCTACCTTTTTGCCCTCGACATAAACATCATTTGGCCACTTGATCGACACCCTGACATCAGGCAACTGGGCATTTACGGCTTCATAGACGGCCAGGGATACAGCACAATTAAGGTGAAACTGAAGCGAAGGATGCAGAAAATGAGGGTAAAGCACGAACGTAGCCAGCAGATTGGCATCATGCTCGCTTTCCCAGCTGTTGTTCTCGATCCCCCTCCCCTGGTACTGACCAGCCGCAACAACGACGCTACCCTCTTCCAGTCGCTGCTGTGACATGAGCCTTTCCATGACGGACATGGTAGAATCGGCCTTATCCAGAAAAATGCGCTGCATAGTTTCAAGACCTTCTAACAAAGATACATCCTGCAGCTGCCCTGCACAATCATTATTTAGATGCGAAATGCAGGATTTGGTATCATTCTACCATTCGCAAAACCTGCCGATATAATATGTAATTTTGCCCTCTGAAAATGAATAATATGGCAACATCCAGGCCCGAAGTTTCCCCCGCACTACTTAAAGAACTCATTGTTAGCAGCATACAGAATAAAAAAGGAAAGCAAATCGTGAGCCTCGGGTTCGGAGGAATTACGAATGCAATCTGTGATTATTTTGTTATCTGCCATGCACCATCCAAGGTACAGGTGGAAGCCATCGCTGATGGGATTCAGGAAAGTGTAAAAAAGGAAGCCGGCATCAGACCCTGGAATAAGGAAGGACTGGAAAATGCTGAGTGGGTGTTACTCGATTACATCGATGTCGTGGTTCATATTTTTCAGGAACCGGTCCGAACATTCTATCACCTGGAGGGTTTATGGGCTGATACAGAAAGAACAGAGCATCCATATCAGGATTAGCATAGCGGGATAGATACATGGCAGAACAGGAAAATCAAAATAACCAACCGAAACCTGGTCCCCAGGGAGAAAACGGGAAAAAGCCCAGAAATAGGTTCAGCATTTACTGGATTTATGCGCTGGTTGCATTGATATTCATCGGAATACAATACATCAATTTCGGGACGGAGACCAAGGACATCGACTGGAATGATATCCGCAGGATGGTCGCCAATCAGGACATTGCCAAGCTCGTTGTTATCAACAACAAGTATGCAGAGGTCTTTATTAAGCCTGAGAAGATCAAGGAAGACACCCTTTACAAGGATTTCAAAAACCCCAGGATGGGCGGGGAGACAGCTACCGGTCCGCATTTCAAATATAAATTCCTGACGGTGGACGCCTTGCGTGAGGATTTGAAGTCCCTTCAGGAGGAACTTGTTGCGAAACAAGACCCCGGTGATGACCCGGAATTGCTCCGCAAACTCAGGAATGATTATACGGTCCTCATCACAGCTGAGGAAAGAAGAGACTGGGGCACCGAGATGCTCGGCTGGTTTCTGCCCATCCTGATCCTGGTGGTTGCCTGGATCTTCATTATGCGGATGATGAGCCGGGGCGGGGGTGCAGGCGGTCAGATCTTCAACATTGGAAAGAGCAAGGCGCAGCTTTTTGACAAGACCACCAGCGTCAGCATCACTTTCAATGATGTCGCAGGATTGGAGGAAGCCAAGGTAGAGGTAATGGAAATTGTGGATTTTCTAAAAAACCCCAAGCGTTATACTGATCTTGGCGGCAAAATACCCAAAGGCGCCCTGCTGGTCGGCCCCCCGGGTACCGGCAAGACGCTACTGGCCAAAGCTGTCGCCGGTGAAGCCAAGGTTCCCTTCTTTTCAATCTCAGGATCGGATTTCGTCGAGATGTTTGTTGGTGTCGGGGCGTCCAGGGTCAGAGACTTGTTTAAGCAGGCCAAAGAAAAGGCGCCATGTATCATCTTTATTGATGAGATTGATGCGATCGGAAGAGCCAGAGGGAAGAATGCCATCACAGGCGCCAACGACGAGAGAGAGAACACCCTCAATCAGTTGCTGACTGAAATGGATGGTTTTGCCACGAATACCGGTGTCATTATCCTTGCTGCCACCAACCGGGCCGATATCCTGGACAGGGCGTTGCTTCGTGCCGGCCGCTTCGACCGCCAGATCCATGTGGAATTGCCGGACATCAAGGAAAGAGAAGCCATCTTCAAGGTGCATATGCGCCCTCTGAAGCTGGACGACAGCGTTAGAATCGATTTTCTTTCCAAGCAGACGCCAGGATTCTCGGGTGCTGATATTGCGAATGTTTGCAACGAAGCCGCCCTGATCGCTGCCCGCAAAGGGAAGTCCTCCATCGGAAAACAGGATTTCCTCGATGCCATTGACCGTATTGTAGGAGGATTGGAAAAGCGCAATAAGATCATTTCACTGTCAGAGAAGCGGGTCATCGCATTCCATGAGGCGGGGCATGCCACCGTAAGCTGGCTGCTTGAACACGCACACCCGCTGGTGAAGGTTACCATCGTTCCGCGCGGCAAAGCCCTGGGAGCAGCATGGTACCTTCCGGAAGAAAGACAAATTACGACATTCGAACAGATGTTCGATGAAATGACATCTGCATTGGGAGGCAGGGCCTCCGAACAGGTCATGTTTGGAAAGGTCAGCACGGGTGCCCTCAACGACCTTGAAAAGGTCACCAAGCAAGCTTATGCCATGGTCGTCTACTTTGGCTTGAATGAAAAAGTAGGCAATCTGAGCTACTACGACTCTTCCGGCCAGCAGGAATACGCCTTTACCAAACCTTACAGCGAGGAAACGGCGAGGACCATCGACGAGGAGATCCATAAGCTCGTCGAGGCTGCTTACGACCGGGCCATTCAGATCCTTACAGAAAACAAAGAAAAACTGGAAGCCCTGGCCGGGGTACTTCTCGAGCGGGAAGTTATCTTCCGCGAAGACCTGGAAGCCATTTTTGGGAAACGCCCCTATGATAGCCATGACCATGATTTACCGGCAGAAGAACCTCCGGTGAAGGAGATCCCGGAGACTGTCAGTGGAGCGGAAAATACGGTTACTGAAGTCAATGAACCTATTGGTATGGATGAAGGAAATGATACTTCATCCATACCCGACTAATATCCACCACCATGGAAGAGAGTACTGCCAGAGAAAAGGTTCTCAAGAAGATCCGCAACGCACTCCTGGAGAAGCAGGAAAATCCTTACACCCGAAGTGCCTTCGACTCTCCCATATACCCGCCCATGGCCGACAGCATGGACGTGGTTTTCGCCGAAGCATTCACCCGCGTTGAAGGCCGGTTTATTTACTGTGAAGATGAGGCTGAATTACTGGAAACCCTGAAGGAACTGGCTCAGATCCGCAAATGGGACCGTATGCTTGCTTACGAGGAAATCGTACAGAACCTCTTGTTTGACGCCGGGATAACGTCTGAGCAGGACATGAACGAATACCTGCAAACCGGCGCTGGTATGACGACCTGCGAAGCTCTCATCAGCCGAACCGGCAGCATCATGGTTTCCTCGCGCCAGGCAGGCGGCAGAAGAATGAACGTCTTTCCCGATACTCATATCGTCCTGGGATATACCAGCCAGCTCGTCCCTGATATCGAAGAAGGTCTCAGCCTGATACAGAAGAAATACGGGCCACGCATCCCCTCCATGATCTCGATGATCACAGGACCCAGCCGCACAGCCGATATCGAAAAGACACTTGTAATGGGTATGCATGGACCCCGCGAACTGATCCTCCTGCTGGTGGAGGATTCTCTATAAGCTATGGCTGAATTGCACGACTGGATCCTCATATATGCAACGACAGAGCCCTGGAAGGCCGCATTGAGGCAGGGTATGCTGGAGGAAAATGGCCTTGAATGTGTCGTGGTGAACAAGCAGGACAGTGCTTACCTATTTGGTGAAATCGAAATCTACGTAAAACCAGCGCAAGCCTTGCAGGCCAAAACCTTGTTAAGCCAGACTGAAGATGAATAACTTCCTGACCCGCACCCTATCCGGCAGTGTCTATGTCGCGCTGGTGGCAGGCAGCGTACTGGTGCATCCCGTCGCGTTCGCCATACTGATGCTGCTGTTTTTACTCGCTGCCAGCCGGGAATTCAGCCTCCTTTTTGGCAAAGAACTGTTATCCGCGCAAATGGTAGCCTGGCTGATGATCCTGATCAGTCTGCCTTTTATCCTTGTGGCTGCTTATTTCCTGGGATTTATTCCAATATACCTGCTTACGCTGCTGCCAATATTTCCCGTCATACTCATGGCCAGCCGGACCGGAAGAAAAGAGCATATACCGGCCATTCAGCTGATGGGAATTTACGGCAGCATTCTTGTTTACCTTGCGTTACCCCTGCTATCAGGCCTAATGCTGTATAACCCGCTGATGAAAGGAGCGCCGAGCTATGCTTTCCCCTTGTTTTTATTTGTCATCATCTGGGTCAACGACAGCATGGCTTACGTCAGTGGCAAGCTGACAGGGCGCCGGCCGCTGGCATCCAGGATCAGTCCGGCCAAGACCATTGAAGGCTTCGCTGGCGGTCTGATTTTTAGTCTATTGGCAGCCTATATCTGGAGCAATTTCTTTGCAGAATTACCATGGTTTGGATGGGTCATACTGGCCCTTGTCATCGTCGCGGCTGGAACCATGGGAGACCTGTTCGAATCCTGGCTTAAACGTGAGGCCGGCATCAAGGACAGCGGGGACCTGATTCCAGGGCATGGCGGGATACTGGACCGCATCGACAGTCTGCTGTTCGCCGCGCCCGCCGCCTATGCCTGCCTTACATTCATCATCCTTAATCTATCATGAGAATACATAAGGAAGGATATACACTCATCGCCATAACGGCAGCCCACACCCTGGCCGGGATAGCCATTATCCTGTTCTGGATACCACTTGTACCGGGCCTGAAGATACTCTTCATCCTGCCACTACTGGTCCTCTTACTGTTTGTTATACGTTTCTTCAGAATGCCCTACCGTGAGCTTTTGCCCGATGACAATCTCGTGCTGTCACCAGCGGATGGTAAAGTAGTGGTTATTGAAGAAGTGACTGATGCAGAATACTTTGGAGATAGAAGAACACAGGTTAGCATCTTCATGTCTCCGCATGACATTCATGTAAACTGGTTTCCCATCAAGGGCATCGTTTCCTATTTCCGGTACTTTCCGGGGAAATACCTTGTCGCCTGGCATCCCAAATCCAGCATGGAAAATGAAAGAACCAGCGTGGTGATCGAGAACGATCGTGGAGATGGAATCCTGGTCCGCCAGATTGCCGGGGCGGTTGCCAGGCGGGTCGTCTGTTATGCAAAAACCGATCATCCTGTGCAACAGGGTGATGAGCTGGGCTTTATCAAATTCGGATCTCGTGTAGATTTGTTGTTACCCCCACATGTCCATATCCATGTATCAGTCGGTCAACGCGTTACCGGCAGGGAAACTGTTATTGCCAGCTTCCCCGAATGGGCCTGCCGACCTGAAGATGGTGCGGAACCATCACAAGCTTAACAAGCGCTTAACAATTCTCTTTCGAACATTCCGGCTGCACTTATCTAATTTTGTGCATGTATTAATGTTTAACCCATCATCACCTAATCATGAGCATGAAAATCGTCAACATCTACAAAGAAAATGGTTGTGGCAGTGAAGGTCATGGCTGCGGTTGCCAGTCTCAGGCAGTAGCCGAGGAAACGGTTGCACCGGCTTGCGGATGCAAGGATGAGGAATCAGAGCAAGCCTGTGAATGCGGTTGCGGCTGCTAAAGTATCATTCTGTACACCACTGTATTTCAATCTATAAGAAAATAACCCCTGTCAAAGCTTGCCTTAAAGCAAGTGCTTCAATTCTGCCAGGCTTGAAATGGCATATGTAGGGCGGAAGAGATGTTCATGCCCGCCTGGATTGTACCAGACCTGGTCCATACCAGCAAGGGCAGCACCCTCTATATCCATTTTCATATCATCGCCAATCATAAGGCTTGCGCGGGATGCTGCCCCTGCTTTACCAAGTGCGAACTTAAAGATCCCCGGATCAGGTTTATGGAATCCGGCCTCCTCAGAAGTGGTGACGGTATCGAAATAGGCATCAAGGCCGGAATGTTTCAGCTTGGCATATTGCACATCGGCAAAACCATTGGATATGATATGCATCCGGTATCTGCTTCTGAGGTATTCCAGTGCATCGATCGCGCCGGGAAAAAGATCCTTGCGCAGGGCACTGCGTCTCAGATATTCCTCTCCAAACCAGGCTGCCAGTGCCGGATCATACAGTCCAAAATACTGAAAGCTCAGATCAAACCGCATAGGCCGCAGGCTTTCCTGGGACAGGACCCCCGTTCTGTATTGCTCCCACAGGTGTGTATTGACGGTATGATAGGTATCGAGGAAGGATTCGAAATGCGGAATGCCGCGGTTTGCCAGTCCTGTTTCCTCATACAAGCCAGCCAGGGTCTCGCGGCTGTTGCGATCGAAATCCCATAGGGTGCGGTCCAGATCGAAAAACAGATGTGTATATTTTGTTTCCATGCTGAATAGTCCATGCATTAATTAATACAAACCCAACTGCTGCATCAGCAATGTAATCAGGATGGCTGTGATCAGGGAGGGCAGGAAGTTGAGAATGCGGAACTGCCTGATCTGCAGAATTTGTAATCCCAATCCTATGAGAATCAGTCCTCCTGCTGCCGTCATCTCCTGGATAAGCGGATCGGTCAGGTACGGTTCGAGGTGAAAAGCCAGCCAGGTGAGTCCCCCCTGATAGAGCAAAAGTGGCAGGACCGAAAATATCACCCCTACTCCCAGTGTGGCGGTCAGGGCGATGGCACTCAGACCATCCATCAGCGATTTGGTAATCAGCAGGGCAGGTGGATGGCCCAGTCCTTCTTCCAGAGCCCCGAGTATGGTCATCGAGCCCATGCAGAAAAGCAGAAAGGCTGTGACCAAACCTTCCGTAAAATGGGCGCTCTCCATGCCGGTGCGGGTTTTCAGGCGGTCGGCCATGCGCTCCATCCCACGGTCCATCCGCCACCACTCTCCCAGCAGGCCGCCTGTGATCATGGCCAGCACCAGAACGAGCGGGTTGGCGGTTTTCATGCCCATCATGATCCCCAACAACAGCGTAAACAAGCCAATGCCCTGGAAGAACATTTCCTTTATCCTGTCCGGCAACCTGTTCCCGATCAGGAGTCCCAGTATACCTCCTGCCAGCACGGTGGCTACATTTACAAGGGTTCCGGTGATAAGCATATTTTATAATTCATTTTGAGATTCAAACAAGCGTCCCTGCCATGTGTTCATTGCCTCCATTCTGTCTTCGATGTGACGGAGGATGCTGTCATAACGCATTAGACCGAAGGGGTTGACGGCCAGGAACCGGGGCGGTGCTTCGGCCGCGAGACGTTCGACAGAGATATGCGGGCCAAGGCGTTCCAGAAAAGCGATCACCAGGTCGGTATATTCATCCAGTGAAAACAGATTAAACGCCTCCGGGTTTGCAAGGTACATGTTTTCCATCCTGGTTCCTTTCACGATCTGGAGTTGGTGCAGTTTCAGGCTGTTAACCGGCAAATGAGATATCATTCCGGCTTCGGCCAGCATGTCCTCCCTGCTTTCGCCCGGGAGTCCGAGCATCAGGTGAATTCCCGTGTGCAAGCCAGCCGCTGCCAGGCGGAGGATGGCATCTCTGGCAGAGGCGGCGTCATGGCCGCGTCCTGTCAATGCCAGGCTTCCGTCGTACAATGACTCGACACCCAGTTCCACACTGATCCATGTCTTTCCGGACAGCTCGTGCAGCAGGTTTATCACCTCATCGCCAAGGCAATCCGGCCGGGTCCCTATGACCAGTCCTTTGACAGAAGGAAAGCGCAATGCTTCTTCAAAACGCTGCCGTAGGAGTGTCACCGGGCCATGAGTATTGGTATATGCCTGAAAATAAACCAGGTATGACTCTGCACGGCGATAGCGTCTGGTATGAAACGCCATGCCTTCCACAATCTGCTCGTGGAGTGGTTTTTCAGGTCGACAATACGAAGGATTAAAGGCATCATTGTCGCAGTAGCTGCAACCCAATGTCCCAAGCGTTCCATCGCGGTTAGGACAGCTGAAGCCGGCATCCACTGTAAGTTTTTGCACACGGCCACCGAACAACCGGCGCAACACAGCTGTATGGGCAAAGAACCTGCGTTGGGAAGGCCAGTCGTTAGGTGGAATCGTTTTCTGCATGTTTGTTAAGGCTGAACAGGCAACGCTGCGAAGTTATAGAAACAAATGCTCACAATGTGGTAATTAGGAAAGATGCCATTTGACCAGAGAATATCAGACGCGCTACCAATATAACCCCCACGCTTCCGGGTATCATTAGTAATCAGGTAATTACGAATTACGAATTACGAATTACGAATGCTCGCTGATAGCTGATAGCAGCTAACTGATCGCTGATAACTGTTCACTGTTAACTGTTCGCTGTTAACTGTTCACTGGTAACTGATCGCTGATCGCTGATCGCTGTCAACTGATGGCTGAAATCATCCTTGACACTTCCGGCAAATAAAATTTCTCCATCATTTGCCGGAGTGAAAATATAATTGTACTTTTGCAAGCCGTTTTTTACACAAGAAAAGAAACACAGCAGTAAAGATTAATATGTACCTGACGACAGAAAAGAAGAAAGAACTCTTCAAGCAGCACGGAAAATCGGAGTTTGATACCGGATCACCTGAAGGACAGATTTCCCTGTTCACCTTCCGCATCAAACATCTTACCAACCACCTCAAGGAAAACAAAAAGGATAAAGTAACGGAAAGATCCCTGGTCCGCCTTGTTGGTAAACGCAGAAAGCTGCTCGATTATCTGAAGCGGAAAGACGTCCTGCGTTACAGGTCTATCATTAAGGAACTCAACATCAGGAAGTAATTCTCCTGAATAGGTTTAAGCAAAAAATGGCAATTCCCGGATTGCCTTTTTTTGTATTTATGCACCGGGATTAACTACATACCAATGGAAGGAATAAAAAAACACTTCAGCCTGCAGGATGGCAAAGAAATCATCCTGGAAACAGGAAAACTGGCAAAACAGGCTGATGGCTCCGTCGTCGTCAAGACCGGAGATACCATGATACTGGCTACCGTTGTTTCAAAAAGAGAAACAGCGGACAACCTCGACTTTCTGCCCCTTTCCGTAGACTACCAGGAAAAATATGCCGCGACCGGACGTTTTCCGGGAGGCTTCTTCAAACGCGAAGCACGCCCGTCTGACTATGAAGTACTCATCGCCAGGCTCGTCGACCGCGCTCTGAGGCCACTTTTCCCGGATGATTACCACAACGAAACACAGGTCATCCTCACCCTTATCTCAGGAGATAAAACCATCCTGCCGGATGCCTTTGCCTGCCTGGCTGCATCCACCGCGCTCATGCTCTCAGATATCCCCTTCCACGGACCGGTATCCGAAGTCAGGGTTGCCCGCATCAACGGTGAGTATATCATCAACCCCAGCATCGCCGATCTGGAACTTGCAGATCTCGACCTGATCGTGGCTGCCACCCTCGACAATATCATGATGGTGGAGGGCTCAATGAAAGAAGTCCCTGAAGCCGCCCTCGCTCAGGCCCTCGAAATCGCACACCAGGCCATCAAGATGCAGTGCCAGGCCCAGCTCGACCTGGTTGCAATGGTGGGTCAGAAACCCGTTCGTGAATATCCTGACGAACCCAGCGATCCGGAGCTGGAGCAGCAGATGAAGGATGCCCTCTTTCAAAAGATCTATGACATTGCCAAACAGGGCAACCCCAACAAGGTGCAACGCAAGGAGGCTTTCGAAGCCATCAAGTCGGCCTGGCTTGAAAGCTTGCCGGAAGAGGTCCGCGCCGAAAAATCCATGCTGATATCCCGTTATTATAAGAAGATTCATAAGGAAGCCGTTCGCCAGGTGGTGCTCAACGAGCGCACCCGCCTGGATGGTCGCCAGCTCGATGAGATCCGCCCCATCTGGAGCGAGATCGACTATCTCCCGGCCGCCCACGGTTCCGCGATCTTCACCCGCGGGGAAACACAATCGCTGACCACCGTGACCCTGGGCACCCGCCTGGATGAGCAGATCATCGACGGCGCCATACTGGAAGGCAAAAGCAATTTTTACCTGCATTACAACTTCCCGGGATTTTCTACCGGCGAGGTACGCAGGATCATGACAGGCCGGCGTGAGATCGGACACGGCAACCTCGCCCTCCGCGCCATCAAACCTGTGATGCCCCCAAAAGAAGAAAACCCCTATACCGTTCGCATCGTCTCCGACATCCTGGAATCCAACGGATCCTCCTCCATGGCCACCGTCTGTGCCGGCATCCTGGCCCTGATGGACGCCGGTGTGAAGATCAGCAAACCGGTTTCCGGTATCGCCATGGGACTTATCTCCGACCCTGTCAGCGGTAAGTATGCCATCCTCAGCGATATCCTCGGCGATGAGGACCACCTGGGGGATATGGATTTTAAAGTCACCGGCACCCGTGACGGGATCACAGCCTGCCAGATGGATATCAAGGTAGAAGGTCTTTCCTATGAAGTCCTGGGACAAGCCCTGGATCAGGCCCGGCGCGGCAGGCTGCACATCCTCGATGTCATGGCCCGGTCAATCTCTGAACCCAGAGAAGATTACAAACCCCATGTGCCCCGCATGATTCAGATGCGCGTGCCCAAGGAATTTATCGGTGCCATCATCGGGCCCGGTGGTAAGATCATTCAGGAAATGCAAAGCGAAACCAATACCACCATCCTCATCACTGAAGAAGGGGATTTCGGTATTGTGGACATCTTCGCCAATGATCCTGAATCCATGAACCGGGCCAAGGAAATGATCCGCCGTATCACTTCCGTTCCGGAGGTTGGAGAAATCTATACCGGTAAGGTCAAAAGCATACAGCCGTTTGGCGCCTTCGTGGAAATACTTCCCGGCAAGGACGGATTGTTGCACATCTCCGAAATCGACTGGAAACGTCTTGAAACCGTCGAAAGCGTGCTGAATATAGGCGATATGGTTGAAGTGAAGCTGATTGAAGTCGACAGCAAGACTGGTAAGATGCGCTTAAGCCGTAAAGTGCTTCTTCCAAAACCACCCAAAGAATAAGTTGTAACTTCGATCAGGCTTTTGCGTAAAATCTTGCCGCAGTAGCAATCAAACCGGAGATTATGAGGCAACTCAAAATTACCAAGCAGGTGACCAACAGGGAGACCGCCTCCCTGGACAAGTATTTGCAGGAGATTGGAAAGGTGGAACTGATCACCGCCGAAGAAGAGGTATCCCTGGCGCAACGCATCAAACAAGGCGACCAGTTTGCCTTGGAGAAGCTAACAAAAGCCAACCTCCGCTTCGTGGTGTCCGTTTCCAAGCAATATCAGAATCAGGGACTTAGCCTTCCTGACCTCATCAATGAGGGCAACCTGGGTCTGATCAAGGCAGCACAACGTTTTGACGAAACGAGGGGATTCAAATTCATCTCCTATGCAGTATGGTGGATCAGGCAATCCATTCTGCAGGCACTGGCTGAGCAGTCGCGGATCGTGCGGTTGCCGCTGAATAAGATCGGCGCCATCAACAAGATCAACAAGGCCTTTGCTACCCTGGAACAAGCCTTTGAACGTGAGCCCAACGCGGCTGAAATCGCTGCCCTGCTCGAGATCCCGGAAAGCGAGGTAAAGGAATCCATGCGGAATTCTGGGCGTCACATTTCCATGGATGCACCTCTGATCCAGGATGAGGAAAATACCATGTACGATGTTCTGAAGAACGATGATGGTCCCACTCCTGAGTCAGGCCTGATGTACGAATCCCTGAAAAAGGAGATTGACCGTGCTGTCTCTACCCTGACCGGCCGTGAAGCCGATGTCATCCGGATGTATTTCGGATTGAACCAACGGCACCCCATGACACTGGAAGAGATCGGTGAGAAATTTGACCTCACACGTGAAAGGGTAAGACAGATCAAGGAGAAAGCCATCCGCCGCCTCAAACACACTTCCAGAAGTAAAATATTGAAATCATATCTGGGTTAATCTACCTGAAATGAGATACCTAAAGGTCGGACGCAAGCATTTCCGGCCTTTTTTTTTGATGCTTTCCGTGCAGCCAATTCAAGGGGCCAGGCATGCTTTGTTGCGCATTTGCTTACATTTGTGATCAGGAATCATAAAAAACCAGCCAGCATGAAACCCATCATAGCTCCTTCCCTGCTGTCTGCCGACTTCAGCCGGCTGGCCGAAGCCATCGACATGATCAATCAGTCGGAAGCAGCATGGCTCCATCTCGATATTATGGACGGGCATTTTGTCCCTAACATCACCTTCGGGATGCCGGTGATCCGGGATATCCGCAAGCATACCAGCAAAGTGCTTGATGTGCACCTGATGATCAGTAATCCCGATACTTACCTGGAGGCCTTCCGTGATGCCGGTGCCGATGTACTGACGGTACATTATGAAACCTGTCCACACCTTCATCGCACCTTGCACCGCATCAAAGAACTGGGCATGAAAGCAGGCGTAACCATTAATCCGCATAACCCCGTTTCCCTGTTGAAGGATGTCGTGGATGTTGCGGACCTGATCCTGATCATGAGCGTGAATCCCGGCTTCGGAGGCCAGCGGTTCATCGAGGGCAGCTACGCACGCCTGCGCGAAGCAAGGCAGATGATCGACGATGCCTTCAGCGCCTGCCTGCTGGAAGTTGATGGTGGCGTGAGCCTCGACAATGCCGCCCTGCTGGCAGCCGCCGGTGCGCAGGTGCTGGTGGCCGGCAATGCCATCTTCAATTCTGACAACCCACTCCTGACGATTTCCAAACTGAAAGCCGCTGCGAACGCGGTCAATGAATAAAATACCTTTCAAGCCTTTACAAACGAAGTAACATATAATCACCACATTATGGATAACACCAATTTAAACCAGGCCATCAGGACTTTGCAACCCGAACGCGTATGGCATTATTTTGCAGAGATCCTGTCCATACCCCGTCCTTCCAAAAAGGAAGAGAAGATAGCTGCATGGTTGATGGAATTTGGAAAAAAACAGGGTCTGGAGAGCGTACAGGATGCCATTGGCAATGTCATCATCCGAAAGCCAGCCACGCAAGGCATGGAAAACCGCAAGACCGTCGTATTGCAAAGCCACATTGATATGGTTTGCGAAAAAAATTCCGATGTCAATCATGACTTTGATAAAGACCCCATTGTATCCTATATCGACGGAGAATGGGTCAAGGCCACCGGTACCACACTGGGCGCCGATGATGGCATTGGCATTGCAGCCCAATTGGCCATTCTGGAGGCTAAGGACATACCGCACGGGCCCATTGAATGCCTTTTTACTGTTGATGAAGAAACCGGGCTATCAGGAGCTTTCGGGCTTGACCCCGATATACTCCAGGGAAAGATTTTGCTCAATCTCGATAGCGAGGATGAAGGAGAGCTGTTTATCGGTTGTGCCGGTGGCAAGGATACCGTGGCACGCATGCCGATCCGTTATGAAAGCACACCTGCCGGGATGACAGCTTTTGAAATCAGGCTCACCGGTCTGGTTGGCGGACATTCGGGAGATGACATCCACAAGGGCAGGGCCAATGCCGTGAAGTTGATCACCCGCCTCCTTCTTGAGGAAGTGCAAGTGTTTGGAGGCAGGATCGCGAGTCTGGAAGCCGGGAACCTCCGCAATGCCATTGCCAGGGAAGCTTTCGCAACGGTTCTTTATGATGCGACCAACGTAACCGGTGTTAAGGACAGGATCAAGGGCTGGAAAGCGATCTTCAGAAACGAGTTTGCCATCACAGAGCCTGCCCTTGAATTGGATATCGTTGAAGCCAGTGTACCTGCTGAGGTTTTTGAGGCTGCGGCGGCAGAGCGGTTGCTGCGGACCCTTTACGCTTGTCCCCACGGCGTGATAGCCTGGTCAGCGGCCATTCCGGGGTTCGTGGAGACATCCACCAATCTGGCTTCTGTTCGCGTGCGCGAGGGCGTTGCAGAGATCACCACCAGTCAGAGAAGCTCGGTGGCCACTGCCAAGGAGGACATCTGCACCATGGTGGCTTCTGTTTTTGCCCTGGCGGGTGCCGACTATGTTCACAGTGATGGCTATCCCGGCTGGACGCCGGATCCCAACAGTGAGATCACGCGTATCACAGCAGCGTCCTACCGCAGGCTCTTCGAAACCGAGCCCAAGGTTCTGGCCATTCATGCCGGTCTGGAATGCGGGCTTATTGGGGAGAAATACCCGGGTATGGACATGATTTCTTACGGACCCACGATCAAGGGCGCCCATTCGCCGGATGAGCGCCTGCATATTCCGACTGTCCAACGGTTCTGGGATTTGACCCTGGATGTATTGAAGAATATCCCGGTTAAGGAAGACTAGGTCGCAGGATGGTGATGGTTTCGTTGACACGGGATCAGAGGCCCACTTCAACACCTATCCTGATGACAGGGTTATCGTACAGGGAATACACGGATTCGTTGAGATTCCAGAGACCCACCAGGTTAATGCTGACGCGGTTGCTGACAGCCTGACGGTATCCGGCGCCGATGAGGTAATTGTATACTTCCACCCTTTCTGGTTTAATAAAAAATCCCAGTGGGTCGATGAGGGCTGCGTTGTAGTTGAGAATCTCATATTCCGCTTGCAGGAACAGGTCTTCGAGCACATGATAGCGTGTGAATATCCTACCGCCCATCACATCTGCTGTAAAGTGCGGGTTGAATCGCTTATCAACATAATATTGGTAGGTCACACCCAGTCCGACATCCCAGCGCTCCATCAGGAAATAGCCCAGGAAGGGGGACACATCGACATAGGCGATGGTGCCCAGTTGGAGACCGAGTCCACCTCCGGTAAAGAAACGCCGGGTATCGTCAAATTCATGTCGAGGTTGTGCGAACAATGCAGTGAGGGGGGCAATGAGTATTGCTGCTAATATTATAATGTGTATGTAAGGAAGTCTTTTCATAGATGCATGTTAATAAGAGCGACTGGAAGGAGATATTTCAGGGGGCAATGCATCCTTTTTCGAACTCCAACCGGCTATCAAAGATAGTAAATACCGTTTGGTTAATGGTTTTGGTGTTAATTAAACCCGCGAAAAAACGGGCAGCTAAGGGTGCAACCCAGGAGGGTGTTTGTGCGTATAGAGAGGGTTATTGACAGTCTATATGACGTTGTTAATAACTGTAAAATACTGAATTCATGTCATTTGATCAATATTTTACATTTTTTTCTTTAAATGATTAGGAAATTTAAAACAAAGGATATTACCTTTGCAGCCCGTTTTCGAAACGTTCTTTGAGGGGAGATTGCGAAGAGATGTTGAAAAGTGCACCAAATTTATTTTGGAGAATTAGGAAAGTGGGATTATCTTTGCAATCCCTTTTAACGAAGGAGAAAATGAGCAAAAGCGTTATTTGAAAAATATTTTCTCAAAAAGTTTGCAGGATTAATAAAAGTGATTAATTTTGCAGCCCCTTTTACGAAGAAAGCGATGAGCAGGGTTGAAAAAGGGACGAGGAAGAAAGTTCTTTGACAGATTGAAGAAGCTAGAATACATTGAATATCCACAGAGAAGTTAATTCTTTATGCAGGATAGATCCTTGAGACACTAAGACAAACTTTACAATGGAGAGTTTGATCCTGGCTCAGGATGAACGCTAGCGGCAGGCTTAATACATGCAAGTCGAACGAGATTTCCCGGTTCGCTGGGGATGAAAGTGGCGCACGGGTGCGTAACGCGTATGCAACCTACCTTTAACTGGGAGATAGCCCCGAGAAATCGGGATTAATACCCCATAACATAACGATCAGGCATCTGGTTGTTATCAAAGTTCCGGCGGTTAAAGATGGGCATGCGTGGCATTAGCTAGTTGGTGAGGTAACGGCTCACCAAGGCTACGATGCCTAGGGGACCTGAGAGGGTGATCCCCCACACTGGTACTGAGACACGGACCAGACTCCTACGGGAGGCAGCAGTAAGGAATATTGGGCAATGGACGCAAGTCTGACCCAGCCATGCCGCGTGCAGGATGACGGCCCTATGGGTTGTAAACTGCTTTTGTACGGGAAGAACCCCTTCGATTCTTCGGAGGCTGACGGTACTGTACGAATAAGCATCGGCTAACTCCGTGCCAGCAGCCGCGGTAATACGGAGGATGCAAGCGTTATCCGGATTTATTGGGTTTAAAGGGTGCGCAGGCGGAATGGTAAGTCAGTGGTGAAATCTCCCGGCTCAACCGGGAAACTGCCGTTGATACTGCCGTTCTAGAGTACAGTTGGGGTGGGCGGAATGTGTCATGTAGCGGTGAAATGCTTAGATATGACACAGAACACCGATCGCGAAGGCAGCTCACCAAGTTGTAACTGACGCTCATGCACGAAAGCGTGGGGATCAAACAGGATTAGATACCCTGGTAGTCCACGCCGTAAACGATGATCACTCGTTGTTGGCGATACACAGTCAGCGACTGAGCGAAAGCATTAAGTGATCCACCTGGGGAGTACGACCGCAAGGTTGAAACTCAAAGGAATTGACGGGGGCCCGCACAAGCGGTGGAGCATGTGGTTTAATTCGATGATACGCGAGGAACCTTACCTGGGCTTGAAAGAGGGACGATCTTCCGTGAAAGCGGAATTTCCTTCGGGACGTCCTTCTAGGTGCTGCATGGTTGTCGTCAGCTCGTGCCGTGAGGTGTCGGGTTAAGTCCCATAACGAGCGCAACCCCTATTCTTAGTTGCCAGCATGTAATGATGGGGACTCTAAGAAAACTGCCTACGCAAGTAGTGAGGAAGGTGGGGATGACGTCAAATCAGCACGGCCCTTATGTCCAGGGCTACACACGTGCTACAATGGTCGGTACAATGGGCAGCTACCTGGTGACAGGATGCTAATCTCAAAAGCCGATCTCAGTTCGGATTGGAGTCTGCAACTCGACTCCATGAAGCTGGAATCGCTAGTAATCGCGCATCAGCCATGGCGCGGTGAATACGTTCCCGGGCCTTGTACACACCGCCCGTCAAGCCATGGAAGCTGGGGGTGCCTGAAGTCCGTCACCGCAAGGAGCGGCCTAGGGTAAAACCAGTGACTGGGGCTAAGTCGTAACAAGGTAGCCGTACCGGAAGGTGTGGCTGGAATACCTCCTTTCTAGAGAGATATATCCTGATCCCGATTCGTCGGGAATGATATTCCCTGTATTCTGCTTCTCAATCGTCAAAGGCTATTCCTTCAGCAAGTGCTTGCTGGGACTAAAGCCTGGCTGAGACTGGCTTATTTGACAGTCCCGTAGCTCAGTTGGTTAGAGCACTACACTGATAATGTAGGGGTCAGCAGTTCAAATCTGCTCGGGACTACAGAATCAACGAAGGGGAATTAGCTCAGCTGGCTAGAGCACTAGCTTTGCAAGCTAGGGGTCAAGGGTTCGAATCCCTTATTCTCCACCATCTTTCCGGGCGAGGAAAGACACATTGAAAAGATTAAGAGGATCATAGCTCAAGGGAAGAGCGTCCGCCACGTGCGGGAGGTATCGGTTCGAGTCCGACATATCCACGATCCGCAACATGCGGTTACGTTCTTTGACATATTGAAGGAGAGTACAAGATTGCAATGAAGCAATGTGATTGATCATGTTGCGACTAATCAAGAAAGTAATTAAGGGCGTACGGAGGATGCCTTGGCTCTCAGAGGCGATGAAGGACGTGACAAGCTGCGATAAGCTTCGGGGAGGTGCAAATAACCGCTAATCCGGAGATTTCCGAATGGGGCAACCCACCATACTGAAGGTATGGTATCCCGCTTTGCGGGAAGCTAACCCAGGGAACTGAAACATCTAAGTACCTGGAGGACAAGAAAACAATAGTGATTCCCCAAGTAGTGGCGAGCGAACGGGGAACAGCCCAAACCAGCGTTGTTACGGCAATGCTGGGGTTGTAGGACTGCAATGTGGACTGTAAATTCGTAGCAGAACACTTCTGGAAAGTTGGACCATAGCAGGTGATAGTCCTGTATGCGAAACTGATTTACTACCTAGCAGTATCCTGAGTACCGCGGGACCGGAGAAATCCTGTGGGAAACTGCCAGCACCATCTGGTAAGGCTAAATACTCCTGAGAGACCGATAGTGAACTAGTACCGTGAGGGAAAGGTGAAAAGCACCCCGAACAGGGGAGTGAAATAGACCCTGAAACCGTGCGCTTACAACCTGTCGGAGTCCCGCATTCGCGGGATGACGGCGTGCCTTTTGCATAATGAGCCTACGAGTTACTCCTCTCTAGCAAGGTTAAACCCGTGTACGGGTGAAGCCGAAGCGAAAGCAAGTCTGAATAGGGCGCATAGTTAGAGGGGGTAGACGCGAAACTTTGTGATCTACCCATGGCCAGGCTGAAGCTCCGTTAATCCGGAGTGGAGGGCCGAACCAGTTGACGTTGAAAAGTCTTTGGATGAGCTGTGGGTAGGGGTGAAAGGCCAATCAAACTGAGAAATAGCTCGTACTCCCCGAAATGTTTTTAGGAACAGCCTCAAGTTTAGTGTCATAGAGGTAGAGCTACTGATTGGACTAGGGGGCTTCACCGCCTACCAAATCCTGACAAACTCCGAATGCTATGACATATACTTGGGAGTGAGGGCGCGGGTGCTAAGGTCCGTGCCCGAGAGGGAAACAACCCAGACCATCAGCTAAGGTCCCCAAGCGTATGCTAAGTTGTTCAAACGAGGTCTGATTGCATTGACAGCTAGGATGTTGGCTTGGAAGCAGCCATTCATTTAAAGAGTGCGTAACAGCTCACTAGTCGAGCGATCGGGCGTGGATAATAAGCGGGCATTAAGCATATCACCGAAGCTATGGTATTCATCGTAAGATGGATAGGTAGGGGAGCATTCCAGTTGCACAGAAGGTGTGTCGTAAGGCATGCTGGAGCGGCTGGAAAAGCAAATGTAGGCATGAGTAACGATAATGCAGGCGAGAAACCTGCACACCGAAAGACCAAGGTTTCCTGATCAACGCTAATCGGATCAGGGTTAGTCGGGGCCTAAGGCGAACCCAAATGGGGTAGTCGATGGATAACAGGTTAATATTCCTGTACTGGCTCTGCTGCGATGGGGTGACGAAGGCGTGAAAGATCCGCGTACTGACGGAATAGTACGTTGAAGGGCTTAGGTATACGACTGGTAGGCAAATCCGCCGGTTGTGCTGAAACCCGATAGTACCGTGAGTCTTCGGACAAGCGGATAGTGATCCTAATCATACTTCCAAGAAAAACCTCTAAGCTTCAGGCAGAAGCTACCCGTACCGGAAACCGACACAGGTGGTCGAGGAGAGTATCCAAAGGTGCTCGAGTGAATCATAGCTAAGGAACTAGGCAAAATAGTCCTGTAACTTCGGAAGAAAGGACGCCCGCCGCAAGGCGGGCCGCAGTGAAATGGCCCAGGCGACTGTTTATCAAAAACACATGGCTCTGCTAAATCGAAAGATGACGTATAGGGCCTGACACCTGCCCGGTGCTGGAAGGTTAAGAGGAGGGGTTAGTCGCAAGGCGAAGCTCTGAATTGAAGCCCCAGTAAACGGCGGCCGTAACTATAACGGTCCTAAGGTAGCGAAATTCCTTGTCGGGTAAGTTCCGACCTGCACGAATGGTGTAACGATCTGGGCACTGTCTCAGCTATGAGCTCGGTGAAATTGTAGTCCCGGTGAAGATGCCGGGTACCCGCAACGGGACGGAAAGACCCCGTGAACCTTCACTATAACTTAACATTGATGTTGGATAAACAATGTGTAGGATAGGTGGGAGACTGTGAAGCGGCTTCGCCAGGAGTCGTGGAGTCATCCTTGAAATACCACCCTTTGTTTATTTGACACCTAATCCCGCAACCGCGGGAGACAGTGTTTGGTGGGTAGTTTGACTGGGGTGGTCGCCTCCAAAAAAGTATCGGAGGCTTTCAAAGGTACCCTCAGCACGCTTGGTAACCGTGCGCAGAGTGCAATGGCATAAGGGTGCTTGACTGTGAGACCTACAAGTCGAGCAGGTACGAAAGTAGGACATAGTGATCCGGTGGTTCCGCATGGAAGGGCCATCGCTCAAAGGATAAAAGGTACTCCGGGGATAACAGGCTGATCACTCCCAAGAGCTCACATCGACGGAGTGGTTTGGCACCTCGATGTCGGCTCGTCACATCCTGGGGCTGGAGA
>JAGNHN010000058.1 GCA_018001695.1 Lentimicrobiaceae bacterium
TATGACTGATCGCCTCTCAGGCAAGAAAGGGGAAGGCATCCCTGCTTTTAATATTCAGGTAGCGATGTTGCGCACGGATGGTATAAAAACCGGACATTAGACCTTGAATCTTCTGTAACTTACAAAGTTAAAAAAAATACCGAAGCCGCAAATATCCCTTTTAACTTTGACAAGACACAAAACACAGGCTTAAGGTTGCAACCCTTGTAAAATCATTTTGTCATTAACTGAAGAAAACGCCCCGGCTTAAGGTGTACGAAGAGATCAACCAGGAGATCATCGAGGAGAGCAAGCGCGGTGACAGGAGAGCGCAATACCTGTTGTATCAGCGTTATGCCAGGAATATGTACAACATATGCCTCAGGATGATGCATGGCAGGGAAGAAGCGGAAGACATGCTGCAGGAAGCTTTTGTGGAAGCCTTTCGCCAGCTTTCATCTTTTCGCTACGAAAGCACCTTCGGGGCATGGATCAAACGCATCGTAATCAATCGTTGCATTAATGAACTGAAAAGAAAACGTGCTGTGCTGGAGTATTTTGCCGATATGGAACTATGGGAACGATTGCCGGATGAGCCAGAGGTAGAGGAGCAGATGATACAACCCGCGGCATTGCGCTAAGCCATGGAGACCCTCCCTGAAGGTAGCCGCCTAATCTTCTCCCTATACCTGCTCGAAGGGTATGACCACCGTGAAATCTCCGGCATCCTGGGCATCTCGGAATCTACCTCTAAAAGCCAATACATGCATGCCCGCAGAAAAGTAAAAAACGTCTTAATGGAGATCATGTCATGAAGCAAGACAGGTTTGAAGACTATATCAGGGAACACAGGGATATCTTTGATGATGCCGCTCCCCCACCTGAATCCTGGGACCATATCCTGCACAGGCTCGATGCACCTCCCAAGGTCAGGAATCTGAGAAATCACTGGCTTATGCGGGCCGCTGCCGTATTGCTCATCTTTGCCCTATCGTGGGTGGTTCATGACTTTGTCAATAGCAGTTACAGGAACCAGCCCCGGGAAACCACAACTGTCGCCACACTTCCCCCTCAGGTATCAGAACTGCTTGAGGCAGAGGCCTTTTATACATCCAGAATAGAAGAGTTAAAAACTGAAGTCATCCGTTTTGACAACCGGATGCCCGGTATTGCGCAGGTCATGGAACTGGAATTGTCGGAGTTGGACAGTGCATATGCCGGCTTGCGCAGAGACCTCAAAGACCAGGCCGCCAATGAAGAAATCATCAATGCCATGATACAAAATTACCGGATCCGTATCGTCATTCTGGAAGACCTGCTGCTGCAGCTCTCTTCCGGCCAGTCTGATCCTGAAGAAAGAAAGGAGGCTTCTCATGTATTATAGATCATGGATCTGCGCATTGCTGCTCGCGGGCCTTATCCCTTTGCAGGCCCAGTCTTATGAGCGCAGCCGTGAACTGAGCCGTGCCTTCCGTGCAACAGAAACCACTGTGCTGCAGATCGAGAACAAGTATGGCAATATCCACCTGGTTCCCTGGGATAAAGACTCCATCCGTTTCGACATCCAGTTCAGGGTGCGTGGCACCAAGCCCAGTCGCGTCGACCGGATGTTCCAGGATGTGGATTTTGACTTTACGGCAAACCGGTATTATGTGGTCGGACGGACCATATTTTCCAATACCATGAATTCTCTCTGGTCAGAAATCAATGATATGACCAATATTCTGTTGAGTACCGACAGCAGGGCCTCCATTGATTACACCGTTTACTACCCGGAACGTTCACCTCTGCGCATAGATCTCCGGTTTGGTAATATCTATGCAACGGATGTGGCCGGGAAAGCCGACATCCGCCTCTCCAACGGCGATCTTAAAGCCCATGATTTCCTGGCCGAACTCTCGCTTGACCATCAGTTTGGCAATGCTTTCGTCAGTAGCATGGGCCAGGCCACGCTGAAACTGGGTTATGGGGAGTTCGAATTAGGGGAAGGCGGGAAGCTGGACGTGACCGGACGTGCGGCCAGGATCAGGATCAGGCAATGTGAACACCTGCGCCTTGACTCGCGCAGGGATCGCATACGCCTGGAATCCTGTGACATGGTGCTAGGGAGCGCCTCTTTCTCCTATATTCACATTGACAGGCTCAAGACGGATCTCAACCTCACAGCTACTTACGGTGAACTAAGAATCAGTGAGATTGACCCTGGTTTCCGCCAGATCGATATCCGGGGATCCTATACCGATATTCACCTGCTGTATCCTGCAGGAACCTTGTTCCATTATGAGTTGACGCGCAGCGAGAAAACCCGCCTCAACCTTTCAGAACCCTTGCGAACCTCCAGAGAATCCCCGGACCCAGCTACGCCAAAAACCTTCATACGAAGTGGTAAGCTTGGTAGCAATCCGGGTAATATGCTGAAAATCAAAAATACAGGGGGCACGATCAGCATATTACCAAAATAATGCTGTAACATTTTGCAACCCTCTTCGTCCTGTATTGTCGTTAGGAGTATGATGAATGAATGAATCATCACTCACTGACCACCAAAATATAAGACGATGAAAAAAATGATGGCATTTCTCTTTCTTCCTGCCCTTCTGTTTACTTCCTGTGACCAGGGACGTTGTATTCGGGGCAACAAAGACCTGATCACTGAAACACGCAGCACCCCCGGATTTTCCGGACTTGTCAGCAAAGGATCCCTGGATGTCAGGGTTATTTCTTCTGATACCCGCGAAATCCGTATAGATGCTGAATCAAACCTGCTCCCTTACATCCAGACATTTGTGGATGACGGCGATCTGATCATCAAAGTCAGGGAAAACCGTTGCCTGATGGAAAATTACACCATTCAGGTAACCGTATATACCCCGGATCTCGAACGCCTGCGGCTGGATGGCAGCGGTGATATCGAAGCGGACCGCCTATCCGGTAACCGCGTTGAAGTATCCCTCAGTGGTTCCGGGGATATCAAAACAGGAATTGATGCCCGCTATCTCAATACTTACTTGTCCGGATCGGGCAGGATTACATTGCATGGCATTACACGGGAATCTGACATGAAGATTTCAGGTAGCGGTGATATCAAAGCCTATGAGCTGGTCCAGGAAACCTGCTTTGCCACCATCAGTGGCTCTGGCAATATGTATCTCAATGTCAGCAAACTGCTGGACGTCAGCATTACCGGCAGCGGAGATGTGTATTACAGAGGAAACCCAACCATCAACGCGCGCATAACCGGATCCGGAAAAGTCTATCATACCTGGTAACCAACGTATCACCCACCATGAAAAGAAAGATCACAGCATACATCATCCTGTGCAGCCTGTGGATCATACCGGCAGGTGTTGTCTCGCAGGATTTCAGTCAGGCACTCGGTCTTCGCGGAGGCAGCAGCTCTGGCATCAGTTATAAATCAAATATGGGGAATCTGGGAACCCTGCACGGCCTGCTGAGCTTCCGGAATGATGGAATACAGGCCCATGTCCTGATTGAAAAATACAAGCCTGTTTTTGAGGAGTATACAAACGATCTCTTTCTCTTTACCGGGTTCGGTGGACATGTAGGATTTTCGCGCTGGTATCAACGTGAGGCCTGGGATGACCATAAAGATCCCTACGATTATCCCAATCGCTTCGGACCAGTTGTCGGGGCTGATGTTGCCCTTGGACTTGCATACCGTCTGGAGGCCATTCCCCTGATGATCTCCCTGGATTGCAAGCCTTATGTCGACGTACTCGGCAGGCCTTTCATTGACATCCATCTCTGGGACATGGCTTTCAGCCTTCATTATGTATTACAATAACCTTCATTAACCCTATCAACATGAAAACCCGATTGTCATTCATACTATTGCTGGCATCGTTCAGCCTGCTCGTTAACACTGCTTTTGGACAGGATAACGCAAAATCACAGCGAACACAGGAGATGCGTACCCTCTTTGGGCCGCAGGTAAGTCACGGTGGATATGGTGCCCTGAGCATGGGATATACCCGCATACACGGCAAAGACGCCATTCTGGCCGGTGGACGCCTGGCATGGGTGATCGATCATCGACTGGCCCTTGGGATAAGCGGGACAGGCTACGCCAACGATATCACTGTGGATCGATGGAACCTTCCATCCGGAATTACCCTCGCTGGCGGCCACGGCGGTTTCTTCATAGAACCGATACTCTTCCCTGCCTCCCCGGTGCACCTCACTTTGCCGGTCCATTTCGGCATGGGCGGCATTGCCTATATCAAGGATTACTGGGACATGCATGAAGACTGGGAGCCTACGCCTGAAGAATTCGATGCTTATCTCCTGGTGGAGCCAGGTATTGAGCTGGAACTGAATGTTTTTCGCTTTATGCGGCTGGCAGCAGGCATCTCCTATCGCTTCACCGATGACATCACCCTGAAAGACCTGCCTCATGATGTACTGAACGGATATTCCGGTAATGTAAGTCTGAAATTCGGAAAATTCTAAGGACCAGTATGTTTTTTGATTTTCTTTGCATGCCCTGAAAGCGCAGGGTATTATGTGATGTTTCAATAATTAATGCAAAGAGAATCAGCATGAAAATCTATATTCTTATCTTTAGTCTTGCCGGTATATTACTTGCTCATCAGGTAAATGCGCAGACACCTGGGCAACTGAGCCTTAGCTTTTCCTCTGCTCAGGCCGGGGGCAGTTATGCACCTCGACATATTGTTGCAGCCTGGATTGAAGATAGTAACGGGGTGTTTGTCAAAACCCTGCTGGCCTATGCAGCCAGCAGGAAAACCCACCTGAATATCTGGGAAGCTTCGACCACTGCTGCCGGTAGTCCCTTCAACGTAACAGACGCCATTACCGGACCAACGCAGAACGCGCATACCACCTACACCTGTACCTGGAACGGTAAAAATGTGGCCGGGGTGTTGGTTCCGGATGGAACATACAAACTTCGTCTGGAACTGACCGATAAAAACGCAACCGGAAATTACAGCACTTTTACCTTCCAGAAAACCGCTGCTCCGCTCACGCTGACACCTGCCAATGTGCCTAGCTTCTCCAATATCGTGCTGGCATGGGTTCCTGTATCAACAGAAGTTCATACTCATGACAGTCAACTGATTACTATATCTCCTAATCCGGCCGGAGATCATCTTGAAATTTCCGGAGTGCCGGTTCTGGGGACAAAATTGTACCACCTTTCTGGTCAATTGATCCTGGAGTCCAGGCATCAGCGTCTGGATTTATCTGCAGTGACACCTGGACTGTATCTGGTCCATATCGAAACACCTCATGGCGTGATGGCCAGGAAGATTATCCGGCGCTAAAACGATGCCTTGTCAACACCTTGTGTCGTAAACAGAAAAAACCCATCTTTACATTGACCTATAAAAAAGGTTGGGGTATTTCAATTATTTACGATACAATATATTCATAATGAGGCTACTATCTTTTTTGCTCCTGGTTATCGCAGGACAATTATCCCTTGCCAGTGAGTTCAGTGACCATTTTAATGGGGATGTACTTCGTGTTGATTATTTCCGAACCGGTAACTACCAGGAAGCAAAGATCTCCCTGCACCAGGTCATGGTGGAAACACCCTGGTCCGGATCACGCACCCAGTTGGTAGATAATTTCTTCTTTGGAGAATACAGGATAGAGATGTGGGATGAGCTCAACCAGCAGATCTTGTTTTCCAAAGGATATTCCAGTCTGTTCAGGGAATGGCAGACAACCGATGAAGCCAAATCAACGATGGTCCGGAGCTATCCTGAAAGCGTGCGCATGCCATTTCCAAAGCACAGGGTTAACATTGTTTTTCTGGCCAGACAGGGACAAGGAGAATGGAAAGAAGAGTTCATCCTCACAGTTGATCCTTCTGATCCCTACATTATGGACAGAAGAGATCCCAAACGCGACTACATCAGAATCCATGAAAGTGGAGATCCTTCCCATTGCCTTGACCTGGTGATTCTTGCAGAGGGATATACCATGGATCAGGTGGCCCTTTTCCGCCAGGATGCATCTCGTTTTGCCGGCTATTTGCTTCAGGCCCGTCCCTTTCCTGATTTTCGCAACCAAATCAATATTCATGCGGTATTTGAGCCTTCGGCCGATGAGGGAACCGATGCACCCGGCCGGGGAGAATGGAAGAATACGGTACTCAATACACGGTTTTATACTTTTCAGTCGGATCGCTACCTCACCACTTCCGACTACCATCTGGTTGCGGATATGGCCTCCGGCGTACCCTGGGATCAGGTCCTGATTCTGGTTAACACCCGCGAATATGGCGGCGGCGGAATCTACAATTTCTATTCTGTATGTTCTGCACGGCATCCGCTCTCCGACTTCGTCTTCATCCATGAATTCGGCCATGCCTTTGCCGGCTTGGGGGATGAATATTATACTTCCGATGTGGCTTATTCCGATTTCTATTCTTTGAATATCGAACCCTGGGAGCCCAATCTGACCACGCTGGTCGATTTCGAACGAAAGTGGAAAGATATGCTATTGCCTGAAACTCCGGTTCCTACGCCTGCATCGGCTGCTTATGAAAACCACACCGGTGTTTTTGAGGGAGGAGGTTACCTGGCCAAAGGTATTTACCGTCCGGCCATTGACTGCACCATGAAATCAGCACGCTATGATAATTTCTGTCCGGTATGCCAAAGAGCGATCCGGAGAATGATGCAGACACAGCTTAAATAGCGCAACATAGTTAGGTTTTCTGCTTATTTATAACTATTTTAAACTCCCGCAATCAGTTGGAGTTCACAGCGCATCTTGCTACTTTTGCGGACGTTGGGGATTGTGTCAATCCCTTGATGCAATGCATTATCCACAGGAAAAAACACATCTATGCCAATCACTAAACTTGACCAGATGTTTGACGCCCTCAAGGGCAGGGAGAAGAAGAGGCTTGTTGCTGCATTTGCCAATGATGCACATACCATAGAGGCAGTGAGTGAAGCCATAGATCATGGATTGATTGAAGCCACCCTTGTTGGGGATGAGCCCATTATGCGCAATGTTTGTAAAGAGCTCAATATTGATCCTGGTAAATTTCGCATGGTTCAGGAAGCCAGGGAGTCGAAGGCAGCATCTCTGGCTGTTAAGCTCATCAACGAAGGCGAAGGAAACCTGTTAATGAAGGGATTGGTCACTACAGACCAGTACATGCGGGCCATTCTTAATAAGGAGGAAGGGTTGATGGATCCGGGTGCCATACTCAGTCATGTTACCGTCATGGAATCACCGCTTTACCATAAGCTGATGATTGTTGGTGACGTTGCCATCATTCCGCTGCCTGATATCAAGCAAAAGGTGGCCATCACACAATATCTCATCCGCACAGCCCATGCCCTGGACATTTCCCGCCCGAAAGTAGCCATACTCGCGGCTTCTGAGCAGATGTTACCCGGCATGCCTGCTTGTGTCGATGCTGCTATTCTCTCTAAAATGGCAGACCGCGGTCAAATCAAGGGAGCCGTGATAGATGGCCCCCTGGCACTGGATGTCGCCATTGATGCCGAAAGTGCCAGCATCAAAAAACTGGGCGGTGAGGTTGCCGGGGACGCCGACTGCATCCTGTTCCCCAATATTGAAGCCGGGAACGTGATGTACAAAGCCAACACGAAGCTGGCCGGGGGAGAGCAGGGCGCCATCGTCATGGGAGCCAGGGTACCTGCGGTCCTTTCGTCGCGTGGCGATAGTATGAAAACCAAACTGTATTCCATCGCTTTGGCCGCCCTGGTAGCCTGAGCAGGCTGCCACCTTTCAATCGTCAAAACCACACAGCATGGATAACCCGCGCATACTGGCCATCAACCCCGGATCCACCTCCACCAAAATAGGGGTTTTTGAAGGAATTAATCCCCTGTTTATGAAGACCATACGTCATACAACAGAGGAATTGGAGCCCTTTGACAAGATCACGGAACAGTTCAAGTTTCGTAAAGATATCATCCTCCGTGAATTGCAGGAAGCCGATGTACAATTGGAGCTGGTAAAGGCGATCGTAGGGCGTGGAGGCCTGCTAAAACCCATAGAATCTGGGGTTTATGAGGTTAACGACGCCATGCGGGCAGACCTGCTCGTCAGCCGTTTCGGGGAACACGCCAGCAATTTAGGAGGGCTCATTGCTGATGAACTGGCCCGCAGCCTTCCCGATGCACGGGCGTTCATCGCCAATCCGGTCGTGGTGGATGAATTATGTGATCTGGCGCGTTTGTCCGGGCACCCATTGCTGCCCCGCCGCTCGGTATTTCATGCCCTCAATCAGAAAGCCGTTGCCCGTGCCCATGCCAAATCTATCATGCGAAAGTACGAAGAGCTTAACCTGATTGTTGTGCATCTGGGCGGTGGCATCACCGTCGGTGCCCATTCAAACGGCAGGGTCATCGATGTGAACCAGGGCCTGGATGGAGACGGCCCTTATTCCCCGGAAAGAACAGGAACCTTGCCGGTTGGAGACCTTGTAAGGCTGTGTTTCAGCGGTAAATACACTGAAAAAGAAGTGCTTAAGATGATCAAAGGAGAGGGTGGTATGGTAGCCTACCTAGGAACCAACAGTGCCTATGAAGTTGAGCAAAAAGCAGCCCAGGGTGATCAGGAAGCCATGCTCATATGGGAAGGCATGGCTTATCAGGTAGCCAAAGAGGTGGGGGCTATGTCGGCGGTCCTTAAAGGAATGGTCGACGGAATCCTTATCACCGGGGGCGTCGCCAACAGCAAATGGTTTGTAAATATGATCATCGAGCGGGTGCATCGCATTGCGCCAACCCATGTGTATCCCGGCGAGGATGAGATGCGGGCATTGGCCATGAACGGACTACGTGTCCTTAGCGGCGAAGCTATCCCGAAAGTGTATTCCTGATCTGCTCATAACCTGGTAATTACAAGAAAAGGGAACGGCAGGTTCTCCTCCTGAACTGAACCATTGCCCTGCTCAGGTGTTTAGGATAATAAACACCATGAAGCTGTATTCCATACCCACCGGAAACTTCAAGCTCGACGGAGGCGCCATGTTTGGCGTCGTTCCAAAAAGTCTCTGGGAGAAGCAATATCCCGCCGATGAACACAATCTCTGCAACTGGGCCATGCGTTGCCTCCTTGCCACCGATGATGAACGTCGGATTTTGATCGACAATGGTATCGGCAACAAACAGGATGAACGCTTTCTCTCTCATTATCATTTGAATGGCAGCGACAGCCTGGCATCTTCACTGCACAAAGCCGGCTTTCAGCAGGAGGACATCACGGATGTTTTTCTTACCCACCTTCATTTTGATCATTGTGGGGGCTCTCTGAAATGGAATGAAGATAAAACAGCCCTGGTTCCCGCTTTCCCTAATGCGCGCTACTGGGTAAGCAGCGATCAATGGGCCCTGGCCAAAAACCCGAATCCTCGTGAGCGCGCCAGTTTGCTGCATGAAAATATCTTTCCAATGGAAGACTTCGGCTTCCTGCATTTCATCGAAAAAGAAGGTGAACTCTTCCCTGGTTTTGATGTCCGCTTCTTTCATGGCCATACCGAATCACAGGCTATACCCATTATCGAAAGTCAGGGTAAAAAAGTTGCCTTCGTCGCGGACCTGATGCCTTCGCCGGTGCATATGCCCGTTGCCTGGGTATTAGGCTACGACGTACGTCCACTCATCACGATGACGGAGAAACCGGCCTTTTTGAAGGAAGCTGTTGATAATGATTATATTCTGTTCTTCGAGCACGACCTGAATATCGAAGCTTGCACCCTGACAGAAACACCCAAAGGCGTCAGGCCGGCCATCACCGGTGATTTGAAAGACCTGCTTGTTTGACGGGAAGGATAGATTAAGCCATCTTTTCAATATATTGCATCCCAAAACCCAGCGCGTGTACAGGATCATCTCTCAACTGGATGTAACATCCACTGCCTATCAGCAAAACCGTGAGTCTTTCCTCCGGTTGCTGGATGAATTTCGCCAGCGCATTGCAGCATTACCCAGGGCTGTCCCGGTCTCAGTCATCGATAAACACCGGGAAAGAGGCAAGCTACTGGCAAGGGAACGCATTGATATGCTGATAGATCCCAATACTGCTTTTCTTGAACTTTCAGTCCTGGCAGCCAATGGCCAGTATGAGGACCAGTTTCCAAGTGCGGGCATTATCACCGGCATTGGCCGCATTCAGGGCAGGGAAGCAGTGATCGTGGCCAACGATGCCACGGTGAAGGGAGGCACCTATATCAGGGAGACCATCCGCAAGCATGTTCGCGCTCAGGAGATTGCCATGGACAACCACCTGCCCTGTGTCTATCTGGTGGATTCAGGCGGAGTATTTTTACCTGAACAAAGCCGTGTTTTTCCGGATCGCTTCGACTTTGGGCGCTTCTTTTACAACCAGGCGAGGATGTCGGCAGCAGGCATACCTCAGATCGCTATTGTTATGGGATCCTGCACGGCAGGGGGAGCCTATGTTCCAGCGATGTGCGATGAAACCATCATCGTCAGGGATCAGGGTACGATATTCATTGGTGGCCCGCCACTGGTAAAGGCTGCAACCGGAGAGGAGGTCAGTGCAGAGGAACTGGGCGGAGCAGAGGTACACACCAGCATTTCCGGTGTTGCCGATCACATGGCGGAAGACGATCGTCATGCCCTGCAGATATGCCGTCATATTTTTGAGAGTCTTCCGCCGCCCAGGACCAGGCATCTGGATATGCAAAGTCCTGAAGATCCCTATTACGATCCCGCAGAGCTCTATGGCCTCGCCCCTGTTGATCTTCGCAAACCCGTGGATGCCAGGGAAATCATCGCACGGACGGTGGATGGGAGCCGGTTTCATGAGTTCAAAGCCAGGTATGCGCCGACCCTGGTCACCGGTTTCGCCCATATCATGGGATTTCCTATCGGGATTATCGCCAATAACGGGGTGTTGTTTGCAGAATCAGCACAGAAAGGGGCGCATTTCATTGAGCTTTGCAGCTTCCGTAGAATCCCCCTGGTATTCATGCAGAATATTACCGGTTTCATTGTGGGTAAAGCTTATGAGCATCAGGGAATTGCCAGGGATGGCGCCAAGTTTGTCCATGCTGTAGCCAATGCGGGCGTACCCAAGTTTACCGTGGTTTTTGGAGGTTCCTTCGGAGCCGGAAATTACGCCATGGCCGGAAGGGCGTATGATCCCCGCCTGCTCTTTATGTGGCCCAATGCCAAAATCAGTGTCATGGGGGGCGAACAAGCTGCAGATGTGTTGGTTACAGTGAAGAAAGACCAGCTTTATGCCAGGAATGCCTCCCTGGATGAAGCAGAAGAGAACCGGCTCAGACAGGAGATCCTGGACAAATATGCCCGTGAAGGCTCGGCCTATTACAGCACTTCTCGCTTATGGGATGATGGGATCATCGACCCTGTTGATACACGTAAGATCCTGGCAATGGGCATTTCAGCCTCCCTGAATGGTCCCTGGGAAGGTCCTGGTTTCGGTATCTTCAGGATGTAAGCGATCAGGCAAGCTGGGTGGTATTCCTGGTATTTTCGTGCCAGCCTTATTTATTAAGTCCGATTAACTCTCCTTGTCCGTATTCCGGACAGCCTTCACACCGGATATGGTTATGCAGGCCTTCTATCAGTTTATGGCAGCGCCGGCAACGGTACCAGTCCTCACTGAATGTATAATTACCGCCCTCTATTTCAATGGCTTTTCCCTCCACAAAAGCCTGTGTGATCACCTTCAGGGCATGCTGATAAATACGAGTGAATGTGGGCCGGGAGACATCCATTTGCCGTGATGCATCTTCCTGGCTCAGGTTGTCATAGTGTACCATTTTTAAGCTTTCGAATTCTTCAAAACTTAAGGAAATGGTCTCAGATGGAAGAATCTGGATCCCAAAAGGCTTGTACCCCGCCATCTGTGGTGGGTTCAGTACTTTCCTGGGTTTCTTAGGTCGCGCCATCCTTACTGGTCTTAATCAATCGGTAAAGATCCGGATAAATCAGATAAATAAAGAACATGGCAGATAAAAGCAGGATGACTTTACCAATGATACAATAGGTTCCACAGACATAGCCATCGCCGAAGCCAAGAAGACAGGCCGTGCAGCCCAGGCTGAGCATGATGACATAATCGACAAACATGATCAGTGGAAGGATCAGGAAGATTTTGATCAGGAGAGAGGATTTCATGGCCATAGATTTTCTTCAAAAATAACGAACGTACGTTCATAAGTCAAGTAAAAGACCCGTGCTGAGCAAAATTTATATTCTACTAGGTAGATATTTACATTCTATATGGTGCTACTTTATTGATTAACAACACAATGGATAGTGTGACCATTTATGAAACATCTTAGATTTACCTTGGACCACCCTTTCTGTCGGGTACAGAAAACGCAGAACCATGGCTAGGAAAGAGGATTTCTTTATATTTGAAGTTGTGGGCAGAAGAAAGCCGTCACCGATTTCATTGTGCAATAACCAATCATAAGCTGATGACGCAATATCAAACCATTTCCATCGAACATGAGGAGGATGTTGCGGTGGTGTACCTGAACCGGCCGGAGATCCGGAATGCCTTCAACGAGGTAATGATCAGCGAATTGATTACCGCTTTTGGGGCATTGGGTCAGGATTCTGGTGTCAGGGTCATCCTGTTGAAGGGAAAAGGCAAAGCGTTTTGCGCCGGTGCAGATCTGAACTGGATGCGGGCGGTATCCGGATACACGTATGAGCAGAATTATGCGGAAAGTTTTAATCTTTCCCGGTGTTTTTACACCATTTACACCTGTCCGAAACCTACCATTGCCGTGGTGCATGGGGCAGCCATCGGCGGAGCCAACGGTTTGCTGGCCGCCTGCGATCTCGCTTATGCAGACCAGGAAACCGTTTTTTCACTGAGTGAAGTAAAGATCGGCATCGTACCCGCCTGCATTTCACCCTATGTGATCAAACGCACCGGTGAAGCCCGGTCACGTGAGCTCATGCTGACCGGCAAGCGCTTCAAAGGCATCGATGCTGCGCGATACGGTCTGGTAAACGAAACCTATGCTTCCGATAAGTTGGATGATGCCATTGCGGAGGTAATCAGCATGCTTCGTACTAGCGGCCCGGCCGCAATTTCCCAATGCAAGGTGCTTATTGATGAGGTTTCCAATCAACTGACGCTGGAAGATGCACTTGGATACACCGCCGGAATGATCGCTGAAATCAGGGCATCAGAAGAAGGACAGGAGGGCATGTCTGCCTTTTTGGACAAACGGCTTCCGAATTGGGTCAAGCCTGCTAAACTATGACCATAACCAGAACATCGCTATTGTCCGCACTGGTTCATTTAACTGTTCAAAAACGAACACCAAACATATTCAGGCATCCAACGAAGTGCATAATAGCGTAATGCGAGAAACCTAACACATTGTCTGTCTTTTTATTATATACAGTGGCATAATTCATGGAGCATCGTAATGTACATAGTGGACTAACATCCCAACGCGCCATGACGGCCATCACAATCCTGCTCCGCAATTACCTGCTGACGGCCTTACGGTATTTGTCTAAGCATCGGGTATTTTCCCTTATTAATATTGCCTGCCTCACCATCGGAATGGCCTGCAGCTTTATCATTCTGGTCTGGGTAAAGCACGAATTGAGCTACGATCGTTTTCACAAAGAAGCACCCAGATTATTCAGGGTAAGTGCCCACATTCCATTCACTAACGAAGCCCTTGATGTGGCCGTGACACCCCAGGCCCTAGGCAGGGTGGCACAACAGGAGGTGTCTGGCTTCGAGGCCGTTGTCAGAATAAAGATGCTACCAAAGCCGGCTTTAAGATACCGTGAGAAAGTCTTCTATGAGAAAGATGTGCTAATGGCTGATCCAAGGCTTTTTGAGCTTTTCAGCTATCCCTTTATTCAGGGAGACCCTACAACCTGCCTGCTTGAACCAGGGAGCATAGTGCTTAGTAAAAAGCTGGTTTCTAAATATTTCGGAGATCTTGACCCGATTGGGCGTGAAATAGAAATCAATAATAGGTACCGCTGCAAAGTTACAGCGGTGATCGGAGACCCCCCGGGTCCGACTCATCTGCCACTTGAGGCCGTCATCCCTTTGTCGCTTTTCTTCAAAGATGAGGATGAGGTCACACAGTGGCGGAACTATAATACCTTGACATACTGCCTCGTAAGACCAGGGAAAAAAGCAGCTGATCTTTCTGTAGCGCTCACAGAAGCTTTCCATTCCGTATTTCCTTACAAGGAAGAAGGTGAGGATGAGTATATCCGGTTTGACCTGGAAAACGTCCGAAAACTTCATCTGCAAGGAGGAAAGTCCCTGGATTCCAAATCGGCAGCGAACCTGAAGCAAGTATGGATTTTTCTAGTTACGGGAGCCATCATTCTATTGATTGCTATCATCAACTTCATGAACCATATGACGGCCAGGGCCAGGTTGCGTTTTCGCGAAATTGCAGTTCGCAAAGCCCTGGGTGCCACACGCAATATGCTGATTCACCAGTTTTTGGGGGAATCCATCATCATTTCTATTCTGTCATGGGTTCTGGCCATGTCGATGTTGGAGCTGCTTGTTCCCATCTTCGGGCGTTTCATGATGGAAGGCATACAATTCACTGTACAGGAAAACACAGGTCTGGCTGTTATCTTTCTTATCATCAGCCTTATCTCCGGTGTAATGGCAGGTATCTATCCGGCGCTAGTATTATCAAAACTTGAGCCTTACCGTATTTTCAGGGGTGATGGCACACTGCGTAAAGGTCGCAAGGCATTAAGACAAAGCCTGGTTGTTGTTCAATTTGCGGTGAGTATTGCGCTCATAGCCAGTGCTTTAATGGTTGGAAAGCAATTGCGCTTTGTCCAGCAAAAAGAACTGGGCTTCGATCCGGCCAATATCCTGGTGCTGGGCATGAACGAATCTTTGCAGCCAAATTATACCCGGTTCAGGGAAGCCCTGCTGGAGGTGGAGGGCGTTGAAAGGGTAACCGCCGCTTCGATGATGCCCATGTTTGGCACCGCCCTGACTTCTCAGATTAAGTGGGAGGGTATACCGGAAGACCTGGACGTGAAAGTGAATTTTACTTTTGTTGACTTTGACTATTTCCGCACCATGGGCATCCCGGTGATAAAAGGCCGCTGTTTCTCTCCTGTCCAATATGATATTGACAGCCTTTCTTTTATCGTGAATGAACAATTTGCGGCCCTGCTGGGGGAGCGGGAAGCATTGGGGGTTCCGCTGACATTCAGGGAATTCCGGCATGGGCGAATCATTGGTGTTGTGAAAGATCACCATTTCTCCTCCCTCCATCATCCCATCGGGCCACTGGTCTTTATGATTACCCGTGAGGAATTGGGTTTTGTCTTTGTCCGGATTGATCCGTTCAGGCCTGAAAAGACGATCCAATCTATTGCCGGAGTATGGGATACGTATTCAGGCTTGTTTCCCTTTGAAGCTAATTTTCTGGAAGACAGATACAAAGTGCTGTATGACAGCGAAATCCGCATGTATAGTCTGCTGATGTATTTCGCCATTCTGGCACTCGTCATCTCCTTCCTTGGGTTGTTTGGATTGGCCACCTTCATGGCTGAGCAAAGTCTGAAGGAAATAGGAATACGCAAGGTTTACGGGGCTACGCCAGGGCAAATCGCCTGGCGACATTTGCGAGAGATCGGACGCTGGGTTCTAATTTCCGGGGTCCTTGCACTTCCGGTATCCTGGTTCATGATGGATCGCTGGCTCGACAGGTTTGCCTATGTAGCTACTTTATCCCCTACCGTACTGCTGCTGGCGATGTCATTTGGACTCATTATGGCCATTCTGGCCAGTTCCTGGCAGGTCATTCTCAGCGCAAGAATGGTGCCCTCCATGGCATTGCGTTATGAATAGCATCAAATCCGGTATTTCTCCATCTTGTTGTAAAGGGTTTTGCGTGAGATGCCAAGCGCTGTTGCTGTTGCTGTCATGTTTCCCCTGTTTTTTCTGAGCGCCGCCCTGATCAACCGCCTTTCATTTTCCATCAGATTATAAGAACCTTCCCAGGCCTGAACTACTTCGGCGGACTTATCGAGGGGTATGTCATCCATCGTTACCTGGTTCTTCTCCGAAAGAATGACTGCTTTCTCAAAATAATGTTCCAGCTCACGGATATTCCCTGGCCAGTCGTACTCCAGCAAGCGCCGGACCGCCCTGGGATGCAGCCGTTTCTCTTCCAGTGAATATCTGTCCGTAAACTGCGCCAGAAAATGAATCGCGAGCGGAATGATGTCTTCTTTACGCTCCCGCAACGGAGGTATGGTCAACTGGATGGTATTGATACGATACAGCAGGTCTTCCCTGAATAATCCTGCCTGTACTTTTTCTTCCAATGAGGTATTGCTTGCAGATATGAGGCGAACATTGAATGGCCGGGACTGTGTTGCCCCCAAGGGCATAACTTCGCGCGATTGCAGGGCGCCCAGCAGCTTCGACTGCATCTCCAGCGGCAGGTTCCCAATCTCATCGAGAAACAGCGTGCCCCCGGATGCCTGCACAAAACGTCCTGGTCTATCTTCGCGCGCATCTGTGAAGGCACCCTTCATATGACCAAACAGCTCGCTCTCCATGAGTGACGATACGATCGCTCCCATATCGACATGCACAAAAGTTGCATGGTTCCGTGTGGATTTCCGGTGGATTTCCTGCGCTATCAAGCCCTTTCCGGTTCCGCTCTCGCCCAGGATCAAAATATTGGCATCGGTTGGTGCCACCCGGTTGACCAGGCGTAATAGATCCCGCATTTTCGGGGATGGGCCTGAAATAAATGAGGTAGGTTGAAACAGAGCATCCCAACCTGATGCGGCGGTTGTCCGGGCATCGCTTGTATCTGCAATTTTATGCCGCTTCCTGACCAGGTTCTTTAGTCTTTCCAGGACCTGCTCAGTTGTTACGGGCATCTCATAAACATCCAATGCACCTTCTTTTAGGGCTGATACAGCCTGTGACACATTTCCTTCATCGATGATACATACCAGGTTGATGTCGGCCTGGTATTCCCGGATACGGCGCATCCAATACAAGCCTTCATTGCCTGTTCGCTGCCCGGCACTGAAGTTCATATCCAGCATCACCGCATCCAAATCCCTACCACGAAGCAGGCTTGGCAACAGGTTGGGATTCTGGATCACCCTCACTTCCTCGAAATGGGGTAACAACCCTCCCGCGAGATATACCGCTTGCTCCTCCGAACTGATAATCCAAATTTTACCTTGTTGTTTCATCGACCGGAACCAATATCCATATACTGTCCTACTATCAACAATTGTGTGTAATATTTACACACACGAAGTTACAAATATAATCATAAAGCACTGAATAGCAATAAGAATACATTATGGCATACAGATTGAATATATTATATGGTAACCCACAAACCGATGCCTATGAAAAAG
>JAGNHN010000013.1 GCA_018001695.1 Lentimicrobiaceae bacterium
GTATATACCTGCTTAGCCTGATCTATGAAAGCGGGCAGGTCGTCACCACCAAGCTGGTGGTAAGGTGAGAATCTGCAGGCTAAGAGCGACATATATTGAAAGTTGAAATTTGAAAATCGAAAGATGATGAATGTGAAGAGTTATTAATCTACCGCAACCGAGGGCCTGACCGCTGTAAACTGTTCGCTGATGACTGATCGCTGACAACTGATCGCTGAGAACCGGTTACATCATCTTGCCGCGTTTCATCAGGTAGGGCAGGAGAATCTGGCGGAATCCCTTGCGGATATCGGCTTCAATGATATCGATGCGGTATTGACCGCATTTCAGCTTTAATTCATGATTGAAACGGTGTATTCTTTCCAGGTAGGCTGCCTTGACTTCTGATGGCTGGAGTTTGACTTCCCGTCCACTTTCCAGGTCGATAAAGCGGTGAGGGCGGTTGTCGTATTCGAATTCAAATTCGCGCAGATGATCCGCTACATGGAAAAGGATGACCTCATGCTTGTTATGACGCAGGTGTTGCAAGGCGCCGAAAACCGCTTCCGGATCCGTCATACTGTCCATCATATCACTGAAAATCACCACCAATGAGCGTCTGTGGATCTGTTCAGCGAGCATATGCAATGTGTCCACAACACGGGTGGGCCGCCTTTCGCCGATGGGCAAGGGAGCCAGCAGCTTTTCCATTTCAGTGAAGAGATGTTTGAGGTGTACGCTGCTCGATTTGGCCTGACTGCTGAAGTCTACCCCCTCTGAGAATACCGTTAGCCCAAAAGCATCGCGCTGACGTTTAAGCAGATACATCATAGCTGCTGCACCATAAATGGCAAAAGTAGCCTTGTTGGGTGTATCACTGCTAACCTTCTCCTGGGCCGGGAAATACATGGAAGAGCTGGCATCCAAAATAATATGGCAGCGGAGATTGGTCTCTTCTTCGTATCGCTTCACATAGAGCCGTTCTGTACGGCCATAAAGCTTCCAGTCGATGTGCTTGGTCGATTCCCCGGTATTGTATAGCCTGTGTTCCGCAAACTCAACGGAAAAGCCATGAAACGGGCTTTTATGCAGCCCGGTGATAAAGCCTTCCACCACCTGGCGGGCGATCAGCTCCAGGCTGGTAAACTGCTGCAGTCCCTGTTGATTAATGCTATATTCAGCCATGTTTGTGAAACGCAAGGGCTGTCAACATGTTGTGACAGCCCCTGTAATGTCTTGTTCGTGCAGATAAATCAGAGGAGGGCATCCAGCTTGGTAGCCAGGATGGATTTCGGAACGGCACCTACCTGTTTGTCGACGACCTGACCGCCTTTGAAGAACAGGATGGTGGGGATGTTACGGATCCCGAAGCGGGAAGTAATGCCTGGGTTCTTGTCCACGTCCAGCTTGGCGACCACAGCCTTCCCTTCATATTCTCTCGCCATTTCTTCCACGATCGGGCCAACCATTTTGCAGGGACCACACCATTCAGCCCAGAGATCAAGCATAACGGGCTTGTCAGACTGCATGACAATGTCATCAAAATTCTGATCAGTTAATTGAAGTGCCATATCTCAATATGTTTTTTACAAAAGTACCTATTTTCATTTTTCATACAAATATTTCCATCATGTAAACGCAGCTGTTTTTCGCCTCTTATTGCGGTACGGGATGGCCTCGCGTCTTATCCGCTGTGGGTGTGAAAATCCATTGCTGCCTGCTGTAACAAGCGTGTTACTGCATCTGCTCCCGCACGGATAAAATACTGTGCATCAATGTTATCAGCCTGGTATTCCAGGAAGTTTCCAGGCTCCTTCCCGTCATGTATTTGCCGGCTTTGCTGCCATAGGCGAAGCATGGACAGGTTTTTCCAGGCCATGAGGCAAGCCTGCAGGAGGTCGGCATGGAGGTGTTTCCCCTGATACAGGCCCATCATTCTGTCAACGGTGTGGTTCTCAGTAAGCCCATGTTTCAGGGCATACATGCGCACCAGTCCTGTGAGGGGCAGGAGCAGACGTTTCAGATCTGTAGACGTCGATTCCGTTCCACCTGCCACAGCTTGAAAGGGCTTGTATGCCAGCGTCATATGATGAAAGAATATGTCACTGGCATGCAGTCCATGAAGCACGTATTCCTTCAGTTTCAGGACAAGTGTCTCATCGCCCATGGTGAAGCGGAAATCAAAGAAGATGCTGGTTTCCAGCAGTTCTTCCGGACCAGGTCCACTGATCCATTTATGGAAATAATCCTTCCATTGCTGCAGGGGCTGACACCAGGTGGGATTGCCGGCCATATTATTGCCGGGACAAAGCCTGAATCCCGTTTGGGCGAGCATCTCATTGACGTGACGACCCAATGCTAAAAAATAAGCCTGAGTCTGGCTCCGGTGTTCATCCGGAACATCTTCGAAGATGATGGCGTTATCCTGGTCGGTGGAGAAGGTCTGCTCCAACCTGCCGGCGCTGCCTGTCTGGATGAAGGCCCAGGAGCAGGGAGGTGGGGATGTTTCGGCCAGGCAAAGCTGGATGACCCTTTTGCAAATGGCATCACCCAAAGCGGAAACGAAACGTGTTACGGCACCTGGATCGGCTTTGGCCCAGACCATAAACATGGCAGTCTGCCGGCCTTGTAAGTATATTTCTCTCAGCGCCTTTGCAGAACCTGCTTCCGTGATGGCTGCCTGCAGCCCGGAAGGGAGCGCCGACAAGGCGTAGAGCAGGTCCTGGCCGGTTAACATCCCAACAGCCTCATCTGTCTCCGAAGTGAGTACGAGGCAGGGGGCATTGTTCTGATGAAGGAGCGATACAGCTTCAGCCAGGGGAGTGGTGGCGCGCATGAAGATGGGGGGCGAATGCATCCAGCGGTAGCAGGGCGTTTCGGCGCTTTCTCCCTGTGCAAGCCTGAACGACAGGCTGTTGGTGTCGATCACTCCCATGGGTTCCTTCCCTTGCAGCATGACAACCATAACCTGGTTGCCGCTTTCCTTCATGCGTTGCAGCGCAGTTCCTACCGAGTCGGTTTCCCTGCAGCTTGCAAGGGGGCGCATGCACTGTGCGGCGGGTGCCTGCAGCACAAGGGAAGCAGCATAGGGTGTCAGATCGGGGGATAAGGTCCCGGGTAGCAGGCCTGCAGCGGTCATTGGTTCCATGCTGCCCTCACACCAGGGCTCCGTGTTTCCTTCCCGTATGATTTTGATATTTAGTAGAACCCAGCACCTGTCCCCGTTTCTTTTTCGGATACAGACCTCCTGGTTAAAATAATCCTCTCCCGCTGCCAATGAGGCCCGCAGTGTTCTGTATTGCAGCGGGTTGTCGAAGAAAGCATCCAGGCTTAATGTCAGAATATCCTGAATTCGGGCATATCCCAGCAGGTGGAGCACCGGATCGCTGGCATACAGGAAACGGTTCTTTTTTCCATAGCTGATGCGGAAAAACCCGGTTTGAACATGCTGGAGCAATGCAGGATGCAATGACAGGGATGCAACTGATGTCAGGCTGCTTACCTGTCGCATGACAGCGAGAACGGCCGGTTGGCCATTCAGATCGATACGGCTGAGGTCGGTATGCACTTGCAGCGGATACCCTCCGGGTCCTTTGATTTGCGCCGTTGCATGGATGCGTTTGTCCAATGCCCTGTAGAGCTCTTCTGCCTCTGAGAAGGCAGGCAGGGTTTCAGCGTGAAGGAGATCACCCAGGTTAAGGTAACGGATTTGCTCCTCTTCCTGTCCCAGCCATGATAGCAGTGTTTTGTTGGCTTGTAATCCGGAGGCTGACCATATCAGCACGCCTTCGGTTGCGGCCTCTGCCAGGGTGCGGTATAGTTCCCTTGATTTGCGCACCTCGTCCTCGGCTGCCTGGCGACGCGCTTCGATGCGGTGGCTGTGGCGGGATACCAGCATAAGCAGGATAATAATTACAAGGCCGATAGCGCCGGAGATGATGACAGCACGAATGATGATGGCGCGAATTTCTGAGCGGACATCCTCCACATAGATGCCTGTTCCGATCACCCAGTTCCAGGGCTTGAACAGCCTGACATAGGATAATTTGGGTACGATGCGGGTGGAATCATCGTTCCATTGCCACATATAGGTTACATAATTCTCACCGGAAGCGGAGACTGCGTTGACAAAATCCACGAAAATGAGTTTTCCCCTGGAGTCTTTGAAATCAGACAGATCTGATCCTGTCAGTTCCTGGCGATAGGGATGCATCAGCATCTTCGGTTGCAGGTCCGTGATCCAGAAATAGTCCTTCAATTCCGCGCCGTACCGTATGCTGGAGATGGCCTGCAGTGCCTGTGCCTGCGCGGCTTCGGTAGTCAGTTGGCCCGTTGTTTCCAAGCTGTGGTGGTATTGCACCACACTGAAAGCGGTGGCTGAGATCTCATGAATGAGGTCCCGTTTCTTTTCCATCATCACCGTCTTAAAGCCGGGAATCAGGTATAGGAAGATCAGGCCGGCAAAGAGGGCAAAGGCAAGCCAGACAGGGAGGTCGATCCTGAGCCACAACCGTTGATTGATACCTGTCTTGCCAGGGATTAAGGAGCGCTTGATCATGAGGAGGTATAAACGATGTGAAGATGGCGGTTTTGGGTGTCCAGAATACTGAATCCTGCTTTGCCGGCACTTCCTGATACAGGAGGCAGGAGTATGGCAGCCGTTTTATTGTCCAGGAAGATGGACTCAGACGGAATCGGGTGGATCGCTTTGAAGATGGACCTGCGCCCGGGAAAGGCAAATTCCGGGAATGAGGTATGTGCATGACCACAGAAAGCGTAGAGCAGTCCCTGTTGTGTCATGAATTGCCAAAGGTCCTGCAGGTGATGATGACGTTCCATGTACTGGGTTGTCGACCCGGTGAAGTCAGGGTAGAGGTAGTGCGAAAACAGGAGTTTTTGCCCGTTTTCATTAAGGACAAGGAATTCAGGCAGGGAGTGTATATACGCAATATCCTGATCGTCAAGGTCATTGTCGGCTTCGTGTTCAAATGTCCACACCTTTCCTCTGGATACCTTTTTTCGTTCCTGCGCTGACATCTCAAACCAGGTAGCAGGGAATTCGAAACCATTGGCATGCTGAGGGATCCTTTTGGCGGCATAGAGGTCGTGGTTACCGGCAACGACCCAGCGGCAGTGGGTCCGTATCAGTTCCAGGCTGCGCCTGGCGCTCCGTTGTGCGGGTTTATGGTGGAAACGTGTGTCTAAACCAACGATATCGCCCAGGCAGGCCACTTCGTCGCATCCCTTCATCTCAGCCTGCCGCAGGATATTCTCCAAGGTCAGGTTGTGTTCATGGATATCGGTGATCAGGGCGATTTTCATGGGAAAGGCTTAGCTTTGCCAGCGGAATCCTCTTATTTTCGATGAAAATTAGCAATATTCCGCCATGTTTTGTGTTTTTAGACAAGATTTTGCGCTGAAAGATTTGTGATGGAGCGGATGGTGGATTTCTTTAAAAGGTTCTCATTTTCTGATAACAACATAAAAATCTTTCATTTATAAGAAAATAGTTCTATTTTTGCACCCCCAAATCCTGTAGGTCGTGTACCTCTTGGGAAACGGTAACCGGACGTTGCGAATTTCCGGAATTGTTGAAAATTAATGATTTAGTTAAGATGCCTGCTAAAATTAGATTGCAGAGAAGAGGAAAAAAGGGGCAACCTTTCTATCACATCGTCATCGCGGATGCACGTGCGCCGCGCGATGGTAGGTTTATCGAAAAAATTGGGACGTACAATCCTTTGACCCGCCCGGCCGATATCCAGTTGGATTTTGACCGCGCGCTGACATGGCTCCAGGATGGTGCTCAACCTACGGATACCGTCAGAGCCATTCTGGGTTATACGGGTGTATTGTACCGCCGTCATTTGTTGCGTGGTGTTGAAAAGGGCGCTATCTCACAGGAGATGGCCGATATGAAGTTCGCAAGCTGGAAAGAAGAAAAGCTGGGCAAGATCGAACACAAGCGCAAGGAACAAGAGCTGAAGAAGAAGCAGGGAAGCAAGGAAAGACTGGAAGCAGAGCGTCAGGTAAATGAAAAGCGTGCTGCTGAGATTGCCAAGCGTCGCCTCGCCGAAGTGGAGGCCCAGACTGGCAGAGCAGCTGCTGTTGCTGAACATGTTGCAGAAGAAGCGCCGGCACCCGAAGCAGAAGCCGGTGAAGAAAACACTGCCCCTGCTGCTGAATAAACAGGCTAATAATCCGCAGCGGCCCTGAGGAAGACATGAGCGCACCCAACCTCATCCCAATAGGCCGGGTCCTTAAGACCTTCGGATACCGCGGCGAGATTATCGCAGAGATCTTCAGCGAAGATCCCTGGCAATACAAAGACCTCACATCCGTGTTTCTTGAGATCCAAGGGACACGGATTCCTTTTTTTATTGAGTCGCTGACGATACGGCCGGACCAGACCCTTAGACTGAAGCTGAGGCAAATCAACACTCCTGAGGAAGCGGCACGTATCATCCAATGCCGTGTCTTCGGCCCCCCTCCACCCGTGCAGCAGGACGATGAAATCAGCTATGATGCACTGATTGGATTCAGGATCACGGATGTTCGCTATGGTGAGATCGGCATCCTGCAGCGGATTCTGGAGCATGGAGAGCAGGATGTGATGGTCGTGGATGCTGCAGGCACAGAGGTACTAATCCCCCTGGTGGAAGAGTTTATCGTTGAAGTGGATGTCGACGGTCGCAGGATCGTTCTGGAAACACCGGAGGGCCTTATCGAACTTTATCTCCATCCCGATGCTGGCTGAGCAGCCTGACAGTTTTGCCCTTAAGCAGTTTCGCCTGCATCATCTCCAATCCAGTATGAAAGTCGGCACCGACGCCGTGCTTTTGGGTGCCTGGGCTCCCACTCCCGAACAAGAACGCGTGCTGGATGTCGGAACGGGCTGCGGGATACTGGCTCTGTTGCTGGCCCAAAGAGGCGCCAGCCATGTGGATGCCATCGATCCTGACCAACCTTCGGTCGAAGAAGCCCGGCTGAACTTTGCTAACTCACCCTGGAAGGAAAAACTTCACGTTCATCACATCAAACTACAGGATTATCGCGGCATTCCAGGTGGTTATTCCCTTATGATCTGCAATCCGCCGTATTTCCGCCAACACCTCACCAGTGAAGCCCGTCGCCGCGCTACGGCCCGTCATGACTTCCTCCTTCCACCCGAAGATCTTGCCTTGCACGCAGTACGATTGGGTTCGGACAATAGCCGTATCTGTCTTATCTATAAAACCAGATTCTTTAATGACCTGCTTTATGCCATGGCGCAAGGAGGATGGTTCTTACACCGCCGTCAGGATGTCGTAGGCTGTCCGGGCGGACAAATTACTTTAACGTTGAGTGAATGGAGGCGGCAGCCTGCCGACGTAATAACTATGCCTGTATTGAAGATCAGAGATGATGACGGAAGCTGGCATCCGGATTACCGCAACCTCACCTCGGCATTCTATCCGCATTTTTAGGCATATTCAATACAATGTGGAGTAGATAAAAGCATGGCTGTCCCTGGCTTGTTGAAAAAAACCTACCTTCACAGTGTAAATTTCCAGTACACACCCGCTCTTTTCCAATCTATCATAAGTTTAATGATATGAAGAAGATCATTGTTTTCTTTGCCCTTTTGAGCTTCAGCAGCGTAACAATGGCGCAGTTGCTGCCTGTAACCTTTGACCTGCGCAATGTGAATGGGCAGAATTATGTGACCTCAGTGAAATCGCAGCAAGGCGGAACCTGCTGGACCCACGGCGCCATGGCAGCCATGGAAGGCAATCTGAAAATGACCGGAGTCTGGACAGCAGCCGGGGAAACCGGCGAGCCCAACCTTGCTGAATATCACCTGGATTGGTGGAACGGGTTTAACGAGCATTTCAATGAGGATATCGTGCCACCTACCGGAACAGGGCTGACCGTACATATGGGTGGGGATTACCGGGTGACAGCAGCTTACCTCAGCCGGGGTGAGGGTGCCGTACGTCAGACAGATGCCCCAAGCTATAGCAGTCCATCACTGCGCCATGACGCTTCCTACCATTATTATTATCCCCGCCGCATTGAATGGTATACGGCAGGACAGTCGCTGCAGCACATCGGACTGATCAAGCAGAAGCTGATGGACCATGGTGTGATAGGTACCTGTATGCTGTATGAAGGGGGATTGATTAATAATCAATATGTTCATTATCAACCTGCCAGCTATCAGGCTGACCCAAATCATGCCGTTGCGATCGTGGGTTGGGACGATAACAAAGTAACCCAGGCAAGTCAGGCTGGTGCCTGGCTGTGCAAGAACTCCTGGGGTGCCAGCTGGGGTTTGTCGGGTTATTTCTGGATATCATATTATGACTTGCACTGTGGACAAAATCCTGAGATGGGTTCCATCTCCTTCCAGGAAGTGGAGCCACTGGCCTATGATCATTTTTATTATCACGATTACCATGGCTGGAGGGATACAGCTACAGGTATACAGGAGGCCATGAATGCCTTTACCACCTCAGCCGATCATCAGATAAAAGCCATAAGTTTCTTTACCGCCGGCGACTCCGTTGATTTCACAGCAGTGATCTACAATACGTTCGCCGCTGGCGTCCTGAGCGATACCCTGGCTGTAGTTTCCGGACGTTGTGACCATAGCGGTCTTCATACGGTCGACCTGCCGGTTTCTGTGCATACATTGAGTGGAAACGATTTTTACGTTTACCTGTGGCTTTCGCACGGTGGGCAACCATACGATAGAACCTCGGAAGTACCTGTTCTGCTGGGCAGCGATCAGCGTGTAGTGGTGCCTTCCACTGCCGGACCCGGACAGAGTTGGTACAGGGACGGAAACACCTGGATGGACTTGTATTCTGCCAATCTTCCGCAGTATCCCGGGACAGCGAATTTCTGCATCAAAGCACTGGCCATTCTCGATCCTTCTGCCGGCGATGCCAGTCATCCATCTCCATCCGGTGTGGTATTGCTGGAGCCCATGCCAAATCCTGCGTCCGGCCGGGTGAGCATACGCTATCGCCTTACGCAGCCAGGGCAGGTTAGTTTGAGTATTTATGATATTCAGGGTAACCTGGTTCACCGTCCGTTGCAGTCATTCAGGCCTGAAGGGGTATCGGTTCTGGAGTGGACCATACGTCATCAGGATGGTTCTTATCCTGCCAAGGGGCTGTATCTTGTGGTGCTGGAGCAGGGCAAATACCGGGTTACCCGGCGACTGGTCATACAATAGGTAACAGATTAATCATACATGCATCATGGCCATACCCACCACACGTACCCATGAGCCCGGGATCATCAGCATAGATACGGAGCTTTGCGAAGGATGCGGTCTTTGCGTTGAGGTCTGCAAGGATTTCAGCCTAGAAATGAAGGATGGCAAGGTCTCCAAATCATCCCGGCCACTATTTGGATGCATCGGCTGCGGGCATTGCATGGCAATCTGCCCGACCGGTGCGATTCAGGTCTCTGGTCGTACCTTGTCACCGGATGATCTCTTCGAACTTCCACCCAGGGACACCACTGCCGGTTATGCTCCCTTGCTGAACCTGCTGAAACGCCGCCGGAGCATAAGGGAGTATACAACAAGACCGGTGGAGCAGGATAAGATCCAGATGATCCTTGATGCGGCTGTGACGGCACCAATGGGACTGCCACCATCGGATGTGCATGTCCGCGTTTTCGATGCAGAAGCATTGCGGCAATTCTCGCAGGATTATTGTACCCACCTTGAAGGGATGAAATGGTTTGTGTCTTCCTGGTTCCTGGCGCTTATGCGCCCGTTCTGGGGGAAAGCCAACGATAAGATGTTCCGGAGCTTCGTGCGTCCCCTCTTTGAAGTGTATATCAACAGTATGAAAAACGGTCAGAATGTCGTGACCTATGACGCACCCCTGGGGATGTATTTCTATAGCTCTCCTTACGCTGATCCGGCCGATCCACTCATTGCCGCTACCTATGCCATGCTGGCGGGCGAGACCCTGGGACTGGGAACCTGCATGTTAGGGGGCATTCACCCTTTAATACAAAATGGCAGATCTGCGGCCCGCCTGCGGGAAAAGCACAAAATCCGCTACAAAAGCCGGGAAGGTTTGTTTGTGATATTTGGCTACCCTGCCGTGCATTACGACAAAGGTCTGAGCAGGAGTTTCGCGGCAGTGGATTTTTAGTTTGGTGATTATGTTGAAACCTCTTACACCGGTTATATGGTCAGCGCCTGAAACCAGGCCTTTATATTGCCCTGACACATCTGTACTGCTTGACGCAGTGAGGAAGTGCTGGGCAGAGGACAACCGTTTCGACAAGGTTTTTGTATTGACGGACACCCATACCCGCCTGCATTGTCTTCCCATTCTGATGGAAGGTGAAGCGCTTCCTGAAGATATAGTAATCCTTGAAATGCAGCCCGGTGAGGAGTTCAAAGACGTGTATACCTGCATCGGACTTTGGCGAAGTTTGGGTGCCGAAGGCGCAAGCCGTCACAGCCTGCTCATTAATCTTGGGGGTGGTGTGGTTACAGACCTCGGCGGGTTTCTGGCTTCGGTTTTTAAGCGCGGTATCCGCTTCGTGAATATCCCGACATCACTGCTGGCAATGCTGGATGCTGCCGTGGGCGGGAAAACAGGAATAGACCTCGAAGGGATTAAAAATGAGATTGGTACTTTCACGCTTCCAGCGGCAACATATCTCTATCCGGGATTTCTGCAGACCTTGCCTGCACGGCATCTTTGGGCTGGTTTTGCCGAGGCGCTAAAACATGGCCTGATTGCGGATGCTGCTTACTGGAAGGACCTGTCAGGCCAGTACCACTTGCTGGAAGCGTCAGGGAATGAGGGTGATGAGTTTCGCAAAAGATTGATATTAAGGTCAGTAGAGATTAAATGGGATATTGTTTCGGATGATCCCCACGAACAGGGAAGGCGAAAAATCCTGAATGCCGGGCATACCATCGGACATGCCCTGGAGTCCTGGTCGCTGCAGGATGACCGTGCCATGTTGCATGGAGAGGCCATCGCGCTGGGGCTGCTGGCCGAAACATATATCTCGACCCGCCTGCATAGCTTTCCCCAGGAGGTGCTTCAACAAATGCTGATGCTGGTCAACGATATTTATCGTCCCAGGCCACTGCCTGCTGATGCTATCCCACAATGGTTAACCTGGATGGGCCATGATAAAAAGAACCGGGGTGGCGGATTCCGTTTTAGCCTGTTAAAGCAGGTCGGACAAGCAACCACTGATGATCATGTGGCTGATGAAATCATCGTCGAGGCCCTGACCTGGTTAGTAGAAGTATGTTCATCACCTACAGGGAGTATCCGGTCATGACCCTGCAGCAGTCCATACATCTGGTTGCACCTACGCATCCCCTTTCCGGCCGGGTCGTACTACCGCTATCGAAGAGTATGAGCACCCGCATGCTGGTACTGGCGCATCTTGGGCAGGGGCGCATTAAGCATGGTATTCTTGCAGATAATCAGGATGTCAGGGACCTGGGCGAGATACTGGATATCCTTAGCAGGGAGGAAACGGCCATCCTGGATGCCGGTGATGGGGGTGCCGTATTGCGTTTTGCGATGGCGGTGGCCGCCATTACCCCTGGTCTATGGCGTTTTACAGGCAGCGAGCGTTTGCATGAGCGCCCTGTCGGGATACTGGTTGAGGCATTGCGTGAATGTGGCGCCGATATTCAGTTTCAGGACAGACAAGGATACCTGCCCTTGCGCATACGGGGTGGAAAATGCAGTGGGGGTAAGGTAAAGGTCGACGCAGGCGAAAGTAGTCAGCATATCAGTTCATTATGCCTTGTTGCTCCATTTTTTCAACAGGGACTGGAATTGCATATGCAGGGTGAGGCCGTATCGGAACCCTATATCCGGATGACGCTGGAGATGATGGAGAAAGCTGGGTATACGGTATTCCGCAACGATAAGGTGATTCAAATCAATCCTGGCTTACCCGGGGAAGTGCATTTCGACATAGAGCCCGACTGGAGCGCAGCAGCCTTTATGTATTCAGCCTGCGCTTTATCTCCTGGCAGCCGGCTTTTTATGCCAGGGCTCTGCCAGCATAGTGTACAGGGGGACCGTCGCTGTGCTTCTTTGTTTAAAGCCCTGGGCGTGCTAACCCGTTTCGAGGAAGATGGGGCCCTGATATGGCATGAGCCATCGATATCAGAGCTACGGGCTGATCTGCGTGATTGCCCGGACCTGATGCCTGCCCTGGCCGTCGCGGCAGCCGGAAGGTTGGCACCAGCTTGGTTATCAGGCCTTTCTCATCTCAGGATAAAGGAAAGCGACAGACTGCAGACCGTTTGCGACAACCTTCAGTTATGTGGTTTTGAGGTAGAGGTGGGCGATGATGCAATACGTATAGCAGGTCAGGCAAGGCCTGCATCCATGGTGCAATTATCCGCATGGAATGACCACCGCATCGCCATGGCATTTGCCATCCTGAGTCTTAAAATGGAGTATATGGTGGTAAAAGGTGCACAGGTGGTGGATAAATCCTGGCCGGGATTCTGGCAAAACCTGGGATCACTGGGGTGGAAAACAGGTCCTGCTGTCTAGTAGTTGTTGAGGAATCCTATCGCCCTCTTCTCACTCCAGTATTGCTCATCCCCGTTCAGCCTTACAAAGCCCAGGTGACCACCTCTGCGGGGCATATCCAGCATAACCATATCATTGCCGGCAGCTTCTCTGACAGGAAAACAGGTAGGAGGAAGAAAAGGGTCGTCCAGTGCGTTAACGATCAGGGTAGGGACATTAATATGTGGGATGTGCTGACGGCTGCTGGCGCGGTACCAATAGTCCTCGGCACTTTCAAAGCCGTTCATGGGAGCGGTATAAATCTCATCAAAATCACGCAGTGTCCTGATCTTGCTCAGCGGGGCCGTATTGATCTTATCCGGGAAACGTGACTTCATTCCTTCGATCTTGTCGGCCAGAGATCTGAGAAAACGCTTGAGATAGTATCGGTTGCTCCATTTGTTCATGTGGATGGCTGCATCCCCGAGGCGTGTTGGTACTGAGAAGGTGACGGCTGACTTCACACTGGCGGGCAGGTGTGCTGCATTCCTGCCCAGGTAAAGCAGGCTCAGGTTGCCGCCAATGCTGAAACCGAGCAGGCTGATATGACCATAACCCTGCTGTTCGGCATGCCTGACAACCAGGTCCAGATCGTCGGTGGCACCAGCATGATATATCTTGGGAAGTTGTGGCAGCGTTCCGCTGCATCCCCTGAAATTCCATGCCAGGGTATCCCATCCGGCCTGACGCAAAGCGTGCACCATGCCACGCATATACCAGGTATAGGAGTGGCCTTCGTAACCATGCGACAGGATAGCGAGGCGTTTATTGCCTTCCCTGCACCAGTCAAGATCAAGGAAATCACCGTCCTGGGTGGCTATTCTTTCCCTGGTGTAAGGCGGCGCTTCCTGTTTCCTGAAAAGGGCAGGAAACATGGTTTGTGCGTGACCGCTATTCAATAGAAGTGGGGCGCTATAATGATGTTCCAGTTTCACCTGTTGAAAACGTATTGAATAATATTGGCTCCCATGCGCAAGGCTTTCAGTCGGGTTTCTTCTGAATTATTATGCACGGCAGCATCCTCCCATCCATCTCCAAGGTCTGTCTCATAAGTGTAAAAACACACCAGACGGCCTTCAAAGATCAGGCCAAAGCCTTGTGGTGGTTTGCCATCATGTTCATGGATCTTGGGCAGTCCGTTGGGGAATGTATGATATTGACGGTAAATGGGATGATCAAATGGGAGTTCGACGAAGTCCAGCTCAGGGAAAACCTTCTTCATCTGTGGCCGGATAAACGGATCAAGGCCATAGTTGTCGTCTATATGCAGGAATCCTCCTGCAACCAGGTATTTCCGAAGGTTTTGTGCTTCCTGAGGTGTGAACAGCACATTGCCATGGCCTGTCAGATGAATGAAGGGGTAGTTGTAAATCCCTGGATCCCCGGGTTCTACGGTTGCCGCGTCACTCTGGATATGCGTTCCAAGTTGCTCGTTGCAAAACCGGATGAGGTTTGGCAGTGACGTCGGGTTGGCATACCAGTCTCCACCTCCCTTGTATTTCATCAGGGCGATCTGAAGACCGGTGACCTGTCCGGTCGCCTGGAATGTCAGATTCAGAAGGATGAGGATAAGGACAAGAGTCTGCTTCATGCGGTCATTAAGCCACCTTATAACTGGCCATTGATCATGTTAAGCACAGCGCAAGCCATCAGGGCAGCCGTTTCAGTCCTTAGCCTTGATGAACCCAGGGACACCATCTTGCATCCCTTGTCCATCGCGATTGTAATCTCTTCCGGACTAAAATCTCCTTCCGGGCCTATCAGCACTGTGATGTTTTCCCGGCACGAAGATACATCTTTTATCGGTTTCGAATGCAGCGAATCGAGGTGTGCGATGAGGCATGTTCCTTCGCATGCATCCAGGAAAGCAGAGAAGGGTGTCAGTGGTGAAAGCAGGGGCAGATAGGTCCTGCGGCTCTGTTTCAGGGCTCCCCGAATGATCTTTTCCATTCTTTCCTGGTTGATGTGGACCCTTTCTGATCGTTGACATTGCAGCGGTGTGATCCTGGAAATGCCTATCTCTGTCGCTTTTTCCAGGAACCACTCCATACGCGCTATATTCTTGGGTGGAGCCATGGCAATATGGATACTGGCTGGCAGGGCGTCCTCGCCCTTTTCCATCGTCCCGATATGAACCTTGCACCGCCTGGGGTCCGTCTGTATGACCTGGCCATGTGCAATCCAACCTTTGCCGTTGATGATCTCCACCTGAGATCCGGCTTCAAGACGAAGCACCCGGATAGCATGGTGTGACTCTTCCTCACTCAGCGAAAGAACGGCCGCTGACATAGCAGTGAGATCCGTGGATTCAAAATCACACAGAAAGCGGGGAATGTCCATTTATCTGATCTTGCTTCTCTGTCTACTATACTTGTTTTTCGTCTTCTGCGAAATCTTCCGGATACAATTTCCGGTATTTCCGTATGGCAAACCGGACGAGGTAATACGTAACAACGATCAGTGCTGGCCAGGTGAGGAGGTTCAATATTTGTGTGAGATGCATGATCTTCTGTATTAATAGGTGTGTGAACTGCTTTCCATTTCAGATTCATCGATCTTCTTCACGTTAATGGATTTCCATGCGAAGAAGATGTAAACGACGACAACAGGAACGAAGAGCGAGACATAACTCATCACGGTCAGGGTATAATGGCTGGAGGAGCTGTTACGGATGGTCAGGGAATGCTGTAGGTCAAAAACCGATGGGTAGAAAGAAGTGTTGTTAAATCCTGCCAGGAAAAACAGGACCATCACAGCCAGTACCGTCCCGGCACCAGTATACCAGATGCCTTTGGTGGATGACTTCAGTAATGCCAGGTAGAGTCCCCAGAGTACCAATACCACCCCTACCAGGAACATGACCAGTACCACCGGCATTCCAAGAAGGTTGTGCAGGTATTTATAGGCTTCCATGGTAACCATTCCGGTCTCAGGATCCACAGCAAAACCTTCCAGGAACATCAGGCGGATCACAAAGAAAAGAAAGAAGACCAGGAAAGGAACGGCATTGTATAACAACTGCTTCCTGGATCTGGCCATGATGGGGGCGCTTTCAATGCTGTTCATGATATACAGGATACCCAACACCCGGGCAAGGAAGAATACCGCCAGTCCCAGGGAAACATTCTGGACATTCAGGGCTGCTTCCAAACCGTAAAAGGGTGTTTCCCACCGGCTGAAATTGGTCACCAGGTCCCTGCTGAACATGGAGCCGGTGAAGAAAGTGCCAACCGCCGTGCCGATCAGGATCGTGCCGATGGCGCCATTTATAAACAGGAATACTTCGTAGGTCTTTTGCCCCAGGAAGTTCGCGGGTTTCGAACGGAACTCATAGGCGACAGCCTGGATGACGAAGGCGAACAGGATAATCATCCACACCCAGTAGGCGCCACCGAAAGAAGTAGAGTAGAAGAGCGGGAATGAGGCAAAAAATGCCCCTCCGAAGGTAACTAGGGTGGTGAACGTGAATTCCCATTTCCTTCCGAGCGTATTGACAATCATCTTACGTTCCGTTTCCGTTTTGCCCAGGGTGTAGATCAGGGTTTGGCCTCCCTGCACAAACATGAGGAAAACGAGCAGACTGCCCAGCAGGCTGATGATCACCCACCAATAGTCCTGTAATGCGGCATGTGACAGACTTTCAAACATCTTATTTTCCTCCATCTTTAGGTCCAATGTGGATCTGTTTGAACATGATTTTCAGCTCTGCGATCAGTAGGGTAGTGAACAAGGCTGCAAAAAGCCAGAATGTAATCTGGACTGCTCCCGCATCAATCTGCGATACAGCAGCCATTGTGGGCATCAGATCCTGAATAACCCAGGGTTGACGGCCCATTTCGGCGGTCACCCAGCCTGATTGTGATGCCAGATAGGCAAGGGGGATGGTCCAGATGGCCACACGCAGCCAGAAGCGCGAGGTTTCGAGGCGTCTCTTGAATAATAACACCATGATGATGATCATCAGGAAGAAGAAGAACATGCCCAGTGCGACCATCAGGTGGAAGCTGTAAAAACTCAGCGGCACACTCGGTACCAGCCTGTCAGGATCACTCTCAAAATAGCCATATCCGAAATATTTAAAATTCTCATCCAACACTTGTTTGGCTTCCATTGCAATGGAATCCTGGCCGGCCTGCCTGGCCATCTTGTAATCAGACAAGGCCTGTATGGCCATCTTACCCCGTATGATCTTTTCAGTAACAGGAGGAATGCCTTGCGCTTCATTGCCATCCATCAGGTCCTTGATCCCGGGAATAAAGGCATTGAAGTCATAATAGGCCATGTAGGAGAGGAGATTGGGTATCTCGATCTTGAAGGCAAAGTCTTTGATGTTCTCGTTGTTGGGGTCGTTGGCATTGGTAGCCATCAATCCAATAGCGACGAGCCCCGCACCTTCTTGCCCACGGTACAGGCCTTCCATGGCTGCAAACTTCATAGGCTGCTTCTGGGCTACCTGCCTGGCAGAGCCATCACCCGTCACGATGGTATAAATGCTGGTAATCAGGCCAAAAACGACAGCCACAACAATACTTCTCCGGGCGAAAGCAACATTCCGGCCTTTCAGAAGGTACCATGCGCTCACCCCGATGACGAAGATGGAGGCCAGAAGATAGGCAGAGCTGATGGTATGCAGAAACTTATTGATAGCAACCGGAGAAAAAAGCACCTCCCAGAAGCTGCCCATCTCGTTGCGGGCGGTATCAGGGTTGAAATGCATGCCGGTCGGGAACTGCATCCAGGCATTGGCGACGAGGATCCAGAGGGCTGACAGGCTGGCCCCGAATGCCGTGAGCCAAGAGGCTGTGACATGGAAGCCCTTAGACACCTTGTCCCAGCCAAAGAACATCACTGCGATGAAAGTGGATTCAAGGAAGAAGGCCATAATGCCTTCCACAGCGAGCGGCGCACCAAAAATATCCCCGACAAACCAGCTGTAATTTGACCAGTTGGTGCCGAATTCAAACTCCAGGATGATTCCGGTTGCCACACCTATGGCAAAGTTGATCCCAAACAGGGTCATCCAGAATTTGGTGGTTTTTTTCCATGCCTGACTCCCCGTCTTGTAGTAAAACGTATGCATGATGGCCACAATGAACGCTAATCCCAGCGTCAGGGGAACGAAAATCCAGTGATAGATGGCCGTCAGGGCAAATTGCCCCCGAGACCAATCAATCAGATTATAATCAAAGACCTCATTCATAATGGTATTATTTGGTTAATTGTTCGATGACATAATTGCTGCGCTCCTCATCTGTATCGAAGCGGGTTCCGAGTGTGTCACGGAAAAAGAACAGCTTCAGCACCGCGAACATGATGAAGAGCTTGATCAGGATGATGGCCCAGAGTTGTTTTCCCACCGTCATGCTCCTGAAGCCTTCGTAGTAGAAACGGAAGATCCTCCTGAAGATATTTGTACGCACGGTATCGTTGTTTGACGAGGTGAATTTATCCAAGAAAAACATCAATATCGAAGACTTTCGATATTTAGAGATAATCTAAAAAAATAAGTACGAATACTGCTTGATGATTAGCTGTTTGATCTGCCAGTACAGCATGTGTGTGAGATCAATAATCCAGGCTAAGAATACGTCCTTCCGTAAACCCGAAGAATTTCTCTTTACTGGCAATCTGCACACCTTCCATCAGGTTTTCAGGATCAATACCTGCTACCTCCAGGCATGTAGGGCAGGCCAGAACCCCGATGCCCTGGCTTAACAGGTTTTGGATCAGGGTGATATGGTCTCCGAAAGGTTCCATGGCCACTGGACCGGCATCCTTCACCAGGACCTTTACGGCTTCAATATCCATATATACCAGGACATCTTTGTCATCGGCCATCTTATTGGCCATGCCCAGGGCCATGAGTAGCCGGTGCGGATTTTCTGACCCGGCACTGATATGGATGAAGACACCATCTTTTACTTCCTGAATTTCAGTGGAAGTTTGTTCAGGGGCCTGAGCAGGCTGGCAAGCCCATACCATGAAGGCCATGCCCAGCCAAAGCATATACTTCTTCATAAAGCGTTCAATTTTAGTTTTTTATAAAGCGTTTATTCTGTCGGTTCAGCAACATCTTTCTCAGGAAATGTAAAACCGGTGACGGAGTATCCTTTTCCGGCAATGGCCTCCTGCATCTGCTCCACGCTAACTTTGCCCGGGTCAAATTGTACCGTGGTCAGGGAGTCAATATGACTTGAAACCACATCTGCCACACCATCCAGGGATGACACGGCAGCATTGATGGTCGCTTCGCAACCGGTGCAGGTCATACCAACCACATTGAATTGGATGGTGGACATTTCCGTCGCTTCCTGGGTGCTTTCATCTACCTGATCAGCCTGCTGACGTTGACCGCAGGCCGCCAGTAAAAGGGTGACAACAAAGAGTAAAGTCAGATTTTTCATATGTTTTGGGTTTTGGTGATGGACTGAGGAATAGCGGCACTACTCGCCTTTGTCAAAGGCATGTTAAATATACAATGATAATTTGTTTTCTGACGGGGTTTTTTCCCCTGAATTAACGGATGAGGGCATCCGCAATAACCAGCATCATGACGAAGAGAAAGAACAGGTTGATATACAGAAATCCGCGGCGGGCGGTTGCTTCTGACAAACCTGTCTTTACGGTCCGCATAAACACGTAAATGATCCAGGCAACAGGCAATAGGAGCAGCCATTGCAGATATGGCAGGCGTATTACCCCGAACAATGGAAGGATCAGGGCTGTGATACCGCTGGATACAGCCCAGATCAGGGTCAGGTTGCTGATTTGTCTCTGGCTGAAAATGGTCGAAAGCGAGGGGTAACCAGCTTGTTCATACTGAGGTCCTATCATCAGGATGATCAGCCAGAAATGGGGTATCTGGCCGATAAAAAAGAAGAATGCAAGGCTGATGGACGATTCCGTCCATAATGGCAGTCCGGTGGCAGCCCAGCCAATCAGCGGTGGCAGTGCCCCCACAACTGAGCCTGGAACGACGGCAAAGGCCGTGATACGTTTCAAATAGGTATAAATACCGTTATACCAAAGAATTGTCATCAGGCCAAGCAACATGCTGGTCATCCCTGCTCCGGAATGGAGCACCAGGCTGCCCGTCAGAATGAGGCTCAGCGTGATCATCCATGCCTGTGCCAGCTTGAGTTGCCCGGAAGGAAGGGGGCGTCTCATGGTTCGCGGCATGCGGGCATCAAACTTGCGTTCCTGAATCTGGTTGAGGGCTGAGGCGCCCATAGACAGAAGGAGGACACCCAGCATCACCCACCAGCCGGCAGCATGTATGCTCTCTGCACCGGCCAGGTAGCCGGTCAGGCCGCTGAGCATCACCGGAATAGCAATCCGGACCTTGCCCAGGTCTAAAGCCAATGAAATATTGGAACGTGACAAAACGCTACTTCTTGAGGGTTTTTAGGAATTCGATGATGTTTTGCACATCCTCCTCCGTAACCTGGTCTTTGTAGCTGATCATCTGTCCTTTGCGGTATCCCTTCACCAGGTCGGCATCGGGCTCATAGATGCTGCGTGCGATATAGGCGTCGTCGACGGTTATTTCCCGCTCTTTGCCATCAGTTTCCACGATCTCTTTCTTGCCATAAAGGCCGAGGAAAGAAGGCCCGACGACCACGCTGCCATCCAGAGAATGGCAGGCGATACAGCCTTTGTTTTCCAGCACTTTCCTGCCAAGCTGACTGGCTTCCGACATCGTCTCTCCACCTTCACCGGCTGCAACCACAACGCCTGTTGTATCACTATACCAGGCATCAAACTCTTCCTGACTCATGACCTGAACCTCCGTATACATATAGGAATGTCGCAAACCACAGTATTCCGTACAGAAGAGATCGTAAGTACCCGTTTTCTGCGGGATAAACCACATCATATTGTCTTTGCGGCCCGGTACCATGTCCTGTTTCACCCTGAAAGCTGGGATATAGAGACTGTGCAGAATATCAACAGCAATCAGATTTAGTTTCACAGGCCGGTCAACCGGTAGGATCAGGGTCGTGCTGGTCTTGCCGTTCTCATACTCGAAACTCCAGCTCCACATCCTGGCGATGGTATTGACTTCCATCGCATCCGGCGGTGCGTTTTTCATGGGGAACCAGCCCTTGTATCCGTAATAGAACATCACCAGGACCAGAATGGTCGGGATAACGGTCCAAAGGATCTCCAGCTTGTTGCTGCCATGGATCTGGGTTGCTACAGGGTTGCGCTTATGATGGTATCGCCAGATAAAGTAGAGCATCAGCACTGTAAGCCCTACAAGGAAAAAGATGGAAATACCGAGGATGAGGACAAACGCTGTGTCGACACCTTGTACAAAATTGGAAGCTCCTGAAAACATCGTCGCTTGCTTTTTCTAACGGTAAAAATAATCCAGGAATGTAAGTATCAGCACGGCAGCAAAGAGCGCCAGCACCAGGACCACCATGATGGTATAGATCTTATGGTCAAACCGCAGGTGCATGAAATAAGTCATCACAATAGCAGCTTTGATTCCGGCGATTATCATGGCCGTCGTTGTATTATAAGGGCCAAGGTTGGTCCAGGTAATGGCCACCGTTACCACAGTGAGCACCAGAAGGGCCAGTAACACAAAAAAATGGTTGCGGAATGGAACGATATGGTGTTTCTCTTCACTCATAGCAATGCAGGATTAATGGATGAGATAGAAAAGCGGGAACAAAAAGATCCAGATCAGGTCGACCAGGTGCCAGTATAGCCCTGAGTTCTCCAGCATGACGTAGCGGTCCTGTCTCACCTTGCCTTTCTTGATAAAATAAACGACAAAACCGATGAACACAACCCCAACAATGATGTGAAGCGCATGTAATCCGGTCATGAAAAAATACAAGCCATAGAACAGGATGTCCCCCCTGCTGAGGCTCTGCAGATATTCGGAGCTGGGGTAGATGCCATGTTCAAATTTGAAGCCCCATTCAAAATACTTATTGACCATAAACAAGATGGCCAGGAAGATGGTGATGTACAACAGCCTTAAGCTGAGCTCTGTTTTCCCGCGTTGCATCGCGGTAATAGCCATGGCGATGGTCATACTGCTGATCAGCAGCACCACGGTATTCAGCGTGCCGAGCATCACATTCAACTCCTCTCCGGCCAGGTGAAAGGCTACCGGGTTTTTGTACCGGTAGACCGCATACACGATAAACAGCCCGCCGAAAAGCAGGATCTCTGTAAATATGAACAGCCACATCCCAATCTTGGAGGCTGTATCGTCTCTGTGTTCATGCATGGTTCAGCGGTTTAATGGGCTTCACTGCTATAATCATACGGACCACGCGTTACCGTGGGAATCTTATCAAAGTTTTCAAGAGGAGGGGGAGAAGGTACGGTCCATTCCAGCGTCTTTCCACCCCAGGGATTTGCCTCTGCCTTCTCTCCCTTCCTGGCCGATCTTACCAGGTTGGTTATCACAACGATAAGGCCAATGATCAGGATCATTGCACCAATCGAGGAGAGGATATTTCCGCCATGATACTCAGGGAGATAGTCATAATACCGCCGCGACATCCCCGTGATACCTAGATAGAACATGGGAGCATACAGTGCATTGAATCCGATAAACATGATGGTCCATCCGGTATTGGCCCAGCCTGCATCATACATCCTGCCGTAAATCTTTGGAAACCAATAGTGAATAGCGGCAAAGAAGGCGAATCCGGTCCCTCCGAACACGATATAATGAAAATGTGCTACGACAAAGGCAGTGTCGTGAACATGCACATCGGTCGCCAACGCGCCCAGCACCAGTCCTGATAACCCTCCGACCATGAACACAAAGATGAAGGAAATGGCCCAATAGAAAGGCGTCTGTATATTGATGGATGCCTTGTGCAATGTCGATATCCAGTTAAATACCTTGATAGCACTGGGGATAGCGACGATGAAAGTCAACAGGGAGAATACATACAATGCCGTACCGCTCATGCCGGAGGTGAACATATGGTGACCCCATACGAAATAACCTACAAAGGCGATCATAATCGTCGAGATGACAATGGCCCGGTAGCCAAAAATGGTCTTTCTTGCGAAGGTGGGTATGATCTCAGAAATGGCCCCCATGGCTGGCAATATCATGATGTAAACCGCAGGATGCGAGTAAATCCAGAAGAGATGCTGGAACAGGACAGGGTCACCACCCAGGGCCGGATCAAAGAACCCGATGTTGAGGGTGCGTTCAGCGACAACCATCAATAAGGTGATGCCAACGATTGGTGTTGCCAGCAGTTGGATCCAGGCGGTGCCATATAATGCCCAGGGAAAGAGGGGCATACGGAACCAGCCCATGCCAGGGGCACGCATCCTGTGTATTGTTACAATGAAGTTCAATCCCGTCAGGATAGAGGAAAAGCCCAGCACGAAAGCGCCCAATACTGCAGGCAGCATATTGGTTCCGGTCTGAAAACTGTAGGGTGCATAAAACGTCCAGCCAGTGTCCGGAGGACCGTCGCCGGCGAATTGACTGATAAGCACCAGGATAATCCCGGCGATATAGATGTACCAGGAGAACAGGTTAAGCTTTGGGAAGGCTACATCTGGCGCACCTATTTGCAGCGGGAGGAAAAAGTTACCGAAGACGGCCGGCAATCCTGGGATCACCACTACAAAGATCATAATGATCCCATGCAGGGTGAAAAAACCGTTGTAGGCCTGGGGTCCCATGATCGTTTTTCCCGGTGCCAGCAGTTCCAGCTTCATCATCATCCCAAGGATGGCCCCAACCGCAAAAAACGTCAGGATGGTGTATAGATACAGCAATCCAATCCGCTTATGATCGGTTGAGGTTAGCCAGCCAAGCAGGCCTTTATACTTACCCTGGTATTCCAGGTAGCTCACGTCATGGCTACCATGTTGATTTTCATGCATATCACGATTGTTCTTTGGTTACACTTTCTTTACGCCTTGGCTTCAGGATCAGGAAGAGGAAGATGACCAGGGCAATGAAAACGATGATGGTTCCGGATACCTTGGTCACATTCAGCACATATTGCTGTCCTGCAGGATCATAGGCATAGCAATACTCAAGGATACGGTTGATGGTGGGCCCTGGTTGTCCTTTCATTGCTTCGACCACCGACATTTTCAGCTCGAAGGGAAGGTAGCTTGTTCCATGCAGGTAGCGCGTAATCTTGCCTTCAGGGCTTACCATGATGATGGTGGCCGAGTGCAGGTAATCATTACCGGTGCGTTTATACTTAAACCCTACGGCATCGGTACCCCGGGCGGCATTCAGACTGTCTGCTGTAAAAAAGCGCCATCCCATGGGGTCGACTTCCCGGCTGATCTGGCTCATGTAGTTGCTGTGCTTCTTCTTCGCCATTTCCGGAGATTCCGTCGGGTCGAAACTAATTGTAAGCACTTGATAATCTTTGCCTAAGACCATCTCCGAACGTTCAATGACCTCCGCCAGGCCATTCATCACCGGCGTACAAACACCCGGACAACGGTAATACACGAAGTTGATGATGGTCGGTTTGTTGATGATCTGCAGGAGGTTCTCAATCCCTCCGGTATCATTGATCACCATCAGGTCATCCGGGAGAAACTCGCCCAGCTTTTCTACCACACCGATCTCAGGCTCACTCTTATCATAATAGGGACTCTGTGCAGACATGAATACCCCGGTGAACAGCAGCAGGAGGGTGGTGAGTAAAATACGTTGCATTGTTTTCAGGGTTTAGAAATGTACATGATGTTGTTCGCTTTCACTGAGATAGGGATGATTGGGCGGGATCAGCGCTGCGCGTCCCATCGCCCACATAATGGTCAGAACAAAAATCCCTGCAAAGCCAACCCAAACGCCGGCTTCTGTGAATCCGAAAGCAGCTTTTCCAACCACTGTCGGGAAGATCTGGTCATAGAGATCAACATATTGACCAATAATCAACAGGATGCAGACCAGCTTCATGATAAACAGGCTGCGGTGAGCCTTGCGGATCAGCAGTATGGTAAAAGGCAGAAACCAGTTAATGATAATATTTGCAAAAAACAGGACCTTGAAGGTCGGATCATCCCAACGTAGCACGTAATACACCGTTTCTTCCGGAATATTGGCATACCATATCAGCATGAACTGTGCAAAAAACAGGTAACCCCATACGATTGAAAGCATGAAGATGTATCTGCTGAAATCCAGCAAATGGCTTTCATTGAAATGTGGGAAGAACCCTCTTTGATATAGAATGATCGCGATCAGGGCGATAACAGCAGCGCCATGGTAAAAAGCAGCCACGAAATTCTTGAGAGAAAAGACGGTACTGTACCAATGCGGATCGATGGACATAATCAGGTCAAACGAAGCAAAGGAGAAAGTGATGGCGATGACGAAGATATACACCTTAGACCAGAACTCGCTGCGTTCAAAGTAATGCACACCCCCATTCAGGTCTTCTTTCAGGCTGAGTCGACGTAAGGTCCATGCCAGCAGTATCCATGCAACGAGGAAGACAAGCTGACGTATGATGAAGAATGGGATATTGAGATAAGGTGATTTATGGGCCAGGATGGCATCATGCAGAGCCGCCCCCTCATGTGCCCAGTGATACAGGGACGAGAGTCCAAAAAACAGGACTATGCCGGGTACCACCGCCACAGCGAGATAATGCATCATGGCTTCAGGGATGCGTTTGAACATGGCCGACCATCCCGACTGTGTGATGTATTGCAGTGCCAGGAAAAAAGCAGCTCCAATACCCAGACTCAGAAAATAGAAGTGATTGAGCAAGAGGTTGGCCCATCCGCGCACAGGGTGTGTGATAAACCCGTAGACTAAGGCGACAAGGCCGATGACCACCATTGCCAGGGCTATGGTCCTGAGGGTTTTAGAGGTAGGGAATCGCGTATCCATGGTTTCCTTTGTTCTTGTCATTGGTTAGTGGGTTTAAGCATGACGATCAGCCTATTTCCCTTGTAAATTCTTCTCAATGAAGTGGACGATCTTCCAGCGGTCTTCCGGCTTGATCTGTGCTCCATGGGCGCCCATCACGCCCCAACCGGCTGTGATGACATGGTAGATCTCCCCCGATGGCTTGGCCTTCAGGTTATCGGCGATCAGTGAAGCGGGTGGAAGGACATACTTTCCACTGGTGTGCAGGGATCCTTTTCCATCTCCGGCTGTGCCGTGACAGGAAGCACAAAAGACAGTAAAGAGGCGCTGCCCTTCCTTCATGTTTTCAGTCGAGGCTTCTACAGGGTTAACAAGCTCTTTTCCTGCCAGTTCTCGCCCTTCAGGCGTCGCAGGATATGCATAGGGGATGATACCCCTGGGCACCGTGCCTTCCGGAGGGGTGCGCATATTTGATCCGTCCGCAAAGCTCGTGTTCGGAGCATAGGTCTCAGCAGCCAGGGAATGCGCCATATCCGGAAAATACTCATAACCCTTATCATGGCGGGTCCGGTCACAACCGCTGAAAATGAGTCCTGTGAGCAAGACGAAGAACCACAGCCGCAATGCTGTGCTCGTCATTTCATATTTGGTTCCTGATGTTCGCATGTCAAAAGACGTTTTCTTGGGTTACCTCTTTCTCAATAATCTCCGTGGCCCCTTCCTGCTGCAACAGCGTCTTCAGCTCCGTCAGGCTATCCGCCACGCCTTCCGAATCAAAGACTAGCAAAAAACGGTCATCTGTCGCTCTGACATCCGGCAGGCTGAAGGCCTTGCCCGGCCATACCTTGGCCCTGATGGAAAATGTAAACAGGCTGAGAATGGTGACGATGAAGATGGTCAGAACGATGGTGATGACAATAAATGACGGGAAAGCGGCACTGGGCTTGCCCCCGAAGTTCATGGGCCAGTCGATGACAGAAGTATAATACAAAAACGCCAGAACGCCCAGGGCACCGAAGAGTCCATAGAGAAAAGCGACGTAGGTGAACCTGGACTGCTTACCCATGGCTTCGATGGCCCCGAAAACCGGGAATGGAGTATACACCTCGTGAATGGGGATATGCTTGTCCTTGACCTTATGAATGGCCTTCATGAGCTGATCCTCTGAATCAAAGACACCGATGATTTGGTTTGTTTTCATGATCAGGAGTGTTTGGATTCATTTTCACCGGCCCGCATCACACTTTTCACCTCATGGATGGCTACCATGGGAATGAATTTAAAGAATAACAACACCCCGATGGTAAAAAGCCCCAGGGTACCGCCGTAAATGCCAATGTCAACCAGGGTCGGCTTGTAGGTTGCCCAACTGGAAGGAAGATAATCATTGGCCAGGGAGGTGATAACAATGTTGTAGCGTTCATACCACATCCCCAGGTTGATGATGATGGAGATGATGAATACGATGGTCAGGTTCTTGCGTATCCGTTTCGACCAGAGTAACTGAGGGATGATGGCATTGCACACCACCATGGCCCAGAAGTGATAGGTATAGGTACCAGTGATACGGTTCTTGAAGAAGGTGAACAGCTCAAATTCATTTCCGGAATACCAGGCTACGAAGACTTCCGTAGCATACGCCGTTCCCATGATCAGGGAGATAAAGATGAGGATCTTGGAGATGGCATTGAGATGCGAATCCGTGATATAATCCTGCAACTTATAAAACCTTCGGATGATGATCATCAGCGTCATTACCATGGCGAAGCCTGAGAAGATTGCGCCTACAACGAAATATGGGGGGAAGATGGTGGCATGCCAGCCGGGGATCACCGATACGGCAAAGTCGGTGGAAACAATGGAGTGCACCGAAACGACCAGCACAGCAGCGATTCCGCCCAATACATAGCTCAGGTTTTCGTAACGCAGCCATTCCTTGGTAGAGCCTGTCCATCCAAAGGCCAGCAGTCCGTAAACTGCCCGCTTGATTTTTCCTTTCGCTTTGTCGCGAATGGTGGCAAAATCGGGAACCATGCCGAAATACCAGAAGGAGAGCGAGATCAGCAGGTAGGCACTGATGGCAATGAAGTCCCAGAACAACGGGCTGTTGAAATTAACCCACAGCGGACCCCTGGTATTCGGATATGGGATGATGTAGAAAGCCAGCCACACCCGGCCCATGTGGAGGGCAGGAAACAGGGCAGCACAACCTACGGCCACGACGGTCATGGCTTCAGCGGCCCTGTTGATGGATGTTCTCCATTTCTGGCGAAGAATTAACAGAAAGATGGAGAAAGCGGTGCCCGCATGTCCGATCCCGATCCACCAGACAAAATTGATAATGGCCCAACCCCAACCAACCGTGTTGTTCAAGCCCCAGGTTCCAATGCCCTGTGATACAGTGACGTAGATGGCCCACGCACCCCAGATCACAAGGATAAGGGCAAAGGCAAAAGCGATCTTCCACCAGTTTGGCGCCCCGCGGTCCAGTGGCTGCAGAATGTCGGACGTGACCTGTGCGTAACTCTTGTTACCCAGTACCAGCGGCCCTCTGATTGCTCTGTTATACATAATGTCTAAGTGTTTCCCTTAAATCCTTGTTTTATTCTTATGCATGATGATGATCCTGTGTGACTTCTCCACCCTCACGGTTGCGCACAAGGGTAAGGTAGCCGACACTGGGCAAAGTATGCAGTTGCTCAAGAAGATGGTAGTTGCGCTCATCCTTGACCATTTTGGAAACCTGGCTTTCAGGATCATTCAGATCCCCGAATACCATTGCTTTCGCAGGGCAGGCCTGCACGCAGGCGGGTTGTATCTCCCCATCCCGAATAAGGCGGTTCTCAGATTTCGCTTCAAGCTTCTTCTCCTGTATGCGCTGCACGCAGAAAGAGCATTTCTCAACCACCCCACGCTCCCTGACGGTGACGTCCGGGTTCAACACCATCCTGCCAAACTCCTCGTTGAGATTGTTCTTTTCAAACTTGTCATTGTCAACGTAGCGGAACCAGTTGAACCTGCGCACCTTGTAAGGGCAGTTATTCATACAGTAACGCGTTCCGACACAACGGTTGTAAGCCATCTGATTCAGGCCTTCGGCACTGTGCATGGTAGCGGCCACCGGACAGACATTCTCACAGGGTGCATTGTCGCAATGCTGGCACATCAAAGGCTGATATACAACATCTGGATTGGAGAGATCGCCGTTGAAATAGCGGTCAATGCGGATCCAGTGCATGATGCGGCGCTTACGCACCTCTTCTTTTCCAACAACGGGGATATTATTTTCTGCCTGGCATGCGATGGCACAGGCACTGCAGCCTGTGCAGCGATTCAGATCAATGAACAGTCCCCAGTGATGACCAGGGAATTCCTGCTTACGATAAAGGCTGACATGGTGCTTTTCAGCGTAGGTATGCGCCTCATTCCCGGATGCAGGATCCTGAAGGTAGCGTTCAAGGGTCGTTTCCCTAACGATATCGCGGCCTTCCATCGAATGATGGGTTTGAGTTCTTGCAAACTCCATCTTTTTCGAGGTGGCGGCCACCGTAATCCCTGCTGTATGGTATTTTCTGGTCCTTCCCTTATACTCCACCATCGGCCAGGCATTGCCACCAACCCTGTCTCCAACCCGTCCGGCAACGGTGCGCCCATAACCCAGCGCGATGGATATTGTCCCTTCCGCCAGTCCGGGCTGAATGAGCACAGGAAGATCCAGCCGGTCCTGTATGCGGATGATGTTCCCGTCTCCGACCTTCAGGCTTTCTGCTAAAGCAGGCGAAATGGCCGCGAAGTTATCCCATGTAACCTTCGTCAGTGGATCCGGCAATTCCTGCAACCAGGGATTATTGGCATGTATGCCGTCTCCCATGGCAATGCTTTCATATAGATCAACTTCCAGATTGCCGGCAGGTGAAGGGGTGTAAGTGAAAGCTCCGAGCGCATCCGTGTTGAAGGGGAGTTCTGCGGGATCACCGTTTACCGGTTCAAACACCCCGGCTTGAAGGCTGGCATTCCAGAAATCCTCGAAGCGGGTGTGGTTCGACTGCATTCCAAAATAACGCTGCTGCCAGGTTTCCTTGATGTAATCCCTGTAGGTGTTGTCTTTTCCCATCCACTTCAGCAGGCTGTCCTGCATAGAACGTGTGTTGAACAAAGGATTGATACCTGGTTGTGCCAGTGTCAGCATACCGGGTCTGGCTTCTGCATCATCCCAGCTCTCCAGCATATGGTGTGCCGGCAGGGAGTAATTCATCAGCGCATCGGTTTCGTTTTTGAAGTTGTTGAAACTGATGCTGAGTCCGACCTTTTCCAGGGCTGCTTTAAGACGTTCTGGCGCTTCGTAATGATAGAAAGGATTCAAGCCGGCCACAAACAAGGCACTGACTTCACCCTTCTCTGCGCTGTTAACCAAGGCATCGAAGGCATCGTCCTGTCCTTGTTTCGTGAGGTCCGGTGCACCAGTGAATATGGTCTTTCCATAGCTGCCGGCCATGTTATTGATGCCATTGATCAGTACCTGCAGGTAAGGATCGTTGGTGCCAGCGACAACGAGGGTCTCTCCGGGATGCGCCATGATCTCATCCGCCAGCGCTTCCACATCCAGCGATGATTTGACTGCAGGAACGACAGGCTGCCCGGTTCTACCGGCCAGCTCATTATATAAATGTATGATGCCCGCCTCAAGCTCGGAAGGTTTCACAGGAATACGCAGGTCTGCCTTGCTACCGGCCAGGCTGAAGCTGCTCTCTACCTGGATGTGACGGCTCAGTTTCTTCTGCCCTTCCGTCAATGCCCTGGTTTCAGCATACTGACGCGTGAAAGCAATGGGAGACAACCATGTTCCGAGGAAGTCAGCGCCAAAGCTCAGAATCAGTCCGGCCTTGTCAAAACGGTATGAAGGGATACTGCGCGATCCGAATGAAGCAAAGTTGGCTTCGAGCATGCCACTGTAGGAGATGGGGTCATACATCACCAGCTCAAATCCCGGGAAACGGGTCTTGAATTCTTCCAACAGTCGCAGAGTTGACGGAGAAATGAGGGTATGCGTCAATAAAACCATCCGGCCACCTGCAGCACTGATTCGCTCCAGTTCTTTGATGATGACTTCATCCAGAAAGCTCCAGTCCTGGCTTTCTCCGGAGGCGGTGGGACCTTTGAGGCGGGCACTGCCGTCATACAGACTGATTACGCCGGCTTGTACCCTGGCATTGGTTCCTCCATGTGTGATGGATGATAACTCATTGCCTTCCAGTTTAATAGGCCTTCCATCTCTGACCTTCATCAGAACCGGACAGTAATCTCTTCCGTCATAATAGGTCGAGGCATACCAAATTGCCTTTCCGGGTTCAATTTCTTCTGGTTGATTCAGGTAGGGGATGGCCTTTTTTACCGGATTCTCGCAACTGGCGGCCAGTGCAGCGGTAGCTACACTGAATCCGGCCAGTTTAAGGAAATTGCGCCTGGACGTTTTGCTGCTGCCCAGGCCTTCCTCCAGCATCGCAACCACAGCACTGCGGTGCTCGGCTTCATGCTTGGCATCCAGCTCCTTCTGAGATATACCCTGGTATTCTTCCAGGCTTTTGTAGTATTGTTTCATAACATCATCGTGGCTTAAAACAAGGAATTAGGAATTAGTAATGGCACTTCATGCAGTCCAATCCACCCACATCTTCGACAGTAACTTTGGTCCTGCTGCCTGCCTTCAATTCTTCTTGCAACCTGCTGTAAATGGAATAATAAGCATTTCCTGAGAAATGCACTTCTGTATCGCGATGGCAATTAACACACCACCCCATGGACAGGTCAGAATGTTGTTTCAGCACATGCATCTCCTCCACCGGACCATGACAGGTCTGGCACTCCACTTTTCCGGCCTGCACGTGCTGGGCATGACTGAAGAAAGCGTGGTCCGGCAGGTTGTGTACCCGTATCCATTCAACTGGTTTACCACTTTTTACCGCAGCATGGATCTTGTTTATTTCGAAGCGCCCCGACTGCGTTCCGTTGCGGATCACATTATGGCAGTTCAGGCAGAGACTCACCGGTGGTATGCCTGCGGATTTGCTCTCCAAGGCGGTGTAGTGACAATATTCACAATCGATACCGTTCTCCCCGGAATGGATCTTATGACTGAATTTGATGGGTTGATCTGGTGCATAGTTCTGTGTGCGGCTCAGGTCAATGGCTTCATGCACAAGAACTTTCATATGGAATGCAAATGCCACGATGAGCACAAGGGCGGGGATGGCTTTGTATTTTCCGTTTTTGCCAAACAGCAGTACCAGCAATGCCAGCAGCATGGCCAGCCCACTTCCCAGAAATATCATAAAATCGACAGGGATGGGCTTGTGGCGCGCCAGTCCTGTGGCTTTTACCTTTTTGAGGTAGGCGGCGATGAGGGTGTATTCTTTGTCCGTGAGCTCTATCTTGGCATGTGATCCTAGCATTTTCTGACTGGGATTGGTCATCACGCTCTTGAGATAGGCAGTGTCTGATGAAGCTGTGTAGGCATCCGCGAGGTCAAATACTGAGGGATTCCAGTTGATGGTATCCGCCGTCTGTGTATAATGACATGCAGCACATTCCGTAAATCCGCTACGGAACGGAATCAGGCCAAGGAACAAACGTTCTCCCTGCTTCTCTTCAAGGTCGGAATGTGGAGCCCAGACATCACCTCCTCCGGCGCCTGCTGCACGCACATATTGGTTGGAGGACCTGAATAGGTAGGAGCCGAAGAGAAGGCCGGCAAACAAGACCAGGATCAGCACCTTGACATTTCGGGATGTAGATCTTCGCATAGCGATCAGATATGTGATTGTCAGATATTGTAAATATAAACATTCCGGCCATCTAATGCCCGGAAATGTCACATTATTTAACTTCAACCGGTGACCGGTGGTGGATGGAATTAAATAGCCCTACGGCTGAGCTATCACGGTTGGAGTTTTCCATTGCACGCACGCAATGAGCGAATGTATGCAAAATATAGCATATACCAATCAAGGCAGGAAAATATTCTACCCGCTGTTGGTGCGAGGGCATGATATATCTGAAAGGGGCAGCTGTATAAAGCAATAAATACGAATTGCTTACAGCTACGCCACCAAACCGTTGAATAAAAAAGAATGTTGATAAATTACCAGCGGCCGCCGGCACCTCCACCACCAAAACTGCCGCCACCGAAGCCGCCAAAGCCACCGCCACCTGAGCGTCCGCCCCCGAAACCGCCAAATCCGCCGGAGCTGCCACCCCTTCCGCTATTCATCATGGTCATGATCAGCCACCAGGGTAGCTCAGCGCCAATGGTTTGCATATTGTTGCGCTTGTTGCTGAACAAAGAAATCAGAAGGATGATGACGCCGATAATAATGAGCGCTACCCAGAATGGTGGAGCATCAGCATCCTGACTGGCTTGATATTCACCGGAAGCCAGCGCGATCAAAGCCGATACACCAGCATCGATCCCCTGGTAATAATCCCCCATCCTGAAATGAGGTATCATCTCATTCTCCACGATTCGTTTCGCCATGGCATCGGGGATGGCGCCCTCCAGGCCATAGCCCGTGGCGATGAAAACATCCCCCATCTCGTTCTCGTACCGAGGCTTGACCAGTACGATCACGCCGTTGTCAAATCCCTTCTGACCAACACCCCAGCTTTCACCGATGCTGAAAGCCATATCGGCAGCGCTATAACCTTCCAGTGATTTAAGTGTAACTACGGCGATCTGCGTGGAGGAGGTGTCATTGAAGGCAACCAGCCGCTGCTCCAGGCTTTCAGCCTGGGAAACATCGAGTATGCCCGCCAGATCGTTCACCAGTCTTGGCGGGTTAGGTTTTGACGGAGCCTGTCCTACCAGGCTGTACATGAAGATGAGCAGGAAAATACCTGCCGCCAGGTATTGCTTATTCCGCAAAAGAAATATCATTGCTGAGTTCATTGATGTCATCTTCCTGTCTGGGGAAATGGGCTCCCAACTGGGCACCCGCAAGCCGGATCCCTTCGGTCAGGCCAGTAACAAAATCACCTTCCCTGAAATGATGGATCATCAGGTCCCTGACCTCATCCCAAAAACCCTCCGGAACAGCGGTGTTGATGCCTTCATCCCCGATAATGGCAAGCTTCCTGTCCTCGATGGCCAGATAGATCAGAACCCCGTTCTTTAAGCGGGTTTTTTCCATGCCAAGTTTGTCAAAAAGGTAGATGGCCCGTTCTATCTGGTCCCCTTTGCAGCGGGTCTCAAGATGTACGCATATCTCTCCGCTCGTCAGGCCTTCTGCATCAGAAATGGCTTTCAGGATGGCCTCTTTCTGTTCCTGGGTGAAGAATTTCCTTGCTCCCATTGTCTAAAACTCTACAACAGGAGCCTCTTCAGCACCTTCCGCTGCCTCGAAATAGGCTTTGCTGCCAAAACCAAACAGCCCGGCGATCAGATTGCCCGGAAAACGGCGCACTGTGGTGTTGTAATCCCGGGCCACTTCGTTGAAACGCTTGCGCTCCACCGTGATGCGGTTTTCAGTGCCCTCAAGCTGGGATTGCAGCTCCAGAAAGTTCTGGTTGGCCTTCAGATCAGGATAACGCTCAACAACCACCATCAATCGGGATAAAGCAGAGCTTAACCCGTCCTGTGCCTGCTGGAACTGCTGAAACGACTGCGCATCTAGGTTCTTGGGATCAACGGTGATGCCGGTGGCCTTGGCCCTCGCTTCAATAACCTGAGTCAGGGTCTGCTGCTCGAATTCAGCATAACCCTTTACCGTAGCTACCAGGTTGGGAATGAGGTCAGCGCGGCGTTGATAGACATTCTCTACCTGCGCCCAGCTTTCTGTTACGGCTTCTTCTTTGCCAACCAGACGGTTATAAATCCCGGAACCCCATAAAACGGCGAGGACAAGGAGGACAATGATGATGATAACACTTCTGGATCCTTTCATACTTACTTTGGATTAAGGTTTTCAGGGCTAAAGGTAATGATTTACAGATGTGATGCTGCACCTGGGTCAATAAAGCCCAGACTGCGACGAACAAAATCCGTTAGTGCTTCACCATACAACAACTGCTGTGAAAGCAGGGCCAGATCACTGATTTGCCTGATGCGTCCATTTCTTTCATCTTCAGATAATTGCGTCAGGTTGTTGATAAGAGCGTGATTGGTATTGACAACCACATTCAGGCTTTCCGGGAAGGCATCGAAGCCCGCCCTGCCACCCAGGGCCGACATGTCGCGCATGCGCCGCATGAACTCCGGACGCGTAATGATCATAGGCATATCCTGGGGGGATAAGGCCGCAAAGCTGACCGAAAAACGCTCCTTCCCCAGCACGTCTTCTATCCAGGGCCTGACCTTGTCCTGATCCTCCTGGCTTAGGATACCCGGCAGGCTGTCCTCCTTTTCAATCAGGCGGTCCATCGTATCGGCATCCACCCGGCTGAAACGCACATCTTCCAGCTTCTGCTCCAGATTGTGAATGAAATGCTGATCCAGGGTGCCATCCATCAATAAGATGTCATAACCCCTTTCGCGGGCAGATGCAATATAGGCATGCTGCGCCTTGACGTCATTGGAATAGAGGTAAACCAACTTGTTGTTTTTGTCTTTTTGCTGATTTTCAACGTGCTGACGGTATGAGTCCAGGGTGAAATATTGTCCGTCGATGTTTTTCAGCAATACAAACTTCTGCGCCCGCTCATAGAACTTCTCATCCGTGATCATCCCATATTGAATGAAGATGCGGATATCGTCCCATTTCTTCTCAAATTCTTCACGCTGATTTTTGAAAATCTCATCCAGCTTATCGGCCACTTTCTTCGTGATATGCCCTGAGATCTTCTTTACACTGGCATCGCTCTGCAGATAACTCCGCGATACATTCAGCGGTATGTCCGGAGAATCTATCACCCCATGCAATAGCGTCAGAAAATCCGGCACAATACCCTCCACCGAATCAGTTACGAAAACCTGATTACAATAAAGTTGTATTTTATCTTTTTGAATATCAACGTTTTTCTTAACTTTTGGGAAGTAGAGTACACCAGTGAGATTGAAGGGATAATCAACGTTGAGGTGTATATGGAACAGGGGTTCTTCCATGCTGAAAGGATAGAGCTCCCTGTAAAATGCCTGATAATCCTCTTCCTTCAGATCAACCGGCTTACGTTTCCAGGCAGGATTGACATTGTTAATGATGCGCGGTCGAGTCGTTTCATCATATTTGTCATGTCCCTGCTCATCTTTCTCACCTTCAATCTTTTCCCAATGCTTCTCATCCCCAAACCGGATGGGCACCGGCAGGAATCGGCAGTATTTCTTCAGTAATGACAGGATACGCCCTTCTTCCAGGAATTCCAGTGAGTCGTCGGCAATGTGGAGAACCACATCGGTGCCCCGATCAGTGCGTTCAGTTTCTTCCAACTGGTATTCCGGACTTCCATCACAGCTCCAGTGGATGCCTTTGGTGCCAGCTCCTTTGCGATAGGTCTTGCTGAAGATCTCTACTTTGGAGCTGACCATGAAAGCACTGTAGAAACCCAGTCCGAAATGGCCGATGATGGATGCAGCATCTGCCTCTGATTTGCCTTTGTATTTGGCAATGAATTCCTCGGCACTGGAGAAGGCAATCTGGTTGATGTATTTGTCGATTTCTTCCGCCGTCATCCCAATACCCTTATCTCGTATTCGCAGTGTTTTGTTCTCCTTGTCAAGCATGACCTCAATGGTCAGATCTCCAAGGTCTCCCTTGATATTGCCGCGCGATGCCAGGAATTTTAGTTTTTCTGTCGCATCTACTGCGTTGGAAATGAGTTCTCTGAGAAATATTTCATGATCCGAGTACAGGAACTTCTTAATGATGGGGAAGATGTTCTCCGTCTGAACATTGATTTTTCCGGTCTGCATTTTTCTTGATTTTTATCTTCGGTATATACTGCGCAAAGCCTGTGCCAGCAAGCACCTGGCTGACAAATTGGCAATCCGGTGTTTCGGTGCGCATTATTGTCAGACCCAATGCAAAGGAAATATGGCATTACCTGGATAGTTTGCCCTATGTCATAGCCGTGGCAAGGGATCCAGCCAGCCTAGCTTGCCAAGTGCCCACCAGCCACATAATATTGCTTCTGCTGCGTCGTCCTGCAATGCTGTTTGCGGTTTTGGCCCATTCAGGTGATCAATCACACGGCGGGCCATTTGAATGGCTTGTTGCTTGGCCTGTATCCCGCTCCTGCGCTCGCGGGAGTAAAAGATGTCCTTGCGCCATACATCGGCCGAGGTAAGCAGTACGGCAATTTCCAGTCTTCTTGCCTCTTCCGACCAGGCTTGTGCCAGTGGCCCACCTCCTTCTATCACAAGATAATGCAGATCAGGTATTTCCCTGATCATGGATGCCGCGGCTCTCCGCAGGCGGGAAGCATTGCCGTAATTTCGTGATCCGTATGACAGTATCTCCGGATGATTCGTGTACACGGCAAATCCGGTTCTTACTCCCAGGTCTACAGCCAGTAATTTCTCCGTATCCATGTTGGCAAAGGTAAGTGAATCAGAGTTTTTATATACAGGATAGATATATCTTGGCCAATCCGGTAATTTTCCTAACTTAGCCCGGACGATTCGCTTGACAGGGCCCGGCCCGGATGATAAAGATACTGATCAGCGGTCTGACCGTATCAGCAACCTGTAACTCAGAAAACCCAGGTTGCCGGACTGTTATACCGTTACTTTAATAACGTACCAACCAACACCAGTCGTTATGGAAAACATTGAATGGGGAAAGTTGCCTTTCGGTTACTTTAAAACGGATTATAATGTCCGTTGTTACTACCGGAACGGGTCATGGGGAGAGCTGGAAGTTTCTTCTTCAGAACACATTAACATCCATATGGCAGCCACGTGCCTGCATTATGGTCAGGAAGCGTTTGAGGGAATGAAGGCTTTCCGGGATAAAGAGGGCAAAATCAGGCTCTTCCGCTGGGAAGAAAATGCAGCCCGCATGCAAACTTCAGCCAGAGGCATCATGATGGCTGAGGTACCAATTGAAGTGTTCCGCGATGCTGTTCTGAAAGTTGTTAAACTCAATGCCCGCTTTGTGCCACCTCATGGCTCAGGTGCCAGCCTGTACATCAGGCCTTTGCTCATCGGAACAGGCCCTAAAGTTGGCGTTATGCCTGCCGATGAATACCTGTTCATGGTCTTTGTTGGCCCGGTAGGTCCTTATTTTAAAGAGGGCTTTAACCCGGTGAAAATCCAGATTGCCAGAGACTATGACCGTGCAGCTCCCCTTGGAACAGGTCATATCAAGGTTGGGGGCAATTATGCCGCCAGTCTGCGTGCCGGACAACGTGCTAAAAAAGATGGCTTTGCAGACGTATTGTACCTGGATGCCAAGGAAAAACTATACATCGATGAGGCCGGTCCAGCCAACTTCTTCGGAATCAAAGGCAATACCTATATCACACCCGCCTCAGCATCTGTGCTTCCTTCCATCACCAATAAAAGCCTGATGAAGCTGGCCGAAGATATGGGCATGGTCGTTGAACGCCGCCATATCTATGTGGATGAACTGAAAGATTTCGATGAAGTCGGCGCCTGTGGAACGGCAGCAGTGATTTCACCCATTAGGGAGATCAACGACAGGGAAAGCGGGGAGAGCTTCTACTATTGTCCGGATGGTAAAGCAGGCCCGATTTCTACCAAACTTTACAAGAAATTGCAGGGAATACAATACGGGGATGAACCGGATCCTTATGGTTGGATTACCATTCTGGATTAAGGAGAGAAACGAAAAAGCCCCGGAAAACAACACGGGGCTTTTTTTTTATGCTTTATCGTAAAGGCAGCATGGCGGCCATCTCAGCCTGCATCTTCCTGGCTTCCTCCCTGGCGGCCTCTTCATAATCCTGACCATCGGAAGCATACAATATGCTGCGAGAAGCATTGACAATCAATCCGCAATCCTTGTTCATGCCATAACGGGCAACATCCTCCAGACTTCCGCCCTGTGCGCCAATGCCCGGTACCAGCAGGAAGTGATCGGGAACAATCCTTCTGATGCCGAGGAACTTTTCGGCCTTGGTGGCGCCGGCAACGAACATGATATTGCCTTCATGTCCCCAGCTGGCCGCTTTCTCAAGAACGCGTTCATACAGCAACACTCCGTCTTCCTGGCCGGCCAGTAACTGAAAATCAGCAGCACCTTTGTTGCTCGTCAGGGCCAGTACGATGGCCCATTTCCCTGTATACGCCAGAAAAGGCTGGATTGCATCCTCACCCATATAGGGCGATAAGGTGACAGCATCGGCATTCAGATGCTGGAAAATGGCCTGGGCATACTGCGAGGCTGTATTTCCGATATCCCCTCTCTTCGCGTCGGCGATGACAAATGGCTTGGGATTCAAATTGTTAAGATATTGGATGGTCTTCTCCAGACTTTTCCATCCGGCAGCGCCCCGGCTCTCATAAAACGCGGTATTAGGCTTGTAAGCAACGGCATATTCAAGGGTCGCATCGATGATCCGCTTGTTAAATTCGAATACAGGATCCTCATAATGAGTCAGATGTGCGGGAATCTTCCCGGCATCGGTATCCAAACCAACGCATAAAAAGGATTTCTTTTTAAAAATCTGTTCGATGAGCTCCTGTCGATGCATAAAAGCGGAGATTGATGGATTAAGCAATGGATTCGCTGCTGACGGCTGCTTTGAGTTTCTCGGTGTTTTCAGCCACCTGTAAGGCTTCGATGATGGGTTGGATATCCCCATCGATGATGGATTGCAAATTATATAATGTGAGCCCGATGCGATGGTCTGTCACACGGCCTTGAGGCCAGTTGTACGTTCTGATCTTGGCCGAGCGGTCGCCCGTCGAAACCATGGTCTTGCGCTTGGATGCGATATCATCCAGGTACTTCTGGTACTCCATCTCAAAGATGCGGGTACGCAATACCTTCATGGCTTTTTCCAGGTTCTTGACCTGAGATTTCTCATCCTGGCAGGTGGCTACGATGCCTGTCGGGATATGGGTCAGCCTGATAGCAGAATAGGTCGTATTCACCGATTGCCCACCCGGACCGGATGAACAGAAGATATCCTTGCGGATATCGGACTGCTTTAGTTCAATGTCTACCTCATCGGCTTCAGGGAGTACCACGACCGAAGCGGCAGAGGTGTGAATGCGACCCTGGGTCTCTGTCTGGGGCACCCGCTGCACGCGGTGGACACCGCTCTCGTATTTCAACAGCCCATATGCCCCATCGCCGATGACATCAGCGATGATTTCCTTGTAGCCTCCAACGGTACCTTCAGTATAATCCACCAGTTCCAGCTTCCAACCCCGGATTTCAGCATATTTGCTGTACATACGAAACAGATCACCGGCAAAAATACTGGCCTCGTCGCCCCCTGTTCCTGCCCTGATCTCAATGATGGCATTCTTACCATCCTGTGGATCCTTGGGGATCAACAACAAACGGATGTCCTCCTCCAGGGTTTCTTTGCGGCGTGTAAGCGTATTCAGCTCCTCCTTGGCCATTTCCCTGAATTCCTCATCTTTCTCATTATAAAGAACATGGCGGGCAGATTCCATGTTATTCATAATGTCTGCATATTCCAGGTAAGCATCCACGATGGGTTGCAAATCCTTGTAATCTTTATTGAGTTTGATGAAACGTTTCATATCCGACATGGTGGCCGGATCGTTCATCTCTTTCTCTATTTCCTGATAGCGTTGGTATATCGCCCCCAGCTTTTCCAGCATAAAATTTCATTTTGGCCTGCAAAGGTACAACTTAGCAGCTCATGAATGATAGGTGTACGTTCCCCTGTCATCAGTGATCGTCAGGCGGGACTCAGGTGAGGACACACATCTTCCTATGACCCTGGCCTCAACCCCAAAACCGGCGGCAATATCCATGATGGGTCTTGCCAGGGTCTCATCCACATAGATTTCCATCCGGTGCCCCATATTGAAGACCTTGTACATCTCCTCCCTGCTGGTCCCTGATTCTGTTTCGATTAACTCAAAAACTGGTGGGGTTGGGAAGAGGTTGTCTTTAATGAGATGGATGCCCGGCGCGAAGCGCATGGCCTTGGTCTGGCCACCTCCGCTGCAATGAACCAGCCCATGGATGTCTGACCGGAATTGGTTCAACACCTCCCGCATCACTGGTGCATAGGTCCGCGTGGGCGACAGCAGCAACCTGCCAATCTCCATGTCCCTGTAAAGATCTTCGAGCCTTCTTGATCCTGAGTAAACCAGGTCTGAAGGGATTGCAGTGTCATAAGACTCTGGATACAATGCTGCGTAATGACCGGAAAGGACATCGTGCCGGGCCGAGGTTAAGCCGTTACTGCCTATACCGGAATTATAATCCCGTTCATAACTTGCCTGGCCGAAGGATGCGAATCCCACGATCACATCTCTTTCCCTGATACCATTGTTGCGGATCACATCCGCGCGACGGATACGCGCATAAACCGTGGAATCTACGATGATGGTGCGCACCAGATCCCCGACATCTGCGGTTTCTCCGCCTGTGCTCCACATTCCGATACCATGTGCACGCATCTCTTCAAGAAAGGATTCAGTGCCTTCAATGATAGCACTGATCACCTCTCCAGGGATGAGATGACGGTTGCGTCCGATGGTGGAAGACAGGTAGATACCATCGGTCACACCGACACAGAGCAGGTCATCCAGGTTCATCACGATGGCATCCTGGGCAATGCCTTTCCAAACACTGATATCACCGGTTTCTTTCCAGTAGAGATAGGCCAGAGATGACTTGGTACCGGCACCATCTGCATGCATCACGCTGGCATAAGCCGGATCCCCAGAGGCCAGGTCGGCAACTACTTTGCAAAAGGATCCGGGAAACAATCCGGTATCAGTGGCGCGGATCGCCTGGTGCACATCCTCTTTGGACGAAGAGACCCCTCGGCGGGCGTAACGGGATGCATCTTGGGTCATAATCAGGGTATTGCTAAAACAAAAGAGCATCCCGGTCATGGCCCGGAACGCTCTCCTGTTGATCATCTATACATCTTATTTAAAGATCAGCTGGTTCTTCTCCTTGTCGATGGTATAACTGCCAAAGCGCTCCAGAATGGTCTTGCCTGCCGTAACCGGGTAAGCAAGTTTATGGACAACTGTTGCTTCCAGGTTCGTAACGGTATTATCACCGATCCTGAGTGCCTTCACCTTGAAGCGTGCCTGGTCTGCGATCGTACCACCGGCCAGTGCAGTGATAACATCCCCCAGGAAATCGTCCTTGCTGATAGCGCCATCCAACAGCAACTTCAGTGCAAACTCCAGGGATACATTCAGGGTGGTCGTCTTCTCATCAAAGTAGAAGTCGTTCCTGTAGTTGTTCAGGATACATGTGGCGGTGAAGCTGCCATCCTGCGTGGCGGTGATGGGTACCACATTTTCTCCTGGATTGAGAACGATATTGATAAACTGTTCGGCACTGTCCAGCGCTGGCAAAGGTGTAGGTACAAAGTCTTTACTGAGTACCCTGAACTCCGTACGGCGGTTTAGCTGATGCGCAGCCTCCTTGATGGGTGTGGAAGGCAGTGAATTGATATAACTCTCTGTCAGCACTGTACCAGCCGGGAAAGTATAATTACTGCGTGTAAGCTCTTTTTCAATGGTGCGTGGAACGCGCTCACCATAACCTTTGGCAACGAGTCTGCCTGGATGAATACCGCGTAAGATCAGGTAATCGACGACACTTTGGGCACGGCGCTGCGACAGGATATCATTGCGCTCGTCGGTGTCACGGGCATCCGTATGTGAAGCAAGCTCGATGATCAGCGTCGGATTGGCCTCAAGGATCTGGATCAGTCCGATCAACGAATCCTGATACTGTGGTTTGAGGTCCCACTTTGCCAGATCATAGAGGATCTCCGGCAATACAATGGGCTTTTCCGGAATAGGAACGAGGATAAAGTCGATGGTGAAGTCCTTGCTTTCCAATAGACCAACCGTCGTTTCTCTTGCTGAGGCTCCAAAATAATCCTTGCGGCTGACATTCAGTTCATAAGAAGTGTGCTTCAGCACCTGTTTGTTGTCAAAAGAATAATAACCCCTTGAGTCTGTGAGGGCCTCCACTGAAGTGCCATCCGTTCCGGTGAGGACGATTTTGGCTCCTTCGATGAACTGCAGTGTCCTGTCATCCCTGACACGGCCTGCAATGGTGAAAAGCAGCGGCCTTTCATAGAAACTGTATATGTCATCCCCGCCACGGCTATCGCTACGGTTCGAGGTAAGGAAACCCTTTTCCTCGTTTTCATAGAATACCATATGGAAGTCATCCCCGTTGGAATTCACCGGAGACTTCATATTCACCGGTGTTCCCCAGGTATCGCCCACTTTGACGACCCGGAAGATATCCAGGCCACCCATTCCCGGATGGCCATTGGAAGCAAAATAAAGGACAGTATCCGAGCGCAGGGTGGGGAACATATCATCACCCATACTGTTCACTTTGGGACCCAGGTTTTTAGGTTTGCCAAAAGCGCGGCTTTTGCGGTCACGGGTTACGACATAAAGATCCTTGCCACCGAATCCGCCCGGCAGGTCTGCGGCAAAATACATCGTCAGCTCGTCTTCACTTACTGCCGGATGCCCGTATGTAACGGTACTGTCAATATCAATGGCCGTCAGTTTGGGTTCATCCCATCCCCTTCCTTTTCGTCTTGTTTCGTAAATCTGGCAACCCATGACGCGTTTTCGGTCAAAGCCACAACGGGTGAAATACAAGACATTGAAATTTCCTGAAAAAGTTCCTGCGCCTTCATTGGCTTCTGAGTTCACGATGGCTTCCTGATCCAGCAGGGTAGGAGCACTCCAGTCACCTTTACGATCTTGCTGAGAGTAATATAAGTCGCTGAAATTCTGACCCGTCCAGTCATCAATGCGAGATCCGGTACTCCCTTCACGTGAGCTGGTGAATATCAGTGAGCGGTACTTTTTGTCAGCAAATGAAGGAGCAAAATCATCACTGCGTGAGTTGAATTTCTTTTCATTGGTAACCACATAACGCGTGGGATTTTCTTTCCATTTGACGGCCAATTCACTGGACTCTACCCCGATTGGCCCGCGCGGATCGTTGGGTGCGAGCTCAGCATAGGCCTGGTACTGGTCCTTGGCTTGCGCATAATTCTCCAGCAATTTTAACATGTCGGCATGATAGAGCAACGTCAAAGGATTGGTCTTTTGATAGTTGATCCTCAACAGCCGCTTGTATTGGGATTCAGCTCTTTTGGGATTGTTCGTCAAACGGTAACATTCAGCAATCTGAAACAGAATGCGCTTCTTTTCAGCCTGGTTGCTCTTGACCTTGGAATACGCTTTCTTGTATTTGTCAATAGCGGTGAAATACTGCTGATTATTGAAGGCTTCATCAGCCTCCTGGGTAAAATTCCTTTTCTGTTGCGCCATTGCGCCGGTGGATACCACGCAAATCGCAACGAACAGCGGAATAAGATACCGGTATATTTTCATAGGGCTGTAATTATGCGCTGCCAAACTTGTTAGCTCGCTAAATTAAAGAAATAATCCGTATTGCGAAAACTCATTCTTCTTTCTCCTCTTTTTTGTCCGGTTCCTTAAAGGGATCCATCTCATCCTGGAAGCGTCTTCCTTCCTGTCTGATCTCATTGCGGATTTCTCCGGTAACGCGCTTGATCTCGTTCATCCCCTTACCAAACATCCGCGCCATTTCCGGAATTTTCCTGGGCCCGAAAATGAGAAGAATGGCCAGAACGATGATGATCAGCTCTCCACTGCTGATGTCCAGAAACAAGGGTAGTAGTCTCATGATCGGGCCTTTGCGCAAAGGTAATAATTTGATAGCCGTCGTCGGATATAAAAAAAACAGTGGACCACCTGGTCCACTGTTTTGATATAATGTTGAGAAGCAATGCTATGCCTGCACTTTGGCAGCTTTGCGTTCTCTTCTGGCCTTGGCACTCATGATCAGATCATAGGCAATAGGACTGGCAGTGAAGACCGAAGAATATGTACCAATGATGATACCAAACAAGAGCGCGAAAGTGAAACCTCGAATGATTTCGCCACCGAACAGGAAGATCATCAGCAATACCAGAATCGTTGTGCCGGAAGTGTTAAAGGTACGCCCCAGGGTACGGTTCAGCGACATATTTATGGTATCCTTCAAATCCTTTTTCGGATGGAGGAAAATATTCTCACGGATACGGTCGAAAATGATAACGGTATCATTAATGGAATAACCGATGAGGGTAAGGATGGCCGCGATAAACGCCTGGTCGATCTCCATGTTGAATGGTAAAATATTGTAGAACATCGAGAACAACGAAATAGTGATCAGGGTGTCATGGAACAGAGCAATAACCCCCCCCAGACCAAATTGCCACCGCTTGAACCTGACAGCGATATACAAGAAAATGACGATCAGTGAGAAGAAGATGGCAAGCACGGCATTGCGCTTGATGTCATGGGCTATGGTTGGCCCAACCTTCTGGGAACTCAGAATTCCTAGCAAACGGGTTTCCTCGTCGGCTGTCGTTACAAAGTCCTCCATGCTCATGGGCCTTCCGTAAAATGTCTGCAGGGCATTGAACAGCTTGCCGGAAATCAGGCTGTCTACTTCCAGGCCTTCCTCTTCAATCTTGTATTTGGTCACGACCTTGATCTGTGTGGTAGGCCCAAAGGTCTTGGCCTCTACCACCTCTCCAAACTCTGTTTTCAGGGCATCTCTGACTTCATTCAGGCTTTCAATGGGTTGGTCAAAGCGAACGATGTAAGTACGTCCACCGGAAAAATCAATACCCATATTCAAGCCGCGGACAGCAAGTGAAACGATACCCAGGACGATGATGGCAGCTGATAACATATAGGCCTTTTTCCTCATGCTCACGAAGTCGAAATTAACCTTGGTAAAGGCGTCACGGGTGATATTGTTATCAAACAGGAGGGGCTTGTTGCGGCTCATCATCCATTCGAAAATGACCCTGGAAATAAAGATCGCGGTAAACAGGGAGGAGAGGATACCGATGATCAGTGTTGTGGCGAAACCTTGCACCGGACCTGTTCCAAAGGTGTAGAGCACGATACCGGTGAGCAGGGTGGTTACGTTACCGTCGATGATGGCGGAATAGGCATTTTTATAACCATCTGCGATGGCCAGCCTGATACCCTTACCGGCCCTTACCTCTTCAAGAATACGTTCATAGATAATCACGTTGGCGTCGACAGCCATACCCAGCGTAAGGACGATACCTGCAATACCCGGCAAGGTCAGTACCGCTCCCAGGGATGCAAGTACGCCAAAAATGAAGAAGATATTGGTGATCAGCGCAAGGTCAGCTACCCATCCACCGCGGTTGTAATAGAAAATCATATAAATCAGCACAAGGACGAAGGCGATCAGGAAAGAGCGCAAGCCCTGTGTGATGGATTCCTTACCCAGTGATGGTCCCACAACTTCTTCCTGTATGATTCTGGCAGGAGCTGGCAGCTTACCGGCCTTCAGGATGTTGGCAAGGTCCTTGGCTTCCTCAACGCTGAAGTTGCCCGTGATCGAAGAACGTCCGTTCGGGATTTCATCGTTGACAGTTGGGAAGGAATACACGAATCCATCCAGCACGATGGCGACGGATTTGCCAATGTTGTCAGCCGTAAGCCGCTTCCAAATCCTGGCTCCTTCAGAGTTCATCGTCATGCTGATTTCCACCTGTCCGTTCGGACTGTAATCCTGGCGGGCATCCACAATGGCATCCCCCATCAAAGGAGCAGATCCGTCGCGGGAAGTAACCCTTAGCGCAATCAATTGCAGGATATCAGGCTGTTCCTTGCTGGGCTTCACGGTCCAGGCCAGTTTCAGATCACGCGGAAATACCGTCTGAAGCGATTTGATATATGAGTTCACGGTAGAGGTGTCCTTGATGGCGGCAAAACCTACCACAGGACCACGGCCGGCAAAAAACTGCCCTTGCTCATTCTGATAATAGGCCGGACTCAATACTGCAAAGAGCGGATTTTCTTTTGTCCATTCTTCCCGGCTCATCTCTTCGGCACTGGCAGCAGCAGCAGTATCACTCAGTTTATCAATGAGGGAACCCGCAGCGGTATCCGCCGGGGCTTCAGTGTTTTCAGCCAGGGTTTCTTCAACTACCTCAATGCTGTCAGCGGTGGCAACCAATGTGTCTCCTTCTGCAACTGCTTCTTCCTTGCCACGGTTCTTGAGAACATTAACCAGCTTGGTGTTGGCGTCGGTAAAATAGCTTTGTACTTCAGCAAAATCATAGGTTTCCCAGAACTCCAGGTTGGCCGTCCCCTGCAGCAGCTTGCGCACGCGTTCCGGTTCCTTGATCCCCGGCAATTCGATCAGCACACGGCCGCTCTGCTCCAAAGCCTGAATATTGGGCTGCGCTACCCCGAAACGGTCGATACGGGTGCGCAAAATGTTAACAGTGCGGTCGAAAGCACCGTCAGTTTCTTCACGCAGTACCGTGATCACCTCTTCATTGGTGGACTTCGGTGTTACACGGTCCTTCAGCTCTATGGTCGCGAAGATGGCAGCCAGACGGGCGTTGGGATCAATTTCAGCAAAACTCTCTGCAAACAGGGTTACGAAATTCTTGTTGCTGGCCTTCTGTTTCTGCAAGGCCAGATCAATGGCCTTCGTAAAGGTGGGATCAGTGCTGTTGCCGGAAAGCGCCCGGATGATATCCACCACCGACACCTCCATGGTGACGTTCATACCCCCCTTCAGGTCAAGGCCAAGGTTGATTTCCCGTTCCTTACACTCCTTGTAAGTGTATTTGCGTACCAGTATGTTGTATACGACCTGACCTGACATCGAATCGAGATAATAACGCTCTCTGGCCTTCGATAATGAATCAATCAGATACTGCATCTTCACCTCACTGCCACCCGCCATCTCTGTGGCCAGCTGATTGACAGACTCATGCTGGGCGTAATGCCGCGCTGACCGCTCCACCTGACGCGTCTTGAAACTAAAGGTCAGCTGGAACAAACATACCAGGGCAAATGCAATGGCAAAAAACTTGATAACCCCTTTATTTTGCATACGTTTCGTATTTTGGCGTTGAGCTTTTTTTTGAGGCTGCAAATATAGAATAACATTTGCACTTAACCAATTTTGACCAGCTACACAAACATGCTCCCGGAGCAGCTCGATAGAAATGTTTATCTTTACTGTCCAATGATGAAGAACATGATAAGAATCGCCGCGCTCAGTTGCATGCTCTGCCTGATATTCCTGTCACTTCAGGCCCAGCCAAAATCCCTGCCTTTGCAAGCACGGCAACTGGATATTCCTGTATTCAACGAAGCAGGAACTGCTTTAAAGTATCCCTGGGCCGGTGGTGTCAACAGCGTTCAGTTCAATACCATCGACATGAACCTGGACGGGATCCCCGACCTGCTGATCTTTGACAGGGCTGGAAACATCATGTTGCCCTTTATCAACCAGGGTACACCGGGAGTGACCGATTATGTTTACGCACCTGATTATGTCCTCCGTTTCCCGCCACTCCATGACTGGGTTATCCTTAAAGACTACGACATGGACGGCAAAGCTGACATCTTCAGCTATTCCGTAGGAGGACTCGCAGTGTACCGCAATGTTTCGGATACCGTTCTTAAGTTCCAGTTGAAGACGAATTTGTTGTTGTCATATTATTATAATAATTATATAAATATATATTGTACTGATGTTGATTTTCCTGGTATCTACGATATTGATGGGGATGGCGACCTGGATATCCTGACCTTTTTTGGTCTGGGTTCCTTTATCGAATATCATCAAAACATGTCGATGGAGAAATATGGGGTGCCCGATAGCCTCGACTTTAAAATGGTCGACAAATGCTGGGGTCACTTTATGGAAAGCGAAATTTCCAATCTCCTGACACTCAATGTTCCATGTCCCTATGGCAAGGAAGATGCCGGAGAAATACTGCAGCTCCGCACTTCCCAGGGCCCGGAGAATATCGAACATGTAGGCTCAACGTTTCTGCTGATGGATTATAATAACGACAGTGTCGTTGATCTTGTTCTGGGCGATGTGGATTACCCTATGGTTATCTTGCTGATGAACGGCGGTACGAAAGACTCTGCCTGGATGATCAGCCAGGATACCAACTTCCCCACCATCAACCATCCCTTGCGGCTGATCTCTTTCCCGGTCCCTAGTTATATAGATATTGATAATGATGGAGTTAAGGAGCTCATGGCCAGTCCGTTTGATCCTAATCCCGGCCTTACCAAGAACCTGAACAGCGTCTGGTTCTATGAGAATACCGGTACCAATAACCAACCTCTGTTTCAGTTTGTACAGGAAGATTTTTTCCAGGAGGACATGATCGACCTGGGTGCCGGGGCTTTCCCTGCTGTGGTGGATGAAAACAGTGACGGATTGCCTGATCTCATCGTTGGCAATATAGGTGTGCACGACTCTTCCTGGTATTCGTTTGGTTTTCTCTATTCTTCCTATCGCGCCAGCCTGGCACTCTATCGCAATGTTGGCACAGCCACCAGCCCCGCCTTCCGCCTGATTACAAGGGATTATGCCGGGCTTTCTGCCCTGAAAACCCAGGGACTGACGCCAACCTTTGGTGACCTCGACGGTGACGGTGACCTGGATATGCTCGTAGGTAAGGATGATGGTACCATCAGCTTCTACAGGAATATCGCCGCCAGCGGTCAGCCCATGCAATGGAGCCTGGTGACGGATCAATACCAGGGCATCGATATCGGCAGGGCAGCAGCCCCCGTGCTCGTGGATATGGATGGCGATTCCCTTCCCGACCTGGTATCAGGTAATCGCGAGGGGACGCTTGTCTTTTTCAGGAATACAGGCACCAAAACCAACCCGGTATTTACCCATATCACCGATAGCCTTGGGAAAGTGGATGTGCGCGACTTTCTCCAGTCCTATTCCGGCTACAGCACCCCGGCCTTCTATCGCGACAGCGCCGACCAGCTTTACCTGCTGGCAGGCTCTCTTTCAAGCCGGATTTTCCATTATGGCCCTATCCACCCCGATAGCCTGGATGTTTTCCCACTGAAAAGCACCTCCTTTCAGTATATCTTCGATGGCGACCGCACCGCGCCCTTTGTTGCCGACCTCAATGACGACGGTCTCCTGGATCTGGTCATCGGCAACCTGAGAGGGGGTCTCACCTTCTACGAAAGCATCGCTTCTGTGCCTTCAGGGATCAACGACAACCTGACTTCAGGCTTGGTTCCGCTGAAAGTATACCCCAACCCTGCCCGTGACCAGATAACCATCGAACTTACCTCATCCTACGTTAAAGAAGCAGAAATTCAGGTGTTTGACATCACAGGCAGACCAGTGATGCAACAGGTATTTCATACCCGTAACATCCTTGACCTGCCCCTGTCCGGCCTCGCGCCAGGTATGTATGTGATGAGAGCTATGTTTATGACCCCTGCCGGTAAACAACAAGGGGTCGCCTACTTTATCAAGCATTAGCATTTCTGGTATCCGGGGAACAAGGGTAAGACACCGACCGACCTGTGAGGTGCCCCCAGCCTCAGAAATTCGGCTTCAACGCATATTTCCGGTAGAAGGTCTCTACCACCTCCACCGCTTCTTCCGGGGTATCAACCAGCCGGAATAATAACATGTCTCCCTGGCTGATCTTCTGCTGCGCCAGCAACCTGGCCTCGATCCATTCGAAAAGCCCACTCCAATAGGACTTGTCCACAAGGACAATCGGAAAACGCACCAGTTTATGGGTCTGGATGAGGGTAAGAGCTTCGAACAGCTCATCCAGTGTACCAAATCCACCGGGTAAAACAATATAGCCCTGGCTGTATTTCATGAACATCACCTTCCGCACAAAGAAATACTCGAAGCTGATCAGCTTATCAGCGTCAATAAAGGGATTAGGCCGTTGTTCCATGGGGAGCTCAATGTTGAGACCCACGGATTTTCCGCCCGAAAAATGCGCCCCCTTGTTGCCGGCCTCCATGATCCCGGGCCCACCGCCTGTGATGATTCCAAAGCCTTTCTTGGTCAGCAGGTAAGCGATCTCCTCTGCCATGCGGTAATCCCGGTCACCCGGCTGGCTGCGTGCCGAACCAAAAATGCTGACACAGGGGCCTATCCTGGCCAGGCTCTCAAAGCCCTGCACAAATTCGGCCATCACTTTGAAAATCTCCCAGGAATCAAAGGTTTTGATCTCATTCCAGTCCTTAGATATAAACGCCTCCCGGATCTTGTCCTCTTCGTTGCGCTCAGGCTTCTCAGTCATCATGGTTATTTATTTTTGGGCCTTTCTCCAGCTCATGCAGGAGAAATTGACCGGTAAAACTGTCTTTTATGGTAATGATCTCTTCAGGTTTGCCTTCGGCGATGATCTTTCCTCCTCTTTCCCCGCCCTCCGGGCCCAGGTCAATGATATGATCCGCCACCTTAATGACATCCATATTGTGCTCGATGACCAGCACGGTATTTCCCCTGTCTACCAGCTTATTCAACACATCCAGCAGTACGCGGACGTCCTCAAAATGCAGGCCGGTGGTCGGTTCATCCAGGATGTACAAGGTCTTCCCTGTGTCGCGCTTGGCCAGCTCGGCAGCCAGTTTCACGCGCTGAGCTTCACCGCCCGACAGGGTCGTCGACGGTTGCCCCAGGCTGATATATCCCAGACCTACATCTTTTAATGTCTTGATTTTCTGAATAATACTCGGGATGTGTTCGAAGAATACAACGGCCTGGCTGATCGTCATATCCAATACATCATTGATTGATTTTCCCTTGTAACGCACCTCCAGGGTTTCCCGGCTGTAGCGCATCCCATGGCAGTCTTCGCAGAGCACATGCACATCCGGGAGGAAATTCATCTCGATGATGCGCAACCCGCCTCCTTTGCAGGTTTCACATCGTCCACCCTTGACATTGAACGAAAAGCGACCGGGCTTGTATCCCCGGATCTTGGCTTCAGGGGTCTCCGTGAACAGCTTCCGTATGTCATCAAAGACACCGGTATAGGTTGCAGGATTGGACCTGGGTGTCCGGCCGATCGGACTCTGATCAATCTCGATAACTTTGTCGATCTCCTTCAACCCGGCGATTTCGCTGTAGGGCAAAGGGGTGCGTTCCGAGCGGTAGAAATGATGACTCAGCAGCGGATAAAGGGTCTCGTTAATCAGACTGGATTTTCCGCTTCCCGATACACCGGTGACACAGATGAAGGTCCCCAGCGGCAGCTTCAGGTCTACATTTTTCAGGTTGTTCCCGCTGGCGCCCCTGAGGAGCAGATTATGGCCGTTGCCATCACGCCGCAGCGCCGGCACCCCGATCTGCTTTTTCCCGCTGATATAATCGCAGGTGATGGTGTCACAATGGGCCATATCCTTCGGGCTGCCCTGGGCAACAATGTGTCCACCCATTACACCGGCACCGGGACCAATATCTACTACATGATCCGCCGACATGATCATCTCTTTGTCATGCTCCACCACGATGACAGAATTGCCGATATCACGCAGTCGCTGCAGGGCTTGGATCAGCCTGCGGTTGTCACGCTGATGCAGGCCGATGCTCGGCTCATCCAGGATATACAGAACACCCACCAGCTGGGATCCGATCTGGGTGGCCAGACGGATACGCTGCGATTCGCCGCCCGACAAGCTCCGCGTCGGCCGGTCCAGAGAGAGATAATCCAGGCCGACATCCAGCAGGAAGCGGATACGGGTCTGGATTTCCCTGAGTATCTCATTGGCAATGCGTTGCTTGCGCTCGTCAAGCCTGTGAAAGACGTCCCCCATCCACGCATGAAGCGTCTGCAGATCCATCCGCGACAATTCGCCGATATGCAGGCCGTCAATCCTGAAATGAAGGGACTCTTTTTTCAGTCGCATCCCCTGACATTCCGGACAGGCCACACTGTTGGTGAAACTCCCCGCCCATTTGAGCAGGTTTTTGGAGTCACCATCATGGGAATGATTGAGGATAAAGTTTACAATGCCTTCAAAATTAAGCGTATAAGATGTGCTGATGCCGAGCGACTCATTCTTTACCCGGATCATCTCATCGCTTCCGTATAAAATGACATTCAGGGCTTCCTCGCTGAGTTCCCCGATAGGGCTGTCCAGGGTGAAGGCATATTTCTCGCCAAGGGCTTCGATCTGTTTGAATATCCATGTAGGCCTGTATTCCCCCAGGGGTGCCAGTCCGCCCTTCCGGATGCTTTTCCGTTCATCCGGAATGATTTTCTTCAGATCTACCTGTGTAATATTGCCCAGACCGCTGCACCGTGGGCAACTACCATACGGACTATTGAAACTGAACGTATTGGGTTCAGGCTCTTCATATGAGACTCCGGTTGTGGGGCACATCAGCAGCTTGCTGAAATACCGGACCTCCTGCAATGCTTCATCCAATACCATCACCCTTCCCTTGCCCTGCCGGAGCGCAGCCTGCACCGAGGATGCGATGCGCTTGTCCATCCCGCCTGCCACCTGGAAGCGGTCGATCAACACCTCGATGTCGTGCACCTTATAACGATCAACCTGCATGCCCAGGCGGAGATCCAGCAATGCCCCATCCACCCTGACTTTCAGAAATCCCTGCTTGCGCACCTGTTCAAAAAGCTCCCGGTAATGGCCCTTACGCCCTTTCACGAGGGGTGCCAGCAACAGTACATTGCGCCCCTCGTATGTTTCCCGGAGGAGGTCCTGTATCTGCTGTTCTGTATACCTTACCATGGGCTCTCCCGTATGCATGGAATAGGCATCCGCGACGCGGGCGTACAACAGCCTGAGGAAATCGTATACTTCGGTGATGGTGCCCACCGTCGACCGGGGATTCTTGCTGGTGGTCTTTTGTTCAATGGCGATCACCGGACTCAAACCGCTGATCTGATCGACGTCCGGCCTTTCAAGGTCCCCGATAAACTGACGGGCGTAGGCAGAGAAAGTCTCCATATAGCGCCGCTGCCCTTCAGCATAAATGGTATCAAATGCCAGGGAGCTCTTACCGCTGCCACTCAAGCCTGTAATGACCACCAGTTGCTGCCGTGGTATCCTAAGATTGACGTTCTTCAGGTTGTGTACCCGCGCCCCATGAATCTCAAGGAAAGCCGGATCCTGAACTTCACGCTCATTCACGGAAGTTAGGCTCCTGGGTGCTATTGTGCCTTCAGCTTTCATATCCACGCGGCTTCTGTCATGCTTCATGCCGTCCTTAGGGCTGATACCAGCGTCCTTCCTCCAATGGCAGCAGGATCGTATAAGGTTCCAAGCCGGGGTGCGGCAGTTTGTTGCTCCGCATCCAGGGGTTGAGTTCCTTGAGCGCACGGTAGGAGATGCCTTTCGATTGGGCATAGACAGCCAGGTTTTCGATCCCGGTGCTCATCGTTTCCCGTTTTACCTGCAAGGGTTTGTATAACCTGTCGGCAGGTATGTCATAACCGTATTGAACCGGGTCTTCAAAGATGGTTTTGATGGCCAGGATGCGATGTATATAGCGGGAAGTCTCAGTGTTTAACCACATATCGTAATAACTGCCTGCCTTTTGTTCTGTCTGTGACCTGCGGATGCCCGGTATTCCAGCGTTGTACGCAGCCGCAGCCATGGTCCAGCTGCCAAAGGTATCCCTGGCTTCTTTCAGATAACGGCAGGCCGCTACCGTGGCTTTTTCCAGGTGATAACGCTCATCCACATCATCGTTGATGCGCAGTCCATAAGCCTGCCCCGTCTTTTTCAGAAACTGCCAGATGCCTGTTGCTCCCGCGGGAGAGACAGCCGGCAGCAGGTTGCTTTCGATCACCGCCAGGTATTTGAAATCATCCGGAACGCCTTCTTCTTTCAGAATGGGTTCAATGACCGGCAGGTAACGATGCGCCCGTTTAAGTAGCATGATGGTCGATGAATGCCAGTGCATATTGACCAGCAGTTCGCGATCATAACCTTCCGCCACCCAGAAATAGGAGAGGGGCACATCTTCGCCAGCAAAAGCGAGCTTAGCAGGGAGCGGAGGTGCCATTTCCGGTCCGCTCAGGCCTGTGCGTGTAAGTTGTTGGGAATGCGATGATAGGGCTACCCCCAGCGCAATGAAGAAGAGCAGCATGAGGGCGGGTACCAGGATGTTTTTCACACGCATCCTCATAAAGCAAAGGGTGTTACAAAGTCCTGAAACCCTTGCGCCGCCTGATCTTTGGGAGAGATGACCGGATGCTGTATGCCCCAGTCGATGCCCAGGGCAGGGTCATCCCAGCGCAGGCTGCCTTCTGCAGCAGGATTGTAATAATCCGTGCACTTGTAGGTGAAAGTTGTATTGTCTTCCAGGCTGAGGAAACCATGCGCAAAACCGGCGGGTATCCATAGAATGAGGTGATTATCGGCACTCAGCAGGATCTTGAAATGCTGGCCGTAATGCGGGGAGCCGCGGCGGATATCCACCGCCACGTCCAGGGCCGATCCGCGCACCACCCTGACAAGCTTGCCCTGGGCCGAGGGCGGTCCCTGAAAATGCAGTCCACGGATCACCCCGGCGGCCGATAAGCTTTGGTTGTCCTGGACAAAATGCGGCGGAATGCCGGCCGCGTCCAGCAAGGCCTGGTTAAATGACTCAAAGAAATATCCCCTGTCATCCCGGAATACCCTCGGCTTGATGACCAGCAGTCCGGGGATGGGTGTGGTCTGCAGTTCCATCTTATAAATGTATCACTTCACCGTAAGCAGCGGCCACGGCTTCCATCACCGCCTCCGACATGGTAGGGTGGGGGTGGACGGATTTCAGGATCTCATGCCCGGTGGTCTCGAGCTTACGCGCAACCACCGCCTCGGCGATCATCTCCGTTACGTTGTCTCCGATCATGTGCGCGCCCAGCCATTCGCCGTATTTGGCATCGAAGATGACCTTGACAAAACCATCTTTCGCACCGGCTGCGCTGGCCTTGCCCGAGGCCGAGAACGGGAACTTGCCTACCAGTATCTCATAGCCGGCGTCTTTCGCGGCTTTCTCCGTCATTCCGACACTGGCGATCTCTGGATGGGTATATGTACAGCCCGGAATATTACCATAATCAATGGGTTCCGGATGATGACCGGCGATCTTTTCAACACAGGTGATGCCTTCATGCGAGGCAACATGCGCCAGCGCCTGGCCATGCACGATGTCCCCGATCGCATAATAGCCATCCACACTGGTCTTGTAATAGGCGTCAACCTTGACCTTGCCGTTTTCCAGGGCAATGCCGACCTCTTCCAGTCCCAAGTCCTCGAGGTTAGGCGTGATGCCGACAGCCGATAACACAATATCCGCTTCTACCAGCTCTTCTCCCTTCTTCGTTTTGATCGTCACCTGGCAGGTCTTTCCGCTGGTGTCTACCTTCTCAACCGTGCTGGAAGTCATGACTTTCATGCCCATCTTCTTGAAAGAGCGTTCCAGCTGTTTGGAAACCTCTTCGTCTTCCAGAGGAACGACATTGGGCATAAATTCCACCAGGGTTACCTGGGTCCCAATGCTTTGGTAGAAATAGGCAAACTCGGAGCCAATGGCGCCTGATCCCACCACGACCATGCTTTTCGGTTGTTTGGGCAGGGTCATCGCTTCCCGGTAACCTATAACTTTTTGGCCGTCCTGTGGCAGGTTCGGAAGAACCCGTGAGCGGGCTCCTGTTGCCAGAATGATATGGTCTGCAGTATAAACCGTCTCTTTTTTGTCCTGGCCTGTCACCACCACCTGCCTGCCCGGCCTGATCTTTCCCTTCCCCTCAAGGACGTCGATATTGTTCTTTTTCATCAGGAATTGTATTCCCTTGCTCATCCCTGCCGCCACTTCACGGCTGCGGGCTACCATGGCTGTGATATCCGCCCTGGGCTCTCCGGCACCTGTCACTCCATAATCCTGGGCGTGCTTCAGATAGTTCAGCACCTGTGCGCTCTTCAGCAATGCTTTGGTTGGAATACAACCCCAGTTCAGACACACGCCGCCCAGTTCCGATTTTTCAACCACGGCTGTCTTTTTGCCCAGCTGGGCTGCTCTGATGGCGGCAACGTAACCGCCCGGGCCGCTGCCAATGACGATGACATCATAATGGGTGTTCTGGCTCATATCTGCAATATTTTTTGGTTTTTCCTGTGAACCTGCAAAGGTAAGGATTTATTCCCTCCGGGAATCAGCCCTGCTGATATCCCGTCCCTGAGCTTCCTTCTCATTGGCCTGGGCTTCCTCTGTTTTGCTTATTTAGAAAGAATAAAAATTGATGCGTTTCGCCCATGGTCAGGCATTCAGTTATCTGCCATGGAAAAGGGTTCGTTACCTTTGTCCAGGGCCTCTTGCCCTTGATTTGTATGTTACAACATTATATAAAAATCCAAACGACATGAAAAGTGATCCGGCATCAAGACTGCAGGACCTGCTGCAGTTCGGCGAATTCGGGGGCGTGAACCCAGACATCACCGATTCATCCACCTTTACATTCATGACCGCCGAGGCGATGGAAGACACCTTCCATGGCGAGGCCGAAGGCTGCTTCCTCTACAGCCGCCATTGGAACCCCTCCAATAAGTACCTGGCCGATGCCATGGCTGCCATGGAAGGCACCGAGGCCGGCTGGGTCACCGCATCCGGGATGGCCGCCATTACCACCGTGATCCTCCACTATTGCAACGCCGGAGATCATATCGTATCCAGCGTGACAACATACGGAGGCACTTACGCTTTCTTCAAGAACTACCTGCCCAAGTTCAATATCGAAGTGACCTTCGTCAATATCGAAGACCTTGGCGCTGTGGAACGTGCCATCCGCCCCAATACCCGACTGGTCTATACCGAGACCATGACCAACCCCCTGCTGCAAATCTCCGACCTGCCCCGCCTCTCGGCACTGACACGCCTGAACGGCATCAAACTGGTCGTCGACAATACCTTCACACCCATGATGGTATCCCCCTTCCGCTTCGGGGCCGATATCGTGGTCTATTCCATGACGAAATTCATCAACGGCAAGAACGATTGCGTAGCCGGCGCCATCTGCGGGGATGCCTCACTCATCAACGAGATCGTCGACGTTAACAAAGGCACCGCCATGCTCCTGGGGCCTGTCCTTGACCCCCTGCGCTCTTCGTCCATCCTCAAAAACCTGCATACCCTGCATATCCGCATGCGGCAGCATAGCGAAAACGCCATGGTGGTAGCAACGCGACTGAAAGAACTGGGGATTAAAGTGAATTATCCTGGACTTCCGGAACACCGTGGCCATGCACTGCTGCGTTCCATGCTCAACGATGGCTACGGCTACGGAGGCATGGTTGCCATCGACATGGGTACCAGCGAGAAAGCCAACCGCCTCATGGAAATGATGGAAGCCGAAGGCGTGGGGTACCTCGCCGTGAGCCTGGGTTATTTCAAAACTCTCTTCAGCTGCTCAGGCAAAAGTACATCTTCAGAAGTGCCCGAGGACGTTCAGCGCGAAATGGGTCTCAGCGAGGGCCTGATCCGCTTCTCTGTTGGTCTTGATAATGACATTCAGCGCAGTGTGGAGAAAATCCAGTATTGCCTGGAGACGCTCAAGTATATCTAAGCGGTAGAAGTATACATCGAACCTGCCCTGAGATAGTTATCATCTCAGCAATGTGATGGATCCGTGCGAGGAATGCTTCAGACTTCCCTGTCCGAAACCTGCGTATTCGATCTTATAAAAATAAGTCCCTTCAGAGCATTCCTGACCCTGGAATTTCCCATCCCAACCTTCCCTGATATCAAAACTTTCAAACAGGAGTTGCCCCCAGCGGTTGAAAATTGAAAGATGGTAATAGATGATATTCTGATGAGTGGGCTGAAAAGCATCATTTATACCATCATAGTTGGGCGTGAATACGTTTGGTATCGTAATTTCTGGTGGACAGGAAGCGATATAGATTGTGTCGTATCCATAGCAGCTTAATTCTTTTACCCTGATCCAGAAATAGCCCGTATCATTGACTATGGCTCCAGCCAGGGTGGATCCATCCCACCATTGATATTCCTCGAAAACCCCAGCCTGGAGGTTAAGCATCCCGTCAAAAGAAACACAGGTATCGGTGCCGAGATTGGGTTGGGGAACTGGATCCGCTGTGATGTATATCTCTATCCTGGGACTGATGCATCCCGCGCTATCCACAACAATGATCCAGATGCTATCGCTCTGACTGACTGTTATGAAAGGGGAGGAGGAGCCATTGGACCATTGGTAGGATGTGAAGCCACCGTCGGCATGGATTGTAATACTTGTATCCGAACAAAAAACGGTATCCCGGATACCCGGATCTGGCAATGGAGGTTCTGTAATTTCAACCGAATCAATTCCATAGCAGACGCTATCTGACACAGTAACCACATACCACCCTGCGCCCAGACCTGTGATATCTTCCGTACTGTCTCCTGTTGACCACAGGAAATCATAGATGGCAGGAGTTCCAGCCACATTCAGGTCAATCGCGCCATCCGTATAGGCATTGCAAGTAGCGTTTGTGGGTATCAGGTCAAGCCCGAGCCTGCAAAATACTATGATTGAATCGCTTACTGAACAATTGGTGTCGTATGTCACAGTAACGTAATAAACGCCGGGGCTGTTAACAGTGATGGAGCTGTTGATGCTTCCATCCCCCCAAAGGTAGCTTGTGCCAGGTCCGCCGTTAAAATTTACAGTATTGATGACGAGGGGGGTGCCTTTGATAAGGAAAGTGTCATCAGGCAGCCCGTAAACATAAGAAGGTGCATTGTTAAATACCCAACCCGCGTTATTGGCAATATCCGCACTGTTGGATCCGGCATAAAAAGTGGCGCCACCCGTAGCATGGATGTCCCGCATATGAATAAAATCACCGGTGACCAAACCGGTATCCTTAATAATTGTTGCCTGGTTGCCTAATGAAGTGGACTCAAGACGTAAAGGAAAACAATTATTTCCCCTGACCCAGAAATAATCCACTATGGTTTGAGGATTATTTATATCGAGCTGGTATGTGTTGTCAGGAAAAAAGGTAAGTGAATCGAAGGTGTTCTTGCCGAAGATCCTTCCATCGTTATGTATGCTGAGGTGGTTAAACCGGCAGTTCATCTGTAGTGTCCGAATCAGTGAGGTGCCGCTGGGATTGACAAACTCGACCTTATGATATCCGAGATTGTTTCCGGTTCGATTAAACATACCCGTGGCCTGCAGAAAGCGGATGGTGGAAGTACCTGGATCCAGGGTCATGTTGCTTCCATTCATAACCCAGGAGTATTGGGCTCCTGAGCGTAATTCGACATGGGAGTTGCCAAGAGTTAGGCTGCGGGTGTTGTCATAATCGGAATCAAAGACATAACAGCTCACAAAATTTCCCTGGGTATGGAGGTTTCCTTTCATGAAGTGGATGTCCATATCTGTGGAAAGGCTGTCAGCTAATAGCCAGGTACCGTTTCCATCGAAAACAAGCGATCGGGGAAAAACATTCCCTGCCGTTTGGATAATATTCGACATAGAGTCTGACTTGAACCTCCAAAAATTCATGAGGTTATTATTCATGCTATCAATGAGAATCAGACTTCCATAGAGGTTGATCCCCCAGTTTCCATGGATCATTGGGCTACCGGTAGCACCTGTCCAGTCCATGCTGCGGCATTCTGCTATAGCGTTTATGTATACTGTATCACCGCTTCCCGTGAATGAATTGGCATCAAAAAACACATCATCCCGGGATGTAGGTATGCAGGATCCACCAGCTCCCCCGCTGATGTATGACCAGTGAGTGGAATCATGCCAGTTTCCGCTGCCATTCACCCAATACAGGTCATTATGTGGCGTTGCATCGATTATCCAGTTGCTATTATGTCCCTTATCAATAGAGTTTATTGCATGAAATACGGCACCACCTTGCCCATTTATCCCGTTCAGGGAAGCATACGTAATCTGTAGCGTATCAGAAGATTTAGCAATTACTGCCTGCTGTGGGATGGCGTTTGACGACAAGGATATCGTATTGAAACAGTTGCCGTTGGCTTCCATAATGCTCAGTCGCTGCTGCTTGCCTGCCTCGAGCTTATAGGTGTTGCCCGGTGAAAGGAAAAGTGTATCGAAGATATTATTTCCGTTGATGTTGGCATTTCCTGCAAAACTCACAAGGTTAAATCTGCAGGTGACTTGCAAAGAGGTCAAATCGTTATACCCACCGGACTCAGAAAACCACACATTATGAAAGGACAGTGTATCGCCGCCCGTATTCCTCATCATGCCATAACTGGTTGTAAATCTAATCATTGAGGAATCGGCAAGCAATTCTGTCGAATCAGAGACCAGGTTCCAGTTCCCAAAATTCAAGGTGATATCGGAACCACGGATGTCCAGGAATTTGTTGGTCTTATGCGAGGAAGAAAAGGAAGGAATAGTGATGTTAAGTCCGGGCATGGAAAGTGAACCAAGTACCAACTCCAGTTTACTCATTGCTCCGCTAATTACAAAGTCATCCGTCACAGTCCATCCACCTAGTGCATGCCTGAAACGTACGTCATTATGGAACACCTTACCATTGGAAGTAATGGTTTCGCCTGTTGTATCGGAGAGAAATATGAAGGCTCCACCATAGGCATTATACATTGAATCAGAGAAAAGCAGAGAGCCATAAATCCTGCAATTGCCCCCTATTCCAGCGTAGAACACATGCCTGCCCGTATTGTCGATCCATGTCATGTCATGACACATAATCCTGGCGTGGCTGGTGAAAACAGTATCGGTCTTGCCAATGAAAGAATTGGCATCGAAAAACACATTGTCCAGGGGCGATGGGATGCAGGCACCCGGCACACCTCCTGAACTGACAGACCAATGGGAAGAATCTGCCCAGTCCCCTTGCCCGTTAACCCAATAGAGGTCTAAGGCTGGTCTTGACTGAATATTCCAACCTGTAGTATTTCCCAGATCCACCGTATTGTAGGCATAGAAGTGCGAGCCTGCCAGACAGTTAATATCCTGAATTATGGCATCATAAATCTTACTGGTATCAGGTCCACCGTTGAAGAAAGCCACACCACCTGCAGAGTCTGTCTCGAGAAGGACTGGATTATTGCAATTTCCTTGCGCTATCAGGTGGTTGATGGTTTGAACCATGAACTTCTGGAAGGTGTATGTCCTCCCTTTTGAAAGACACAGGCTATCCATGAAAGTATTGCCTTCAATCCATCCATCTGCATTGAATTTAATCCTGTTGAAGGTAGATCCTTGCTTTTTGAGGTCTCCACGTCCTTGATCGTTCTGGTACAGGATGTTATGAAATACCAGTGCAGCCCCGGATTCGATTCTAAATACTGGTTCGCTTGAAGTAAGGATAAATTCTGAGGTGCCGGCATTCAAGCTGAGATTACTTCCGTTGATCTCAATGGCATCACCCTTATTTCTATTCACGAAGATCTTACTTGCACCAAGGCTTAGGATTCTCTGGTTAAATTCAGTTGAAACGAAACGATAGCAGGATACGGTTTTGCCATTTGTGTTAAGATGGCCATGGCTGAGAATCAGATTATTGTTATAAATGCTCAGGCTATCTAGCAGGGTCCAGCCGCCGCCATCACCAATAAATTCCACAAAATTGAGGAAGCGATGCCCGGCGCTAGTGATGGTTTGTCCAGGAGTGGATGCTGCAAAATAGACGGGACCGGTGAACGCATATTTCATAATCGGCTGAAAATGAAGTGAACCGTGAATATGCAAAAAATCACCTCCTCCCGATACCAGACTGGGGTCATCACCAAATGCTATCCAGGTCATATCCCGGCAGTACGAATGGGATGCGTTGAGGATGACAGAGTCCGTTGAATTCACAAAGGAATTACCATCGAAGATCACATCATCATATTGGGTAGGGGGGCAAGCACCGGAAGGACCCCCACTACTCACAGACCAATTGCTGGTATCGTTCCACAACCCGGTGCCATTCACCCAGTAAAGGGTTCGTGGTGGGGGTGGACTGAAAAGCCAGCCTGAGTTATTGCCTAGATCAGAACACGCGAGAGCATAGAACGTGGCTCCACCACTGGCTTGAATACCTTTGATCTCCGCGGATTCGACCTGGATGCTTCCGGAGGTTTTTATAAAGGAGCTTGTTCCATTCACGCATTGAATTCGTATGGGATTCATGCAATGCCCTGCGGCTAAAAGGGAATCGATAAAAATGTGCGTACTGGCTTGTGTAAAATTGTAGGTTTTCCCCTTTGTGAGCACCAGGTCGCCATAAGTCACATTCCCGGAAATATTACCGTTGCTCCTGAATTCCACCCGATCGAAGGAAATACTGCCTGCGTCAAGGGTAGCAGTGCCAGCACCCGAATGAAAGTAAAGCTTATGATAAGTCGAACTGCCTGTTCCAATGCTGAGAAAATTCGCTGATGGTGCGGTAAGCGTGATAGTGGAAGTTCCAGCATTCAAGGTTAGCCCAGTCTTATGAACGGTCCAGTAGTTATAGGCAAGAATATGGGAGTTGCCAAGGGTCAGGCTACGAGGTAAGAGGTAGTTTGCGTTGAATTGGTAGCAACGAATCTCTTGCCCGTTTGTATTCAGATTGCCTTCCCTGAGATGTATTTCACTACCTGTGGCGTTCAGTGAGTCCATGAGTATCCATCCCCCTCCTGAACCATTGAAATAAATATTACCTAACATTTCGTGCCCGGTAGTTTGGACTTGCATTCCAGGAGAAGTTGCAACAAAGTGAAGGTTGGAATTAACCAGAAAGTTAACGTTCTTCGTCAGGAGCATTGACCCGTAGATCTCCACTTTTGTCGCGCTGTTACTTAGAAAAGTGGGATTATACAAAGCCTGGGTGCAATCAAAATGATGGCAAGTGATGATGTTCAGATTCATCACGACAGTTTGCCCCTCAGCCGTAAAAGAATTTGCATCAAAATACACATCATCAGTAGGCGAAGGCACGGTAAAATGCGTCACCGTTCCACCGGAAGTTGTGGCCCAGTGATTTATATCCGACCAGTTCCCTGAACCACCAACCCAATAGTAATCAGCGGCATATGCGCGTCCCGACAGCAGGATGACCCAGAGTGCTACTATCAGGAACACCGAGGCATGGATGGGGGTGCGGTGCGCAAGTCCTAAGAAATTCCTGAATCCACCGGTGTTTGGCATAAAGAGGTTAATTCACATCACCTAAAATTAGACACAATGAAACAAATGAAAGGCGTATCATCGCTGAATTATGATATTCATTGATGAATTCCAATTAGTATTTAGATGGTATACCAGGAGGTATAATACGCGCCAGGTTGTGCCTAAGCTACACTTTCCCACGATCACAAGGTAGGCCTTGCCTGCCATGTAAAAATGCCATTAACACCAGTATGAAAAATCTATATCATGGCACAGCATACCAGGTTTCGATCCCCGTAGGCATCGTCGATCCGGGTGACCGGGGGCCAATATTTATCGCCCATAGAACAATCCAGCGGGAAAGCAGCCTGCTCGCGGGTGTAAGGCAGGTCCCAGCCACTGCCGGCCACCATGCATACCGTATGCGGGGCATTCTTGAGGAGGTTGTTCTCTTTATCCGCCCGCCCTTCCTCGATATTCCTGATTTCCTGGCGTATCGTAACCATCGCGTCCACAAAGCGGTCGAGTTCCGATAAGGGCTCGCTTTCCGTCGGTTCCACCATGAGGGTGCCATGCACGGGGAAGGCCACCGTCGGGGCGTGGAAACCGTAGTCCATCAGTCGCTTGGCTATGTCGATCACCTCCACACCGGCTGTGCGGTGGAAGATGTTGCAGTCGAGGATCATCTCATGAGCCACCCTGCCGTTGGGACCGGTATACAGGATGTCATAATGCTTCTCGAGCTTGGCTTTCAGATAATTGGCATTGAGGATGGCCATGCGGGTGGCCTGTGTGAGGCCTTCTCCGCCCAGCAGTTTGATATATCCGTAGGAGATCGGCAGGATCATGGCGCTGCCGAACGGGGCGGCCGCCACGGCGGTGATCCCCTGTTCTCCGCCGGTCTTCACGACAGGATGAGAAGGCAGGAACGGCAGCAGATGGGCTGCTACACCAATAGGTCCGACACCCGGACCGCCTCCACCATGAGGGATGGCAAAGGTCTTATGCAGGTTGAGGTGGCAGACATCGGCCCCAATAAAGCCCGGACTTGTCAGGCCTACCTGGGCGTTCATATTCGCGCCATCCATGTACACCTGTCCGCCATGCGAATGAATGATGTCCATGATTTCCCGTATCCCTTCCTCGAACACCCCATGCGTGGAGGGGTAGGTCACCATCAGAGCCGATAGTTTTCCGGCGTGTTCCGTGGCTTTCTGCCGGAGGTCGGCGATGTCGATATTGCCCTGGTCGTCGCAGGCCACAATCACCACTTCCATGCCGGCCATCACGGCGCTGGCCGGGTTGGTGCCATGTGCCGACGAAGGGATCAGGCAGATGTTGCGGTGCCCTTCACCCCGGCTGAAGTGGTATTCGCGGATGACCAGCAGTCCGGTGTATTCCCCGGCAGCGCCGGAATTTGGCTGGAAGGAGATGCCGGCAAATCCCGTGATCTCGCTCAGGTCACGGCCCAGATCCCTGATCAGCTCCAGGTAACCCGCGGCCTGGTCGGCCGGGACAAAAGGATGCAAAGCCCCGAACTCAGGCCAGCTCAGCGAGAACAGCTCTGCGGCGGCATTCAGCTTCATCGTGCAGCTTCCCAGCGGTATCATGGTGCGGTTCAGCGCCAGGTCGCGCAGCTCCAGCCTCTTGATGTAACGCATCATCTCCGTCTCGCTGTGGTAGCGGCGGAACACATCCTGCTGCATGAAAGCGCTGCTGCGCTGCAATGCAGCCGGGATGGTCGTGATCAGCCGGCAGACCTCAGGATCACAGACAAAGGGTGTGAAATCATGGCCGGCTGTCCGGGCAAAGATCTCCAGGATCCGGTTGATATCCCCCAGGGTCGTCGTCTCGTCGATGCTGATGCCGATTGTATGTTCGTCGATATAGCGGAAGTTCATCTCCTGTTGCAGAGCTGCCTGACGCAGCGTTTCCATTTTCAGACCGGCCGGCAGGCGGAACTTCAGGGTGTCGAAGAAATAGGGATTAAGCTGGGCAAAGCCATATTGCGGAGCTTCCTGGGCCAGCACACCCGTCAGGATATTGATGTGCCTTGCGATCTCCTTCAGGCCATCCGGCCCATGGTAAACGCCATACATCCCTGCCATCGTGGCCAGCAGCGCCTGGGCGGTGCAGATATTGGAGGTCGCTCTTTCCCTTTTGATATGCTGTTCACGCGTCTGCAGCGCCATGCGGAGGGCGGGGTTGCCTTTGGCATCGACGCTGATGCCGATGATGCGCCCGGGCAGGTTGCGTTTGAAAGCTTCTGTTGTGGCGAAGAACGCGGCATGCGGGCCCCCGAAGCCCATTGGGATGCCGAAACGCTGGGATGATCCCAGGACCACGTCGGCGCCCCATTCGCCCGGCGGCACCAGCAAGGTCAGACTGAGGAGGTCGGCGGCCACAGCCACGAAGATGCCGGCTTCTTTGGCCCGCGACACAAAAGCACGATGGTCATGTACCACGCCTGCTTCACAGGGATACTGGATGATGGCCCCATACACCCGCTCATCGAAGGTGAATGTGTCCGCATCGCCCGTAACAAGCTCGATGCCCAGCGGAACGGCCCGCGTCTTCAGTACATCCAGGCTTTGCGGGAGCAGGTCATGCGAAACAAAGAACACGTTGGCGCCTTGTTTCACCGCCTGTCGGGAGCGCGAACGGTAGAACATCACCATCGCTTCGGCCGCTGCCGTGGCCTCGTCCAGCAAAGAGGCATTCGCGACCGGCAGGCCGGTAAGCTCCGACACCATGGTCTGGAAATTCAGCAGCGCTTCCAGACGGCCCTGGGAAATCTCTGCCTGGTAAGGGGTGTAAGAGGTGTACCAGCCCGGGTTTTCGAGGATATTGCGCAGGATGACACCCGGTGTGATGGTGTCATAATAGCCCATGCCGATAAACGATTTGTACAGTTTGTTCTTCCTGCCCAGCGCGCGCAGGTGGTTGAGGTATTCATATTCGTTCATCCCCCTGGGCAGGTCCAGCGGTGCCGGCAGGCGTATTCCCGCCGGGATCGTTTGGTCGATCAGTGTGTCCAGCGAAGAAACACCGATGGCTTCCAGCATCTTACCCATTTCCTGTTCCCCTGGGCCGTTGTGACGGGCCGTAAAATTATCAGTGATCATATTAAGATTGAGTTTATGGATATCAAAGAAGCGTAATTGCCGGCAAAGATATAGAAAATGCAGGCTTCGCTTCCTGAATTGTTATTCTGTTAACAGGATGTTGAATAAGCCGGAAGCAGAGGCAGATAAGCACTGCAGGATGAGGCTGATTGTCCTGGAAACCGGATGATGGCTTCATCTGCGAAACAGGGTGGAGACAGACAGAGAACGTAAACTCAGTGTTGCGTGATGAAGTTACTCCTGGATCAAAATATCTCCTTCAGAGCGGTCAGGGGATGTCTCGCGCTTTATGAGACATAGCGGCCAGGATAGTCTTCTCCTCCCAGCTTCCTGAGTTCATTTTCACTTGTTTTTACCTGATTTTCCAAAAACCACCCCTCAATTCGTCTATTTACCTGAGTGGCCCTGGTCATCTATTGATGAAATGTCATCATAGAGGCCATATGCGAGGCCATTATTGAAAATTAACACAGATAAACACCATGAACGGATCAGGGCAAAACCGGGTGGAGATAGTGAGAACAGGTCGGAATATTCTATTACGCCTTCCTCGCTCCGAGCCGGACCTGGCTTTCCTGCGTGCCCTGAGACGTGCCCGCTGGGACTATGCCGCCCGTTGCTGGGTCATTCCGGCAAGCCCGGACATGATGAAGCAGATCGAAGCGTATTTTGGCAGCCGCCTCGAATGGAAGGGCGGGGAAGTGTCAGGTAAAGATCCGGAGTCCAAAGAGCCTGCGGCCGTGCTTAAGGTTATCCACTATCATCCCGACAGGCTGCGGCTTGTTTTTCGCTTCGATGCCGCCCTGGTGGCGCTGTTGCGTGCATTTCCCCTGTCGCATTGGGAAGCTGAGTCCCGGACCTGGTCGGTGCCCCATACCGAGACCATTCTGGCAGAGCTGAAGCACTTTTGCCATACCCATGCCTGGACCTGGGAGTATATGGACGATCTGCAGCGGAAGCAGATCAGGCCCAGGAAAAGCCCTGAGGAGATCCCGAACTACCGCCCTGTTCCTCCTGAATACACCGAGAAGCTGGTGGTCATGCGGTACAGCGAGAGCACACGAAAGACGTATGAAGCATGTTTTGAGGAGTTTATCAATTACTATCATTGGAAACCCTTGCGGGAGCTCAGCGAGCAGGAGATCCGGACCTATATGCGTTACCTGGTGGAGGAGCGCGGAATTTCATCATCTTACCAGAACCAGGCCATCAATGCCATCAAGTTCTACTATGAGAAGGTGCTGGGAGGGCCCCGCAGCGTGTATTACATCGAGCGGCCCAGGACCGAGAAAGCCTTGCCGGTGGTCTTAAGCAGTGCGGAGGTGGAGCGCATCCTGGCGGCCACCCTCAACCTGAAGCACCGTTGCATGCTGATGACCGCCTATTCCGGTGGACTGCGGCTGAGTGAGCTGCTCAATCTCAGGCCTGGCGACATTGACAGCGACCGCATGCTGATCAATATCCGTGGGGGCAAGGGACGCAAGGACAGGGTAACGCTGTTGTCGTTGAAGCTATTGGAGGAGCTGCGGAAATATTTCCGTCAGTACCGGCCCAGGTCCTATCTTTTCGAGGGGCAGATGGGAGGCCGGTATGCTGCCCGCAGCATTCAGAACGTCTTGCATCGGTCGTGCCAGAAGGCCGGGCTGAGCAAGCGCGTGAGCATGCATACCTTACGGCATAGTTTTGCCACCCATTTGCTGGAGGCCGGTGTCAACCTGCGCTACATCCAGAGCCTGCTGGGGCATGCAAGTCCCAAGACCACAGAGATTTACACCCATGTCACCACCAAGGGGATGGGCGTGTTGCGGAGTCCTTTGGATGATATGAGCCTTTAAATTTTTGGTGGGCAGGAGGGTAGGTATCGATTTTTTTTATATTTATGCCTTCGTACGCGTGAAACATGCCGGAAAGATAGACAGCAGCCATACGAATATTAGCCGCCATAGATCGCTTACAGTAACGTTGGGCGCAATTAAATGGCGCGTTAAATAAATAGCCCGGCCGAGAAATATAAAAACAAAAGACGAGCGGCACAGTTTAGGGAAACAATAAATCCGCGAATTAAATTAAAAAGATATGAAATAA
>JAGNHN010000096.1 GCA_018001695.1 Lentimicrobiaceae bacterium
AGGAATTTAGATCAATTTACTAATAATTCCTGCATTTATTGGCTATCACGGCGCTAATTATTAACATTCAAATGTTTGTTTATCAACACTATAAAGATTGTCGATGCTTTTTTGAGGAAGCCCTACTGTAAGTACAAGAAAGAAAAACTATCCTCATTTTCTGTGATGTCGTTCTAGAGATGTTAGCCTTTTTTGTGCACCCGGTCAAAAAGTCTGTCCGCCAGGAGGTTGATATCATCTTTCCTGGCCAGTTGATTGATCCATGATGCGGGGATCTGGTCCATCCCGTATAAAAGCCCGGCCAGTCCGCCTGTCACAGCAGCAGTGGTGTCGGTATCCTCACCCAGGTTCACGGCTTTCAGCACAGCATCCGGATAGCTATCCGTGGTAAGGAGGCACCACAGGCTGGCTTCCAGGGTATGCAGGACATACCCGCTGCTGAAGATGTCCGCTTCCGCCAACTCAGCAATATTGCCGTTTAGCAGTCTAGTAAATGTTGCAATTTCTCCGGCTGGGACAGATAAAGAAGAAAAAAAGGGCGGAAGGAAGGTCCTGAGTGTGTTACAGGCTGTCCATTTATCCTTTCCTTCCAGAAACAGTAAGGCCAATTCCAGATAATAAAAGCAGGCCAGGATGGATCTGATATGTCCGTGGGTGATAGAGGACACCTGCCGGGTATATTCAAAGCGCTGATCCATGGGTTTGTCATACACCTCAAAAAGAAGCGGCAGGATGCGCATCAGCGAACCGTTTCCATTGGATGATTCAGCGGTACCACCCGCTAGTAAAGGGTTTACGCCATACGCCAGTCTTCTGATGGCTTCCCTTGTAGCGATACCAATATCAAAAACATGGCCCCGGGGTGTCCAGAACTGCGCTTCTACCCACTTCACGAAATTACCTGCAATGACATCCAGATCATATCCTTCGGTCAGGGCCTCTGCCAGGCAAAAAGTCAGCGAGCTGTCATCCGACCACGTCCCCGGTGGTTGATGGTAGGTTCCATATCCCCTCATATCCAGCACAGGGTTTTTCTTCAAAGCCGACCTGGACATGAACTCAACCGGAACCCCGAGGGCATCCCCTACAGCCACGCCAAACAGGGCAGATCTGATCAGCTCCGCAGAGATTGTAATGGGATGTTTCATGTCTTTGGTAAGATGAATAGCTCAGTTTAAAAGCGTTGAAATCAGTGAAGTCTGCACGGAGCTTTCCTGATCCTCCTGCTCTTTGGGTGTTTCATGGCCGGGTAGAAAGGAGCGGATACCCGCCAGTTCCAGGACGGCAGGCCCCATCGACTCGATAGGGCGATAAAGGAAGGATTCGTCTTTGCGTTCGTCTCCCAGCAGTTTATGATCCATATCCACCACTTTGAGCAGCATCATCAGGATGCTTAGCATCAGACTGATCTTGAAGACACTGAAGACAGCCCCGCTGATGCGGTTAAGCCAACCCAGCATGGCCAGGTTGATGAAGCGTTCCAGGATCTTACCTACCAGCATGACCAGGAGAACGACAACAAAGAAGGTCAGGCTGAAGCTGATCAATTGCAGGGTTGATCCTTCCATATCGACGTATCGCTGGATAAGCTGGGCTGCCACGCCGGAGAATTTCACTGCTGCATAGATACCCAACACAAGGGATACGACAGAAGCAAGCTCAATGATCAATCCCCGGGTAAAACCCTTCCAGGCCGCCCAGGCCAGGATCAACAGCAGAACGAGATCGATGTAGTTCATGACCTACTGCTTTAGCCGGCGGGTGAGCTCGTTGGTAAATACAAAGTCATTCAGTTCGGGATTCCCTGAGTTCAGGATGCTGTGCCGGTCGCCAGACCACCAGAGATGCCCCTGGTGAATATAGGCGATACGGTCACCAATTTCCAGCACCGAATTCATATCGTGGGTGTTAACGATGGTTGTGATGCCATATTCCCGGGTAATCTCCTGAATCAGGTTATCGATCAGGTTGGCAGTACGGGGATCCAGGCCGGAATTCGGTTCGTCACAAAATAAATATTTGGGATTCAAAGCTATGGCACGGGCAATGGCAACCCTTTTCTTCATGCCTCCACTCAATTCGGAGGGGAAAAGCTTGTTTACATTCTCAAGATCAACACGCTGCAGACAGAAATTGGCCCTGTCGAGGCGCTCCTCCCTGGATTGTTCGGTAAACATCTTCATCGGGAACATGATGTTCTCCTCCACGGTCATGGAGTCGAACAGGGCACCACCCTGAAACAGCATTCCTATCTCCTGGCGGATGGCTTTGCGCTCCCGGAAGCTCATGGAGGAAAAGTCACGCCCGTCGAACAGGATATGACCGGCCTGTACCTCAAACAACCCGACAAGACATTTCATAAGCACGGTCTTGCCGGAGCCGCTTTGGCCAATGATCAGGTTGGTCTTGCCACGGTCAAAACTAAAGCTGATGTCTTTCAACACCTGCTTCTCACCGAAGGCAAAAGAGATATGATCTACTTCTATCATACCAGGAGAAGCTGGGTTAGTATCAGGTTGAAAATGATGATACTGATGGAGCTGAAGACAACGGCACGGGTGCTGGCCCGTCCGACTTCCAGGGCACCACCCTGTACATGATAACCATGAAACCCGGAGACAGAGGCGATCAGGAAGGCAAATACCACGGTTTTGATCAGGGCATATGATACGTCATACATCTCAAAGTCAAGCTGCAATCCTTCAATATAGGCATACGCACTCCCCAGGTCGGTGGCCACGGTGGCCAGATACCCGCCGAACATCCCCAGGAACATGCTGATGATGACCAGGGCCGGGTTGATGAACATGCTGGCAATGATTTTGGGGAATATGAGGAAGGCAGCACTATTGACACCCATGATTTCCAGGGCATCAATCTGCTCGGTAACACGCATCGTACCTATTTCAGAGGCGATGCTTGATCCCACCTTACCGGCAAGGAAAAGACTGATGATGGTAGGCGAAAACTCCAGCAAAACGCTTTGACGGGTGGTATAGCCGACTGTCCAGTCAGGCACCAGCGGAGAATCAATATTGAAGGCCGTTTGTATGGCCACGACAGCGCCCATGAAGACAGAGATGATGGCCACGATGGCCAGGGAATCTACCCCCAGCTTATAAGCTTCCAGGGTAAACTGATTCCGCAGGACCACCGCCTTTTCCGGTCTCCTGAAAACCTGGCGCATCAGGATCAGGTAGGCTCCGATATCCTTGATCAGCTCCATTGCATTGCTTTCTGCGAAATTAAGGATAAAATCGGTGGACTGCCTACTTCCGGGAAAGAGGTATCTTTGCATTCCATGAAAGCCAGGCATACCACATACCGTATTTCAAGGCTGACCATCGCCGTGGTTTTAATGATCGCTTTTGCGGTAAGTTCCTGTTCATCAAAGATATATCCTTACAAGCAGCATAAGAAACGCAAGAAATGTGACTGTCCGAGCTTTAGTGAGGCACAACCGAAGCACAACCTTATTGCTCCCCAGATCTGTTACCCCTGGGGATAGCAGCACACATCCCACACAAGAAATCAGGTAATTATGCAAGGTTTTTCTAACTTTGCAGACCGCGGAAAAACGGATAGATTATTTA